>NZ_CP155827.1:0-4712 GCF_045348365.1 Thioclava sp. 'Guangxiensis' | reverse complement strand
CGCATCGCACCAGGGCATCGCGACGCCGTTTGGCTGTCGATCCCCACACGTCGTTTGCGAGGCGAGGACGCGCGTAATGACAACGCGCACCTCAAAGTGACGCTAGCAAGGCTGGCTGGGGTCTACCTGACGGGCGAACACAAGGGCGACGAATGGGGCGCGGTCATCCTCGCAGAATGGCACCTTGAACAAGGTGGCACGATGGCCCGCCTGTTCATCCCTCCATCTGCTGTCGCGGCCATCCAGACGCCCCGCACATTCGCCAAAATCGAAGCCAGAGCGGCCCATTCTCTGACCGGGCACGGGCGTCAGCTTTACGTTCTCTTGGCCGACAAGAAGAACATGCGACAGTCGCACTGGACATATACCGTCGCAGAGCTGCGGGCGCTGATGGGATGCGAAGACAAGAAAACCTATCAAGTCTGGGCGCAATTCAACAAATGGGTCCTGCAACCCGCCCTGAAACAGGTGAACGACTTTGGGACCGTCTCAGTCAAAATGACAACCAAGCGCCTCGGGCGGACGGTCGAGTGGATACGTTTCGATTGGAACTGGAAGGACCCTCACGACGCAGCAGACACAGCGCGGCAAAATGAGCGTCACAGCTCGACCCGTCGCAAGCGACAAAGCCACGACGACGCGCCACCTATGATCGAAAATAGCGAACTGACAGATCCTGCATTGGCATGGTGGAGCGCACTGCGTGACACGGAGCAGAATACATGGGCCGATCGCGTGGGCCGCACTATCGCAATCGAAGGTCCAGGCGGTCACAGCATAACAACACCACGCCGAGACGCGGATATTGCCCGCGCAGCATACACGCAACACCTGAAACAAGCGGATTGAAACAGTGCGGGACCCCAAAAGATACACCCTAGGAACTGCAGCAAAAGCAACTGGGAGAAGCAAAACAACAATACAAAGAGCGATATTAAAAGGCAAAATATCAGGACAAAAAGAAAGTGATGGTAGCTACTCGATAGATCCATCGGAGTTGCATCGCGTGTTTCCTCTCATCCATAGTGAGACGGTCTATCAAGATACACAAATGGACACTACGAGACCCCGCGATGAGACCCCTGAACTAAAAGCGAGAATAGAGACTTTAGAAGCGCTTTTGGCCAGAGAGCGTGAAGCATTAGAAGAAGTGCGTGTAGACCGCGACGCATGGAAACACCAAGCAACGTCTCTACTTTCTGCCCCTAGAAACAGAAAGACGTGGTGGCCATGGAAACGTTTTTAACTCATCTGTCTGCAAGAGATAGTTGCCTGATCCAAACCATTTAACGTATGATACATGCTCAATATTATACGTGTTGCCCCACAAAAGGCGTCCGTACTCCCAGTTTGGATTTTAGTTAAAATTTGAATCCTAACTTGAATTTTAGAAAAAATGGGGTACGTGTGTCTTAGGTCGCGGATTTAGTCGATTCGCACCAATTCAGGGGCCCACGTTTCAGCGTGGGCTTCCGTGTTTCTATGATCTTCGCATACCTTGATGAATTCGGTCACAATGGTCCGTACGTGTCTCGTAATGATAAGAGATACAATACGAGTCCAGTTTTTGGCCTAGCTGGTTTTTTAATGCCAGAAGCAAGAGTGCGTAGTTTCGGCACATGTTTTTTGCAGCTGAAACAGAACTACCTTGCACAAGACCCCACTCGACAAGAGAAGCCCTTTCATGAATGGGAAAAGAAGGGCACCAACTTTTTCACAGCTAAATCTATCACCAAGTATCCCGCAATTCGCGAGTGCATGTTCCGTCTCATAAAAGAGATAAACGCCAGAGACGGGAAAATTATCTATCAAGGCCGCGAAAAAATTCGGGGGGATGGAAGCGGCCTTAATCCGAATGGGCTGTATACCACAATTTTTTCCGACATGATCCGGGCAATCGATGAATACTGCGAAACGATCGGCGAGAACTTTGTCATTGTTCTAGACCAGAATTCCGTACGTAACGAGCTACTCGTCACAGCGTCTAAGACGATGTACGGCGCTCGCCCGACCCGCCGTATGATCTGCCCCCCTTTTGAAGTAGAAAGCCACCTAAATCAGCAGGTCCAAGCGGCTGATTGGATTGCAACGATCAAGGGACGGATTTGGAACAGCCGACTGGATCAAACTGCCTTTAATGATATGGCACTTTACGACACTTACTTCAGTGAACGTATCGCGCAAATTTCGACCAATAGTGAAGTAAAGAAGAGAAGGCCGCCAAAGCCGAAAAGAGCTTTGAAAGAAACGGCTTTAGGTTCGGCGCTCACCACGGCAGGCTATCAATTTGGGCACAAGTAATACTTACGCTTAAGCCTAGACTTCGAGAAAGAAGCCTATAAAGTGCCTCGTAGCACGACGGGTTATACCCAAATGTCAGACCAAGATCCAAAGCCCCCTCAGGGGCTTTTTGTTTGACAAAAAGCGTTTCTCTTGACCAACTGCAAGAGGACCCTCGTGTCCGAAGCTCCGCTATTTAGTGGGGCTTTTTTATTTCCAATATCAATGGAGAACCACATTGGAAGATCGTTTTATCGATCTTCTGATGGGGCTACTTGCGCGCATCCTTTATGACCTAATCAAATGGGTTGTAAGCGTGTTGCGTAAGCGGCTGCGTCGGAAGCCTTAATCTGACCAGACTATAAGTCTACAAAAGCAATATACGTTTGATACTTCGCTCCTTCTCACTGCAATTAGCGGAGCGGCTCAGAGAGAATTGCCTAGTGGGTTGTCATTTGAAATGACAATTCTCCCCCGCAGGCCTACGCTGGCCCCATGTTCAAAGCAGCCATACGCGTCAACAAGCTCTCAACCATCGCCCAGCTTCGCGGGGCGTCCCTTCATGCGCAGCGTCACGACGAGACCGGCAAGGCCCGTGTCCGTGAGGATGCAGAACCCGGCTTCGGCCTTGCCTGGTCGAAAGCCGAGAACGACCGCGACTACCTCGCGGCCTTCAAGGCGCACAAAGCCGAGCTGGGTGCCGGCGAGCGGAAAGGCTCGCCCCTCTGCCTGCAAGCCATCTGCGTCGTGTCTCCCGAATGGGTGCAGAAGGCTGGCAACCTCCACGACCCCGAGAACCCGCATAACCGCCAGCTCTTCGACCAGGCGAAGGCATGGGCCGAGAGCTGGGGCGGCAAGGGATCGGTGATCGCCACCCGCCTTGATCTCGATGAAAAGGGCGGCGCTGTGGTGGATGTGATGGTCTCGCCCGTTCGGGAAAGTCGGGGCAAGCCGGTGATCTCGACCAACAAGGCGCTGCAGGAGCTGAAACAGGCCACCGGCGAGCGCAACGAATACTCCGCCCTGCAAACGTCGTGGGCCGATTGGTGCCGCGATCATCTGGACGCCGAGATCCTGCGCGGCACCCGCAAAGAGATCACGCAGCGCCAGCATCTGTCGCCGGAAACCTATGGCGCGGTCCTGGACAAGGCCCGTGAAGACCTCCTGAGGCCCGTAGAGAGCGTCAGAGTGGCCCTACAGGCCGCTGAGCTATCTTGGGAGGACACAGACCTCCTGAGGGACTACCTGCTTCTCAGGGGCGAAATTAGCCGCCATAGAGACGATCCCCGCGGCTACACCCCGCCAGAGGGTGACCTCGACCGCCATGGCGTCATGGTATCCCTCGATGATGAACCGAATACATGGAAGCTCATCGAAGCCTTTCGCAGAGGCGCACAGGGCATCCTCTCGACGGCATATCGCTTCGGGATGGGGTGGGGTCGCCTGATTGACGAAGATGGTCATGAGGCGGGGCGTGCGTGGTTCCCTGCGCTTTCCGACCGGCTCCACCTCGGGGCGGTGATCGCCAAATGCGGGGCGTTCTGTGCGGAG
Source organism: Thioclava sp. 'Guangxiensis' (assembly GCF_045348365.1). Lineage (NCBI taxonomy): Bacteria > Pseudomonadati > Pseudomonadota > Alphaproteobacteria > Rhodobacterales > Paracoccaceae > Thioclava > Thioclava sp. 'Guangxiensis'. The sequence continues at coordinate 881 of NZ_CP155827.1, read as the reverse complement.
GCGGAAGCCTTCGTCAAAAACCTGCGCCTCGAAGGTTCGAAGCACCAGCTGTCTCCACAACAGCTTTGGCCAGAGGAAGCCACGGAGCTAGTGGAGCGCTACGACCGCCATCTAGGACTGGCTGCTCCCCAGCAAATCCGGCCTGCCCATCGAGAACAGGCATTCGAGGTCGAGAGATCACCTGAGCAAGATCCACCGCAGCGGCAGCAAGGTCGTGGCCGAGGAGGCGATCGCGGCTTGTAAGGGAGGAACTGTAGCAGGAAATGCGATTTGTATTCGTTACACTCTACAAAAGCTGTTTTGACCTGTTGGCGCAGGGCCAGCCTCGCCTTTCGGTAGGTGTTACATTGCGTCCCTCCACCATGGCCCTGTCAGGCAGAATTTTGGGATATCCCTTCTCCTCCCTGCCTGACCCACCTCATCTCTCACGCGTCGCGCTGTCGGTGATGATTTCAAAAAATCCAGATGCGGTGAAATTGGAAATGGAACGATGCAGGCTCCTTCGTCGCCTGCGTCGAACCAAAATTTTACTCCGTGTCGATCTTGAGTGTCGGGTGTCGAGTGTCGCGTGTCGCTTCGCTCCCCTCAACACCCGACACTGACACTAGGAGGCTTAAAGTGGAGGCCTCGGAGGGCTGGAATGGAGGTTTCGGAGGGTACGAGTGGAGGTTTCGGAGGGTACGAGTGGAGGTTTCGGAGGGTACGAGTGGAGGTTTCGGAGGGCTGGAATGGTGATTGACGAATGGAGAAACAAAAATTAGTTTCTCCATATGTCAGAAATTTCCGTCCCCTCCAGCCTCATTTCCATCCAGACCAAAGACCCTATGTCGCCCGCCATGCGTTCGGTTGTTTGGGAGATTGGCGCGGCCTTAGACGAGGCC
>NZ_CP155826.1:0-60369 GCF_045348365.1 Thioclava sp. 'Guangxiensis' | reverse complement strand
GCCTATACGGCGGTGGACGGCGCCGAAAGTGACGAGGCGGTGGCGGCGCTGGTCAATGCCGCAGCCCCTGCCGCCATGGCTCAAGCCTGCGCGGAGCTGGGGATCCCCTTCGTGCAGATCTCGACCGATTATGTCTTCGACGGGCAGGGCGAGACCCCCTTTGCCCCCGATCACCCGACCGCCCCTCTGGGCGCCTATGGCCGCACCAAACGCGCGGGCGAGGAAGGGGTCATGGCTTCGGGGGCGGTGGCTGCGGTCTTGCGCACCTCATGGGTCTTCTCGGCGCATGGCAGGAATTTCGTCAAGACGATGCTGATGCTGTCAAAGACGCGCGACCATCTGACGGTGGTGGCCGACCAGACCGGCGGGCCGACCTCGGCGCGGGCCATCGCCCATGCCTGTCTCGAGATTGCCGCCCAGCTGAAAACGTCTCCCGAAAAGGCGGGCATCTACCATTTCGCAGGCGCCCCCGACACGAACTGGGCATGTTTCGCACGCGAAACATTTGCGCAGGCGGGGCGGAGCGTCACGGTCGAGGATATTCCGGCCAGTGCCTATCCCACGCCGGCGGTCCGTCCGGCCAATAGCCGGATGGACTGCACCAGCACCGCCCGTATCTTCGGGATCTCCCGTCCCGACTGGCGGGCGGATCTGGCGCAGGTGCTCGAGGATCTGGAGGTTCATGATGCCGCTGCTGCACAGTAAGGCCGCCACGGTCTATTATGCGCATGTGCCCAAGGCGGGCGGCACCTCGATCGAGGATTACCTGATCGCCCAATTCGGGCCGCTCTCGCTTTACGATCCCTATTGGACGGCCCGCTCGCAGCCCGGTTGGCCGCAGAAATTTGCCTGTTCGGACCAGCATCTGGTCTGGGCGGATGCCTGCGCGCTGATGGAGAGCCCGCCCGATCTGGTCTTCGGCATGGTGCGTGATCCGCTCGGACGGGTGATCTCCGAATACCGCTTCCAGAGCCGCCATAACCGCAAGATGGGCTGGCTCACGCGGCGCGGTTTCTCGGTCTGGCTGGCGGTGATGGAGCGGGCGCTCGGGGCCGATCCCTATATTTTCGACAACCATCTGCGCCCGCAATCCGATTTCCTGCCCGATCATGCGCAGGTCTTCCGGCTGGAGGAGGGAATGGCGCCGCTCTGCGACTGGCTGCATGCGCAGCTGGGCGGGGAGCGGGCGGCGCTGCCCCATGCACAAAAGGCCTCCGATCCGCTGCAGGTCATGCCGACGGCCGCCGATCTGGCCCGCGTGGCGCGGATGTACCGCGCCGATTACGCGCGCTTTTTCTATGCCCTTCCTGCCTCTCCCGCCCATGCCCTGTCGGGACCCGCATCGCGGAACCTGACGCCCGCACTCCCCCCGGGCTCCATATCGGCCCCCAAAACGGGCGGCGCCAGCGGGCTGGTCCAGAGCTGTCTGGCGACAGTGCTGGGACCGGCCACCGCATGGGCCTACCGGCAGAACCGGATCTGATTTCTTCAAGGATATTTTCATGACGCGCACACGCAAAGGCATCATTCTGGCAGGCGGCTCCGGCACGCGGCTCTATCCGTTGACCATGGCGGTCTCCAAACAGCTGATGCCGGTCTATGACAAGCCGATGATCTATTACCCGCTGACGGTATTGATGCTGACCGGCATCCGCGAGATCGCGGTGATCACCACGCCCGAGGATCAGGCCCAGTTCAGGCGGCTTCTGGGCGATGGCAGCCAATGGGGGATCGCGCTCACCTATATCCCCCAACCCTCGCCCGATGGTCTGGCCCAGGCCTATATCCTTGCCGAGGAATTCCTCGATGGCGCGCCTTCGGCCATGGTGCTGGGCGACAATATCTTCTTCGGCCATGGCCTGCCCGAGATCCTCAGGGCGGCCGATGCCAAAGAGCAGGGCGGCACGGTCTTCGGTTACCGTGTGGCCGATCCCGAGCGCTACGGGGTGGTGAAATTCGACCGAGACGGCACGGTCGAGGAGATCATCGAGAAGCCCGAGGTGCCGCCGTCGAACTATGCGGTGACGGGGCTCTATTTCCTCGATGGCGAGGCGCCTGCGCGGGCCCGCAAGGTCACGCCCTCGCCGCGGGGCGAGCTGGAGATCGTGACGCTGCTGGAGAGCTATCTGGGGGAGGGCACGCTCTCGGTTGAGCAGATGGGGCGCGGCTTTGCCTGGCTCGATACCGGCACCCATGCCTCGCTTCTCGATGCGGGCAATTTCGTGCGCACGCTCTCGAGCCGTCAGGGCGTGCAATCGGGGTGCCCCGAAGAGATCGCCTATGCCGCGGGCTGGATCGATGATGCGAAAATGGCCGAGCATGCCGAGACTTTCAAGAAGACGGCCTATGGCAAATATCTGGCCCAGATCCTTGCCGAGCGTCAGGCGTCCTGAGACGCCTCGGGGCGTCTGGTGGCCCGCGCTTGCGCGCGGCCTCGCACTGCTCTCGCACAGACCGTGCACAGACCTTGCTCGGGTCCGAGGCGAACAGCCCGGTCTCGTCGGTCTTGCGGGGGGCCGCCCGGACCCTTGATCAGGTGCCCCTGATCAGGGGGGCTTTGACCGGGGATCATGACCTTCCGACCGGTTCGGGCACGGCCTGTCCGGGGCCGGATCTCCTGTAGGGGCGGACAGGGCCGCGAGCGGCGATGCGTCGGACGAAAGGGGCAGCGGCGGGCCTGCAAGCGCCCTGCGCGAAGGGCGCGGGAGCCTCTACCGCACCACCGACACACGCAAAAGATGTATGCGATTGAAGTAAATTCGAACGAGGGGCCGCTTTTTCGCCACGCGAAGGAAAAGCCCTGCGCGCATTTATGGCCGATAGAAAGCGGTATGTCGCGGGCCGCAGACAGGCGCTCCGCCCCCTTTCGCATCACAGGCCGGCGGGCAGGGCCGATACCACCACTGGGCGCTCCCTGCCGGTCCCAACAGGAGACCTTCATGGCAAGTTCTTCCGACCTGTCGGCCACCGGCAATCCCAACCCCACCCTCGCCCTCAATCTCGCCGCGCTTTCCGACTGGAGCGCGGCGCTGCCGTTTCTCGACCTGATGAAGACGATGCGCCCGTGGCTCGGCCACGAGGCGGGCAACTGGGGCGCGCAGAGCACCGCCGATCTGGTCGAGGCGGGGATTTTCGACGAGAATGGCTGGCCCACCGAGATCCCCGACGGGCTGAGCAAGATCGGCACCGTCTGGGACTGGACCGCCAGTTCGGCCGCCGATCCCGATCTGGCCGAGCAGCGTGCCGGTGTCTATGTGCTCGAATACGAGGGCGAGGGCACGATCCAGCTGCGCGGCGATGTGAAGATCCTCTCGCAGGAGGATGGCAAGATCGTCTTCGAGAATGTCTCGGGCAATACATGGGAGATGCTGATTACCGCCACCGATCCCGAGGGCACGGGCGCGTATATCCGCGATGTCACGGTGGTGGCGCAGGAGCATGTGGATCTGTTCGAGGCGGGGGCGGTCTTCAACCCCGATTGGGTCGCGCTGATCGATGACGCGCGCCAGATCCGGTTCATGGACTGGATGAAGACCAATAATTCGAGCGCCGTCACCGCCGAGGATCTGGTGTCGGGCGAGGATCGCGGGCTCAGCGTCACGGCCTCGGTCGAGGATATGGTGCGGCTGGCCAACGAGATCGGTGCCGATCCGTGGTTCTGCATGCCGCATATGGCCGACGAGAGCTATATCCGCGCCTTCGCCACCTATGTGCGCGACACGCTCGACCCTGCCCTGACCGTGCGGATCGAATATTCCAACGAGGCGTGGAATACGATGTTCTCCGTCAATTCGTGGCTCTCGGAACAGGTCGCGAGCGAGTGGGGCCTGAGCGGGCAGGAGGCGCGCGATGCCTATTATGTGAAGATGGCCACGCAATCGGCACTGATCTGGGCCGATGTCTTCGGCGAGGAGGCGGAGGAGCGGCTGGTCAATATCCTGAGCACGCAGGCGCTCAACACCTGGCGCACCCAGCGCCTTCTGGAGGCCGAGGCCTGGCAGGACAGCGAACCCGAAAGCTATGTCGATCCCGCAACGGTTTTTGACGAGCTGGCGATCACCACCTATTTCGGGACCAACCCGCTCAATTCCGCCACCACCCGCGCCGAGATCCTCGGTCTGGTGAACGGGGGCGATATGGCGGGGGCGGTGGCGCGGGTGATCGAGCTGACGCAGGCGCATCTGCTCAGCTCCGCCGAGACATGGGCGGCACAGGCCGAGCTGGCCCATGCGGCGGGGCTGGATCTGGTGGCCTATGAGGGCGGCCAGCATATCCATACCTCCTTCTCCACCTCGGGCCTGAGCAGCGCCGAGGTCACAGCCCTCCAGCAGGTGCTGACCGATGCGGTGGCCAGCACCGAGATGGTCGATCTCTATGCGCAATGTTTCGAGATCTGGACCGAGATCGCCGACGGGCCCTTCATGCAATATGTCGATGTCGCCTCGGCCAGCGGATACGGGTCATGGGGGCTCTATACCAGCCTGATGTCGCAAAACGACCGTGCGACGCTGCTCAACGAGCTCAACGAGATCACCGCACCGTGGTGGGAGACGGACGGGGGCGCGCAGTATATGCAGGGCATCGTCGTGCAGGGCGATGACACCGACGAGATCATCGCGGGCACCAGCGCCGAGGATTACCTGACCGGCGGCGCGGGCGATGACACGCTGATTGCGGGGGCGGGCAATGACGGGCTCAATGGCGGCGCGGGCACCGACCGTCTGGTGCTGGAGGGCACGATCCTCGATTACACGCTGGTGGCGCAGGAGGACAGCTATCTGCTCTATGGCGGCGATGGCACCAAATTCCTGCGCAATATCGAGGAGATCTATTTCTCCGGCAGCGAACAGCTCGTGACGCTGGAGGAGTTCGAGACGGCGCGGGCGGCGGCCGAAGCCGCGGCAACCCTGCCCGGGGAGCCCGATATCTTCCTGCTGGATCTGTCCGCCCATAGCGAGGATATGCTGGTTCTGGCGATCGATCCCTCATCGGAGCTGGGCGGGGAGATCGGCGCCGATGGCCGTGACCTGTTCTATGCCGAAGCCGGCAGCACCGGACTGATCGACGGGGTCGAGGTCGGTCTGGACGCGACCACGATCCAGGAAAACGCCTTGACCGAAGGGGGCGCGGCGCTCAGCGCCAGCGCGCGCGAGACGGCCGAGATCCTCGGCGATCTGGCCTTCGGGGTGGAGATGCTCGTCATGGGCGCGGGCGATGACAGCGTGACGCTGGGCGCGGGCGACGAGGTCGTCTACGGGATGGGCGGCAATGACGTCATCGAGGGCGGTGCGGGCAATGACTGGCTGATGGGCGGCGAGGGCGATGACACGCTCGATGGCGGAGCGGGCGACGATCTGCTGATAGGCGGGGCAGGGCAGGACCGGTTCGAGATCATCGCCCATATGGGCCATGACACGATCACGGATCTGACGCCCGAGGATTACGTCTATCTCAGGGACAGTTTCAAGGCGACCATCACCGATCTCTACAGCTCGCTGAGCGAGGTGGAGGGGGGGCTGTTGCTGAGCAATGACGATAACAGCTCCTCGGTGCTGTTCGTGGGGATGACCATGGAGGATGCCGACTGGATCTTCTGAGGTCCGGCCTTCCCGCAGAACAGCTAGGGGTTGTGCGGAATAATCCGGCATTTCCGCAGGGGGAGGGCGGATTTCGCGCGGGGGGCTGCCCTGTAGAGGCCGCTCTATGGCATGTGGAGTACCGCTATGGCAGCTTGCGGGGAGGAGGGCTGTGCCATGGTCTCTTGTCGCGATATGCAATCATGGGATGAGTTTTACCGGATGTTCCGTCATGGCCCTTCAGGGCGATGGGGGCCGGCCCTGCACTGGCTCAGGATCGGGCTGGCCCTGTTGCTCATGGCGGGGCCTGTCTGCAGCCAGAGGGCGGCAGGTAGTCCGGGGGTTGGGCCGGACGGGGCGGCGGTGCCGCTCGAGATTGTGCTGCGCGATCGGGTCGTGGCGCCGCAGGTGCGGCCCTTCACTGCCACGATCGAGAGTTTCGGCAATGGCGCGGAATTCGGCCCGATGGGGTTCGAGCCGGTGATCTACCGCACCATGTTCACCGCGCAGGCCGATGCACCCGACAGGGTGATCGCGAAACGCGGCGAGATCTCGGCGGGCGGGCTCTTGCGGAGCGGCGCTTTCGGGGGCGAGCAGGGGGCGGGCGCAAAGAGCGTGGGGATCGAGGTGCTGCGGGTCGAGAACGGGCATCTGCGGGTCGTGCGCGAGGGCGTCATGGCCGAAGGCGGGTTCCTGATGGGCGGGAGCGGGGAGGATGTCATGCGCGATCTCGCCCCCGAGGCGGGGCTGTCGCTGGCGCCCGAGGCCCGCCATGCGGGTCTCGGGCTGGGAACGGTGCCGCAGGCGCAGGCAAGAGGGGCGCTCTATGTGCAGATCCGTGCCGTCGATGCGCAGGGCCGCCTGTCGCCGCCTTCCGTGCCGGTGGCGGTGAATGTCCCGCGCGGGCAGGGGAGGGGCGCGCAGAAGGGCGGGGAGAGGGGCGTTCTGGAGGCGCCGATGGTCGCGCAGCCCCTCGATCTCTCCCGCCCCGCCGCCCTGCCTGCGCCGCGCGGGGTCTCGGTGCGGCTGGGGCTCGACGGGCGGGCGCGGCTCGACTGGCAGGGCGTGGCCGGGGCGCAGGGTTACCGGATCTATGCCGCGGGTCACCCGCCCTCCGGTCCGGACAGTGCGCCACAGGGAGAGGCGGATCAGGAGGCCGTGGTCTTTGCCACAGACGGGCCTGCCGTGCAGGCGGGCGATCTGGTGATCTTGCGTATCAAGATCCGCGATCCTGCCCGCGCGCGGCTGATCGCGCCTGCGGCATGGGGCGACAAGGGCACGCGGCGTTTCGCGCCGGTGCTTCTGGGCAAGGATCTGTGGGAGGGCGATATCGACTGGTCGCTGCGGGCCTATACGCCGAAGGAGCGGGCGGAGGATCCGGCGGGGGCGCATGGCGAGAGCTATCTGCATCTGGCTCTGGCACGCGGCCAGAGCGTGCAGCTGGGCAGCTATAGCTATAGTGGCACGGATCAGGATTTTTATCCGGTGCTCGATCCCGCCCGGAGCTACCGGATGTCGTTCCGGATGCGGGTGGCGCCTGCCGGTGCGGGCCAGAACATAGAGGCGCAGGTGCTGGCACCGGGCCCGCTTGCGGGACGGATGACGGGCCTGCCGGTGCGGATCCCCCCCGAAGGCCCGGACCGGGATGCGGGCACTGTCCGGGATGCGGGCTGGCACGAGTATCACGTCGATTTCCGACCGCAGGTCCGGTTGACAGGCGGGAAGATCGGCGCGCTCGTGCTGCGGATATCGGGGCAGGGGGAGGTGGATCTGGATGATCTGCGTATCTATCGCAGCGATGCGCCCTTTCTGGCGCTGCTGCCCGAGGATCAGGCGCGGCTCGGCGCTTCGGGGATGGCGGCGCTGCGCACCCACGGGTTTGTCAGGACCGGCACGCGCAGCTATGATCTGGAGGCGCTGACCAATGGCGCGGGCAGCATCAATCTGCGCGGCGGCAATACGCTGCCCCAGACCCTGCAGGCGATCGCGCAGGCGGGGATGGATCCGTGGCTGCAGATCGAGCCGCATCTGTCGCGCGCCGAATGGCTGGGGCTGGCCGAATATCTGGCCGCTCCCGCCCCCTCCGGTGCGGATCGCGCGCGCTACCCCTGGGCGGCCAAACGGGTGGCACAGGGGCATCCGGCGCCCTGGACCGACGATTTCGGCCAGCTGCGCTTTGAGCTCGGCAACGAGACATGGAACACGCTGTTCCGGCCATGGGTCTTCCCCGAATTGCGCGACAGCGTGACGGGGCGGACCCTCTCGCGCGGGACGGTCTACGGGCTCTATCAGGAGCATGTCCTGTCGATCCTGCGCGAGAGCCCGTGGTGGGACAGGCTCGCGCCGAAGCTGGTGCCTGTGCTGGGCGGGTTCAACGGCACCGATTACGGTGTGGAGGCGGCGCGGGTCTCGCCCGGCAGTGCCGAGATGACGATTGCCGAATATCTGGGCGGCTGGGATCAGGGCGAGGGACCGATCGGGCCGGGGGAGGCCAATCTCTCGACAGTGCTGAGTTTCGGGATGCAGAAGGGCCTGCCCGATGCGCAGCACAGCCAGAGGCAGGCGCAGGGCGTGACAGAGGCCCGCCGTTGGGGGGGCAACCAGATAGAGGAACACCAGAGCGGCCCTTTGCGGACGGGCACCTATGAGGCGGGGCCGGGCTATGCGCTCAACGGGCTCAACGGGCGCCGCGTCAGCCCCGAACAGGCCCGCGCGCAGGAGATCGCGATGAAAACGGTGGCGGCAGGCACCGCCACGCTCGACAGTTTCCTGATGCAGGCGGCGGCGGGCTACGGGGTGCAGAACTATTTCCTGTTCCGGGCCGGGCGGACCTGGTCGAGCCATGCCGAATGGTATCATGGCGGGCAGGCCTATCCGGCCTGGGAATGGCTGGCGCTGATGAACCGGCTGGCGCTTTCGGACCCCGGGGGCGGGCAGATGCTGGAGGTGGATCTGCGCGACCCGCCGCGCATGGATCTGGCGAGGATGGGGCGCAGGCCCGCCCGCCCGCAGGTGCCGATGGTCGGCGCCTATGCGATCCGCTCGGGCGGGCGGCTGGTGATCGTGCTGGTCTCGCGGCTCCTGCCGCAGATCCCGCAAGGCCAGAACGGCCATATCGCGGCCCGGATTTCCCTGCCCCAAACCCTGTTACCCGCCCCCCTGTCACCGGAGGCGGCGCCGGACAGCCTGCAGGTGACGCGCTATGCGATGAGCGGCGGCTATGCGGCCAGCAATGTCTTCGGGCCGCACGCCACGCTCGGCACCCGCGATGTGACGCGCGATCTGCATCGCGAAGGGGCATCCATGCGGCTCGATGTGGCGGATCTGCCGCCCGGAGAGGCACTGGTCTATGTGCTGGGGCTAAAAACCGAATGAGTGTGTGATTGTTCTCCCAATCTCCCTATGATTGAGTAACCATGATCCGGACGAGGTCTGGAAACCGGTCCGCAGGCCGGTGGATCATGGGGGTGCATGTGCTGGGACGGGTCGGATATATTTCGCAGGAGGTGATCCGCGGCAAGGGCACGCGGGCGCGCTCGCTGCGCAGCACGGGGTTTGTCATTCTGGGGTTCGGGGGCTCCAACCTGTTGCGGCTGGGCTCGAACCTGATCCTGACGCGGCTCCTGTTTCCCGAGGCCTTCGGCCTGATGGCGCTGGTGCAGGTCTTCCTGACGGGGCTGCAGCTGTTTTCCGATCTGGGCATCCGCGTCTCGATCATCCAGAACGACCGTGGCGAGGAGCCCGCCTTCCTCAATACGGCCTGGACGATCCAGATCCTGCGCGGGGTGTTTCTCTGGGCCATTGCCTGCGGGCTGGCCTATCCGGCGGCGCTGCTTTACGGGGAGCCGCGGCTGCTGGAGTTGATGCCGGTGGCGGCGCTCTCGGCGGTGGTGACGGGGTTCAACACGACCAAGGTCCATGTCGCCAACCGCAATCTCGAGATCGGTGTGCAGGTGATGACCGATCTGGGCGCGCAGTTCCTGGGGCTTCTGGTCACTGTCGGGCTGACCTTTGTGTGGCGCGATGTCTGGGCGCTGGTGGCCGGCGGCATCGCCACTCCGGCGATCAAGATGGCGGCCCAGCATTACATGCTGCCCGGCCCCGCCAACCGGCTGCATTGGGACCGCAGTGCGGCGCGCGAACTGGTGCGGTTCGGCAAGTTCATCTTCCTCAGCTCGATTGCGGGCTTCATCGTCAGCCAGAGCGACCGTGCGGTGCTGGGCGCGCATGTGCCGGTACGCGAGCTGGGGATCTATGCCATCGCCTATACCGTGGCCAGCATCCCGCTGATGCTGGCACAGGCGGCAGGCGGGCGGGTGATCTTTCCGCTCTACCGGAAATACCCGATGGAGGAGAGTGCGGCCAATCGCGCCAAGGTGCATAAGGCGCGGCGGATGATGCGGCTCTTCTCGGTTCTGGTCTGCAGCGCGATCACGCTGGGCGGGGTCGGGCTGATCGATCTGATGTATGATGCGCGCTATGCGATGGCGGGGCCGATCACCGTCCTGATGGGGTTCGGAATGACCGCGCAGATCTCGGTCTCGATGTATGACGGGGCCTATCTGTCGCGTGGCGACAGCCGGAGCCATTTCGTCATGACCTGTCTCTCGGCGGGGCTGCAGCTGGTGTTCCTGCTGGCGGGGGCGGCATGGTTCGGGCTGGTGGGGGTGATCGGGGCGCCGGTTCTGGTGGTGCTGTGTGTCTATCCCTATCGCGCGCGTCTTCTGGGCCGCTACCGGGCATGGGATCCGCTGGGCGATCTGGGGGCGCTGGCGCTTGGCTGGGCGGCCACGGGGCTGTCGATCTGGATCTGGCGCGCGGAGATCATGCAGTTTCTGGGCCAGAGCGCGGGCGGGCTCTAGGGGCTGCGCGGGCTCTGGCGTCTCAGGCGGTCTCGGCAGCCTTGCCGGATGTGGCCCTATCCGGCGTGGTGGCCGCTCCGGCCCGCGCGGATGCCGCCTCCACCCGTTCGCCCATCCTTGTGCCCGTCAGGGCCTCCAGCCGCCCCAGCATCTCCCGTTCCGGCAGGCCCGCGCGGTGGCTGAGCTTGCTCACCGGCAGCCCTTGGGCGAGCGCGCGTCCGAAGAGCGCGGGCGGGGCTTTGCCCTCGAGCGCCGCCATCAGGTAGTAGCAGGGCACCGCAGGCAGCGCCCCCGAGGAGCGGAAGACCTGCCGCAGCGCCGGATCGCGCAGCAGCGCCCATTGCAGGATATAGATCATCATGAAGTATTTCTGCGGCATATGCGTCAGCCGCGTCACATAGGCGTCATAGCGCGCGCACCAGGTGCGGATCAGCGCTGTGTCGGGATGGGCGGCGATGAACCAGTTATCGATCCAGCGGTCGCGATGGGGGCCGGCAAAGGTGAAAAACCCCGTCTGCCCGCCCAGAAGCGGCAGCCACTCGTCGAGGGGGCGGTGGCAATAGGTCGTGGCATCGGCCCAGACCCCGCCATGGCGCGCCAGAAGCCGCAGCCTGAGCGCATTGGCCCGCATCCGGTGTGCGAGGGCGGGCGAGAGATCGGGCATATCCACCCAGGCGCCCGCGCTCTCGCGGTCGATCACGCGGATCTCCCATGCGGGGTTCATCGCGCGCCATTGCGCGACACTGGCGCGGATCAGGAGTGGCGCCTCCGCCAGCCCCTGTTCCCAGAACAGCCACAGGATCTTCGGGATCTCGCGGTTCTGGTAGGGGGCGAAATAGGCGGTGGTGGCCTCCACCCCGCCCTGCACCATCTGCCGCGTTAGCGCGCGGTTCTGGCGGTCGATGCCCCATGAATAGAGCTCGAGCCCCGGCGCATGGGGGAGTTCACGGACCAGCCAGCGCGCCAGCGACCGGCCCCGTTTGCGCAGGTAATGCAATCTGTCGCGCAGCGAAGAGGCGGGCATGGGGATCTCCTGTGAAGGGGGAGGCAGGATCAGGCGAATTGCGTGCCCATCTGCGGATGGGGGTCGGCGCGGGGCGGGTGGGGGATCGAACGGTCGAGCTGGCGCCATGCCTCCAGCGCGCCCGTCTCGAAGACCGTCCGGCCGTAGCGGGCATGGACCGTGTCGCAGGCATGGCGGCGCAGGCGTTCGAAGGCTGCGGGGTCGCGGGCATGTCGGGCCACCGCGCGCTCGAGTGTCTCCACGATGGCGGGCATATCGCCCTCCTCGACCGGAAAGCCGGTTTCGGGGGTGAAATATTCCCGCGCGCCGAGCCCCGTATAGCCGATGGCGATGGTGCCTGCGGCCATCGCCTCTGCCACCGGAAAGCCGATCGATTCCCGATGCAGCAGCGAGAGGAAGAAGCGGCTCTGGCCGAGCTTCTCGATCACCTGCGCGCGCGGCAGACCATCGATCGCCTCGATCCGGTAATCCCCGATCCGGCCATTGCGCTGCAGGGCCGCGACGATCATCTCCGCCTCCTGCGGGCGTTTGCGTGGCATATAGGTGATCAGGTCCTGCTTGTCCGCGACAAAGGGAAACTCCTCGGGTTTCATCGTCACCGGCAGGGCGGAGGCCCGCGCGCCCCCGCCCAGCATCCGGATATGCGACATGCAGATCTCCGAGACGCCGAGCGACCAGACGATCCGCCGCGCCGGTTCGAGCCCCAGCAGATGGGCCTTGTGGAAGGCCTCGCGGAAGAAGAACGGGTTTTGCACGAAGACCACGACCGGTGTCTCGGGAAAGGCCTGCAATCCGGTCACCAGCTGGATTTCGGGCAGCACGAGCACATCCTCGTGCCGCAGCTCCAGCGCCGTGTTGTGACCGCGGGCCTGACAGTCGCGGCGGTAGACGAGACGGCGACCGAGCGTGGCACGCAACCCGCCCAGCTGGGATTGATGGGCCTTTTCCATCCGTGCGGTCCAGAAGGTCGGCAGCGCCTTGGGGTAATCGGGATAGCGGCCGGCGGGGCTGTTATGCAGCAGCGCCGCATTGATCCCGTGGCGGCGCAGCAGCGCGACCATGTCATAGATCACCGCAATCCCCCCCGAGGGTCGTTTGATATCGGGGCAGGCAAACAGATACCGGTGCGTCATGGGGGCTCCTCTGCGCCCCCCGGGGGGGCGGTGTTGAAACGGGAAAGGTCGGGCTCGGGTCTGACCGGTATCGTGGCATAGCGCCGGAGATGGCCGGAAAAGGCGGCGCTCGGGAGAAAAGTGCCGGATTATCCGGCAGGGAAAAGGAAAGCTGGCGGGAATGCGGGCGGTGTGGAAAGGCAACACCTCTGATTGGAGATGAATTGGTAAATACAACCTTGCCTTGTGTTGCGGTCTTGGTCAACCTGTCTGGTAGAGAGGTTCTGTTGCAGAGAATGGAATTGAGACCATGCCCTTCGCATCCCGCCGCTATGCCTTGATCACCCCCTGCCGCGACGAGGCGCAATATATGCGTCGCACGCTCGACAGTGTGACAGCCCAGACCGAACCGCCCGCGCTATGGCTGATCGTCGATGACGGCTCGACCGATGCCACACCGCAGATCCTGGCCGAATATACCGCGCGCCATGACTGGATCCGTGTGGTCTCCAAACCCGATCGCGGCGCGCGCGCCGTGGGTCCGGGCGTGATCGAGGCCTTCTATTTCGGGCTCGATCGGATCGATACGGGCGCTTTCGATTATATCTGCAAATTCGATCTCGATCTGGAGTTGCCGCATGGCTATTTCGCGGGGCTGATGGACAAGATGGCGGCCAATCCGCGTCTGGGCTCGTGTTCGGGCAAGCCGTGGTTCATGTGGAAGGGGGCGCGGGTTTCGGAGAAATGCGGCTCGGAAATGTCGGTGGGCATGACCAAATTCTACCGTGTGCAATGTTTCCGCGAGATCGGCGGCTTCGTGCGCGAGGTGATGTGGGATGCGATCGATTGCCATAAATCGCGCCAGCTCGGCTGGCAGGCGCGCGCCTTCGACGATGAGGCGCTCGCCTTCGAGCATCTGCGTCCGATGGGCTCGTCGCAGAAATCGGTCCATACGGGCCGGATGCGGCACGGATACGGCCAGTATTTCATGGGCTCGAGCTTCTGGTTCTTTACCGCGAGCTGTCTCTTCCGCATGGCGCATCCGCCCTATGTGACGGGCGCGCTCGCCTCGTGGTGGGGCTATGTGCGCGCAGCCCTCGGGCGCAAGCCGCAACTCCCCGATCCGGCGCTGCGCGCCTTCATCCGCGCCTATCAGATCCGCGCCTTGTTGCGGGGCAAGACGGCCGCCATCGCCGAGGTCGATGCCGCCCAGAGCCCCGTCTGGGAGGCCCGCGCGCCCGCCCATAAGCCCGCCTGAGCGCGGGCCATGACGGCAGGTCACATCTGCACCGCAAGGAGATCGCCATGGTGACACGATCGCGGACGGAACCGTCCCGGGGGGGAGGCCGGACACGGGAGCCCCATATCGAGACCATGCGGGGGCTGGCCTGTCTGGCGCTGGTCTCCTTCCATGTCGTGGGCTCCACGCCGCAGCAGGGGCTGGAACTGGCCGCAAGCGACGGGCTGGTGCGGTTGCAGCTGATGCTGTCGGATATGCGGATGCCGCTGTTCAGTTTCATCTCGGGCTATGTCTTCACGGCACTTGCGGGGCCGCGCAAGGGCTGGGGGCAGCTGGCTAGGGGCAAGATGCGCCGTCTGCTGGTGCCGCTGATCTGTGTGGGCACGCTGTTCTGGCTGACCGGCGAGGCGATGGGACGCGGGCAGATGTCATGGCCCGAGACGCTTGTGATGCCCTATGCGCATTTCTGGTTCCTGCAGGCGACCTTTGTGCTGATGATGGCGCTTCTGGGGCTGAACTGGGCGGTGGCGCGTGCCGCGCCCCGATATTATGCCCGCGATCCGGCTGCGGTCTCGTGGCGCAATGCGGCGCTGATCGGCACGGTGGGAGCGGGGCTCTATCTCTCGGGGCGGCTCGGCGCGGTCCAGCTGTTCTCGCTGCCCCGTGCGGCCTATCTGGCCCCGTTCTTCATGGGCGGCCATATCGTGGCGCTCTGCCTGAAACCGGCGCTGGCCGCCTGTTCGGCCAGAGGCTGGCTGCGGATCGTGATGGTTCTGTGCCTGCTGGGGCTGACGGGATGGGGCGCCGCGCTGGCCTTCCATCTGGCCGCTCCGCCCGAGCCGCAGATCCGGCGCGCCCTCTCGGTGGCCATCGGTCTGGGGGCCGCCTTGTCCCTTCTGGTCCTGCGGGTGCATAGCCGGTTTCTGGCATGGATCGGTGACAAATCCTTCACCATCTATCTCTTCCATGTCTTCTTCACGGCCGCGACCACCTTGGCGCTGCGCGGGCTGGTGGAGGGGATCGACCCGCATCTGGTCTATCCGGTCTCGCTTGCCATGGGGCTTGCGGGGCCTGTCGCGCTGCACGGGGTGATCCTGCGCTCGCGCTGGCTGCGGTTTGCCTGTCTGGGGATTGGCACGCCCGTGCCGCTGCGCCGCGTGGCCGGTGCCACCCCCTGACGCCGGATGCAGGCCCTTATCCGGATACACGCTCCCTCAAACGCAGGAATACCACGATGCAAGAGACATATCCCAGCCGGACGAGCCGCACACGGGGCGCGGGCCATTTCGCGCGGTTCGTGCTGGACCGGCGCCGCGACATCGAGGTGTTCGGCTGGTTCGGCTATGGCAATCTGGGGGACGAGGCGATGCTGGTGGCGGCCGAGGAGGCGCTGCCCGGCCGGGTGATCGGTACGCGGATGGCCATGCGGGTGCCGGCGCTGACGCGGCTTCTGTGGCAGGCCGGACGGCCCGAGTTGCTGGTGGCGGGGGGCACGCTGATCAATGGCGGCACACCGGGCTGGCTCGATTATATCGAGCATCGCGTGGCGCAGGGCACGCGGATCTCTTTCATGGGCACCGGTATGGCCTTCACCGAGGAGGAGATCGCGCATAAGGCTCCCGCATGGACCCGCTGGGCACGGCTGATGGCACAGGCGCGGACGGTGCATCTGCGCGGACCGGATTCGGTCGCGATGGCGGCACGGATGGGAATCGAGGCGCAGGATTTCGGCGATTTCGCCTTCCTGCTGCACGAGAATGCGGGCCCCGGGGCCGCCCCGCCACTGGTGCGCTCCGGCATGCGGGGCCGCCCGCGCATCGGTCTGAATTTCGGCCATTGTCTGGGGGATCAGGCGCAGTTCGAGGCCGCCGCGGCGCGGCTCGTGGCGGCGCTTGGTGCGGCGTATGATCTGGTCGTCCATGTCGTTGTGGAAAAGGATCTGGGTCCGACGCGGCGTATTCTTGCGGATGCCGGATTTGCGGGCGGGGAGCGTAGCCCCGATAGGGCGGGGCTGGTGGTGGAATGCCATTATGACGATCCGCGCCGTTTCATGGCCTCGGTGCGCGGATGCGAGGCCTATCTGGGGCTGAAGCTGCATGCGGCAGGGCTTGCGATGGTGGCGGGTGTGCCCACGCAGATGATCGCCTATAAGCCCAAGGCCCGCGATTTCATGCGTCCGCTGGGCGGGCGCGAGGATCTGCTTCTGGATCTGCCGCTCGATACGGATCTGGCGCTCGCGCGGATCGAGGGCATGCTGGCCGATCCGCAACCGGCGCGGGTCAGCGCGCGGATCGGCGCGATCGCCGCCCGCCAACGCGCGGTTCTCAACCGCAGCTATCCGCTAGGTCTCGGAGAGGGCGAGAGCCGTCTCGGAACGGCCTGACGGCAGGTCCGGGGACAGGCCGTCAGGCTGGCCCGGAGACAAGGCTGCGGGGACGGGTGCGGGTGCGGGCGCGGGTTCGGGGCGCAGGCCTGCGGGCAGCCGGCCCGTCTGCGCGCCCAGAAGCAGCGCCCCGAGCCACTGCGCCTCGTGCTCCAGATCGAATTCGGCACAGACCTTTGCGCGGCCCTGCACGCCCATTGCTGCACGCAGCGCGGGATCGCCCAGCAGCCGGTCGAGCCGGTCGGTCAGGCTGTCGAGATCGCCCGCCGGAATGGTGAATCCCGAGACGCCATCCTCGACCAGCTCGCCCACCCCCGCCACGCGGCTGGCGATCACCGGCAGCCCCGAGCCCATCGCCTCCATCAGCGTCACCGGCACCCCTTCGGCAAAAGAGGCCAGCACCAGCAGATCGGCCTGCCGCATATGCCGGGCCACCGCCTTTGCGCTCTGGTAGCCGTGGAAGATGACCCGCGCGCCCACGCCCAGATCGCGCGCCAGCGCCTCGCAATAGGCCCGTTCCGGCCCGTCACCGATCACCGACAGCCGCGCCTGCGGATGGCTGTCGGCCAGGCGCGCGAAGGCCTCCACCAGAAGCGGTACGCCCTTGATCGCGGCCAGCCGCCCGACAAAGAGGATCTCCTGGCGGTCGGTCTGCGCGGCCGTATCGTCCCGGGTCGGGGGGGGGGCGTAAAGCGCGGGAAAGATCCCGCAATGTACGATCTTGAGTTTCGACCAGTGCTGCGGGGCCGAGAAATACATCGCCTGCGCACGGCAGAAATGGCTGATACAGGAGACGAAACTGGCCCGCGCGATCTTCTCGTCGATGCGCCAGCGTCTGGGTTCGTAGAAGATCGCGGGGCCATGCATGGTCAGCGAGAAGGGAATGCCCGACAGGCCCGAGGCCAGCATCGCCACCGAACAGCTGGAATTGGCGAAATGGTTATGCAGATGGACCACGCCGCGGGCGCTCAGATGGCGGGCCAGAATGGCGGCCTCGAGGAAATAGAAGATCTGCCAGAGCGCGGCCTTCAGCCCGTCGGGGCGGGTGGACCATGCCAGTTTCAGGGTGCGCCCCCAGGCCCGGGCATCGCGCCGTAGCGCCCAGATCTGCGCGCCCAACACCTTGGCGGGCGAGCGGATCGCGTCGAAAATGGCGAAGGTTGCGGCCTGTTCGCGGATCTGGTCCTCGCCCACCACATCGCGCGCGCTGGTGCGGCGCACCGAGCAGGTCTCGACCTGCCAGCCCTGCTGGCGCAGCGCCTCGATCTCGCGCTGGATGAAGGTATGGGAGACCTTGGGATATTCGCCGCTGAGATAGGCGATCGGGGCGGGAGGGGGGGCGTGATGCATGGGACCTCGTGATCTGCCTCCGGAGAGGGGGGCGGGCTATATGTGCAGGCTCAACCGAAAGACGACCCTCCGGCCACGCGCGCCGCCCTGCCATGCGGGCTGGCCTTCGGGCTGGCCTTCGGGCGGGGGCGGGGCAGGGCCGCACCGGAGAGGCTCCGATCGGGGTCTGCGGGGCGGGAAACGGGGCCGCGTGACCCGCCGCGCAGAGGCCGCCCGTTCAGCGCGTTCTCGCGCAGCGCCCGATCATAGCGTGCCCAGAGTGTGCCCGCGAGGAGCCAGATCGGGGCGGTGGAGGAGGAATTGGGGATCAGGTCGATGAGATTGGCGCAGAGGATGCACATGATCCCCAGATCGACCACATCGAGCTGCAACCTGCGATAGGCCAGCGCGCAGAGCATGACCGGCAGGCTCAGAAGCCCGAACAGGCCCAGATAGCCGATCCAGCCATATTGCCCGATGATGATGATCCAGAATCCGTCGGTGATCGAGGTATTGCGCCCGCTCACCGGATCGAAAACCATGTTGCGCCCCCAGCCGCCCCAGCCTGCCAGCGGTTTCAAATTGGCCCGCGCCAGCAGCTCGTCCTCGTTATCGAGACGGAATTCCAGCGATTGCTGGCGCTTCTCGGAATAGGTGCCGATGGTCTGGGTGAGCCGGTCGATCGGCAGGATCCCCGCGCCGCGCGCCATCGGATAGACCATCACCAGCGCGGCCAGAGATCCGGCAAGGGCGGCCTGCAGCAGGCGCGGCCCGCACAGGATGACCGGCAGGAAGAGCGCCGTGATCATCAGCGCGCCGGTGTTTTTGGAGAGGACGAGGGCGAGAAACAGCCATAGCGTTATCGCCAGCCAGCGCAGACGGGTGCGACTGTCACTGGCCGCGCGGGTCAGCACGGCGGCTGCCAGCACCGCCATGGCCATGAACATCCCCACCCTGAGCCCATGCGCCAGAAACACGATGGGCCGCCAGCCCCCCTGACGGTAATGCTGGGCGAAATCATGCGGGAAAAATCCGTAGAGCCAGACATTGAGCTGCGGGCTCATCCGGATCTCGATCAGGATCGCCAGCGAATAGCCCAGCCCGCCGAAGACGAAGGCCCGCAGGAGCCAGATCTGGGCCTGTCTTTCGCGCAGGGCCTTCAGCCCCAGCGCGAAAGGCAGGATCAGCATGGCGATGGTCAAGCCGATCGAGGCGATATCATAGGGCTGCATCGCGGGGCGCAGGGTCGGTCCGGTGAGGATCGGCTCGCGATTGGTCAGCCAGGTCAGCACCGGCGAGGCGATCAGCACGCAGATCACCAGAAAGACCAGTTTCTGCACCCGGCTGTTGCGCGTGGCCCCGGCTTTGCGCCGCAGCGCGGCACGGTTTTGCCTGTCGCCGGAGCTGCGGCGCTCGCGCAGCTGGCCGGCCTCCAGACGCCGGCGCCAGAGATAGAAACAGAGGCAGGTCGCGAGGGCGGGGACCGTGGCCTTGTCGAGCGAGGGCAGCACCGGCAGATCCATCTTCAGTTTTTCGGGCAACAGAAGATAGCCCGCCATCAGCGACCAGATCACTGCCTGCGCCAGCGGTAGACGCCGGAACAGGATCCAGGTGACGAGGGGCCAACCGAACAGGGCCAGATGGGCGAATGCATTGGCGTGCATGGGCGAGGCGTTCCGGTTTCGTGATGCTTATTCCGGCAGGCTTCCATGTTTTTTCCGTATTTGCACGTCTGAAAGGGCGCACAACCAAAAATTGTATGCTTGTGCTTGTTCCTTTGGCAGTGATCGGCCATCATCGGCCTATTGATCGGAGAAATTTCCGGATGACAGGGGGCTTTAATGGCTGATATCGCTGTGATCGTCGTGAATTACGGAACATGGGAGCTTTCGGCGCAGGCCGTGCAGAGCGTTCTCGAGCACAGCCATGACGGGTATTCCGTCGAGATCCATCTGGTGGATAATGCCTCGCCCGAAGGCGATGGCGAAAGGCTGTGCCAGCTCCATGCGGCGCGGGGCTGGCAGGGGCAGGTGACGCTCTGGCGCGAGACGGTCAATCACGGGTTCGGGCGCGGCAATAACGTGGTGCTCGACCGGCTGCTGGCCCGTCCGGCGGCGCAGGCGCCGCGCTTTGCCTTCCTGCTCAATCCCGATGCCGCGCTGGAAAACGGGGCGCTTGCGGTGCTGGCGCGCTTTCTCGAGGCCCATCCACAGGCCGGGGCTGCGGGGGCCAAGATCACCAAACCCTCGGGGGTGGCGGTCTCGGCCGCCTTCCGCTTCCCCACGGCGCTCTCGAGCTTCGTGCATGCGGTGAATTTCGGCCCCGTGGCACGGGCCTTTCCGCAGGCGGCGGTGGCCTTGCCACCCGATACGGGTCTGGGCGAAGTCGACTGGGTCTCGGGGGCGGCGGTCATGCTGCGGCTCGAGACCCTGCGCCGGACCGGCACGTTCGATCCCGAGTTCTTCCTCTATTTCGAGGAGACCGAGCTGATGCACCGGATCCGCGCCGATGGCTGGCAGATCTGGCATGTGCCGCAGGCGCGGGTGCTGCATGCCGAAGGGGCGGCGACCGATGTGCGCTCGCATGATGTGCGGCGCAAGCGCAAGCCGCGCTACTGGTATGACAGCTGGCGGATCTATCACCGCAAATGCGACGGGCGCAGCGGCGCGATCCTGTCGGGGCTGGCCTGGATGGCCGGGGCCGCGCTCAATGCGCCACTGGCCTTCCTGCGCCGCCAGCGCCTGCAGGCGCCCTTGTATTTCTTCCGCGATTTTCCGGCGCAGGTGCTGTGGCCGCTGGTGCGGGGGCGCTAGGATGGGCCCCTTGCGCAACCAGTTCGCCACCGATGATCTGGCGGCCATCGTGATCGGGCGCAACGAGGGAGAGCGTCTTTTGCGCTGCCTCGACAGCCTCTCGCAGGCCAGCCTGCGTATCTATGTCGATAGCGGCTCGGGTGATGGCTCGGTGGCGCAGGCGCAGGCGCGCGGGGTGGAGGTGGTCTGCCTCGATATGGAGCAGCCCTTCACGGCGGCGCGGGCGCGCAATGCGGGGCTGGCGCGGCTGCACGAGATCGCGCCCGGCATTCCTTTCGTGCAGATGGTCGATGGCGATTGCGAGATCCGTGCGGGCTGGCTGGAGCAGGCGCAGGCCTTTCTGGAGGCCCATCCCGAAATCGCCGTTGTCTGCGGCCGCCGCCGCGAGCGCGCGCCCGAGGCGAGCCCCTATAACGCGCATTGCGACCGCGAATGGGACACGCCTGTGGGCGAGGCACGGGCCTGTGGCGGCGATGCGCTGATGCGGGTGGCCGCCCTTGCGGAGGTGGGCGGCTATGATGCGTCGCTGATTGCGGGCGAGGAGCCCGAGATGTGCGTGCGGCTGCGCCAGGCGGGCTGGAGGATCTGGCGTCTGGAGGCGGAGATGACCTGGCATGATGCAGCCATGACGCGGCTCGGCCAGTTCTGGAAGCGGGCGCGGCGGGCGGGCCATGCCTATGCCGAAGGGGCGCATCTGCACGGACGCGCGCCCCTGCGCCATAACGTGGCCCCGATGCGGCGCGCGCTTGTATGGGGGGCGGGGCTGCCGCTGGCTATCGTGCTGGCCGCACTCGTGGTCTCGCCATGGTGCCTGCTGGGCGCGCTGGCCTATCCGGTGCAGGTGCTGCGGCTGGGCCTGCGCGCGCGCGCCCGGCTCGGGGCGCGGCAGGCGGGGGCGCATGCCGCCCTGTTGACGCTTGGCAAATTCCCAGAGGCGCTAGGGATCGTCGAATTCCATCTGCGCAGGCTCTCGGGCCATCGCGCGGGGCTGATCGAATACAAATAGGCCCCCCTGTGCTCAGTAATAGCCATAGGCGGCGGTGTCGCTCTCGTCGGGGAAATGGCATTTGTTGAGCACCACCCCCAGCACCCGCGTCAGGGCCGACAGTTTCTGCTCCAGCAGATCGACCTGCGCCTTCGAGGTCACCTCGGCCTCGACCAGCAGCACCACCCCGTCGACCTGCTGCAGGAAACCATGCGCATCATCGGCCACAAGGAAAGGCGGCATGTCGAAGAGCATCAGATCGGGGGCATAGCTGTCTTGCACCGCATCGAGGAAATCCTCGAGCTGGGTGCTTTGCAACAGCGCCCCCGAATTGGCCACGGGACCGCGATTGAGCCCGAAGGCCAGATTGTCGCCGTGACGCAGCATATGTCCGGCAAAGCCCGTCTCGCCCGAGATCACCGCCCCCATATCGGAGGCGGGGCTCTGGCCCAGAAGCGTATGCAGCGAGGGCTGGCGCAGGTCGAAATCGAAGACCATCGTGCGCATGAAGGGCAGCCGCCCGAAGCTCAATCCCAGATTGGCGGTGGTGGTGCTCTTGCCCGCCCCCGGCGCGCCCGAGAGAATGGCGATGCGCCGTGCGGAATGGCGCCGCGCCTCCTCGCGCAGCCGCGTGCGCAGGATGTCGTAATGCGCGCTGCCATTATTGCCGCCCGTCACCAACACGCGATTGGTGGCGATGGTCTGCGGGTCGATATGCATCTGCGCCAGCGCCCGCCATGAGCCGCTATCGGCGTGGCCACGGCCCGAGGGCGCCCAGCCGGTGGGCGTGGCGCCGGTCTCGGGGGGAGGGGCCTGTGTCGGTCCCCCGCCCTGTAGCGTCGCGCCTTGAGGAACGCCGGCCATTGCGTAGGGCGCACCCTGCGGGGTCAGGCCCGCCGCACGGTTGGCCCGGGCTTTCTCCAGCGCTTGTTGCAGCTTTTCCATTCCGTGGCTCCTTTGCCGGTTCCGTCCTCTTGGCGTCGCATCTCGAGGGCGCGCCTCGGGATCGGGTGTCAGATATAGAACCCGATCTTGGCCGCGATCCGCTGGGTCATGACCTCGAAGGGCATCAGATAGGTATCCATCAGCCATAGCAGCACCGGCACCGCGATCACCACCGCGACCGAGACCGCAGCCAGCCGGCCCAGATGCCGCCGCGCGGCACGCGGGGTGTCCATATAGGGGATCGTGGCCAGCGGCGTGATGCCCAGCCCGTTGATCAGGTCGCTGGAGCGCTTGACGGTATTCGACAGCAGCTCGAGCAGGATGATCAGCCCGACCCCCGCCAGAACCCCGCCCAGAACCCCTGCCACCGCAATCTTCTTGCGCGCGGGTTTGACGGGGGAGGAGGGCACGAGCGGCTGGCTGATCACGCTGATGCGCTGGCCGCGCGCAAGGCTTTCGATACGCTCGCCGGTAGCGGCGGTCGACAGGCGATCGGTGGCGCGGTCATATTGCGACTGGATATTCCTGTAATCGCGCTGCAGCGTCTCGAGGGTGATCTGGTTGGCGGGCACTTTGGCGATCGCGGCCTCGACGGTGGCCAGCCTGTCGGCATAATCGGTGCGGTCATTTTGCAGCTGGGCGATCTGGTTGTCGATTTCGGTGAGCTGCATGTTGAAGACGATCTGTGCCGGATCGGAAGGGGCCGCGTCGCCGCTGTCCGATTGGCTTTCCGCGACGCCGCTCGGGGCCGCTCCGCCGCGGAGATTGGCCAGACTGGCCTCGAGCTGGGCTACGCGGTTGCGCAGCACGCTGACGCGCGGGCTGTCCTTGGCATAGACCGCTTCCATATCGGCCAGCTCGCCGCGCAGCTGGGCAAGGCGGCGCTGTTCGGGACTGGCCGCATCTTGCGAATTATCCACCCGCCCCGTGGCCTCGTAGACCTGCCGCAGGCTGATCTTCTGCTTTTCCAGCGCGGCGATATCGCGACCGATCTGCGTCAGGCTTTTCTCGAAATTGCTCTGCTGGTTGCGGAAATAGCCCATATTCTCGGGCAGGGCCTCGGCATTGTCGGTCTTGAACTGCAGGATGCGCGCGCTTTGCTGGTTGAGCAGCCCCGAGAGCCTGTCCACCTCGTTCTCGAAGAATTCCTGCGTCTGGTTGGCACGCTCGGTGCGGTATTGCGCATCCTGCTGCTGGATGAAGGTGAGATAGTCATTGGCCACGGCGCCCGCGATCTTGGGGTTATGGTTCTCGAAGGCGACATACATGGTGGTGGCCTGATCGCGCCCGCTTTTCGAGGTGATCTTGGTGGCGGCATTCATCGCGGCCACGATCTGGTCGGGGGTCATCTTGGCCTGTTCGGGGAAGGTGTCGTATTTGCGCGCGATCTCGAGCAGGTTGTCGCGGGTCATCAGGCGGCTCTCGAAGAGCTGCAGCTGCTCGCGCGCCGAGGTCTGCACGGTGGAGGCGGCGAGCTTGTCGGGGATCTGGCTGTCCTCGACGATGAGCGACATCTGCGAGCGGTAGACCGGCGGCAGGGTCAGCGCGGCAAGGATGCCGCAGGCCGCGACCGCGACAAAGACCAGAAGGAACAGGGGAAAACGTCGCACGAACAGGGTTTTGTAGAAACGGATATCGGCATTCATGAGGCGGGTTCCATTGCTGTGTCGCCGAAGAAGACCCCGTCATGGAGGACGGAATCGATGGTCTCGAGGGAAATGTCATGGCGCTCGTCATTCCACGCATAGAGCATGGCGAAATCGCAAAGCTGGTTGATCAGGCGCGGCACGCCGCCGGTGCGGTCATGGATACGGCGGGAGGCGGCCTCGCTGAACTCGTCGCCCCGCCCGCCCACCGTTTTCAGGCGATGCGCGATATAGGCCTGCACGCCCGCCTCGTCGAGCGGCGTCAGATGGAAGCTCGCCGTCACCCGCTGCGCCAGCTGACGCATGTTGGGCGCGCGCACGATCTCGCGCAGCTCGGGCTGGCCCACCAGCACCAGCTGGATCAGTTCGTCCTTATTCGCGTTGATATTGGTCAGCATGCGCACCTCCTCGAGCCCCTCGGCCGAGAGGTTCTGCGCCTCGTCGATGATCAGCACCGCGCGGCGGCCCGCGCTATATTCGGCCAGCAGAAAATCCTGGAAGCGCTGGAACAGCGCGACGTAATCCTGCGGCCCCTCGCGGTCATTGGCGTCGAAGGCATTGAGGATCCATTGCAGCAATTCGCCCCGTCCGCCCTGCGCATTGGAGATCAGTCCGACCCGCTGCTCGGCCCCCGTCTCGCGCAAAAGCGCCTGCACCAATGTGGTCTTGCCCGCCCCGATCTCGCCCGAGATCATCGTCACCGGTGCGCGCGACATCAGCCCGTAGCGCAGGATGGTAATGGCGCGTTTGTGCTGGGGCGACCAATAGAGCAGAGAGGGGTCTGGCAGCAGCGTGAACGGACGCTCCTTCAGGTTGAAATGCCGGAGATAAAGCGCGCAATCATCCATGGGGTAAATCTTCCTGCCAGAGGCATCCGGACCGGTATGGAGATATCCCGAAAAACGGGGGATTACCTGAAGTAGAGCGAAAGATGTTCGGTTATTCAATGGTTTTTGCTAAAAATTTCGTCTAATCTTATCTTGATGATATTTACTTATGCAACCTGACGGTGTTTCTGGGCAAACTGTCATCACAGTTCATTTTTTCACCTTTCGGTTGATAGGTAGTCTTTTGTCTCCGCGCCTGTGGCTTTTATAGTCAACGACATGACGCATGCCGGATGACCTAGGGGCAGTTTTGGTGCCCTATGGCGGAATGCGAGCGAAAGGGATTTTGTGCGACATTATTTTATGCCGGCCCTTCTGGCCCTCGTGATCCTGAGTGGCTGCAAGAGCGCCGAAGAGCAGGCCGCCGAACATCTTGCCTCGGCCCGATCCTTCCTCGAGGCCGGCGATACACCGCGCGCCATGGTCGAATTGCGCAATGCGCTGCATGAAGACAGCCGCCTTGTGGAGGCGCGGCTGCTGATGGGGGATCTGCTCTACGGGCGGGGCCGTGCGGCGGAGGCGTTCGGCCAGTACCGGCTGGCGCTCGAGGAGGCACCGGGCACGCAGGCGGCGCTGCGCCCGATGGCGCTCATCTCGCTCGATGCCGGCGCATGGGAGGAGGCCGAACGTTACGGCATGCAGGCGCTGGCACAGGCGCCCGGAGACCCCGATCTGCGCGCGCTCGCGGCCGCCGTGGCCTTCCGTAACGGGGTGCGCGAGAAAGACGCGCAGGCCCGGGGCGCGGCGCTGATCCGCGCGCAGGATCTGCTGGCGGCCCATCCGGGTCTTTTGCGGGCGCGGCGGGTGGTGCTGGCGGGGCTGTTGCAGGACAAGAAGGATGCACAGGCGCTCGAGGTGGTCGATGCGGGGCTTGCCTCCGCGCCGGATGACCGCGACCTGCACAATATCCGGCTGCTTCTGCTGGGCCGCTTGCACGATAGCACAGGCACCGAGGCACAGATCCGCCGGATGATCACCCTCTTTCCCACGGACGAGACGCTGGGAACGCTGCTGGTGCAGTTCTATCTCAGCGAGGGGCGGACCGCCTCGGCGGCGGACTGGCTGAAGGGGCGGATCGATCCGGCCTCGGACAGTGCCGATGCGCGGATGGTCTATCTGCGGTTTCTGGCAGAGCTGGAGAGTGCGCAGGCGATGCGCGCGGCGCTCGATGCGATGCTGGCCGAGGACCCGCTGCCCCATGACATCGCCGCCAATGCGGCAGAGTTCCGCGCGCTCAAGGCGGGGGCGGATTTTGCGGGCGGCGATCAGGCCGCAGGCCTTGCCCGGATGGAGGCGCTGGTGCAGGAGGCTGTGCCTTCGGCCCAGACCGACCGGCTGAAGATGCAGCTGGCGCGGATGCGGATGGCCAGCGCCGATGAGACGGGGGCACGGGCGCTGGTGGCGCAGGTGCTGGCGCATGATCCCGCGCAGGTGGCGGCGATCAAGATGCGCAGCACATGGCTGATTGCCGAGGACCGCACCGAGGAGGCTGTGGTGGCGCTGCGCGGGGCGCTGGCCGATGCGCCGCAGGATGCGCAGATCCTGACGCTGCTGGCGCAGGCCTATCAGCGCGAGGGGCGCAATTCGCTGATGGCCGATATGCTGGCGCGCGCGGTCGAGACCTCCAATCAGGGCGAGGCGGAATCGCTGCAATATGCACGCTATCTGATGGGCCAGCAGCAGACCGGCCCTGCCGAGACCATTCTGGTGGATGCGCTGCGGCGCAAACCCGACAGCCAGCCGCTTCTGGTGCTGCTGGGGCAGCTGCATCTGGCGATGCGCGACTGGGGCCGGATGGGGCAGGATATCGCGGCGCTGCGCGCGCGCTTCCCCGATACGCCCGCCGCGCAGGCCGCCGCCGACGAGTTGCAGGCGCGGATGCTGGCGGGGCAGGGCCGTTCGGACCAGCTGGGGCAGTTTCTCGACACGCTGGCCGGACAGGCGCAGGGCGGGCTTGCTCCCAAGATCGCGGTGATCCGCAATATGGTGCGCACGGGCCAGCTGGAACAGGGCTATGCCCGCGCGCTGGAACTGGCCTCACAGGAGCGGGAAAGGCCGGCCAAAGATGGGCGGGACGATCACATGGCGGTGCCGCTGGTGCTGCTTCTGGCGCAGATGGAGGCCCAGCTCGACCAACCGCAAAAAGCCCGTAAGCGGCTGGAAAGCCTCGTGGCCGCGCGGCCGCAACTGGCGCAGGGCTGGTATGGGCTCTATGCGCTCGAGGCGGCCCGCGAGGCAACCGACGCAGGGACGGGCGGCAAGACGGGGGCGGCGCAGGTGGTGCTTGAAAAGGCCCTGCAGGCGCTGCCCGATGACCGCCGTCTGAACCTGATCCGGGCGGCGGGTCATGAACGGTCGGGCGAGATCGCACAGGCCATCGCGGTCTATGAACGGCTCTATGCCCAGGACAGCACCGATGTGATCGTGGCCAATAATCTGGCCAGCCTGCTGGGGCAGCGCGCCGAGGAGGACGGGCAGGCACTCGAGCGGGCCTGGGTGGTGGCGCGACGGCTGAGCGATGCGCGCCATCCCGCCTTCCGCGATACCTATGGCTGGTTGAGCTTCCTGCGCGGCGACACCGAGGCGGCGCTGGGTCTCCTGACCGAGGCGGCCCGTGGCCTGCCCGACGATCCAGCGGTGGCCTACCATCTGGGGCGCGCGCTGGCCGCCAATGCCCGCCCCGGGGAGGCGCAGGCCGCCTATGCCCGCGCCCGTGCCCTTCTGGCGGCGGGGGCACAGGCCTATCCGGCCCTGCCGCAAGATCTCGACCGCGCCGAGGCAGCGCTCTGAGTCATGAGGAATTTCTGCATGAAAATCGGGCGTCTAGCCAGAGAATGTGGTCTTTGAGGGTAATTTCCCGTTCCGGTCGCCTAATCGGTCCGCTGCGGGTTTCGTTTTGTCACAGAACCGGCTTAGGCTCGGCCTATAGCTAGCTTGAAGGGTAAGGCATGTCCCGATTCATTTCCCTGTTAGTTGCAAGTATTCTTTTGTTTGTTCCGCTGGCCGCACAGGCGGCCTATGTCATCCAGCCCGGCGATATCCTGCGCGTCGAAGTGGTGGAGGACAAATCCCTCAACCGCGATGTTCTGGTGCTGCCCGATGGCTCGATCTCCTTTCCGGCCGCCGGAACCCTGCCTGCGGCGGGCGTTTCGGTCGAGGGGGTGCGTCAGGCCCTGATCAACCGCCTCTCGCGGGAATTCGCCGCCCCGCCCTCGGTCTATGTCAGCGTGCAGAAACTCGCCAAACCGGGCGAGAGCCTCTACGGGATGGCGCGGATCTATATCATGGGCGAGATCGCCCAGCCCGGTCTTTTGGAGGTCGATCAGGGGATCACGCTGCTGCAGGCGATCGCCTCGGCCGGCGGCTTTACCCGCTTTGCCGCGACCAAGCGGGTCGAACTGCACCGGATGGACCCGCAGACCCAGACCGAGCAGGTCTATCTGTTCGATTACAAGCGTCATAAGGGCCTGTCAGGGGCGACGCTGCTGCGCGATGGCGATGTTATCACGGTGCCCGAGCGCGGCCTGTTCGAATAGGCCGGTGGAAGCGCGCGGACAGGATCGGGCGGTGTGCAAAGACAAGAGGGCAGCGATGGGCGGCATATCGGGGCGCAGGACCGCGCTATTTTCGGGGGCCCTGTTGCTCGGGGTTCTGTCGGGCATGCCCGTGCTGCTGCCCGGTGCGGCCATGGCACAGGAGATCGAGGGCTCCCATAGCGCCCTGGGCCTGTCGATGGGGATCGAGGCGGGACGTAATCTCGATCTGGAAAGCGACAACGAGGCGCGCGAGAGCCGGTTGAACACCGCGCTGAGTTACCGGTTGAGCCGCCAGACGGCGCGGGCCTCGCTCGATCTGGGCAGCAATCTGCGCTGGTATCTCGAGGATGGGGGGGAGGATGTCTTCCTGCCACGGCTGAACGGGGCCTATCGCCTCGAGGGCGCGCGCAGCCGCCTGACGCTGGGGCTGGGCTATACCCGCACCGAGGTCACCGACCAGTCCGTCAGCTATGACGATACCGGCACGCTGACCAGCTATGACGGCACCGGTTTGCGGTCGGTGCTCAATGGCAGTGCCGGGTTCGAGGGCGGGATCGACGCTCCGCTGGGCTATTCTCTGGGCTACCGGCATACGGATGTCTCCTATGACGGGACACGCTCCGGAAGTTTCAGCGCCTCCACCCGCGATTTCTACGATCTGGGGCTCCGGCTGACACCCGATGCGCTTGGCGAGGTCCGCCTCGATCTGCATCATGACCGTTACCGCGTGGACAACAGCACCCGGACCGAACGCCTGACCTCGCGGATCACGCTCTCGGGCACGCGCCGGCTGGATGCGATCACCCGCCTGTCGCTGGGGGTGGGCTATAGCGAGATCGACACCACCCGCACCACCATCGACAGCGCCCGTCAGGGGATGGGCTTTTCGCTGGGAGTGGTCCGCGATGATCCGCTGGGCCATTCCTCGGCCAGCCTGTCACGGGCGCTGACGGCCTCGGGCCAGCGCGACGAGCTGGTGATCGGACGGGTCCGGACGCTGAAGACGGGGCGGCTCGAGGGGCTGGTGGGGCTCAGCCGCTCGGATCGCGGCAGTCTCGACTGGATCGCCTCGCTCGACTGGGTGAGCGAGCGCCCGCGCGACACGCTGCGGGTCGGGCTGACACGGCGGATCTCGTCGGATAACGACAATAACGATGTGGTCGTGACACGGGTCAATGGCACGCTCAGCCATAAATTCGGCGAGGCCAGTTCGCTGCGGCTCGCATTGCAGGCCAGCCTGCAGGATAACGAGACTGGCGCCTCGCGCCAGCGGGCCAGCGCCAGCCTGTCCTATCTGCGCCAGCTGACCCGCGAGACCCGTCTCGATCTGGGTCTGCGCAAGGAATATTCGCGCAATACCAGCGACCGGACCGCCAATTCCGAAGTGGTCTTCGTGACGCTGGAGCGCGATCTGGATTTCCTGCACTAGCGCGGGACACGGGCCTGCACCAAATCACCGCAGCACGCGGCGGTAGATCTCCGAGAGGGTGGCACTGGCCCGGTCATGGCGATAGGCGGACAGTTTGCGGGCAGCCCTTGCCCCCATCTGCCGCGCCCGCATGCGGTCGGCCGCGATCTCGCGGGTGGCCGCCATGATCCCCGCCGCGAACTCCGCCATCAGATCCGGCCACTGCGCCATCGCCGAAGGCCGGGCCAGATGGACCCAGCGCCCGTCGCCATCGCGCTCCATCGGCAGCACCCAGCCGGTCACCCCGTGGTCCACCAGTTCGGGCTGTGCGAAGGTGCCACCCACGATGGCGGGCACCCCGCAAAGCGCGGCCTCGATGGTCACCCAGCCCAGCGATTCATCGACCGTGGGAAAGACCAGCGCATCCGCATTGCGCAGGAGATCCCAGATCCGCGCATTGGGCAGGGACGGGTGCTGGGTGATTTGCGCGCTTTCGGCAATCCGGCGGGCAAGGGCCGCACCGGATACCGGATCGGGCAGGGCATAGCAGCGCTCGGTCACCTTGCCGATGACGGTCAGATGGGTCGCCACACCCTCGCGATTGAGCGCCTCGGTGGCCGCCACCGCCGCCTCCAGCCCCTTGCGCAATCCGTCCCCGCCAATGAACAGCAGCTGCACGGGCTCTTGGGAGAGAGGGGTGGCCTGCGGGGCGGCAAAGCCCGGAGGCGGTCGCACGCAGCCGCGGAAGACCTGCATTTTCGCGCGCAGATGCCCGTAACCCCAATCGTCGAACCGCCTGGCGGCATAGTCATGGGCCGCCTCGCTCAGCGGCAGGATGGCACGGCAGCGCGCCGCCGAAAGCCGGTCGAGCGCGCGCCGGATCTGGGACCGGCTCCAATGGCCCAATGTGCGCGGCAGTTCCAGCTCGTAGCTGACGACAAAATCGCCGTTGCAGGGGATATGGTTGAACGTATGCACCAGCTCCGCGCCCCCGCCCGCAAGCCAGGGCGAATAGGCCCAGTAGCTGCCCTTGAACAGCCGTCTTGCCGTCAGCCCGTGCACCGCGCCATAGCGGAATTCCGGCAGATCCATTGCATAGCTTACATGTTCTAGCCCGTAATTGGGCGCGTAGACCCCGATCCGGTGCCGCTGGTCCTTGCGCGGGAAGACCAGCGTCTTGCGCGGTGCCCGGGCTCCGGTTTTGACATCGGCCCCGGTTTTGACATCGTTCGGAAGGAGCGGAAGCGGCGGGGAGGAAACAGGTGCCATGGAACCCCTTTGATCTCTGAGGGACGGATCCGCGTGATCCGCCTCCGCTCATTTAGAAATACTCAACCATGAATTGCAACGCTCTTGGTGCCGAGCCGCGTGGTCTGCGAATAAAACAGGCGAGCCAGAGGGGCCGTGCGCCGTCCAACCCATTACATATATATGGGGTATCTGCCCGATATGCCGCGCATATGGGCAGACATCCGCTCGAGGGCAGGAATATGGGGAAGGCGCGCATATCTCCCTTGGGTTGTTTTCTTCCTTAAGGTAACGTTCCCTTAAGGAAAGCGGGGCCGGGGCCTTGCGCAAAAGACCTATGGGGGCATGCGGGTATGGGAGATGTCACGACGACGCCATCGGTCCTGAACGAGGGGCAGAGGCTGTCGCTTGCGGGGATGGCGCTGCTGGCGGCGGCGGCGATGCTCGGGCTCCTCTATTTCCGCGAAGGGGTTACGGCCCTGCTACAGGCATGGGCCACGCCCGAATATAGCCATGGTCCGCTGATCCCGCTCCTGTCGGCCTTCATGTTCGCGCAGGAGCTGAAATCCGAACCGGTCCGCACAGGACCGTCCAACCGCTGGCCGGGGCTTTTGCTTCTGGCGGTGGCAATGGGGCTCGGCGCTCTGGGCAAGATCTCGCAGATCGACGACATCGTGGCTTATGCCATCATCTTATGGGTGGGGGCGATGCTGCTGATCAGCTTCGGCTGGGATCAGGGGCGCCATTTCTGGGTGCCGGTCTTGCATCTGGTCTATATGCTGCCACTGCCGGGGGTGCTCTATTTCAAGCTCTCGATCTTCCTGCAGGGCGTGTCCTCCGAGCTGGGCGTGCGCCTGCTGGGCCTGCTGGATGTGCCGGTTTTCCTCGATGGCAATATCATCGATCTGGGGGTGCTGAAGCTGCATGTGGCCGAGGCCTGTTCGGGGCTGCGCTATCTCTTCCCGATCATGTCCTTCTCCTATGTCTTTGCCGTGCTCTACCGTGGCCCGCGCTGGCACAAGGCGGTGCTGCTGGTCTCGGCGGCGCCGATCACCGTGGTGATGAACTCGGTGCGGATCGCGGTGGCGGGCTGGCTGGTACAGTATTTCGGCGAGCGCCATCTGGAGGGGGTCTCGCATTTCTTCGAGGGCTGGGTGATCTTCATGGCCTCGGTGGTGATCCTGTTCGCGCTGGCATGGGTCATGCTGAAGCTGCAACGCGGGCGGATGGGGCTGGCCGAGGCGCTCGATCTCGATTTCACGGGGCTCTGGCCGCAGGTGCGGCGGTTGGGTCTGGTCGAGCCGTCACGGGCGCTGCTGGCCTGTGTGCTGGCGCTCGCGCTGGCCAGTGCGGCATGGGGCGCGCGCCCCGCGCCCGCCCGCCCCGAGATCGACCGCGAGCCCTTCGTTCTGTTCCCGCGCGAGCTGGGACCGTGGCGCTCGGAGCCCGTCGCGCGGCTCGGGCGGGCCGTCGAACAGACGCTGGGGGCCGATGACTATTACGGCGCGCGCTTCCGCCAATCCGGCACAGGAACGCCAGTCGAATTCTTCTCGGCCTATTATAACGACCAGACCAGGGGCGGCACCCATTCGCCCGAAATCTGCCTGCCCGGGGCCGGATGGGAGATCGCGCGGCTCGAGCGGGTCGATCTGGGCGCCGGAGCCGGTCTGCCGGAGCGGTTCATGGTCAATCGCGCCATCATCCAGAAAGGCGAAGCGCAGATGCTGGTCTATTACTGGTTCGAGAGCCACGGTCGCCATATCGCCTGGGATATCGAGGCGAAACTGGCGCTTTTATGGGATGGTCTGACCATCGGGCGCACCGATGGTGCACTTGTGCGGCTGACAACGCCTATCAACCCTGACGAGAGTATTGACAGCGCGACTGCCCGCCTCGACGATATGTTCGTGCGGGTCAATGCCGTGCTGGGACGTTTCGTGCCCGGATCCTAGCGACTGCCCCGCCGCCCCGTCCCGCAAGATCTGTAACAGCAGGAGAGCCATGTTTCTTGTCGCGTCCCCGAAGGCCGGATCCGCAGCACCTGTGCATGCGGTGCAAGCCGGTCCCGCATCATTTCCCCCGCGCGCGCTCCGGAGCGGGGAGGAGAGAACCACATTGGTCATCATCTCGCATTGGGAGGGGCACGGGCTGAAACCGCTACGACGGCTGCTGGCCTCGATGGGGCGGTTGCGCCCCGATACGCCCGCGCGGCGGCTGACCTATGATCTGCTGGTCGTCTCGAATGGCGGCAACCTGCAACCTGCGGATCTGGAGTGCCCCGCAGGCGCGCGCAGCCTGCATCTGCTGAATCGCGAGAATGCCGGCTATAATATCGGCGCATGGGATGCGGGGCTGCGGGCGGCGCCCGGCTATCACGCCTATCTGCTGGTGCAGGACGAATGTTTCATCCGCCGCGCGGGCTGGCTCGAGGCCTTCCGCTTCCGGCTCGAGGAGGATCCGGGCATGGGGCTTGTGGGCGAGAGCATGAACTGGGACGGGCTGGGATGGGACTATCTCAAACCCGCGACGGCCCGTGATTTTGGGAACCACGCGGTTGGGGCGGATAGGCCCGCCAGTCCGATCGATGCCTATATCGCGCGGCTGGCCGAGTGGGGGGTGGCGCGCGCACCCACGGCGAGCCATCTGCAGAGCCTCGTGCTCTATGTTTCGGGCGCGCTGGTCGAACGGCTGGGACGCCTGCAGACCGGCAATAGCTATTCCGAGGCGGTGACCGGCGAGATCGCCATATCCCAGCGCGCCATGATGTATGGCTACCGCATCGGCCTCGTGCGGCCCGGCCAGCCTTTCCATGCGATCGGCCATCCGCAATGGGTAGGGCTTGGCCCGTGGAAGGTGCGGATGAACCGGCGCCTGCGGCGGATCAAGGCGCCGCTGAAGCGGCTGCTGGGACGGTAGCCCGGGAGCGTTCAGCCAAAGATCCGCGCCAGATGGCGGGCGCGGGTGCGATGCATGGCGTGATGAGACTGGCCCTGCGCGCGGGCAAGCGCCCCCCGGGACAGCCGCGCACGCAGATCCGCATCCCCCGCGAACCGCAGAAGGGCCGCGACCATCGCCTCGGGATCATCCACCCCGAAGAGAAGCGCCTCGCGGCCGTCGGTGACCATATCGCAGACCCCTTCGGTGGCCGAGGTCACCGCCGGCACGGCGCGGGCGAAAGCATCGAAAAGGATGCGCGGCTGCTCGTTCTGGCGATTGGCCAGAACGATCGCATGATAGCGCTGCAACAGCGCGAAGAAGTCCGGCCCGTAGGGCACGGGATCCAGAACGCCCAGCGTGATCCGTGGCCCCCGCAATGCCGCACTGGCCGCGCGGCACATATCGGCCAGCGGCCCCGCCCCGATGATATCGAGCCGCAGGCGCGGCAGGTCCTGATGGGCGGTCCCGCCCGGGTAGGATTCCTGCAGGCGGGCCTCCAGCAGGCGGGCTGCCTCCAGCACCACCTCCACCCCCTTCTCGGCCACCAGACGGGCCGGAAAGAGCAGCCGGATCTCGTCTTTCGGCAGGGCCGCACGGGCGGCTTCGGCCTCGGTGCGGCTCAGGATCTGGTCCTCGTCGATCCAGACGGCAGGGGCGATCAGGCTGCGCTCGGGCGCGATGCCGAAGAACCGGCGATAGCCATCTTGCGTGAAAATCCGCAGATCGGCCCGCAGGAGCGCGCGACGCAACAGGGTCGCATGGGCGATATGGCCGAGGCGCTGGCGCAGGCTGGCACCGGTTTTCGGCTGCATCCAGAAAGAGGATTCGATCACCATCACCCATGGAAAGGGGCGCAGGACATGCAAAGGCAGCAGGTAGAAGGGCAGCGGAAAGGCCCATCCCGCCCCGTCGGAATGCACGATCCGGCTTTCGCGCACGGCCCGCGCCACGCGGAAGAAATTGGGCAGCAGGTTGACCAGCGCCGAGCCCGGCCCCCCGTCGCGGCGGAGCGGGTGGATCCGGGCGGCGTGCAGCCCATGGACCAGCCGCAGATCCGTATTGGCCGGATCGAAGGGGATCACCGGACAGCAGAGCGCGAAATCGGGCAGATAGTCGAGATGCAGTTCCAGATCCTTCTGCCACAGATGCGTGGCATGGACCTGCCCCTGCGCATCGATGGCCACCGGAATACGCGAGAAGAGCGTATAGCGCCCCGCCAGAACAGGCGCCGTATCCGCCTGGGTGGCAGGCCGGTCCGGCAGGGGCGGGAGGGAGGGCAAGACGGTCAGCGTCATGGGGCAGGGCTCCGGCAGGGTCAGGATTTGCGATCGGCGAGATAGAGCGCGAAGATCTTCGGCCCGTCGAGAAGGTAGCGTTTCCATAGCCGGCGCGGATTGGAGAGCAGCCGATGCGCCCATTCGAGCCCCGCATGGCGCATCCAGAGCGGCGCGCGCGACTGGTGGCCCGTCAGGAAATCGAGGCTGGCCCCCACACAGAGCCCGACCCCGCGGGCGCGCCCGCGCGCCCCCAGATCGGCGGCAAAGAATTCCTGTTTGGGAAAGGACAGACATAGCAGATAGAGATCGGCCCCGCAGGTCTCGGTGGCGGCCAGCGTGGCGTCCCATTCGGGGCTGCCCTGCGCCATGAAGGGCGCCTCGATATGGATCAGGTCGAGATCGGGATACCGGGCGCGCAAGCGGGCAAAATCGGCGTGATCGGGCCCTACCGCCGCGATACGCAGCGGGCGGGCTTGCGGATCGGCCAGAAGATCCGCCACCAGATCGGCGCCGGGATAGGCCATCAGCTCCATCCCGCGCAGCCGCGCCAGCTTTTCCAGGATCCGGCTGTCGCAGAGCCGCCACGCCGCCTGGGCATAGGCGGAGGTAATGGCCGGCTCGCGGGCAAGGCGCACGATATGGTCGACATTGGGGGTGACCAGATAATGGAACCCCGTGCCCGCCTCCTGCAAAAGCCGCGCGCGCCATCCCGGCCTGTCGCATAGATCGAAGCGGAACCCGAGAAACAGGGCGGTCTGCCCCTCACAACCCCCGAGAGAATCGTCCGACAAGGATATGCGGGAAGGCACGCTGGGAGCGCCTGCGGGATATGGGGCAGGATCGGGGCGGGAAACAAAGGTCTTGGTCATGAAAATCCTCTTATATGAGCATTTTCTCCATAAGACACTGCTTCCGGCGGGCTGGCAAACCGTTTTCGCCTCATACCTCCAATCCGGTTGAATTTTTATAAAATGCAACCTAAAGTTGCTTTATGACTTCCCGCCGGAACAGGAGGCCCGCATGCAGAGCATGGCGCGCAACGGCTCCGTGGACGGGCTGCGCCTGATTGCCGCTTTTGGCGTGGTGGCCCTGCATTGCGGATATTTTCCCGAGTTTCCCGGTCTTGTGACGGATATGCTGAAAGCGGGACTGCGTTGGGCGGTGCCGTTCTTCTTCATGGTGACAGGGGTCTTTCTGGCCGATGCGCAGGGGCGGTTCGTGAAGGTCAGCATGGCGCGGCTGGTGCGGCTGTGCCTGATCTTCGTCACGGGTTTCCTGATCTATCTGCCGCTGCTTCTGTGGCAAAAGGGCATTGCGGGGCTGGTGCCTGCGATCCTCGTCGAGGGCAGCAACATGCATCTGTGGTTTCTGGCAGCAATGGTGATCGGGCTGCTGGGGCATGCGCTCATGGCCGAGATCGGCTCCTATCCCCTGGCCGTGGGGCTGGCGGTCGCCATCGTGCTGGGGGCGATCGTGAGCAGCTATCTGGTGCAGTTCGGGATCGGTGAGGCGCTCGGAGCGCGGCTGCTGTTTCGCGAACTGAGCGGATTTTCCTGCCTGCTGGCGGGGGCGGCGCTCCACCGGCTGTCCCATTGGAGCGCACGGCCTTTCGCGCTCTGTCTGGCGCTCGGGCTCGGGCTTTTATGCGTGGAGATCTCGTGGCTGTGGTGGACCGGCGCGCGGGCGCTTTATCTCGACTGGGCATTTTTCGTGCCGTTCCTGTCTTTTGGGCTCATCGGGCTGGCTCTGCGCGGGCGGATCGCATGGTCGCCCCGCATGGCCGGTTGGGGCCGGCAGGATGCCTTGACCATCTATATCCTGCATCCTTGGGCCATCGTCGCGATCCTCAGCCTCTGGTCGGGTCGAATGACCTACCGTCTGTCCGACGGGCCGGCCAGCAGCACGATGCTCTGGGCTCTGGCCAGTGTGCTCAGCCTGATACTGGCTCTGGCCCTGCGCCGGTTCTCGCCGCGCTTTTATGCCCTGCTGAACGGCCAGTGGCAAAGATCCGGGGGCGGCCGTTCTTCCTCCGCTGCAGCGGCTGTCAGTCCGGGGCCCTGAAGGAAAAGGGCGTGCCTCTCGCAAGGCACGCCCAATGGGCTATGAAGGCGAAGCCGTCATGGGAAGCGGTCCGCCCGATCCCGCAACCGGTCCGCCAGCAGGATCAGACCATGCCCGGCACCGCGAGATCCGTATCAGCCGTCCCGGTCTTGCGACGGCGCGCCACAATCCCGCCAAGCGCCAGAGCCCCCGCCAGAAGCGGCAGGCCCGCCGGGAGCGGCACGGCGGGCACTTCGCTGACTGTCAGGGAGATACTGCTGACGATCCCGTCCACATAGATCGCAAGCAGGTAATCGACGGCCGAATCGACATTGGCGGTCAGTGTCGCGACAAAGGAGGTGCCGGAATTATAGGCGGCATAGCTCGTCGTGCCGCTGGTTCCGAAGCTGTAGAGGACAGAGATCATATCTTCCGACGGGGCGGAGACTTCGAAGAGATAGTCCCCGCTGACGGGAACATCGAAGCTGAACGCGGTCAGCGTCGACCCTCCGAAGGTAAACAGGTCGGTCCCGCTGGTGGTTTCATCATAGATGGTGGCAGCATGGCCGCCAAAGGCCGTGCCAAGGGTCAAAGCGGCCGCAAGTGCCGCGGATTTCAAGTAGCTCATGTAATCCTCTTTGAAAGACGGGATCCGGCGCAGGGGAGGTCCCGGGGACGGATCGACGATGGATATGAAGCGGGTGCAGCGCCGGATACGCTGCACTGCAGCGGTCTCGAAAACTCTGCTCTAGTTAATTAGTCAACACGATGTAACGCGAAGAGATCCTTCTCGGATCCTCCTCGCGGAATAACAACCATTAAGTGAATTATGCCAAATAAACAATTACATTTCAATTTAAGGTTGCGTATTAATCCAAATTATAATTTTATGGTTTCATTGCTTGGACTTCCAAATATCTCAATGAAAATGAATAATAAAAACCAGCTTCCAGAGTGATTCGAAGTGGCAGTTTTCGTAATATACCGCTATCTCTTCCCTCTCGCGTCAATGTGCAAAAAATTGCACCATCAATCGGAAAAACTCCGCTTATTTTATTAGATTTTCAAAATAATACTTGATGGAGAACTTTGCTGACCCTTAAGTAAACATATCATTAGAGAGTAACCATAAGGCTGATTATGCTGCATCGCAGCAAGACAGCATGCGCGTTTCGTCCTCCATTCTCCCCGCTCGCATATTCGGACCAGCTCCTTATCGAAGGAAACCTACCGATGAGAATTGATTTGACTGCCTCCTCTCGCGATAGCCATCGCATCGGTCTTTTTCCGCCTCTCTATCGCCGGTGTGGAAAACGTGTTTTCGATCTGTTTCTCGCCATCCTGCTTCTTCCCGT
The DNA here is from genome assembly GCF_045348365.1 of Thioclava sp. 'Guangxiensis'. NCBI lineage: Bacteria > Pseudomonadati > Pseudomonadota > Alphaproteobacteria > Rhodobacterales > Paracoccaceae > Thioclava > Thioclava sp. 'Guangxiensis'. Next base: position 21,766 of record NZ_CP155826.1, on the reverse strand, counting down.
CTTGCTGCCGGTGATTGCCGCGCTGTGGTTGATGGTGCGCCGCGATGGCGGGGCGGGGTTCTTCGTGCAGCCGCGGGTCGGCCTCGACGGCCGGGTCTTCAATTGTTTCAAGATGCGCACGATGGTGCTCGATGCCGAAGCCGCCTTGAAGCGGATGTGCGAGGAAAGCCCCGAGCTGGCGCAGGAATGGCATGTGCACCAGAAGTTGCGGGTCGATCCGCGCATCACCGCAGTGGGACGTTTCCTGCGGGCCACCTCGCTCGACGAGCTGCCGCAGGTCTTCAACGTCCTCAAGGGCGATATGAGCTTCGTGGGTCCGCGTCCCTTTCTGATCGAACAGGAGGCGCTCTACCGGCATGCCGGCGGCAAGGATTATTTCGAGCTGCGTCCGGGCATCACCGGCAGCTGGCAGGTCGAGGGGCGCAACACCACCACCTTCACCGCACGGGTGGCCTATGACGAGGGCTATAACCGCTCCCTCAGCTTTGTCCGCGATTTTGCGCTACTGGTAAAAACCGCAGGGATCGTCGTCAAACGCACAGGACGCTGAGCCTCCAGGCTCTCACGCCGAGGCACCAGAGCCTAGAGGCTCTGGTGCTTTCTTTTATACCACTGAAGTATAAGTAATAAACCAGATTAAAAGCCTTGCGCTCGGGTGCCATTGATGTGTCAATGATCCCAAATCCGTGAGGAGCGAAACATGGCACCTGCCTTTGGAACCTCGGGCCTGCGCGGCCTTGTCACCGAGCTGACACCCGATCTGGTGAGCCGCTACATTCGCGCGTTTCTGGCCTCCTGCCCGCAGGGGAGAGCGCTCTATATCGGGCGCGATCTGCGCCCGTCCTCGCCCGCCATCGCCGATGTGGTGATCAAAGCTGCGCAGGCGGCAGGGATCGATACCGTGGAGTGCGGCGCCCAGCCGACACCGGCGCTGGCCATGGTCGCGATGGAGGCTGGCTGCGGGGCAGTCATGGTCACCGGCAGCCATATCCCCGCCGATCGCAACGGGCTGAAATTCTATATTCCCTCGGGCGAGATCTCGAAAGCGGATGAAGCGGCGATCAAGGCCGCCTATGAGGTGGATGCGGCGCCTGCAGGCGCGGTGGGGACGGCGCTCCCTGCCCCTGATACAGCAAAGCTCTATAATCTTCGTTATGTAAAATCATTCGGCGAAACCGCACTTGCCGGACTGCGGATCGGGGTCTATCGCCATTCCTCTGTTGCCCGCGATGCGATGGAGGAGATCCTGCGCGCGATGGGCGCCGAGGTCGTCGCGCTGGCGCATTCCGACAGTTTCGTTCCCGTCGACACCGAGGCGGTCGATCCGGCCACCCGTGACCAGCTGGCACAGTGGTGCGCCACGCATGGGCTCGACGCCATCGTCTCGACCGATGGCGATGCCGACCGCCCGATGGTGACGGATGCACGGGGCGTCGTGATCCCCGGAGATGTGCTGGGCGTGATCACCGCCCGCCTGTTGGGCGCAAAGGTGATCTGCACGCCAGTCTCCTCCAATGACATGGTGCGCCAGATTCCGGAATTTACCGAAATCCACCTGACGAAGATCGGATCGCCCTTCGTGATTGCGGCGATGGAAGCGGTTCTGCAGGCCGATCCCGCGACAAAAGTCGTGGGGTTCGAGGCCAATGGCGGATTTCTTCTCGGATTTCAGGCATTCCAGAAATCCGAGATATCGCCTTTGATGACCCGTGATAGCCTGCTCCCGATCCTTGCGCCTCTGGTCGCGGCACGTCAGGCGGGCACCGGTCTGGCCGCGCTGGTGGCGGCCCTGCCGCCCTGTTTCACCGCAGCCGACCGGTTGCAGGAGATCGACCGCGCCAAGGCCGCCCATTTCCTGGCCGATCTGGTGGAGGATGCGCAGACCCGCGCGGAGTTCTTTACCACTGAAGGCGCGATCGACACGGTCGATCTGACTGACGGGCTGCGTGTGAATTTTGTTTCCGGCGAGGTGGTGCATCTGCGCCCCTCGGGCAATGCGCCCGAGTTCCGCGTCTATGCGCAGGCCGCCGATCCGGCACAGGCGCAATCGCTGGTGATGCAGATCATGCAGCGTGTGGACCACGCCATCGGCTGACCCCCTATCCCCAGAAAGGGCGGCCCGTCAGGACCGCCCCTCTGCACTGGAGACCAGTTTACTCGTTGGAAAGGCGCGGCGGATGATCAGTCGCGACCCTGACCGATATAGGGCACCGGCTGGGCGGCTACGGCCGTGCGGGCCTCGCCCGAGAGGACGAAGGCGGCATTCTGGGCATTGTCATCGCGCAGGGCGCTATCGGCGGTCACCAGCTCGGCCAGCGTGTAGCGGGCCGGATCAACCCCGAGCTGGGCGGCCAGCTGGGCTTTGCCTGCCGACACCGTCTCGCGCGTCTGTTGCGTGCGGTTGTCGTGATCAATGAAATAGGCCACCTCATGGGCATCGCCATCACGGCGGGCGGCGGAAATCGTGGTCAGCTCGGCCGTGGTGAACTGGGCGCCATCCAGCCCCAGCTGGGCGGCCAGCTGGTCATGGCCCGCCCCTTGGGCGGAGGCGATCCCTGCGCTGGCGGTCAGGGCGAGAGCGGCGGCGATAAATGCGGTTTTCATAGTCTTTCTCCAAGTGATCTGCAGATCGTCGGAGGCGCTTCATGTCAGGCGCGGCGATCGGCTGTGTTTGTTTCTGGAGACAGATCTAATCCTGTTCTATTTTGCAGTAAACTTGCGTATTTATCTATATTATGTGCTACATTGCACAAATCGCCTTTTCTCAGCCTGCAAGGATGCGGGACAGGATCGCAGGCATATCGGTGCTCTCCTGCGGGAGGGGCAGCACCCGCGCGCCCTGCCCTGCCTCGCGCAGCGCCTCGGCCTGGGCGCCAAGATCGAAACACCAGACCGGCAGCCCCGTGGCCAGCGCCTCGCGCGTGGTAAAGGAGAAGGTCTCGGGCCAGATCGAGGGGATCAGCCAGCAATCGATCCCGTAGCTTTCGGCCAGCAGCGCGATCTCGGCGCGGGCATAGCTGCCATGGATGGTGGCCGATCCATGCAGCGGATAGTTCGGGTCGATATTGCCCATCACCACCAGACGGGCCGCCCCCGACCGGGCCAGCTCCTGCGCCATGAGCTGCAGGAGCTGCGCGCCTTTCTGATAGCCGATATTGCCCAAGACCCCGATCGTGCGCACGGGACGCGCGGGTGTGCGCGTGATCTGCGGCACATCGAGCAAGGGCGCATGCGGGCGCCATTCGATGCGCGGTGCCAGATCGGGCCAGAGCCCCGCAACGATATCACCGCTATCGCGCGAGAAGGTGATGATACGCGCCTGCGCGAGCGCCGCATGCCAGCCCGCCTGCCATTGCCCGAGATCAATCACCGCGCCCTCCGCATCGCGGACCTGATGGCAGATCTGTCCGCCATGGGTCGCGGGGCGCGGAATGCCGGTATAGCGGCCCTGTGCGTCCAGCAGCGTATAGGAGGGGCTGAGCGGAAAGAAATCATGGATCTCGATGATCAGCTCGCCCGCCTCCCCCGTCCACTCCAGCAGACGGGCGGGCAGCGTTTCGGGGCGCGCATCGCCCACCCCGCAGATATAGATAACGCGGCGGCGCTCCACCGCGCCCAGAAGCGCCATCAGCACGCGCCCGTTTTCCAGCTCGGCACTGGTGACACCCGAGGCGCTATGCAGCTCCATCCGGTAGGCCACCGTCCCGCCCAGCTGCAGCACAACCGCCGCCTGTCCCGCCTCGCAGAGCGCGGCAATATCGCGGCGCATCGCATCCTCGGCCCCCCCGCCCAGCGAATGGACCACATAGACCGAAAGCGGATCGCTTTGCTGCGCAGCAGCCCAGGCCAGCCCCAGAAGCATCCGCGGCCCGATCAGCGGATCGCCCGCGATGAAATCCTGCACCTCCGCATCGAAGCGCGGATAGCGCTCGGTGATCCGCTGGCCATTGGCGGCAATCAGGCGGCGTTTTTCCTCGCTGCCGAAAGATTCCCCGCCGCGATGTTCTACAAACAGGCCCGGTAGCCCCAGATGGCGCCCCCCCTGCGCCATGGTCTTGCGGCACCAGTCCACCTCCTCGCCATACCCGCGCCCGAAGACCGTATCGAAGGCGGGGACACGGGCGAGCCATGCGGGCGCGATCGCCATGCAGAAGCCCACGCCGGTGGGCAGGGCCGCCGCAGGCGCCTGCGCCAGACACGTGCGCGCCGCCCGATCAATGGCTGTAGCGATCCCCGCTTCCTGCCCCTCGGGGAAGACCTCGCGCCGGCAGATGACGGGGGTGTTGAGGATCTCGGCATCGTTGCACATGGGCGTGACACTGGCCACATCGGGATCGGCGAGCGGCGCGATCAGCCGCCGCGCCCAGCCCTCGGGCACCAGCGCATCGGAATTCAGCAGCACCACCGGATCGCCCCGTTCGAGCGCTGCGGCAAAGCCGCGATTGACCGAGCCGATAAAGCCCAGATTGGTGTCGTTTTCCAGAAGTGTGACCCGCTCCGCGCCCTGATCTGCCGCCCAGTCGCGCAGGAAGGGCCGGATCGCGGGGTCGGGCGAGCAATCCTCGATCAGCACCAGATGCCAGCCGGTATCGGTATGGCGCAGGATCCGTGCCAGACAGTCCTGCAGGAGATCGAAGGCGTTATAGACGGGCAGCACAATGGTGATCCATGCGGCCTCCGCGGGCAGCTCACGCCCCGCGGCCTGTTCCGGCAGGAGCCCCAGCGAGGCCTCCGAGATCCGCAGATAGTTCCGCGCAGGCGGGGCCAGCCGTAACAGCGCCTTCAGCTGCGCCTTTGCCGCATCACGCGCCGCAGGATCGGGACTGGTGCGATAGGTCCGCATCGCCGGCAGGCCACGCAGCCCCGCCCAGAGAAGCGCGCCTGCCAGCCGCAGATCGCCGCGCAGCCGCCGCACCGGTCCCGGCTGGCGCAAGGACCAGAGGATCTCCCCGCCCGCATGGCGGATGCGGATCTCGCCCGGCCCGGCCACCAGCGGCAGCGACAGCGCGAAGCCCACCCGGCCATCCCCGCCATGGGCCGCCTCGACATCGGCGCGGTGCTGATCGGGGCGGGTGGCGATGCGATGGGCCTCGCCGCAGGTCATCACCACCTCCTCGGCCCTGACCCATCCGCGGATATGGTGGCGGTTGCCATGGATCTCCTCCACCTCGAGCCAGCCCAGAAGCGTGCCATCCGCGGCCGTGATCCGGCGCGGGCGGAAACGATAGATGCGGTGCAGCGAAGAGTAACGGATCCAGAGCGCCTGCAGGCTGCGCAAGGTGATCATCGGGGCAGGCTCCTGCATGACGAGAAAGGAAGAACGGGGACCACTGCGCGCTCTAGCCCATTTCGTGGTAGAAAGCGACCGAAGGATCATCGAAGCCCGCCATGGCCTCGGCGCGGTCCGTCTTGCGGGTCACATAGCCCCCCGAGACCTTCTTGTGGACCACCTCGCGGGTCAGGACAACCGGCTCCGGCGCGCGGGTCAGGAAGCGTTCGGAGGTCTGCAGGACCACATAATCGGGCTTTTCCCGCGTCAGGATCTCGGGGTCCCATGCCCCCGCCGAATAGACATAGACCACCCGCTCGAACACGGCCCTGAAATAGGCTTCCATATGTTCGGAGGAGCTGCCCCCGAACAGCGCCACCGTCGCCTTGATCTTGGGTTTGGGGTTATGCGAGATGCGGACCCGCCCGTGATGGAGCACGAAATTGTCGAAAATCACACGGCTGTCCTCGGGCCATGCGGCCTTGGTGCGATAGCTCAGATGCAACGGCACCGCCTTGAAGCCCAGATCGCCGCCGGTGCGGATCACATGGTAGCGCTCGGGAATATTGGGAATGCCCCGCTTCCAGTTCTCCAAAAGCGCCTCGCAGACCTTGCGCGCGCCAAAATCGCTCCAATGGGTCTCGATCCGGTCGAAAGACAGCTCGCGCAGCGGTACCAGGATATCGAGCGGATAATGCACATCCGGATCCTCTCCGAACCGGTCGAGCAGACTGTCGAGCGGGGTCTGCCCGCCATGGGGCAGCGGATAGTAATCGGGCATCACGCTCTCTTTCGAGGGCGCCACCAGAAAACTCGCCCGCATCTTGGGCCATTCACGGCGCATCTGGGCGAAAGCCTCGAAATAGCGGGTCCAATCGGCGCTCCAGCTGTCCGAGGGCTGATGGATCTGTGTGAACTGGGCGGGGCTGTCATTGCTGTCACCGGCCAGAAACAGCCAGCCATGCAGCCCTTCGATGAATTGCGCCGTGCCCGGATGGCCCTTGCCGATCTCGCGGCGGGTGCCCTCGACCTCGAGCGCCAGCGAGATCTCGGGGATCCCCTCTCCGAAATCGGCCTCCAGCACCGTCTCGAAGCCGCAATTGCGCGCGATCTTGCGGGTCTCCAGCGGCAGTTTGAACTGGTTCATGACATCACCGCGCAGATGCTCGGGCGCGAGACGGATCTCGGGCTGGTCCGCAATCCGGCAGATCAAAGTGGCCACCGGTTCGAAACTCTGCCGGTCAAGCGCCCAGCCTCGCACGCCGATGCGCATCCGCCCCGCCCCGAGCGGGCAGAAGCCGACCTGCAGCGCGTAGGCGATCTTATGCCCGCCGATCTGGCATTCCCCGCTGGCCTGCCCATCGATCCGGCCTGCCGGAGCGGCAGGCTGGCTGCGCGGAAAGCGGCGCGGGAGAGCGCCCTTGCCGGACGCGCTTGCGGGATCTGCCATGGCATAGGACAGGGTCTGGGCAGTGGGCCGCCCTTTGGTGGCCAATGAAAACAATCTTTTAAATCCAGACACGTCGCTATCCTTGCCACTTCCGCTACCTCTGGAAGCCAGTCCCAGACTGGCGCGAAGATGCGGCTTAATCAAGCCGAACTAGAACGGTCAGGGGCCTGTGGCAAGTCTGCCCGCGATCCCCGCCCCGGGACGGGAAAGAGTTGATCCGGCCTGCGCGACATGAAAAGGTGCGAAACGCCCGCATCATGAGCGGGAACGGAGTTACAGGGGTTTTCCGGACGAGATGCCTAACCAGTTTTTGATGCGCGCCAGATCCTATCTGCAGGCCCGCCGCCCCGCCTTCCGCAAGGACCGTCTGTTCGACCAGCTGATGCGACTGCCCCTGACCCAGCAGGAAACCCTGCGGACGGATCTGTTCGACAAGGTCGTGGTCGATCCCGCGAAAGCGGCACGGTTCCGCGCCCTGCCGATGCCGGAGCGCCGCTATGTGCTGTTTTTCACCGCCCGGTCGGGCAGTTCGCGTCTGGGCGATATCCTGAGCCGGACGGGGGTTCTGGGCCAGCCCAACGAGGCCTTCAATCCCGGTTTCGTGCCTAATATCGCACAGGCCTATCACGCGGCTGACCTCGCCGACTATGCCCAGGCGGTTTTGCGCCGCCGCAACACGCAGGGCACCTTCGGCGTCGAGATGACCTATTCGCATATGATGAACCTCTTCGGCTCACTCGAGGAGATGATCGCCCATCTGCAGCCCACCTCCTATCTGTGTCTGATCCGCGAGAACCTGCTGGCGCAGGCCTTGTCGCTCTCGAAGCTCAAACAGACCAAGGTCGCGCATTCGACCATTGCCGATGCCGAGCGCCAGAGCGCCGCCGATCAGGCCTTCCGCTACAATCCGCGCGAGATCATGTATGCGATGGCGATCTATTGTCTGGCCGAGGACCGGCTCGAGGCCAAGCTGCACCGCCACCAGATCCGCCCGCTCTATCTGAGCTACGAGCAAACCGTCTCGCTGCCCGATGCGCAGATCCTGGGGGCGATTGCCGGCCATGTCGGGGTGGAACTGCCGGAGCTGCCGCATATGCCCAGCAGCCATCACAAGCTCTCGGGCAGCCGCAGCGCCGAATATGCCGCGCGTTTTGCCGCCGAGCATCCTGATTTTCTGGCGCGGATGGAGGCCCATCGCGCGCATAGGCTGGACAAACTGCACGGCTTCACCACGACAGATGCCTGAAGGCGGCGACAGGACGGATGGGGGCGGACGGCCCCCGCCTCACGCGAATTTTGGGCGGACTGCTTGTCTATGGGCATGTTTCTGCGCCATGCTGGGGGGTAAGACTGGCGATACAGGGCGCGGCAGGCTAGAACCCGCTCGAGATTAACATAGGCAGAGCATAGTGAACGAGATTACCAAGCCCTCTTCTCCCGCGGCCCCTGAAAGCAAGACAGCAGAGCCCAAGGCCCCTCCGGCGCAGAAGACGCCCGCCTCCCAGACCGCCTCCCAGCCTGCCGCCCAAGGCAAGCAGAAAGTCGCCGCGACCATCTCGCGTGCCGGTCTGCGCGGGCGGCACCGTCTGGCGGCGCTCAGCTTCGTGATCGTGGTGATCGTGCCGGTGCTCCTGGCCTCGCTCTATCTCTTCACCCGCGCCCATGACCGCTTTGTCTCGCATGTGGGCTTCTCGGTGCGCTCCGAAAATACCTCCTCGGCGATGGAGATGCTGGGCGGTCTGGCCGAGATCTCGGGCTCGTCCTCCTCCGATACCGACATCCTCTACAATTTCATCAAGAGCGAGGAGATGGTGCGCGCCATCGACGCCCAGCTCGATCTGCGCGATATGTGGTCCAAGCCCGGAGCGCGCTGGTGGCATATGGGCGATGACCCGTGGTATGCCTATCACAAGGGCGGCACGATCGAGGATCTGACCGCGTATTGGGGCCGGATGGTCAAGGTCTATTCCGATAGCGGGACGGGGCTGATCGATGTGGAGGCGCAGGCCTTCACTCCCGAGGATGCCCATAAGCTGACCGAGGCGATCTTCGACGAGAGCTCGAAGATGATCAACCGCCTGTCGCAGATCGCGCGCGAGGACAAGATCCGCTATGCCCGCGAGGAGCTGGAAACCTCGGTCGAGCGGCTGAAATCCGCACGCTCCGCCATGACCAAATTCCGCAACGAGAACCAGATCGTCGATCCGCAATCGCTGATCGAGGGGCAGGTCGGGCTCCTGTCCTCGCTGCAAGAGCAGCTGGCCCAGTCGCTGATCGAGCTGGACACGCTGCGCCAGACCACCCGCGACGATGATCCGCGCATCGTCCAGACCCAGCGCCGTGTGCAGGTGATCCAGGACCGGATCGGCGCCGAGCGCAAGAAACTGGGTCTGAGCAGCGCCGTCGGCGGGTCACCGGCCACGGCCGATGACATGACCGATGGCGCGGGCTATGCCAATATCGTGGGCCAGTATGAAAGCCTCGCAGTCGACCAGCAATTCGCCGAGCAGAGCTATACGGCGGCGATGACCTCCTATGATGCGGCCAAGGCCGAGGCCAACCGCCAGAGCCGCTATCTGGCCGCCCATATCCGCCCCTCCATGCCCGAAGCCTCGACCGCCCCCTCGCGCGGCGAGATCATCGGGTTGCTGGCGATCATCATGGGCATGATCTGGGTGCTTCTGGTGCTGATCGGCTATGCACTCAGGGATCGCCGCTGAGGCGCGAGAGGCACAAGCCGATGATTGTCCTGAAAAACCTCACCAAGGTCTTCCGTGCCGCAGGGCATCGCAAGACCGTGGCCCGCAATATCAATGCCATTTTCCCCACCGGTGTGTCGGTGGGGCTTCTGGGGCGCAACGGTGCCGGAAAATCGACCCTCTTGCGGATGATCGCGGGGCTCTCGAGCCCGACCTCGGGCGAGGTGCTCACCGATGGCCGGATCTCCTATCCGGTGGGTCTGGCAAGCGCGATGCACCAGAACATGACCGGCGCGCAGAACGCGCTGTTCGTGGCGCGGATCTATGGCGCGGAGACCGACGAGATGGTGCAATTCGTCGAGGAATTCGCCGAGCTGGGCCCGCATTTCCATATGCCGGTGCGGACCTATTCCTCGGGGATGCGGGGGCGGTTGAGCTTCGGCATCAATATGGCGCTCGATTTCGACACCTATCTGGTCGACGAGGTCACCGCGGCGGGTGATGCCAGCTTCCGTGACAAGAGCAATGCCATGTTCCTCGACCGTATCGGCACCCGCTCGGCCATCTATGTCTCGCATTCGACAGGACAGATCCGCAAGATCTGCACCGCCGGTGCGGTGCTCGAGAAAGGCACCCTGACCTATTACCCGGATGTTGACGAGGCCATCGACCATCATGACCGCAATATGAGGCAAAGATGACAGAGAACCCTCTCGACCAGCTGAGCCCCGAAGAATTCAGCCGCCTGCGCTCGGTCAAGGAGACCGAACGTTTCAGCACGATCCGCACGATCACGGCGCTGATCCTGCGCGAGATGAACACCACCTATGGCCGCTCGCCGGGCGGCTATATCTGGGCCGTTCTGGAACCGTCCTTAGGCATCGCGGTGCTGGTGGCGATCTTCTCGATCGGCTTCCGCAGCCCGCCTCTGGGCGATAATTTCGCGATTTTCTACGCGACCGGTATGCTGCCGCTCGGGATGTTCACCACGACCTCCAGCAAGGTCTCGCAATCGATCAACTTCTCGCGGCAATTGCTGAACTATCCGCGCGTCACCTTCCTCGACGCGATCCTTGCGCGCTTCATCCTCAATGTCTTCACGCAGGCACTTGTCTCGACCATCATCCTCAGCGCGATCCTGATGATCTACGACACCCGCACGACCTTCATCCTGCCGCAGGTGATCTCGGCCTATCTGATGGCGGCGGCCCTCGGTCTGGGCATCGGCACGCTTTTATGCACCCTCGTATCCCGCCATCCGATGTGGCAGATGATCTGGGGCATCATCACCCGGCCACTCTTCCTGATTTCCGGGGTCATCCTGTTGCACGAGACCCTGCCCGAGCCCTATAGCAGCTGGCTCGACTGGAACCCGCTCGTCCATGTGACGGGCGAGATGCGCAAGGCCTTCTACTATTCCTACCATGCCGAGTATCTCGATATCGGCTATGTCTATCTGGTGTCGCTGATCTGCGGCACGGTGGGGCTGTTCTTCCTGCGCCGCTATTATCGCGACATGATGGAGAACTGAGGCCCCCAACACCCCGCCGATCACACAAAGAGCCGCGCAGGATCCCTGCGCGGCTCTTTGTGTGATCGGGGTCTCGTCCTGCCTCAATCGGCGTGGAAAAGGTCACGGGTAAAGATCTTGGCCTCGACATCGCGGATGTCATCGGTCACGCGATTGGCCACGATCACATCGGCCTCGCGCTTGAAGGCTGACAGATCATTGACCACGCGCGAGCGGAAGAAATCGGGCTCGTTGAGAACCGGCTCGTAGACGATGACCTCCACGCCCTTGGCCTTCAGCCGCTTCATGATGCCCTGGATCGAGGACTGGCGGAAATTGTCCGAGCCCGCCTTCATCACCAGACGGTAGATCCCCACCACTTTCGGGCCCCGCATCAGGATCTGGTCGGAGAGGAAATCCTTGCGCGTGCGGTTGGCATCCACGATGGCGCGGATCAGGTTCTGCGGCACATGGCTGTAATTGGCCAGAAGCTGCTTGGTATCTTTCGGCAGGCAATAGCCGCCATAGCCGAAGGAGGGGTTGTTGTAATGCGACCCAATCCGCGGATCGAGCCCGATCCCTTCGATGATCTGGCGGCTATCCATGCCGCCGGCCATCGCATAGCTGTCGAGCTCGTTGAAATAGGCCACCCGCATCGCAAGATAGGTATTGGCAAACAGCTTGATCGCCTCGGCCTCGGTGGCGCCGGTGAACATCACCGGCACGTCTTTCTTAATCGCGCCCCCCAAGAGCAGATCGGCGAAGATCCGGGCCCGCTCGCTGTCCTCGCCCACGATGATGCGGGAGGGATAGAGATTGTCGTAGAGCGCACGCCCCTCGCGCAAAAATTCGGGGCTGAAGATCACCTGATCGGTGTCGAGTTCCTCGCGGATATCGCGGACATAGCCCACAGGGATCGTCGATTTCACAACAATGGTCGCGCGCTTGTTGACCGCAATCACCTGCTCGATCACCGAATTCACCGAAGAGGTATCGAAATAGTTCGATTTCGTATCGTAATTGGTGGGGGTCGCGATGATCACATAATCCGCGCCCTCATAGGCGGGACCGGCCTCGGTCGTGGCCACCAGATCGAGATCCTTGGTGGCCAGATATTCCTCCAGCTCGCGATCCTCGATGGGCGATTTGCGGTCATTGACCATCTCCACGCGGCGCGCATCGACATCGACCGCCACGACCCCGTTATTCTGCGCCAGCAGAACGGCATTCGACAGCCCGACATAGCCCAGACCTGCAACGACAATTTTCATCTGCTTATCCTTTTGCACCCTGACCACGGGCATAGACATCCTCATAGCGCACGATGTCATCCTCGCCGACATAGGAGCCGGTCTGGACCTCGATCAACACCATCGGCACCTTGCCCGGATTTTCCATCCGGTGCTTGGAGCCAAGCGGGATATAGACCGACTGGTTCTCGGTCACCAGCCGCACCTCGTCATCGCAGGTGACCCGGGCCGTGCCCTCGACCACGATCCAGTGTTCGGAGCGGTGGAAATGGCTTTGCAGCGAGAGTGCGGCCCCGGGATGGACATGGATCCGCTTGACCTGGAAACGGTTGCCCACCACGAGGCTCTCGAACCAGCCCCAGGGGCGGTGATCCATCGGGAAATGGGTGGCCTGTGCGGCCTGTTTGGCCTTGAGCGCATCGACCGCTTTCTTGACATCCTGCGCCCGGCTCATATCGGCCACCAGTACGGCATCATTCATGGCAATCGCCATCACGTTCTTCAGCCCGATCCCCACCAGTTCCAGCCGCTCGCTATCGGAGCGCAGGAGACTGTCCTCGCAATCGATGGCGGTGGCGGCCCCCGACAGGCCCATGCCGTTCTCGTCGCGCGTGCCCTCCCGCCAGACGGCATCCCAGCCGCCCAGATCCGACCAGCCGCCCGAGAACGGCACCACGGCCAGATTGCCGGATTTCTCCATCACCGCATAATCGATCGAGATATCCTCGGCCATAGCCCATGGGTCAGGGGCCAGACGTAGGAAGCCCAGATCGACCTCGGCCTGTTCCACGGCGTCGCGCACCGGCGCGATCAGGCCCGGCGCATGGGTCTCGAAAGCGGCGATCACATCGCGTGCGCGGAACAGGAAGATCCCCGCATTCCACAGGAAATTGCCGGCCGCCAGCATCCGGATGGCGCGCTCTGCATCGGGTTTCTCGACGAAACGGGCCAGTTTCACCGGCGTGGTCCCTGAAGGCTCTTCCGCCAGTTCCAGATAGCCATAGCCCGTCTCGGGCCGGTCGGGTGTAATCCCGAAGGTCACCAGATCGCCGCGCTCGACTGCCGCAAGCCCCGCCTCGATCGCCTCATGGAAGGCGCTCCCGTCGGGGATCACATGATCGGAGGGCGAGACCAGAAGCACCGCTTCGGGATCGCGGGCGCGGGCATGAAGGGCCGCGGCCAGCACCGCCGGTCCGGTATTGCGCCCCGCAGGCTCGATCAGGATCGCGCCCGGATCGATCCCTGCCGAGGCCAGCTGCTCGGTCACGATGAAGCGGAAATCGGAATTGGTCAGCACCATGGGCGCGGCAAAGCGCACCCCGCATGGCAAACTGCCGGTCATCCGTTTTGCAGAGGCCTGAAAAAGGGTTTGATCGTCAACAAGCGGCACAAATTGTTTGGGATAGGATTTCCGGGACAGGGGCCAGAGCCGGGTCCCGGAGCCACCGGCCAGAATAACCGGAATAATGCTCGCGCAGCGCGTCGCCATAATGCAGCTTTCTCTAAGGTCCTATCTTTCCATGAAAGCAATCCGTTTGGCGAAAGTCCATCAAAACGCGAAAGAATATCCGCATTTTCGATGATTTTACCGCATTATACCGGAAGCTGCCTGCAGATCAGAAGATCCACAGGAAAAGCCCGATCCAGAACCCCGCCCCCAAGAGTGCGAAGACAAGGATCCACCAGCCCGGACGGAAGAGAAGACTGCGCTTGACGGGCGGGGCCGCGGGCTCCGCGCCTGCCGAACGCGCGAGCGCGCCAAATCCGCCCTCGGGGGCGGGAGACGGCGCGCCTGTGGTTTTGGTCTTGGAAAAATCCATGCTGTTACACCTCCCCTCCGCAATGGTCAGAATGCGGTATGAACTTTACGCAGCGTTTAAAGCTCATGCGGGCAGTATTCCAAATTCCGGCACGAATAGAAACTTTAATATATAAAACTTTCGTTTCTGCCTGCCGACTGCGCCTTTCGCGGGCATCGCCGCGAAAGGCGCAGTCGGAGGGCAAAGGGCGTGCAGGCCTTATCCCAGCGTGATCCCGCGCGCGGCCAGCCGGGTGAGCGAGCGTTCATAGACCGCCTGCAGTTCGGCCTGGCTCAGCGCCATGCCGCTATAGAGAATGGCCTCGGCAATATCATAGCCCTTGGTAAAGCTTGCATAGCGGGTGGGACCCAGACCGATATTGGCCACCGTGCCCAGAGAACGGGCATGGGCATCCGAGACATAGACCGACCCGCCGGAGGCGCCGTGGAAATAGGCTTGGGTAGTGGGACTGACGGTGCCGGCCACGAAGGTCCATGCACTGGTGGAGAGCGGGCTGGGCGTTTCGGCGACCATCAGATCATTGCCCCCGCCCGAGACCTTGGCGTTATGATAGGCTACCCCGCCATTCTCGAAGATGCCCCAGCCGCTATTGCCCTCGCCCGAGGCCGCGATCGAGCCACCGAAGATACCGCCGCCCGTACCCGCATCACGCGCGCGCATCACCATGATCAGGGTGAAGCTCTCGGCATCTGGCACCGGCGTCTCGAGCCCGCCATTGGCGCTGGCGGCCGTGCTCAGATAGCCCGCCGAGCGGCTTTCGGGCGCATCGAGCAGGGCCTGCGCGCCGTTCAGATCGGTATCACTGCTGTTATCGGTGCCGAAGAGATAATGCGCGCTCGCCCCCGCCTCGGCACTGACCGCCGGTGCCTCGGGCAGGCTGGTATGGGCCTCGGCCACGGCCAGCGCCGCAAAATAACGCGCGCCCAGCACCCGCTGGGAGGCCGCATCGAAATGCACCGTATCGCGCAGGGTCAGATCATCGGCCGACACACAGGCCGTATAGGCGCGGCGGTTGGGCAGATCCTCATGCACCGCCTCCACCGTCCCGATATAGGCCTGTTGCAGGTTGTCATCCGAGAAGCCCCCCACGATCACCGGCGTCGTGCCCCCCATCGCGGAGATCTCCGCCTCGAACCCGGCCAGCATCGCATCGAAATTGGCCTCATAGGCGGTGGCTGCGGCCTGCGTGGCGGCATCGCTCTCGCCCTGATGCCACAATACCGCGCGCAGATTGGCCCCCGGATTGGCGGCAAAGAAAGCATTGCTGCGCGCCACGGCGGCCGCATAGAGATCATCGCCGACCTTCCAGCGGTTATCGACAAACCCGGTATTGCCGACCGCACAGGGGATCAGCACGATCCTGTCGGCCGGATTGGCCTGCGCATAATCGATGGCGAATTGCAGCGCGGGCCCGAACCGGTCGCTGGTCTCGAGGACCGTATCCGCAAAATCCAGCTCGAACCCGCCCGCGACATCCTCCAGCGCCCCTGCCTGCGTCCATTGCGCGGTATTGGCCGGAAAGCGCGCGCCGCCGTCATCATAGGCGCGCCCCACCATATTGGACTGCCCGACCAGCAGGAAGGCCTGCACGATCTGCCCGGGCAGGGTCTGTGCCCCCCCCAGCCCGATCACCTGCACCGCCTGCGCGGCCGTGACCGGCAGTGTCACCGGCAGCCCGATGGCTTCGGTCCAGCTTGCCCCCCCGTCCACCGACCAGCGCAGCCCGCTGCCCGTGCCGGTGGCCGTCACCGTCCCGTCACTATTGCGCCGCAAGGACAGCCCGCCCCCGCCCGCCATGAAACCCGACCCGATCCCGATCATCAGCAGAGCCCCACCATATCGGCGGCGGTCGTGCCACTGGCCCAGACCCTGCGGATGCGCAGCCCGTGAATACCGCCCGCCGCCATATTGGTGAAGGTCACCGTCTGGCCACCGGCCAGCGTGACGCGCAGATCCCCCGCCTGTCCCAGATAGATGCCGCGGGTGACCTGCGACAGATCGGCCCCGTCATCGGGGGTGATCGCAAACCCGTCAAATCCCGGTCCGGTCAGACTGGTGATGCCATGATAGTCGTCGGCCATGTGAAAAACCTCCTTTGGAAAATCTCCCAAAGGATCGAAGGGCGGTGTGAACAAATGGTAGGGGCTGCGGGCGTTGCGCCTTACCCGTCGCGGGCAGTCCTGCCGCGCACGAAGCCCAGAAACGCCGCATCGCGCGAGCGCAGCCGCGGACGGCCCGAACTGATCCAGAAGCCGCGCCACTCGGCCTCGAGCGCATAGATATCGGCGCCGGGCATCAGTGCGCGCGCCTGCTCGATCGTCTCGGGGCGCAAGGGGCCCGGGCCCGCAGCCTCGGGGGTCTCGATCATCCGCTCGCGCAGATGGAAACGCACCAGATCCCCCGGCTCCTCGGTGATCATGTAATCGGGCAGCGTGTCGGCCTCGATCATATCGCGGATCATCTTGCGGAACACCCGGCGCGGGCTGGCCGATCCCGATTTCTTCAGAAGCGTATCGATCGAGATCCGCCAGCTTTCCTGCCGCCCGCAATGTTTGCGCGCGAGCTCATAGATCCGGCGCTCGAGCGGTTTGCGCAGCTTGAAATAGTCCCGCGAGAGCGTCAGCACCGATTTCGACAGGATCGCGCGATAGAGCCAGTCCGACAGCGTCACCGCCACCGACACCATCCGCCCGCCGCGCGCCTTGCGCACGATCTCCCAGCTCTCGATCAGCCCGAAACCCGAGGTGATCTCGATATCTGCGGTGGCGATATTGGTCCGGATACGGGTGCCCGCAAGCCGCTCGAACGCCTCGCCCAACCGGCGATAGGCATCGCCGGAGGTCTCGCGATTGGTGGCGATCAGCAGATCATGGGCGCGCAGGGTGAGCCTGCGCGAGACCGCGCGTCCGGCATTGATCGCGGCCATCAACTGGCTCACGCAGAACAGGAGGATATCCTTGTCATGGATCGTGGCGAGCCCCTTCATCGAGGGTGTCACCTCGATGGCCACCCCGTTATGCTCGTAGCTCAAAATACGCCTGTCGGGCCGCGTCGAGAGCGAGAAGATCGGATGCTCCATCGTCGCGAGATCCCCTTTGGGCAGCGCGTCGAGAATATCGCATAGAAAGAAATCCGTCTGCGGGACATCCAAGAAGGACTCCGCTCCGGCCGCCACGGATGTGCCTGCCATATCCTCTGCCTGTTTCCCGCGCCCGGAGTTTTCTCCGATCCGCGCCCAATGAAGGCTCTCGCCTCCGGTCCTGACTGCTCACCAAACTCGTCACCGAGCCTGCACTTTTTATCGTGGTTTTATTGACACCCACCCTAGGACAGCCCCCCGCATCCCGTCCAGCCCTCTCATCGGGGGTTCAGAGTCGCGCATTCGGGGTTTCAGAGTCGTTCTATCGGGGGTTCAGATTCACTCCATCAGCAGAAAATCATTAATTCCCTTTTTTTTCCATATAGTTGGAAAGTCATTCCCTACCCCGTAACACTATATATAACTCATAATTAACAACCGGATTTTTTATAAAACCGCTCCGCCCCTTGGCCTGCTGTTTCAAAAATGCCATGAAATACAGGGAAATCGGTAAGCCTCCGCCCATGATGTATCGATTCTACTTCCATGTAACGCCTTTCTGGATATGATCCCTGAAACACGGTACATGAGGCGAAAAATGGCACAAGACCATCCGGAGCATCCGCCCTATTTCAACATCGATCCCGATCAGGCGCTGCGCGAGCTGGAGGCGCCGGTCACCTCGGAGGGCTTTGCCACCATCGCCCAATCCTGCGCGCGCGGACGCGATGATCTGGCCTCGCGGGGGATGAACGAGGACGGCCGCAAGGAGCTGCGTCTGTTCTCGACATGGGAAATCACCCGCTATCTGATCCCCGTGGCCACCCCGCATTTCCGCCGCGTGCTGCGCGCCAATCCCGACCTGCCGCAGGGCCGCTCGGATACCGAAGCCGGTGCCAAATGGTTCACCCTCGACGAGGTGCTTAGGCTGCGGGCGCATTTTGCCGCCGAAGGCTCCAAGGCCAAGGAATACCGGCCCTACCGTCCCAAAGGCCTGCCCGCCAAGATGGTGGCCGTGGCCAATTTCAAGGGCGGGGTCGGCAAGACCTCGACGGCGGCGCATCTGGCGATGTCGGCGGCGCTCGACGGCTATAAGGTTCTGGTGATCGATCTCGACAGTCAGGGCTCGATGACCTCGATCTTCGGCGGCCGCGTGGCCGATGAATGGGAGACCGTCTTCCCGCTTCTGGCGCGCCATTATGCCGCCTATCAGCAAAAGGCCAATCAGGGCCGGCTCGACCGTGGCGAGGCGCCCGTGCCGCTGGATGAAACCCTGACCGAGGCGCTCAAGATCCGCGCCCCCGAGATCATCCAGAAGACCCATTGGCCCAATATCGACCTGATCGGCGCACAGTTGAACCTCTACTGGTCCGAGTTCCAGATCCCCGTCTGGCGGATGCAGGGGCGGGGCTGGAAACTGTGGGATGCGCTGACCGAGACGCTCGAGGCCGATGGCATTCTCGACCAGTATGACGTGATCTTCCTCGATACCCCCCCTGCCCTTGGTTACCTGACGATCAATGGTCTGGCCGCGGCCGATATCCTGCTGGTGCCGCTCGGGGCCTCCTTCCTCGAATTCGACAGCACGGGGCGGTTCTTCGATATGCTGCATTCGACCTTCTCCTCCATCGAGGAGGGCGAGAACATGGCAGCGCGTGCCTTGGGCCGCGAGGAGATGAATTTCCAGTGGGATGCGGTGCGCGCGGTCATCACCCGTTTCGATGGCGCGCAACAGGGTGAGCTGGCCTCGCTCATGCAGGCCTATTTCGGACGCACCCTCTCGCCGCACAGGCAGGATTTCACCGCGCTGATCGGTCAGGCGGGCGAGCAGGTGAACGGTATCTACGAGGCCGATTACCGCGATTTCAACCGCGAGACCTATGTCCGTGGCCGCCAGACCTTCGATGCGACCTATGCCGCCTTCAAACGTCTTCTGCTGGGCAGCTGGCGGCGCGACGAGATCGAGGCGCAACAGGAGGCCTGAGGCCTCACCCTCCCTTAAGGGCGGCCCGCGGAAGCTGGCCCCGCCCCTCCAGAAAGGATGACCCATGGCCAAGCGCAAACGTCTGACCCCCGCCAATCCCGGCTTCCTGCAAAGCGCCCCCGAGGAAGGCGTCACGCCCGAGACGGCCTCTCCCCCCTCCGCAACCGGGGCCGGACCCGCCGCGCCCGAGATGCCCAAGGATCTCGAGACGAAAGCCATGTTCCCGATGGGGGTGGCGCGCACCGTCACCCATCGCCCGCCCATCGCCTCGGTGGCCGCCGAAACCGCCGATCGGGCGGCCCTCGAGGATATGGCCGCCATGATCGCGGATCTGCGCGCCTCGGGACGGATGGTCGAGGCATTACCGCTCGATCAGGTGGAGGCCGGTCATCTGGTGCGCGACCGGCTTGCCGCGGAGGGCGAGGAGATGGAAGCGCTTGTGGCCTCGCTGCGCATACGCGGCCAGCAGGTGCCGATCGAGGTGCTCGATCGCGGCCCGCAGGAGCGTCCGCGCTACGGGTTGATCTCGGGCTGGCGGCGGCTGGCGGCGCTGCGCCAGCTTGCCGGGGACGGCCATGGCACGGGCACCGTTCTGGCGGTCATCCGCCGCCCCGAGACCTCTGCCGAGGCCTATGTCGCCATGGTCGAGGAAAACGAGATCCGCGCCGATATCAGCTTTTACGAGCGCGCCCGCATCGTGGTGAAGGCGCTGGAGGAAGGCGTGTTCGAGACGCCCAAAGACGCGCTCAACGCGCTCTTTGGCAATGTGGCACGGGCCAAGCGCTCGAAGATCAAGAGCTTCATGGCGATTGTCACGGCGCTGGACGGGGTGCTGCGCTTCCCTGCCGCGATCTCCGAACGGGCGGGGCTCGATCTGGTGAAACGGCTCGAGGCGGATCCGGATCTGGGACAGAGGCTGCGGGCGCGGCTCGCGGCCTCCCCTGCCCCCGATGCGGGCGCGGAGGCGCGCGCTCTGGCCGCCCTGCCGCCCCCGTCCGATCCCGAGCCTTCCGAGATCGCGCGCCCTGCCGCCTTGGTCCCGCGGCCCGATTACAGGCTGTCGCTCGACGAGGACGCGCAGGAAATCCGTATCGCAGGACCGGATGTGGATGCCGCTTTCATGGCCGATCTCAAGCGCTGGCTGGCACGCCGTTAGAGCGGGGTCTCCGCATAGGGTAACGGGGATGTTTCGCATACGAAACATCCCGCGCCGTATCTGCCGGACGGGTTTGCCAGGCGGGTTTTCCATACACGGGGTGCCTGCCGTATAGGCGATTTCCGGAATGGATATTACAATCTATGCGGGAAATGCCCCTAGGGCCGCTTTTGGGGCGTTTTTCGCCCAAACAGCTGTTGTCATTTTAAAATCCGTTAAGAAACTGTTGTGTATGGCCTGTAACTTCCGCAGGTTGGTGTCAGACAGGACGGTATCCGCCTCCTGCGACTGACAACAGAAAAGAAAAGCGGTTTGCGACCCATGATCGACCAGACGTCCCTCCCCGATGTGCTCCTTATCACGCCGCCGCGTTTCGGTGATCATCGCGGGTTCTTCTCGGAGAGCTGGAACAAGAAGAAGCTCGAGGCCGAAGGGGTGCATCTGGGCAAGGTGGGCTGAGGCGTATGGTCGGGGCCCCTTCCCTTCTTACCGGATCACAGGACGGGCTGCACGGAACGGCCATGGCGGGGCCCTGCCCCGACCGTCCCGATCAGGGGCCGGACCGGATGGGAGGGGTGCCGCGCATCATCTGGCAGCTCTGGCTGCAGGGATGGGAGGGCGCGCCGGATCTGGCGCAGGCCAGCCGCCGGAGCTGGACGCGGATGAATCCCGGATGGGAGGTCCGCGCGCTCGACCGCGCGGGGCTCGAGGCGGAGCTGGCCCCCGAGACATGGGCCCGCATCACCGCCACCCCCGCCCCGCCCGAGGCCTTCAGCGATATCATCCGGCTCGAGCTGCTGGCCCGGCATGGCGGGGTCTGGGCCGATGCGACCACGCTCTGTGCCCGCCCGCTCGATCAGTGGATCGACCATGCCGTGGGGCCGGGGTTCTTCGCGCTGTCCGATCCGGGGGGCGGGCGGCCTCTGGCCAGCTGGTTTCTGGCGGCCACCCGCGAGGATTACATCATTGCGGCATGGCGCCGCGCGATGGAGGACTACTGGCAGGGCCGGACCACGCGGGATGCCTATTTCTGGGTGCATAACCTCTTCGGGAAACTGCTCCGGGCGGATCCCGATTTCGCCGCCCGCTGGGCGCAGGCCGAGAGGGTCCCTGCGCAACACGCCTTCCATTTCGGCCCCGGGGATGGCGCTCTCAGGGCGCGGGCCCCGGAGGATCTGGACGCCCGTCTGGCACATCCCCCTGCGCCCGTATTCAAACTCACCCATAAATTCCGCCGCAGGCCCGGGCCGCGTTCGCTGTTCAGGGCGCTGGTCGGCTGGGGGATGACGGGCACCCTGCCCCCCGCCCCTGTGCCATGGTATGCGCCGGAGCGCTGGTTCGGCGGAAACGGGGCGGCATGATGAAAGGAAAGGAACAGGCGATGGATGGTCTTCTTGTTTTCGGATCGACGGGTCAGGTTGCGCGCGAGCTGGAACGGCTCTGCCCGCAGGCTGTCTTTCTGGGGCGTGATCAGGCGGATCTGACCGATCCCGAGGGCTGTGCGCAGGCGATCCGCCGCCATGCTCCGCAAGCGGTGATCAATGCGGCC
>NZ_CP155825.1:0-191014 GCF_045348365.1 Thioclava sp. 'Guangxiensis' | reverse complement strand
CATCGGCTTTCGGGCAACAGATCTCTTTGGATAGGCAGGCTTGGCAGGTTGCCTTCAAGCACCGGTATTTCTTTCGTCCGCCGGTATCCTGACCCCGGTTCGGATCGGAATAGTTGCGTCTGAACTGTTTGAGGGCATGGCCTTCAGGGCAGATATACTGATCATTCTTCTCGTCCCACTGGAAGTCCGAGCGGGAGAACGTGCCGTCGGTCCGTTCCGACTTATCGATCACCGGGATGAAGGGAATGATGCTGCGCTTCTCGACCAGCCAGCCCAGGTTCTCGGCATTGCCGTAGGCGGTATCGGCGGCCAGCCAATCCGGTTTGACACCAAAGCGTTTTTCGGTCCTGTCCAGCATCGTGCGCGCAGCTCCGACCTCGGCCTGGCGGATCGCCCTTGTCGCCTCGACATCCATGATCACCGAGCTCTTGGTGTCGATCAGGTAGTTGGTGGCATAGGCGAAGTAGGGGCGGCTCTCCTCCGCACGGGTCCATTGCGCTGCCGGATCAGACTTGGCGACGAACTTGGGTTGCACAGGAGAGGCCGCACCAAAAGCGGCGTCATCCAGTGTCTCCAGATATTCCCGTGCCGCCCTGTTGCCAGCGTCCCGCGCGACCTCGGGGCTCCAGTCTTCCGCCGCGACGGACCGGACCTTATTGGCATCCGCCGGGATAAGGCTGGCATCGACTGCGAAGCCTTCGCCCGACACCAGGTCCTCCTTCAGGCAGCGTTCAACGGTTGCCTCGAAAACCTGCCGCAGCAAGCCACTTTCCCTGAACTTGCCATGGCGATAGCGGGAGAAGGTCGAGTGATCCGGGACATTGCCTTCCAACCCCAACCGGCAGAACCAGCGATAGGCCAAGTTCAGGTGAACCTCATCACAGAGCCGGCGCTCCGAACGGATCCCCATGACATACCCGATCACCAGCATCCGGATGATCAGTTCCGGATCGATCGAGGGGCGACCAAGATGGCTGTAGAATGGGCGCAGCGCCTCGCGCAGAGTGTCACCATTCAGGAACAGGTCGATCTCGCGCAGCATGTGATTGGCCGGGACGTGCCGCTCCAGATCGAAATCGTAAAACAGCTGCGCCGGTGCTTCTTGCCTGCCCATCATGACGAAATCCTCCAATCTCCTCATAGTCGAGTGAATCGAAAGACTTGCCGCAGCGCAACAAAGACTTTTTCAACAGCATCGGCGGATGTTGTTGAAAAAGTCGGTCGAAATCGCCGATTTTGAGGCTCGCCGCCGCCGGGCAAGGCTATTGCGTTCGGGCGATCGCCCGTCGACCCGCCTCAAGGCGGTAATATGGCCGCTCAGCTCATGCTGCGGCCTCCTGTCGGACGCTTCGCGGGCGGAGCTTCGCGAGTTTTCGGAGGTTCTGGGCGATGGCGGCAAGCAGGAATTCGTCCTTGGCGCCGTTTGGCCCACGGAGCCGCAGCCGTGTCAGGCCAAGGATGCGCTTGAGGTGCGCGAAGAGCATCTCGACCTTCTTCCGTTTGTCGCGCGACACTTTGTAGGCCTTGGTCTTGCGGCATTCTCTGGCGAATTCGCGCGCCTCTTCATGGGGCTCGCGCGTGACATATCGCGCATCGGCTTTCGGGCAACAGATCTCTTTGGATAGGCAGGCTTGGCAGGTTGCCTTCAAGCACCGGTATTTCTTTCGTCCGCCGGTATCCTGACCCCGGTTCGGATCGGAATAGTTGCGTCTGAACTGTTTGAGGGCATGGCCTTCAGGGCAGATATACTGATCATTCTTCTCGTCCCACTGGAAGTCCGAGCGGGAGAACGTGCCGTCGGTCCGTTCCGACTTATCGATCACCGGGATGAAGGGAATGATGCTGCGCTTCTCGACCAGCCAGCCCAGGTTCTCGGCATTGCCGTAGGCGGTATCGGCGGCCAGCCAATCCGGTTTGACACCAAAGCGTTTTTCGGTCCTGTCCAGCATCGTGCGCGCAGCTCCGACCTCGGCCTGGCGGATCGCCCTTGTCGCCTCGACATCCATGATCACCGAGCTCTTGGTGTCGATCAGGTAGTTGGTGGCATAGGCGAAGTAGGGGCGGCTCTCCTCCGCACGGGTCCATTGCGCTGCCGGATCAGACTTGGCGACGAACTTGGGTTGCACAGGAGAGGCCGCACCAAAAGCGGCGTCATCCAGTGTCTCCAGATATTCCCGTGCCGCCCTGTTGCCAGCGTCCCGCGCGACCTCGGGGCTCCAGTCTTCCGCCGCGACGGACCGGACCTTATTGGCATCCGCCGGGATAAGGCTGGCATCGACTGCGAAGCCTTCGCCCGACACCAGGTCCTCCTTCAGGCAGCGTTCAACGGTTGCCTCGAAAACCTGCCGCAGCAAGCCACTTTCCCTGAACTTGCCATGGCGATAGCGGGAGAAGGTCGAGTGATCCGGGACATTGCCTTCCAACCCCAACCGGCAGAACCAGCGATAGGCCAAGTTCAGGTGAACCTCATCACAGAGCCGGCGCTCCGAACGGATCCCCATGACATACCCGATCACCAGCATCCGGATGATCAGTTCCGGATCGATCGAGGGGCGACCAAGATGGCTGTAGAATGGGCGCAGCGCCTCGCGCAGAGTGTCACCATTCAGGAACAGGTCGATCTCGCGCAGCATGTGATTGGCCGGGACGTGCCGCTCCAGATCGAAATCGTAAAACAGCTGCGCCGGTGCTTCTTGCCTGCCCATCATGACGAAATCCTCCAATCTCCTCATAGTCGAGTGAATCGAAAGACTTGCCGCAGCGCAACAAAGACTTTTTCAACAGCATCGGCGGATTCCGGACCTTCGCTGCGGCGACAAGCCGATCGCTCAGCAAAGGTGGAAGCCGACATTCTGAGCGGACCAAGATCAAGGCTTGTCCTGCATCGCCGCTTGACGGAATAGAGCCCGTAGCAGAAGCGCCACCTTTATGTTGCACGCGCACGCAGCGAAAAGTTTGCTTCGGCGCAGCAAACATTCATGCCGCATTGCAGCCGTGGATCCTGTCGCTCATCCGCATTACAAGAAATTTCTCAGAAGCATTGGCTGCGTTGCGGAGCTTTCTGACGTTCGCTGCACATGCAGCGTTGTTTGCGGGCGGTGGCGCCGAGCGTGTAGGGTGCGGGATGGACGGCTGAGGCGAATAGAGGCAGTCGTCAAGCGGCAGCAGCGTGTGGCGTCGAAACGCGACGATAGCCGCCTACTCAGCCTTCGGGAGGACCGTAGAACGTGGCGTCTTTAGGCCAATCTTGAGATCATCAACCGTCTGCCGTCTACGCCACTTCGCAACTGTCTTTGGGTTAATCCCCAGCTCCCGGCACAGCATCGCGCGCGAAGCTTGCGATCGCTGTATTGCTGCTCTTACGGCGTGCGCGGTCGTTGCGCTTCCGTGACAAACTTGTCCCATAAGGCATCTTTACATTTCTGCAAAAGGATCAAACTCCTAGCTCTTGATTAACTCCGACATCGCACCGGCCAGTTCGTCCAATCGTGACGGGGTTAGCCGATTGCCCGGACCGGTCACCCCGAAACCGGCGCGCATCTCGCCATCCTCGATCCAGGGCACTGCGACCGCTGCAACGCCGTCGAAGACCTTCTCGTGATCGATCGCGTAGCCGCGGCGGGCGATGTCCTCTACGTCCCGGCGCAGGTCTTGGCTGATCTCGGTGCGGGCCCTCAAAGATGGGTTGTAGGCAAGGAAGAGTTGTCCGATGGCCGAACCTATCATCGTCACACGCTGACCCGTCTGCGCGGCGACGTGGAGAAGCTTGCGGCTCTCGATGGCGTCGAGAAAGTAAATGTCGTCGCCCGATGGCACAGCGAGGAAAACCGTTTCGCCCGTCATCTCGAAGAGCGCCTCCAGTTTCGGACGCAGGGTCTCCCGCAGCTCAGCATCGTTCCCGGCCACCCGAGCGATGTTCAGGATGCGATCTCCGAGATGGTAGCGGACATCTCCCTGGCGCCGCTTCACGTATCCGAGTGCGACCAGCGTGTTGAGCAGGTTGTGCGCCGTGGGCGTCGTGAGCCCGGAAATGTCAGTAATTTCCTTCAGTTTTGCAGACCCTCCGGAACGGGCCAGAATTTCAAGAAGGTGGAGTGCGCGAGAGACAGACTGGATCATTGCGGACCTTCATCATTACAGACCTTCAGCATCGTGGAAGATATAGCGTAAAATATGCCCAAGTCACTCGGCAAAAATGAAAAATTGTGGAACTTGCATTGGCTCCGTTCGTTGGAAGACCGAGCGGAAAGACACCTTGCCCCGCTGTTAACCGGCCACGCGCCATAGAGAGGAGTTTTCCATGAAGGACCGTCTGGACGACCTGCTTCCCCCCGTCGAATACATCACCGATGCCTACAAGGGATCGGACAAACTGAAGGACAAGCGAGTCCTAATCACCGGCGGTGACAGCGGCATCGGGCGTGCCGTGGCACTGCACATGGCGCGGGAGGGTGCGCGCGTCGCGATCCTGTACCATTCCGACGCCGAGAGTGCGGAGCAGACCCGCCAAGGCATCGAGGCCGAAGGGGCTGAGGCGCTGGTGCTGCAGGGCGACACCGGTAGCGCGGAGAGCTGCGCGACCACGGTGGCCGCCGTCATCGATGCCTGGGGCGGCATCGATGTGCTAGTGAACAATGCCGGCATGCAAAAGCCCTATGCGGCGCAGGCCGACATCTCCGACGCCGAGTGGCAGCAGCATTTCGACGTGAATATGAACGGCATTTTCCACACGACCCGCGCCGCACTGGAGCATATGAAAGAAGGCGGCAGCATCATCAACACCACCTCGGTCAATGCCTATGTCGGCAATGCGGCCTTGGTGCCCTACACGGCGACCAAGGGGGCTATCGTCGGCTATACCCGAGCGCTGGCGCTGCAGCTGATCGAACGGGGGATCCGCGTCAACCAGGTGGCGCCCGGACCGGTTGCCACTGAGATCCAGCTTGTCTTCAAGGATTTCGACGAAGAGATGCTTAAGGAAATGTCCTCTCCGATGGGGCGCCTCGGGCAACCGCGTGAACTGGGCCCGGCCTATGTCTTCCTGGCCTGCCAAGATAGCAGCTTCATGACCGGTCAGACGCTGCACGTGAACGGGGGGATGATTACCAATGGATGACCTCCGGACCCCCGTCCTGCGGTCCGCCTTCTGGGCGGACTGCGAGGATCACCGTCAATGGCTGCGCACAGAAGGGCGTCACCTGTTGCGGCATTACGCAAAGGCCCGCGTGCCCGGCGGGTTCGCGACATTGGGCAACGATGGCACTCTGGTCGATGACACCCCTCAGGGTATCATCACAGCGCGGAAGGTGCATTGCTATTCCATTGCCAGCCTAATGGGCCTGCCCGGTTCCGCCTCGCTGGCCGAACATGGTGTGGCCGCGTTGCTGGACGGCCCGCTGCGGGATCGTGAGCGCGACGGCTGGTTCGCCGATGCGGCGGGGCCGTCGCGGAAGAAGGCCTATTTGCACGCCTTCATTGGGCTGGCCGGCGCCTCCGCCACGATGGCCGGGATCCCCCGCGGCGACGAGCTGATGCAGGCCGCGGTTGCCGTGATCGACGACCATTTCTGGATCGAGGCCGAGCAGGTGATGCAGCCCTCGTTCGCGGCCGACTGGTCCGACCCGGAAGCCTACCGCGGGGCCAACTGCAACATGCACACCCTCGAGGCCTGTCTCGCGCTGCTGGATGCCACCGATGACACTCGCTGGCTGGACCGGGCCCTGGCGCTTGCGCGGCGGTTCGGTCACGAGATCCCATCCGCGCAGGGCGGCACCCTGCCGGAGCATTTCTCGCCCGCTTGGGAAATTCTGCCAGACTACGGGTCCGACCAGCTTGCCGACGACACCCGCCCTTGGGGCTTGACCCCCGGCCACCACGCGGAGTGGGGCGGACTTCTGCTGAAGGTCGAAGCCGCCTGTCTCGCTGTTGGACGCTCCGCTCCCGCATGGCTTCTAACTGATGCAATCGCGCTCTTCGACATGGCCGTATCGCTCGGTTGGGCACCGGATGGTCATCCAGGCATGGTCTACACGGTAGGCTTCGACGGCGCCGTCTCGGTTGCGAACCGCGCTTACTGGGTGCAGGCCGAACTGGCGAATACCGCCTTTATGTTGCTGCGCCGCACCGGAGAGCCGCGCTTCGAGGCGGTCTACCGTCAGGCATGGAATTTCATAGCGGACCGGCTGATCGACCCGAGCGACGGCAGTTGGCGGCACGAGATCGACGCCGAGGGCGCCCTGAGTGGGGTGGTCTACCCGACGCGAGAGGATCTCTATCACGATTTCCAGGCCACGATAACGCCTTTGATCCCAGTTTCAGCCTCACTCGCCGGCGGCATTCTGAGGACATGAGGCCCTCATCCCGCGACCAAGTTCGTCACGGAAGCGCCACGACCGCGCACGCCGTCAGAGTAGCAATACAGAGATCGCAAGCTTCGCTCGCGACGCTGGGCCCGATTCACTAGATGCCGAGATTGAACACCTAACTCTACCGGCCCGCTGACGGACTGGCGTCCAAGTGTCTCATGCTGCATGAATGCCCGGTTCAGGGTGTGCTCAAGCGGATATTGCAACTCGAGAAATAGTAGCTATGAGCCGTCACGCGTCTATCAACCCGCAAGGGCCGCAAGACGAAGTACATCTCGACGCCGCGTGATGGCTCCTATCGTTCGCAGGTCGACACTGCGTTGTGGCCAGAAATCCTGTCAAAACAGCACACTTGAGACATAACCCTTTGGGTGGCGCGTGACCTCCGTTCTGCCGGGCGATGTCTTGTAGCCAAAAAAGAGAGCCAAGTGTCCGACGCTTTAAAGGGTTGTCGGTCCCGGCTCTACATGTTGAGGTCCAACAAGGCCTGCCGCATCACCTGCGGATCGACGTCAAGACCGGTCCAGTATTTTACGCCGATCACGCCCTGCTGTACCAGCATACCGAGCCCGTCAACCGTCTTGCAGCCGCGATCCTTGGCGGCCTGAAGCAGGCGTGTCAGGGGTGGGTTGTGAATTCCGTCGGCGACGACCATCTCCGGTGTCAGGCTGTCGGTGTCGATGTCGGGCATTGCGTCGATGTCCGGATACAGACCGACGGACGTGGCGTGAATCACGATGTCTGTGCCGGCCGGCACGACAAAGGTGCCGTCCCACGGGGCGAAACTTGCCTGCGTGTCCGTACGTTTGTTCAACAGGTCGACGACCGCACGTCCCCGCCCAGCGGTGCGATTGACGACGGTTATCCGCGCGGCGCCGGCCAGCGCCATCTCTACCGCAACCGCCCGCGCTGCACCGCCCGCACCGAACAGGACGACGGATTTGCCCGCCGGATCCACGACCGATTTCAGTGCCGCGACAAAGCCGCGCCCGTCGGTGTTTTCACCGATCAGCCGGTCGCCGTCGCGTACGATGGTATTGACGGCCCCTATGATCTCGGCCGATTTTCCCAACCCATCGAGGTGGTCGATCACGGCGACCTTGTGCGGAATGGAACAGTTGAAACCGCGCCAGCCCATTGCCCGCGCACCGCGCACGGCGTCGGCCAGATCGTCGGGTGCGACCTCGACGTTGATGTAGCGCCAATCGAGACCGTGGTGGCGGTAGGCAGCCTCGATCATCGCGACGGTCGGGTTTTCGGCTGCGGGTTGCGCGAAGGAGCCGGTCAGCGGCAGCAGGAAGTTCATAGGGCGTGTCCTTTCAGATGGCGCGCGTGTCGCGCAGATGCGCGCCGACCCGCAGCGCCTGGGCTGCGATGGTCAGTGCCGGGTTCAGCGCGGCGGAAGAGGGAAAGAACCCCGCGTCCACCACGTAAAGGTTCGGATGATCATGCGCGCGGCACATGGCGTCGAGCGCCGATCTCGCCGGATCATCGCCCATCCGCACCGTGCCGCATTGGTGCGAGGGGGCCTGAATGCCGAAGCTGTGACGCAGAACGACCGGGAACCCGGCCCTGCGCAGCACATGCCTGACATGGCGCACGAACCGATCATGGGCGGCCCGCCCGCCGGGGCGGTAATCGACCTGCACCCGGTCATCGTCCAGAAGACGCACGCGGCTCTCGCGGTCGGGCAGATCCTCGCCCATCGCCAGCACGTCGACGGAGTGGCGGGCCAACCAGTCGGCCACGAACTGCGGCGTTCCGGGATACGTTGCACGGATCATCGCACCCTGGATCTTGCCCAGCATCTGGATGTTGCCGCGCGCATCGGGATCGTCTGGCAAACCGTGATAGAAGTCGTTCGACGACAGTGTTTTGGGGAATTTCGTGGTGTTTGTAGTGAAGGGCTTCACCCCCATCACTCCGGTCAGGTGATGGTTCATCAGGTATCGGCCCACGACGTCGGACCGGTTGGCAATTCCGTCCGGTGCCGCCTCACAGGCGGACCGCAGCAGGATCAGTGCGGAATTGATCGCCCCAGCGCTGAGAACAAAGACCTGAGCTTCCACGCGCAGGATCTCCCCGGACCGGAGCACCTCTGCGGCGACGATACGCTTGCCCTCGCCATCGGCAATCAGCCGCGTGACTTCCGCGTTGCGTTCCAGCCGCACGTCTGGATGCGTCAGGAGCGGACGGAGCACGCGGGTATCCGCGTCACCCTTGGCGTCGAACCGGCAGGCAAAGGCATCGCAGGTGCCGCAGCGCCGGCAGGTGCCATCGGGGCCATAATCGATTGCCGATGGCATCGCAAATGGGTGCAGCCCCTGCGCGCGCAACCGATCCGACAGCGCGGCAATCACTGGCTCGTGCGGGATCGCGGCGTGGGGGAAGGCATCGCGGGGCGGCTCGGTCGGATCGACACCTGCCGCGCCGCGCACGCCATACAGGCGTTCGGCTGCGGCGTAGTATGGCGCAAGATCGGCGTAGCTGACCGGCCAGGCGGGGGATGTGGCGCCGTCGATCTGCGCCTGCATGAAGTCACTTTCGCGGAAGCGGAACATCGCGGTGCCGTAGAACTTCGTATGCCCGCCGACATAGTAGTATTGACCGGGCCGATAGGCTGCCCCCTTCGCGTCCACCCATTCCTCTGTCGTCTTGTACCGTGACTGGACGAAAACCGCCTCTGCATCGCTGTTCTGCAGCTCGTTCGGCAGATCGTCACCGCGTTCGAGGATCAGGATTTTCGCGCCGCTGCCTGCGAGTTGATGCGCCACGGCAGAACCACCCACCCCCGAGCCGACAATCGCGATATCCGTTTTTATGATCTGCATCACGCCCTCCCGGGTTTCCGCTCAACAGATGCCAAGCCTTCACCGCGCGCACCATTCCCTATTGCCGCGTATCCTTGTATGATTGCTGCATCTGAATGTTTAACTGGCACGCAATGCACATATCTTCGCCTTACTTCGAGACGGTTGCCATCCCGCCGGACCGGTCCCTGCATGTCTTCGACCGCCGCCTGCCAGAGTTTCCGTTCAACTGGCATTACCACCCGGAATTCGAGCTGACCCTCACGGTGAACAGCCGCGGATTGTGCTTTGTGGGGGACCATGTCGGGCCTTACGACGACGGGGATCTGATTCTGATCGCCCCCAACCTGCCGCATGCGTTTCAATCCCAAAGCCTGATCGAGATTGCCGGCGACCATCGCGCCATTGTGTGCTGGTTCACCAGTGACTGGATCACCAGCCTGATCGGTCTGGTGCCAGAGCTTTCGCCCGTCACGGCTCTGCTTGCGCAGGCCCGGCGTGGATTGCGGTTCGGGGCGCGAACGTCGGCGCAACTGCGAGACCGGATCCTGCACCTGGGGCAGATGGATGGCGTGGATCAGGTGATCACATTCCAGTCCATCCTCGCGACCTTGTCGGGATCAACTGATCGAGTGCTGCTGGCCAACGGAGAGGTCACGGTCAGCGAGATGCCGCGCGACCGGGCGCGGATGCAGAAGTTGCTGGACCATTTGCATGCCCATTACGATGAACCGGTGCGGCTGGCCCCGCTGTGTGATCTTGTGCATCTGACCGAGAGCCAACTGCAACGGATCTTCAAACGCAGCGCCCGCATGTCGATCAGCGCCTATGTGCTGCAATTGCGAATTGGCCGGGCGTGCCAGATGCTGATACAGACCGACAGCCCCGTGGGCCTGATTGCAACCGAGTGCGGTTTCTCCGATGCCGCCGACTTCGCGCGACGCTTTCGCAATGTCCGCAACATGACGCCAACGGCGTTCCGCACTGCAATCAGGGGGCAGGATCTAAAATCTGTGCCAAAGCGAGGTCGGTCCGTCCGACAAAGCCCGCAGACATAAGCGGCTTGCACGACCTTTCCGAAAATCGTGCAATTTTGGCAGGTTTGTCCGATGTGATCCCGATTGGGATTCACTCTTTTGTGCGCGATTGCATGACCGCGTTGCGCGAGTTCGATGGTTCGGAAACCATACAGGCGCAGCGAAAGTCCGGTCTGATGATGCCGCGCTGCGGCGTTCGTCGGCGAAACAAAGGTCCGCAGAGGGCCGTCTGTTACGACGGCCCAATGTCTTCAGATTTCTACCGCCTCCGCGATGGTCAGCGCATCTTCGAGCTCAACACCGAGATAGCGCACCGTGCTATCCATTTTCGTATGGCCCAACAAAAGCTGAACCGCGCGCAGGTTGCCGGTTTTGCGGTATATCTGCGCCACCTTGGTCCGCCGCATGGAGTGGGTGCCATATGCGCTCGGCTCTAGGCCGATTGAGGTCACCCATTCACGCACCAGACGGGCGTATTGCCTCGTGGAAATATGAAGGCGCTCGTGGAAGCGGCCTGGCCACAAATGTTCCGATCCGATCATCAAGGGATCCTCGAGCCAAGCCGCGATAGTCCTTCTTGTCCCCTCGGTAATCTCGAAGCTGACCGGCTTGCGGGTCTTGCTCTGGACGATCGAAGTGCGATGCTTGACCTGTCCGGCCGCATAGACATCAACGACCTTTAGTTTTACCAGGCCGCAGCCCCGCAATTTGCTATCGATGGCGAGATTGAAAAGCGCCAGCTCTCGGATCTTCTGTGCGATCTCGAGGCGAACCCGGATCGCCCATACGTGTTTCGGCGCAAGCGGTCGCTTCTGGCCGACGATCCGCCGATGCTGTTGAAAAAGTCTTTGTTGCGCTGCGGCAAGTCTTTCGATTCACTCGACTATGAGGAGATTGGAGGATTTCGTCATGATGGGCAGGCAAGAAGCACCGGCGCAGCTGTTTTACGATTTCGATCTGGAGCGGCACGTCCCGGCCAATCATATGCTGCGCGAGATCGACCTGTTCCTGAATGGTGACACTCTGCGCGAGGCGCTGCGCCCATTCTACAGCCATCTTGGTCGCCCCTCGATCGATCCGGAACTGATCATCCGGATGCTGGTGATCGGGTATGTCATGGGGATCCGTTCGGAGCGCCGGCTCTGTGATGAGGTTCACCTGAACTTGGCCTATCGCTGGTTCTGCCGGTTGGGGTTGGAAGGCAATGTCCCGGATCACTCGACCTTCTCCTGCTATCGCCATGGCAAGTTCAGGGAAAGTGGCTTGCTGCGGCAGGTTTTCGAGGCAACCGTTGAACGCTGCCTGAAGGAGGACCTGGTGTCGGGCGAAGGCTTCGCAGTCGATGCCAGCCTTATCCCGGCGGATGCCAATAAGGTCCGGTCCGTCGCGGCGGAAGACTGGAGCCCCGAGGTCGCGCGGGACGCTGGCAACAGGGCGGCACGGGAATATCTGGAGACACTGGATGACGCCGCTTTTGGTGCGGCCTCTCCTGTGCAACCCAAGTTCGTCGCCAAGTCTGATCCGGCAGCGCAATGGACCCGTGCGGAGGAGAGCCGCCCCTACTTCGCCTATGCCACCAACTACCTGATCGACACCAAGAGCTCGGTGATCATGGATGTCGAGGCGACAAGGGCGATCCGCCAGGCCGAGGTCGGAGCTGCGCGCACGATGCTGGACAGGACCGAAAAACGCTTTGGTGTCAAACCGGATTGGCTGGCCGCCGATACCGCCTACGGCAATGCCGAGAACCTGGGCTGGCTGGTCGAGAAGCGCAGCATCATTCCCTTCATCCCGGTGATCGATAAGTCGGAACGGACCGACGGCACGTTCTCCCGCTCGGACTTCCAGTGGGACGAGAAGAATGATCAGTATATCTGCCCTGAAGGCCATGCCCTCAAACAGTTCAGACGCAACTATTCCGATCCGAACCGGGGTCAGGATACCGGCGGACGAAAGAAATACCGGTGCTTGAAGGCAACCTGCCAAGCCTGCCTATCCAAAGAGATCTGTTGCCCGAAAGCCGATGCGCGATATGTCACGCGCGAGCCCCATGAAGAGGCGCGCGAATTCGCCAGAGAATGCCGCAAGACCAAGGCCTACAAAGTGTCGCGCGACAAACGGAAGAAGGTCGAGATGCTCTTCGCGCACCTCAAGCGCATCCTTGGCCTGACACGGCTGCGGCTCCGTGGGCCAAACGGCGCCAAGGACGAATTCCTGCTTGCCGCCATCGCCCAGAACCTCCGAAAACTCGCGAAGCTCCGCCCGCGAAGCGTCCGACAGGAGGCCGCAGCATGAGCTGAGCGGCCATATTACCGCCTTGAGGCGGGTCGACGGGCGATCGCCCGAACGCAATAGCCTTGCCCGGCGGCGGCGAGCCTCAAAATCGGCGATTTCGACCGACTTTTTCAACAACATCCGCCCCTTGTTCCAAGCTGGGCGACATGCACGGATGGCAGGCAGGTTTGTAGTTGGCATAGTGGTTCCTCCTATCCACCACGCCCTCGGCAGCTTGCCGATACCCGATCATAGCACGCTCGCCGCGCTTAGAGGCGATCATGTCGAACACAGCACGCCGCATTGCCGCAAGTCCGGTTTGAGCCCGAACCAGTCACAGAACCGCTTCGGTCTTCGGCCGCATTCCCTCGATCAGGGCGTAAAAGGTACTGGCCTCTCCCGACGCACGCGCAAGAACGATCCCACCTTGGATGGTCGCGACGATCCGGCGTGCGTCGTCGGCCGCACTAGGCACCGGCGGGTCCAACCGTTCCAGACAAGACTCAAGCGATGTAATCCATCGCGCAAAATACATCCTGATATCGACGGCGAAACGATCGCGGGTTTGGTCGAGGGCGAATGCACCGACCAAGCATATCCGCTCACCGCCGTCGAAATAAGCGGACACGGCATCAAGCATGTGGCCGATCGCCTCGTGCGGGGGCAACGTTTCCAGCGGATTGAAGATGTTCGCCTCGAACCATTCAGAGACATGCGCGAGGACGGCGTTCGCCATATCCTCCTTTCCACCGGGAAAGAAGTGATAAAGGCTACCCCGTCCAAGCCCGGTGCGGTTGGAGATGATGCCGATACTCGCCCCTTCGTATCCATGTTGGCGGAAAACTTCTGCAAGTGGGGGGATCACGTCCGCTTTTTCGGCGACGGTTCTGGGCATCAGCTTCCGGCCCGCGGATAAGACTGTCCGCTCAGTCGATGATAAGCCACGGCAAAGATCACCAAGAGTAAGGAGCCTGAGAGGACGGGCAG
This sequence comes from Thioclava sp. 'Guangxiensis', assembly GCF_045348365.1. Taxonomy (NCBI): domain Bacteria; kingdom Pseudomonadati; phylum Pseudomonadota; class Alphaproteobacteria; order Rhodobacterales; family Paracoccaceae; genus Thioclava; species Thioclava sp. 'Guangxiensis'. Next base: position 177,541 of record NZ_CP155825.1, on the reverse strand, counting down.
AATGAGGAAGCCGAACCCCGGATCGGTCGCGAAGACCACCAAAGGATCGGCCCCAGCTGGTGGGTGGGTCACCCGCAGCGCCACCATGGCCGCGATTGCTAGGCCGACCGCCAGCGCGAGAGCCCACCATACATCGGGAAGCCAAAGACGTAGAAGCAGGCCGACCAGCGTTGCGATGAAATGGCCACCAACCACGTTGGTAGGCTGGGACAACGGGCTTCCCGGCACCGCGAAGAGAAGGACGCAGCTTGCACCGAACGGGGCCATGATAAGCGATAGATGCGCGCTATCGGTCATGAGGCGGAGGCACGCGATTGCCACCAGCCCGCCAAGCCCGGCCAGAAGCACGAGCTTGGGACCGGGCTTCGGAAGGCTGCGCGTGAAATACTGATTCATGGGTCACTCCTGTACCGATTGTATCACAGTGTAATGATCGGTACAACCTGGCGCCAGAACAGTCAATGGCTGCGATCGAAGGGCAGCTTCGTCCGCATTGCTGACGGCGAGCAACCGAGTCGTGCTGCACAGTGCCAGAATGGCTGGTTCAGTGGACTACATCACCGCGTAGATCGGCCCGATGAATGTCCGGATAGGGCCGAGTTTCCGGTGCGGATTCTCTACACCTGAAAAAATGCTGCGTCAGCTAGTCACCGCAGATCGCTTGAATGGCTGGTTTTGAAGTTATCGAGGCCGTTGAAGGGCTTTGGCCCTCACACATCTGAACAGCATTTATCGTTGACGACCGCCCTTGTCAGGGCTCCCCTTCGACAGATCCTGCTCACGCTCTGGACTATTGACCGCGCTTGCACGTCCGTGCGGAACAGAGCGCGTGGCACTATGCCCTGCCAAAAACCGGGCCATCTCAGCACGTTGCGTCGTCGTCTCAGTCAGTCGCGCTGCGAACTGTTTAGTTTCCCGCGCCAAGTCACGGTCCTTCGGGTCAACTGAGCCAGCCAAGATCATCGCGGCTTGGTCATAGGTCGCCATCACCCTGCTGCGCCGCGCAATCAACGCGTCATCCCATGCCTTCTGCGACAGGCGCCCGCCGTTGTCTTCGAGATCGCGCCGGACCTGGCGCATCTTCCGGGAATCGGCCAAAGGCTTACCGCCCCGTTGCCGGATCTTGTAGACCGGCGTAACCTCTCCACGACGCGTTACACCTCGGGCATGGCGGGGGGTGGATTCCGCCTCGATCCCGCGCGTCCTTAGTTTCTCGGCGAACCTATCTCGTAGGTGTTGCAGATCGGCTTTCCGCAGGTTCAGCTTCTGACCATCCTCGCCAACGGTGCGCAGCGTCAGGTGCACATGGGGGTGATGCGTATCAGTGTGCAGGGCCATCGCGTAGTCGTGCCGCCCCTGGAACTCCTGCCTTGCCAGAGCACGGACCGCGTCTTTCACCGCTTCCGCGTTTACCACGCCGGGCATCGAAAACACGATGCTGATCGTGATCCTGGTCCGGTCAGTCGCCGAGCCTTCACGGCGATCCTCGTCGTGCTTCTCCATCCACTCGCGATAGATCGTACCAACCTGCGTTCGTCCGTTGAAGACCTCCCCGCGATCGTTCTCGACCTCGATCTTTCCGTTTCGGCTGATGTAGGCGAGATGCTCCGAGGCCCTGACCGTTTCTGAAGCTCGGCTGACCTTGATCGGATTGCCGGACTTGTCGTTCTTGGCGGGTTTGGACACCTTCACCATGACCTCCGGCACACCCTTAACGACACGGGCCAGCCGCGCCTTATCTGCCGCCGAGATCGTCTGTGCCTGCGCAGTTGAACGATCCGCATCCTGGGCCCCAGCCTTGCGCTTCCTGCCCCCACTGTCGACCGATCCCCCAGCCGGCTTATTCAGCTTTCTGTTGGCCTCTGAATCCCAACAATCCTGGAACCCCAGCTCAGATTTGAAATCGCTCATGACTGAACTTCTTTCTCGGACTGGAACTGATAGCGGCCCTCCGCATAAACGCTGAGTGCCATACGCAGCGTGGCGACGTCTTGGCGCAAGCCCTCGACTTCAGCCTTTGTCAAATCTGCCCCTGCACCCGTCAGGACACCTCGGTTCAGCGCATAGGCAATCTGGTTCGCATTAACTGCCAAGCCGCGAAGCTGGCGATAGGCGGCACGGACTCCCCGCCTCTCTCCCGACACCATTTGCGGTGCGTTTCGCATCCTGGCCGACAGCAGAACCGCTGCCCAGGTCGATGCTGTGACACCTTGGGACCGCGCCTCTTCCTCCAGATCCTGCCGCACATCGGTAGGCAGTCGCACCGTCACCTTGCCCTCCCGCCGCGCGCGCGAAGTCGGACGGCTGGGCGGTGGCGCGACCTCATCCCCATCCAGCGCCAGATTGATCAGCCGCCCCAAAAGGACCGACACCGTTTGCCCTTCTGATGCCGCCAAGGCCGCCAGCTGGGCATGGCGATCGGGCGGTAAGTAGGCCATTGCAGCTTTCTTCTTCGTTGGCATCATAACTCAAAAGTACATTACTTGCTGGCGCTTAGCCTATCCTGCATTAGAAACTACCCTAACCCAAAACGTGGTCCGGGACCACGTTTTCCGCGCACGCCATCACGGCTGGGCGAGATACCGCCGCGATGGTGAGATGTAGGGTCGGACCGCTTCGATGATGGATGCTCAGCCCCTGGACCTAACGAAAAGCGCACCGTCCGATGGCGGTACGTTTTGATCTGTTTGATCTGCCTTTCCGAGCGCTAGCCCCAAAGGAAGAGCATCCGATTGCGCGGCGTGACGCGGAAGAGGAGGCTATCGAGATAATATGGCATGGCGCTCAAGATGACAAAAACACCTCCCATCAGAACCGGTGCGATGATCCGGTAGACGAACGGGAACTGATCGATGGCATCAACGCCGTAGCCGGTGAAGATCATCACTGTCCCCGCGACAGCGGCCGCCAGATGTAACACCATCAGCACCGTGAGAACTGCCTGCACCGGCGTGCGGATCAGCAGCAAAGCGTTCCAAAACGCGATCTTCAGCATCTCTCTCCCTCCTTACCCCCGCAGCAATTCGACCAGCTCGAGATCGGCCAAGGGCACTTCTTCTATCTGGTTATCTTCCTCAAGCCGAATGAGCACCGACTTGGTGTTCGAGGCGTGCTGGTCGAGCAAGGCCCGACCAAGCCGTCCTTCATGACGGACCAAGAGGGCGGGCGGCGAAACAGTGCTTGGCGGCCGCCGGGCAACTGTCCGAATAGTAGTCGCAAGCGCGTCACCTGGCGCGCTCCCCTGCCCTACCGCTTCCGCCATCTCAAGGCTTACATTGGAGGAATCCCTCGGACTTTCCGTCTGAGGACCTTCGGGTGCAAGCGGTGCGGCGGAATACACGTCGTACGCGGCCTGTTTACCTTCGATCTCCGCCCGCAGGCGCTCGACGGTTACGCGAGAAATATCACCCGCCTCGGTCTCTCCGAGAAACTGCCGAACGGCGGCTTCGTCCTTCTTCCAAAGTGCGTTCAGATCCGACAGCGCGCGGATCGGAGCGTTCCACGCGGCTGCGTCTCGCAACGCCTCCGGCATCTTGGCCAGGGCGGCGAAGCGCGACACCTCGCCTTCGTTCCAGCCAAGCGCCTCGGCGATCGCACTGCGCGACTGGCCCGCTGCACGCATCGCGGCAACGGCCTCAGCCACTTCCAGAGTCGTCAGGTCGGCCCGCTGCACGTTCTCGGTCAACTGCGCCATGCGCAGCGCGTCCGTCATCTCGCGAACAACGGCGGGGATTCTGGTCATTCCCGCCTGCCTCGCGGCCTGGAAGCGCCGCTCGCCCATGATCAGCATGTGCTTTCCGGCATCATCGGCGGGCCGCACTGTGATCGCCTGAAGCACCCCTTGGCTCCGAATGCTGTCCGCCAGCGAGGTCAATAGATCCTTGTCGAAATGCCGACGGGGCTGCTCGGGGTCCGGCACGATGTCGTCGAGCGGGATATCGCGCTGTCCTACCTGCACCGGTTTATTCTTCCGCGTCAGGGCCGACAGATCGCCGCTCTTTTTGAGCCGCTCCAGCGTCTGCATCGTGCTGCCAAACTTCTTCTCGGTCATCGCTTAATCCTCCTTCTCAATAGCCTCGATGAACCAATCGAAGAAGGCGCCGAACTCCGCTGCAGCCTCCTTGCCGCTGGCGGTCGATACTTCGAACACCGGGATCCCTTCCGCCTCTGCCGCCTCGTACCCGACGCGGTTCCGGATGGCGTGTGGCACCAGAAGGTTGGAATAGGACTCCGCAACCGCGAGCAGGGTCTCGCGCTCGTTCTTTTTCACGGCGTCGAAGCGCGACGGCAGCAGGCCCAGGAACTGGATGCCTTCGTTGATCTCCTGCACCTGCACGAAGGCTTTCAGTACGCCCTCGACACCATCGAGTGAAAACCGTTTCAGCTCGATGGGCGACAACATGAAGTCCGCCGTCAAAAGCGCGCCGTAGACCAGCGCCGAGAATGTCGGCGGCGTGTCCACGATGCAGAAGTCCGCCCCCTCCAACCCGTCCAGCGCCGCCACGGTGCTTTGCAGCACCGCATCGTCCGAGCTGACAGGCACGTCGCGGTCTCCTTCGATCAGGACGACCTCGCCAGGATCGACGGAAAGGCTCGGCGCTTCGCCACCCTCGAGCATCTGCAACGCGTTTCCGACGACCCGTGCGCCATCCATGGCACTGGTCAGGTTGCGCTGCCCGTCCAGATCGATGGCGATCACCGAATAGCCTGCGCGACCAAGGTAAAAGGCAATCTGGCTCGCCACGGTGGTCTTGCCGACGCCGCCCTTGTTATTCGCGATGACGATCGTCTTCACGGTCTGCTCCTTTCTCGTCGGTCTTCGGGCCGATACCCCATTGCTCAAGCGCCGTGAGGACGATCTCGCCCATTGTCGTTTCTCGCTCGAAAGCCTCGCGCTTCAGGGCGCGATGCACGTCGACGGGCATATTCATGGAAAACATGCGTGTTGGATTGCGCATCGACCTCTCCGCAAAACGCAGTCGGAATTCGGCTAACATATGCGCGGCACCCTGATGCAGGACGACTGACCTCGGCCACAGGCCGCCGCGGCGAGACATCGGTCTCGGTGCGGCAAATTTTTCCCCAAGGCCAGGCCGCGTGCCTATAGCGGCGTCCATAGAATCATACATATATATGGACTTCAAACAGATGGGGCCCGCAAATGCGGCCCCCTCGCGAAGTCTTGCCGATCCGCTCAGGCGGCGCGTAGAGCCCCGCCGGCGGCGGCGGCTTCCAGAACAAAGTCCGCGGCCTTCTGCGCGGCGCTCGCGGCCTTGAAGATCGCCCGCTTGTCCTCTTTCAACACTGCGAGCCAGCTCTCGAGATAGGATGCCGCCTCGTCGATGGTCGGCTCGACGCCAATGCGCGCGCCAAGGAAGCAGCTGCCGATTTCGGCTATCAGCTCCTCGCGGGCATAGTCGGCCTTGGCGCTACCGACCTTGAAGCGGTCCAGCCGCGACCGATGACCGGTCCAATGGGTGACCTCGTGGCAGAGCGTCGCCGTGTAGTGCTGCGCGGAAATGAACGCGGACACAGGCGGCATCTGGATCCGATCCTCCGCCGGGATGTAACACGCCCTTGCACCGCCATGCGTAACTTTGGCCCCGACCGCTTGGAAAAACGCATCGACCTCCGGCAGGGGCTGGGTGCCAAGATCCTCCTGCGCCTCAGGGCGGCGGTAGAAGTCTTCCGGCAAGCCCTCGATCTGGTCGGCGTTGAAAACACGATAGGCGCGGGCATAGGGGATCGCGACCGCCTCGCCATCTTCATTCTCCCGCTCGACGGTCCCGTATTTCACCACGGTCGACGACTTTTGGCCCTTGCGCACATGCGCGCCCAACTCCTTCGCCTGCTTGAAGGTGAACCAATGCGCCGACCCGAACCCATTGGCATGGGCTGCAAGCCACAGCATCAGAACATTGATCCCGCGATACGGTTCGCCATTCGACCGCAGCGGGAACGATACGCCTTGCTCCCCGCCGGACCAAGGCTTGCGCCACGGCGAAACGCCCGCTTCCATCGCCTCGATGATCTGGTTGGTGACGTGCTGGTAGATGTCGAAATCCGATTTTGCCATTTGTGGCCTCCTTCAAAGTGAGACGGGGAGGCTGGGCGCCATCCTTCCGCCGATGGGCTGCGCCTCGGCCACCTGATCCGACCGAAAACGCATGTTTTCGGCGGAACAGAGTGGGGGAGGGCGAAGCCCGACCCACGGGCCTGAACCGGACAGTCAAAGGATCGGAGACGAGGTTGGTGCGGCCCGCAGGCCGAAGGCCGAGGACACGGCTTCGTCGGAGACGACGCGCCTGCGCGGCGCTTGTCTTTTGACTTTCCGGGTCAGGTCTGTTGGGCGGACCAAGAAAGAGAAAAAATGCCAGGGCGGGGGTGAGCGGGCGTAGCCCGTCGATCCCCTGGTCTGACCTCTGATTGGATCTGACCCGCGCAAGCTACGCGGGTCTCTTCTGATCTTTATGAAAAGGGCAGGGGCCGACGCTCGCCCCAGGGGCCGTCAGCCCTCCTCTGGTGGCCGATCGAGGTTGCGCGAGTAGCTGACCTCGACCTTCAGAAAGCCGGGGACGCTGAGCGCAACGGAGATCTTGAGGTTCGCTTTTGTGGCGAGGCTTCGCAGGATTGAGCGCAGACGGCCGATGATCTTGTTCATTGTGGTGCTCCTTTCGGTGTTGGACGATTTCGGGAGATCACCGCGACGGCTCAGATCGGACGGGTGCACCGCCTGCGGTCGCAACGAAGCGCAGCGCAGTGAAGAAGGGCCTGCCCTTGCACCGGGACGTGGCCGGCGCACGCTCTCTCAATCAAATCGCCACACCGCGAAGGCGCTTTCGCACACTGACGGATGCCCGAACCTGCGCGTTCTTTCCTGCGCTGCGCCACCCCGAACCGATCGCGAAATGCGGGCCAGACCTCTGGCCGAGACGGAGGCCGCTGAGCGACCATTCGGCCGCGCTAAGGGCTGGCTCGGAGAGACAGACCGCAGCTCTCTTGGTCGAAGGGAGCACGGGGGTGTCCGGCTCGGGGTGGAGGACGGCACCGCCGGCCGGAACCTCGGCACGCGCTCCCGCGCCCGCGCGGGATTCGCCCAGACCCAACGTCCCGCCGCGGTTTCCCACAGGCCCCTCTCTCGATACTTGGGGTCTCGTTCGGGGCCTGCTCCGGCCTGAAACTCCGCTCCCAAGGTCACTCCATTCCAGGCTGGAAAACCGCTCGCCCCCCAACCGCCCGTCGCAGGTCGGCTTGGAGAAAATTTGGTTTCGGATCGTATTCGCAATGCGCTATCCCAAAGTGGAATACGCGTAAAAGCTGAATCTCAGCCTTTAAAAATGGCTGGGACATATTCAAAAAATTTCATATTTTCAGGGTCTTGATATGAGTTTGATTGGCATTTTTCCGCGCAACCAGCGAATACCTAGGTGCAACTACAGGCTGTTTTACAGTAGCACGTCCACGCGTGGTTCATAGTGGTGCATGTCCACGATGACCGCTTTTCGCGTCTGTCTCAGTGAGGCCGCGAAGACCGGCGTCATGGGCTCCTTACTCCCGAGCCAGCATGACGTTCCCAGCCAACCGCTTCTTTCCAAGCGGCAAGCCGACACGACCCGTTGCGCCGCCGGTCACTCAATCTGTGGCTTGACGCAGATGAACCAAGAAGGAGATATAAATGGTCCAATCGAGCGAGGCTGTCCGACAACCGAAGCGCGCCCTACTGCTAGGCAACAGGGTACGCCAGTTCATCAAACGCGGGGGCCGCCTGCGCTACGAACCCCATAAAGACCCTTCGAACGGAAAAACCGTCTGGGTCGTCATGGGCGTCTTTCCCGACGAGACGGAAGAGCCGGTGTTCACATCATCGTCTGGCGAGCACAAGCACTTCCGCTCGGCCGACGCCATGATCCAGTATCACAGCCAGATGTGCCCGGATGAGGATGTTCTGATCGTTCCGATGCCCACGAGCCATTAACTCCCGGATTGGAACGGCCTCGTATGAGGCCATTTCGCCGCGACAGCGGCACCCGCGCGAGTGGTCTCGTCCCCGAATATACTTTTCAACTTCGCCGCCCTTTTCAACTCATCGGAGTTGAAAAGGGTCGGAAGGATAAATTTTAGGTTGATTAGATCGGGATGCCTGTGTGACGAACTCCGGACGCCTGGCACCTGCTTCTTGGGTGCGGAACAATAGCCCTTGTATCTGCGCTGACCGCCAAAAATGATCGCTATGTGAATATCGTGGCTTGGTCCTTATGGACCTCGACGCATTCCGACATGCGCGAAGTTACGGTTATAATGAACTGTAAATATGTACGACATTCAGGCGCAGATCCTCGCCTCCGGTCCTATCCGTGAGAGCCTGACATACCCGTTTTGAAGGATATTCGAAATTTCCTTCCGGGATGTTTTCCTGTAAATCCTGATCGGAGAAATCGTAATATATGCGAGGCATCCCAATGATCACGCAAAAGACGAAATATGCGCTGAAGTCTTTAATGGTGATGGCCGACGAGAAGGCCGGCGATGCCAAGGCGTTGCGCATCGAGGAGATCGCGGAACGTTCGGGTGCGCCGAAACGGTTCCTGGAGCATATCCTCCTGGATCTGAAGCGCGCAGGACTGATCGGTAGCAAACGCGGCCGCCATGGCGGCTACGAACTGATCAAACAGCCCGCGACAGTGTCACTGGCAGAAATCCTGCGGCTGATCGACGGTCCGATGGCGCCGCTGCCGTGCCTTTCACGCAATGCCTACCAGCCCTGCGAGGATTGCCCCGATGAGAAAGCCTGCCGTGTGCGGGCGGTTTTCGGCGCGCTTTATGCCAGCTATGTGCTGATGGTCGAATCGCTGACCATCGCCGATCTGATGGCCGATCAGAGCAAGCTGGAGGGCTTTTGCCTTCCCCCCTCCCCTACCGGAGAATAATCTTCTTTAATCACGATAAAAATAGACGTGATTTTTCCTTTGCAAATCACGAGTAACTCTGTCGTAATAGTCGTGTCATGAGGCGTGAAGCTTCACCGCTTCTGGCACGAGGGTTCAACAGGGTAAGCAAAGGACATCACATGCTCAGGACCATCCAGATCGGCAGCCATGTTCTGGCGCAAGGCACGTTCATCCGCTCGCTTGGCAATGGCCGGATCGAGATCGACACCGGCAATGCCCGCGTCTCGGGGCTTGCTGTGACCGGCCCCAGCCCAAGGACCGCAGAGGGCCTCTCCTTTATCGGAGCGTTCCGCCGTGCTGTAGCGCGGGGCTATATCGGGGCACTCGGAATCGCGGCACTCGGCGCGGGTCTGGCCCTTTCCACACCGGCGCCCCTACATGCCGAAAGTATTGATATTCTCAATGTCTCCTATGACCCGACGCGGGAATTCTACAAGGATTACAATATCCTGTTCAATGACTGGTGGGTTTCACAGGGCCATGATGCGGCCAATCTGCGCCAGTCGCATGGAGGATCGGGCGGGCAGGCCCGAGCGGTGATTGACGGGCTCGAAGCCACAGTGGTCACGCTGGCGCTGGCACCCGATGTCTCGGCCATCGCGGAAAAGACCGGTAAAATCCCCGCCGACTGGCAATCGCGCCTGCCGCATCAGGCTGCGCCCTACAGCTCGACCATCGTGTTCCTTGTGCGCAAGGATAACCCCAAAGGCATCAAGGACTGGGCCGATCTGGTACGCGACGATGTCTCGGTCATCACTCCCAATCCCAAGACCTCCGGCGGTGCGCGGTGGAATGTGATGGCGGCATGGGCATGGGCACAAAAGGAATTCGGCGGCGACGAGGCGAAATCGCGCGCCTATCTGGCGGACCTCTTCGCCCATGTGCCAGTGCTCGATACCGGTGCGCGCGGGGCGACCAACACATTCGTCAAGCGCGGTCTGGGCGATGTACTGCTGGCATGGGAGAACGAGGCGTTTCTCGCGCTGGCCGAACAGGGCGAGGATGCGTTCGAGATCGTGGTGCCGTCGGTCTCCATTCTGGCCGAGCCGCCGGTGGCGCTGGTCGATGGCAATATCACTTCGGAGGCGCAGCGCGAGACGGCCGAAGCCTATCTGACCCATCTCTACTCACCCGAGGCACAGGCGCTCGCACTTAAAAACTACTACCGCGCATGGGATCTGTCGCAGGCCGCGCCCGAAGATATCGCTCGCTTCCCCGAGCTTGACCGCGTCTCCATCGACCAATTCGGCGGCTGGGAAAAGGTGCAGCCCGAATTCTTCGGCGATGGCGGGATCTTCGACCAGATCTACGGGGCACAGTGACCATGGCGCTCCTGTCCCGCAGCCCCTCCCCCCTGCCCGGTTTTAGGCCAGCCTTCGGTCTTCTGATCGCCGCGCTGTCGATCGTGGTACTGGTGCCGATCGTGACCCTGCTGGGTCATGGCGCGGCGATCGGCCCCGCCGAGATCTGGTCTGTGGTCAGCGGCCCGCGCGTGCGGGCCGCCCTTGGCCTGTCCTTCGGAATGGCCTTCCTTGCCGCAGCGTTCAACCTTGTCTTCGGCGCGGCTCTGGCATGGGTACTGGTGCGCTACCGATTTGCCGGGCGGCGGCTGATAGATGCGGCGGTAGACCTGCCCTTCGCGCTGCCCACCGCCGTGGCGGGCATCGCTCTGACCGCCCTTTACGCGCCAAACGGGCCTTTCGGATCGGTGCTTGCGCCACTCGGGATTAAGATCGCCTATGGTCCGATCGGCATCTGGCTGGCACTGGTCTTCATCGGCCTGCCCTTCGTGGTGCGCACGGTGCAGCCGGTGATCGAGGAAATCGATGCCGAGCTCGAGGAAGCCAGCGCCACCCTTGGTGCGCGCCGCCCCTATACGCTGCGCCGGATCATCCTGCCCACGCTGGCGCCCGCCCTGTTGACGGGCTTCGCGCTGGCATTGGCGCGGGGGGTGGGGGAATATGGCTCGGTCATCTTCATCGCCGGCAACCTGCCCTTCAAAACCGAGATTGCGCCGCTCCTGATCGTGATCCGGCTCGAAGAGTTCAACTATGACGCAGCGAGCGCGATCGGTATCGCCATGCTGGTGATCTCGTTCACGATGCTTTTGCTCATCAATCTTCTGCATGTCTGGAGCCGAGGGAGAACCGGCAATGTCTGACACCCTGTCCCGCACCCCTTCCGTCACCACAGAACCCCGTCTGGCGCGGGGGCTGATGATCGCGGGCACCGTCACCCTGACGGCGATATTTCTCTTCGCGCCGCTGGTCATCGTCTTTATCGAGGCTCTGGCCGAGGGGATCACTGCGGCGCTGTCCAGCCTGACCTCCCCCGATGCGGCCTCGGCACTGCGGCTCACGCTGATCGTCTGCGCGATCTCGGTGCCGGTCAACGCAGTGATCGGGATCGCCGCCGCATGGGTGATCACCAAATTCGACTTCCGCGGCAAGGCGCTCTTGATGACGCTGATCGACCTGCCCTTCTCCATCTCGCCGGTGGTGGCGGGGCTGGCGCTGGTGCTGGTCTTCGGCGCGCATTCCACGCTGGGGTCATGGCTGATCGCCCATGATATGAAGGTGATCTTCGCGCTGCCGGGCATCGTGCTGGCCACGTTGTTCATCACATTCCCCTTTGTCGCCCGCGAGCTGATCCCCGTAATGATGGAACAGGGCCGCGCCGAGGAAGAGGCCGCGCTGACGCTCGGGGCCTCGGGCTGGCGGATGTTTTTCACCGTGACCCTCCCCAACATCCGCTGGGCGCTGCTTTATGGGGTGCTGCTATGCAATGCCCGCGCGATGGGCGAGTTTGGCGCGGTGGCGGTGATCTCGGGCAAAATCCGAGGTGAGACCGCGACCATGCCGGTCATGATCGAGATGCTCTACAACGAGTATCTATCGGTTGCGGCCTTTTCACTGGCCTCGGCGCTTGCCCTGATGGCGCTGCTGACGCTTGCCGCCAAATCCCTGATCGAATGGCGCTATGCGGGCCTCACCGCCGCCACGCGCCGCCATTGACCCTTTGCAGGAAAGGCTTTCACATGCTTATCGAAATCGACGCTATCGCCAAGGAATTCGCCGCAACGCGCGCGCTGCATCCGGTATCTTTGACCATCCCCTCAGGGGCAATGGTGGCGCTGCTGGGGCCATCGGGCTCGGGCAAGACTACGCTTTTGCGCATCCTCGCAGGACTCGAATATCCGAGTTCGGGCCGCGTGCTGTTTGACGGCCAGGATGCCACTGGCCTCAGCGTACAGGACCGCCGTGCGGGCTTCGTGTTCCAGCATTACGCGCTCTTCAAACATATGACCGTGTTCGAGAATATCGCATATGGGCTGCGCGCCCGTCCGCGCCGCCTGTGCCCGACCGAGGCCGAGATCGGGCGGCGGACTAACCGCCTCTTGGATCTGATCCAGCTGCCCGATATCGGCACGCGCTATCCCGCGCAGCTTTCGGGCGGCCAGCGCCAGAGGGTGGCGCTGGCCCGCGCGCTGGCGATCGAACCGCGAATGCTTCTGCTCGATGAACCTTTCGGGGCACTTGATGCGCAGGTGCGAAAGGATCTGCGGCAGGGCCTGCGCGAGATCCATGACACGACGGGACTGACCACCGTCTTCGTGACCCATGATCAGGACGAAGCAATGGAACTGGCCGATCTGGTGGTGGTGATGTCGATGGGCCGGATCGAGCAGATCGGCCGCCCCGCCGATATCCGCGCCCGCCCCGCCAGCGATTTCGTCCGTGCCTTTGTCCAGGCCTGACAACCGCAAAGGGAGGAGAGAGATGCAGCTTGACCGGATCGACCGCAAGATCCTTGATCTCATGATGCGCGACGCGACATTGCCCGTAGCTCAGATAGCCGAAGTCGTGGGCCTATCCCAGACACCCGCATGGAAACGATTACAGAAGCTCGAAGCAACCGGTGTCATCACAGGCCGCGTAGCGCTGGTTGACCCGGCCAAGATCGGCTTGGGGCTTATTGTCTTCATGGGGGTGGAGGCCGCCGATCACAGTGTGGAATGGCGCGAGACCTTCCGCGCGACGATCGAGGACTTCCCTCAGATCACCGAAGTCTACCGCATGGCGGGCGCGGTCGATTACCTGCTGAAACTGGTTTTGCCCGATACAGCGGCCTTCGACCGGTTCTATCTTGAGTTCACCACCCGTCTGCCCTGCCGCAATATCACCTCGAGCTTCGCAATGGAGACCCTGCGCCATCGCAGCGGCTGGCCCATTAATGTAACGACGGCCTGATACGAACTATACGGGTAGTAGTTGTCGCGCGAATATATGGACTGCATAGGCCCCGTTTGCTGAATGCACGCCAAAGGATGCCGGGTATTAGCGAAGGTGCTATGAGGCAATTCTGCGATAGACCGCCAAAATCTCCGCGCGGATCGCCCATAGCCTGCGCGGACGACAGACGCGACGCTACGACTCAAACGGGATACATCGCTAGCCCGCCACCAGCTTCTCAAGCTGATATGGCCAAATATTTTCGCGCTTAGGCGTTTCGTGACGGATAATTTGCGTCAAGGAACGAGGCTAAACGCCGATTTTCGCTAGGCCTGGAGCATTGCTCTTACGAAGATCTAAAAAACGAAGTAAAATACAGGTTCGGCACATGTTGACCAAAGAGTTAGTCCGCCTCCTATCGATTGCCGAACCGCGCGTGAGAGTATCCATCGCGCTCACCTATTGCCCGGCAACAGATACGTTAGCACCCGCCCATTCAACGAAGTATGCGGATCGTAGATGGATCTTTATATCTTCGACAGCGCAGGCATAGCGCTAGCCGATCGTCGGATGACGCAGAATACGGAATAATGAATTCATGCCCCATCAGGTTGACAGCCGTCAACCGAACGAAGGCACTGGGTAGTTGACCGCTGTCAACTGTAGCAATCTAATGACGCCGGAGACACCGAAGGCGTTGACTTGCTTTCTCTGGCACTGATTGAGCCAGCGTACGGAATATAGATGGCCGACATGCTTCTTTTTTGCAGCAGAACCCACGCCCTCCACAAGCTAATCGACTATGTGTTGAATTAGTTGAGTTTCACAGCCAGTAGATAACGACCGCCGCGACAGCGATGGCAAAGCTAGATGCTTTGGGGCATTGGTCGTACCTGGTTGCCACACACCCCCAGTCCTTGTGCCTGCTGAACATAATCTCGTTGCGATTACTCCGTTTGCACATGCGTTTGTCGCATTCGACCGGAGACTTGCGTCGCTTCCGGTGCGGACTACATATGCTCATCTTTTGTCCCGCGTGGCTCTTCAAAACCACGTAGCCTCATTGCCCCGGGACAACCGAGCACACGCGTCCAACTCTTCGACTGCTAAAAGCATCATACACCGGTTCATCACGACGGTGTTGACAGCCGTCAACACCGTGAGAACTCCGCTTTACCTAGCTAGGCTGATTGGTCCGCGTCTTGAGGTGGTAGTCCCAGCGACTACCATCAAAGATAAACCGCGCGACATTTCGAGCGTTGGCAATCGACCGTCGAAAGAAGGCCATATTTCAACAACACTTCATGCATACGCATAGAGACAAGATGTTAAAGTTTGGCTCAGGGGATTTTTCAAGACTTGCGCAGACATTACTAGATGCACCAAGGTCCGAGTCAAAACCTGGCGGCAAGCGGTCCTGGAGGATTTTCCAAGCGTTTCTTGCTAGGACGTCTCAAGTCGGCCTCAATACTCTGTTCAATTGATGTGTGAGTATCCATCATGGACTTCGCTCTGAGTGGCAAGGTTTCATCAGGTCAAGAGGTGTTAAACGCGTTTAGTGATATGTGAGCCACTGAGAACAGTCTTTATGCCGCCTGTAACTGACGTTTCTGCAACATTCGGAGCAATCCGGCGGGATTGTAACTGAAGGTCTCAGCTTGATGTGTTAGGCGGCGTAGATAGCCTCCGGGATTGCGGATCTCGGAAGAGCGTTGCAGGAGGGCTAACACCGTTGAGGCAGCCGCTTCAGGGCCCATCGTATCTTGAGCATGATGCAGGGTTTCTTGGGTAATGCCCATCATCGGCGCTAGATAATGGCTCAAAGCAATTGCATCTTGCCAGCTTTGCATCGGCGTTTCGCAGTAATCTGATGCGTCAGAACAGACGTTCAATACATTTTGCAGATCAAGTTCGGCTGGGGCAGGGCGCTTCTTTATTGTTTGCTCTGTTTTCTCAGTAGAGTCAGAATCTTTTATAAGTTTGTTTTTGATCTCTGAGTGACAGTCATTTTGGGATGCATTGCCAGTCAAATCTTCTGATTTTTCGTTTGGGATGAGAGATTTGAGTGCGGAGACTATAGTGTTGGCCACATGATAAAGCTCCTCGAGTGCGGCAGCCGTCAATTTGCGGCGCTTTTCACGCCAGATCTGGTTTATCTCCTCGGTCTGCGTTTGTTTCAGAGGGCTCAAGTGGAGCAGGGCGCTCGCATCGCGCAGCAGCAGGGAGATGGCATCATGTAAAGCTTTGCGTCGCTGTTGCGCGATATGGGCCGCCGCTGCTGCATCTGCGATTTCGCCTTCCCGCAGGATGAGGGGGCGAAGGTCAAACCCGAAGGCCATATAGATTTGCTCACCCGATCGGCGGGCATAGCGTTTGCCATTGGGGCTGTCGTGGCGAAGGATCAGACCGGCATTGACCAGTGCGTTCAAATGACGGCGCAGGGTGCTTTCGCTCATACCATTGCAACGTTCGATAAGCGAACGGTTAGCGGGAAAGACAATCGTTGTATCACCCTCGGCCAGAGTCCTATGCGGATGGAAGGTGAGAAGGGCGTTCAGCACCGCCAAAGCGGCGGGCTTCAGACCGTAGGTTTCGCGCGCGGCTGTCAACTGCTTGAACAGCTGCCATTTGTCAGCAGAGATTTCGGGCAAGGCATGACTTACCATACGCGCAGCTGTCACATCGGATGCGCGAAGACCCCGCCCGAAAGGCGTTATAGAGATATGTTGCATTTTATTGTCACAAAGACATGAAATATCGCCCCGCGGCATTGGCGGCTTGTTGACAGGAGTCAACAAAAGGGGATACGTTCAAGGTGCTAGAAAGAACGGCCCTTCGAGATTGGTAATGCCTGTCTTGGGGGGTCTTTTTCTGTCTGCCCGTGCCTCCTTGCTGTTATGGTTGTATCATTCGCCGCGCGATTTCAGATAATCGCGGTGAATTTCGTGTAGGTGTCTGGCCAGCCAATCGCCGAATTCTTTATCATGCATGTTCAGCACAGGTCTTCCTGCGCGAAGAGAAACTTCCGCCAATAAATCGCCATCCGGAGTGGTCAGGAGCTCGGGACCTTTCGTGACTTTTGGCTTGGCCAAAGCGTCAAACAGCGCCTGAAACCGCAGATCACTCGTCTCGCCACGCGCCAGAGCGACCACCGAGGCCACAGGGGTTTCGCCCAAGCGTTTGGCCAGCGCCACCCAACGGTCGCGCCCCGCCGACGGCGCCGCCCCGATCGCTTCGATCAACTCTTGTGGGATGGAGTTTGTCACGTTGAGCATGCGCGAGACAACGGTTTTATCTACATGCAACGCGTCGCAGATCACCTTGCGATCAAAGCCCGTATCAACCATCTGTCTGGCAAAGTTGGCTTTTTCGATAAACGATAGATCCTTGCGGGCAGCGTTTTCCTGCCCTTGCGCAACAACCAGCGAACGATCGTCCAGATCGCGCAGCATGGCCTTGATGGGCAGTTGCAGCGCCCGAAGGGCTGCAACGCGCC
Organism: Thioclava sp. 'Guangxiensis'; assembly: GCF_045348365.1. Classification (NCBI taxonomy): domain Bacteria; kingdom Pseudomonadati; phylum Pseudomonadota; class Alphaproteobacteria; order Rhodobacterales; family Paracoccaceae; genus Thioclava; species Thioclava sp. 'Guangxiensis'. Next base: position 160,865 of record NZ_CP155825.1, on the reverse strand, counting down.
GCCGACCATAGACGATTTCATAGCGGCCTTCGACAGTAGGTGAATGGCGCAGCATCACCGGCACTTGTTGGCCATAGTCGCGGATACTGTCCATCAACTCGGCAAGGCCCGCATCATCGCGATCAAGGCGGTCCTTCAGGCCCGCATCATCAATCATCTCTGCGGGAACCTCGACCATGGCGCGGGTCTTCAGATCGGCCAATGATTGGCTTACCGCGCCAATCGCGCCGGTCTGACGGCGCGGGGCGGCCGGTTGCGCCGCTGCTGCGGGTTTCATCAGCCCTTCCAGAAGGTTCTTGCGTGCCATCAGCTGCGCCCCCATGCGGATTGGATAAGCCCCTCTATCTCGCCATTCACCAGGTTGAGGCTTTCAAGCGCGCGCTCATAGGTCGCACGGGTGAATTGCGATTTCTCGACCTCGTAAAGCGTCTGCTTGGTAATGCCAGCATCCGAAATCGCTGTGGATTTCAGGGCAGGGTGGTTGAGCACATGTTCGCCAAACATCGATCGCATGAAACTGACCATCTGGTTTTGCGGCCCGTCGCCTGGTTCGTAGCGTGTCACCAGATAGCGCAGCCAGTCGTAAGACATATCGCCGCCCGCATCGGCCACGACGCCCAAGAGATTAGAGGTCATTAACAGGAACTGGCACATCGACATCACATCCAGCATTTGTGGATGCACGGTCACCAATACGGCCGTGGCCGCCGAGAGCGCGGACATGCTGAGAAAGCCCAGTTGCGGCGGGCAATCGATCACAACGACATCGTAATCCGCCTCCACCTCGGCGAGTTTCTCGCCAACGCGGGTAAAGAACAGCTCGCGCGAACCCTGCGCCAGAACGCGCGGCGTATCATGTTCGAACTCCATCAGGTCCAGATTGCCCGGAATGATGTCGAGATTGGTGAAATAGGTTTTTTGGATAACCTCGCGCATGGGCAGCGGGTCATCATAGCGAATTGCATCATAAAGCGTGCCGCCATCCAGCAGGTCGAATTCCGGCTGGAACCCGTGAAGCGCCGAGAAAGATGCCTGCGGGTCTAGGTCGATCCCTAGCACGCGATAGCCATCCAGCGCCAGCTTTTGGGCCAGATGGGCGCTTGTCGTGGTTTTGCCTGAGCCGCCCTTGAAGTTGATCACCGAGATGACCTGCAGGTGGTCACCGTCGCGCCGCCCCGGCAAATAGGTGCCCGGACTTTTCGCACCCTTCTCCAGCATCTCGCGCAAAGCCTGAACATCCTCGGGCGAATAATAGCGTCGGCCGCCCGTGCGGATTTCCGGTTCGGGTCCGCGCCCATCCAGATGCAGCTTGCGTAGATAGGCATCCTTAACGCCCAGAAGGTCGGCCACCTCGCCGGAGGTGAATTTGCGCAGCACGCGCCGTGCATCCGGCGGATAGAGCGCCTGCCGATGTTCCTGTAGCTGTTGCGACAGGTTTGCAGCATGCTGCCCCACAAGCAGATCTATTCTATTCTGGCTTTGCGTATTGCGGCCTGTCATTTGCTCTACCATTATCCCGCAGGAGCGGATTTGTTCTAAAGCTCGAAGCGTTTGTTACGCTTTCTCGCGTCCTATTCGGTTATTTCCGTATAAATCACCTGAGGAAATCGAGTCTGTCCAGTGTTTTTTCTCGCTTTTAGGCGGATTTACTGTCCTGCGAGGGTTTTACACCATAATTCATGGAAACGGTCGTTGCCATCCAGGGTAAAACCCTAGAAATTCGCACTAAATGGAAATGATCCTTTCCTTTTCTGGACATTTCCCGATTCTCCACTTAGAAGGGAAGGGTCTTTTCCTTTTCGGGGCGTATCATGTCACTGTCTTCGCACTCTCTGGGGCTTGCGCTGCGCGAAAAGCGCCGTTCGATGGGGCTGACGCAGGAAGCTCTATCGATGCAGACCGGAATTTCGCGTCCCACGATTCGCGCCATCGAGCAGGGAAAACCCACCGCGCAGATCGGGCTGGTTTTACAGCTTTGCGCGGATCTCGGGCTGGTATTGGAGTTACGCGATGCTGGTGCTTGATGTTCATCTCGAGGGGGTCGCGGGGCCTGTGGCGGAGCTTGCGCGCGATGATCACGGGCGGACCTCGCTGCGCTATCTGCGCGAGGATCTTCCCCATCCCCTGTCGCTCTCCCTGCCTGTGCGCGAGGCACCCTATGGTGATGCGCAGACGCGAGGGTTTTTCGCGAATATGATGTTCGAGAATAACCAGCAGTTGGATCAAGTTCTTGCGCGCTATCAGCTGGAGCGTTCGGATTTCGTGGGGCTTCTGGAACATCTGGGTTCGGATTGTCCGGGCGCGATCTCTGTCGGGCCGAAGGGGCAGGGGGGGGCGAAAATCCCCGGTGATATGAGCCGCGACTACGACCCGCTGACCCCCGAAGACCTGCACCAGATCATCGCCGATCTGCGCGACAGGCGCCCCCCGCTGGGTCAGAGGAAGGATCCTTCGCCTCTGGCGGGTGTACAGGGCAAACTGGCACTGACCCGTTTGTCGGATGGGCGCTTTGCTCTGCCCAAGGCGGGGCGACGCGTGCCCACAACGCATATTCTCAAGGTGCCTCGCGCCTCCGAGATGGCACTTGTCGGGCAAGAGCAGACAGCAATGGCGCTATTAGCGCGTCTGGTCGACCATCCTGTGGCCCAGACCGAAATTCTGGGTGAAGGCGAGTTGCGCGGGCTGTTGGTCACCCGTTTCGACCGGCATATTCACGGCGAGACCCTGCACCGAATCCATCAGGAAGATTTCGCGCAGGCATTGGGGCTACCGCCGCTGTTGAAATATACGCGGAATGCGGGGCCGGGGGCGCGTTTCGACGCCGAGGCTATGGGCCGGATCATCGCCGCATGTGCCAGCCCGGGCGCTGCACGTCTCGCACTCTTTACCCTTACGATGGCCAATCTTCTGTTGGGCAATAGCGACAATCACGCGAAGAACCATGCGTTACTGTGGCAGGGTCCGCGGCCCGACCTCGCTCCGGCCTATGATGTGTTGCCGATCCTCATGGACCGCGAGGTAACGCATGAGCTGGCCTTTCCGATAGGGCATGCCCGGCTGCTGGACGAGGTCACCCATAGCGATCTGGACCAGTTTGCCCGCGCCTTGGGGATGCGGCGTATAACCGCAGCGCTGCAGGGGCGTATAAGGTCACTTCTGGGCACTGCCTTCGAGGCCCATGCGCTCATGCGGGGGCCACAGAGCAAGGGGTTGCGCGACGTGATCGCCGAGCAGGGGAGCCATTTGGCACAGCTGTTTGCGTATGACGATCCCATCCCTGAGGGAGATCTTGTGCCCCTCAACCGGCCCTGACGCCTGAAATATTCGCTGCTCCAATACGAATATGTTGCAATTCTCCGTCATCTTGTATGATAAGTTGTGTTACTTATCTGTGAGCTATGCGATGGATGTGTTGTCCGTCGGCAAGGAGGATCCGCAATGGCGAATACTGGCCCCGCCGGAGAGAAAGGCCCGCGCGCGCGAAGAGGAACGCTGGTCGCCCGGCTGGCCGCGACCTTGCGCGAGGAGATCGAGGAGGGCCGCGTGTTGCCCGGAGACCGTCTACCGAGCGAGAGTGCGCTGACCGAAGCGCATGGTGTGAGCCGAACAGTAGTGCGCGAGGCGATCGCGGCGTTGCGTTCGGAGGGCCGCGTCGAGGCGCGGCAAGGGGCGGGGGTCTTCGTGCTCGTGCCCAAGCCTCCCGTGGTCATGCCTTTCCGCAACCTCGATCCACAGCGGGTTTCTTCGACGATCGAGCTTCTGGAACTGCGCAACGCTATCGAGTCCGAAGCCGCAGCTCTTGCAGCGCAAAGGCTTGTGCCCCATTGGGAAGAGGCGCTTCTGGAGGCCAATGCGGGTTTCCGCGAGGCGGTTGCGCAGGGGCTGCCCACCGGCGAGGCCGATTACCGGCTGCATCTGGCCATCGCTCAGGCGACGGGCAATCCGCGGTTTCCCGAATTCCTTGAATTCATCGGCCCGGGGATCATTCCGCGGGCGGCACTCGGGGCGGGCGAGCCCAGGCACGAGGCCAGCGCCAAGGAGTATCTCGCGCAGATCAGCGACGAGCATGACCATATCATTCATGCGATTCTCGACCGTGACGAGGAGCGCGCCCGGGAGGCGATGCGCGTCCATCTGAAGGGTAGTTATCTGCGTTACCGCGCGGTTTTGCGCTAAAGAAAATCAATTCTCAACATATCATACAAATATATTGACTCTTGCCGAATTTGTTATTTACTTATCATACAAGCCCGAGGAGAGCGGGCATATTCGCGAGGAGGAGGCCATATGACCCCGCAAGAACTCAAAAATGCCCTAGGGTCAGGACTGCTGTCCTTCCCCGTCACCCATTTTGATGCCGAAGGGAAATTCGCCCCCGACAGCTACAAGGCCCATGTCGACTGGCTGTCCAATTACGATGCGCCTGTGCTCTTCGCCGCGGGCGGCACGGGCGAATTCTTCTCGCTGGCCCCGAACGAGATACCCGAGATCGTGGCGGCCGCGATCGAGGCGGCCGAGGGCCGCAGCGCCATCGTCTCCGGTTGTGGCTATGGCACCGCGATGGCCAAGGAGATCGCCCGTTCGGTCGAGAAAGTGGGCGGCGAGGGGATCCTGCTGCTGCCGCATTATCTGATCGATGCGCCGCAAGAGGGCCTTTATGCCCATGTAAAGGCGGTTTGCGATGCGACTGCGATGGGCGTGATGGTCTATAACCGCGACAATGCGGTGCTGCAGGCCGATACGTTGGCGCGGCTTTGCGATGCCTGCCCCAATCTCGTGGGCTTCAAGGATGGCACCGGCGATATCGGGCTCGTGCGCCAGATCACCGCCAAGATGGGCGACCGTCTGACCTATCTGGGCGGTATGCCCACGGCGGAACTCTTTGCCGAGGCCTATCTTGGGGCGGGGTTCACCACCTATTCCTCGGCGGTGTTCAACTTCGTGCCCGAGTTGGCGGTCGAGTTCTACCGTGCCTTGCGGGCGGGCGAGCGCGCCGTCTGTGAGCGCATCCTCAACGAGTTCTTCTACCCGTTCATGGCGATCCGTAACCGCTCCAAGGGCTATGCCGTCTCGGCGATCAAGGCTGGTGTGCGGGCGCAGGGGTTTGACGCCGGCGCGGTGCGCGCGCCGCTGAAGGATCTCGATAATGAGGAAATGGCGATGATGGAGGCGCTGGTCGCGCCCTATCGCCGCAAGATGGCCGCCTGAGGAGAGGCGCCCTGCGAGAGCGGGGAGCGGGAACGCTCCTCGCAAGGAGGACGGCCCCCGATCGCATTCGGGGAACCGCGGGAGGGATGGATAGATGAAGATCGTGGCGGTGCGCACGCACCTTCTGGATCACAGGCTCGCGACAGCCTTCGAGAGCGCATCGATGCGCTTTGACCGCCGGACCCATGTTCTGGTCGAGATCGAATGCGCCGATGGCACCATCGGCTGGGGCGAATGCCTCGGGCCCGCGCGCGCCAATGCTGCAGTGGTGGCCGCCTATGCGCAATGGCTGATCGGGCAGAACCCGCTCGAGACCGAGAAGATCTGGGCCGTGCTCTACAACGCGCTGCGTGATCAGGGCCAGCGCGGGCTGACGGTCACGGCGCTGTCGGGCATCGACATCGCGCTGTGGGATATTAAGGGCAAGCATTTCGGCGTGCCGGTCTCGACGCTTCTGGGCGGGCGCTTCCGCGAGACGGTCCGTGCCTATGCCACGGGCTCGTTCAAGCGCGACGGGGTGGACCGTGTAGAGGATAATGCCGCCGAGATGGCGGGCCACCGCGAAGCGGGCTTCCATGCCTGCAAGATCAAGATCGGCTTCGATATCGAGGAGGATCTGCGCGTGATCCGCGCCGTGCGCGAGGCGATCGGCCCCGAAATGCGGCTGATGATCGATGCCAATCACGGATATGATGCGATCGAGGCGATGCGTGTCGGTCAGGCCGCGGCGGAGTACGGGATCGCCTGGTTCGAGGAGCCGGTGGTGCCCGAGCAGCTTGACGCCTATCGTGAGTTGCGCGCGCGTCAGCCGATCCCGCTTGCAGGCGGCGAGACATGGCATACACGCTGGGGATTCCGCGAGCCTATCGAGACGCGGGCGGTCGATATTGTCCAGCCCGATCTGGCAGGCTGCGGTGGCTTTACCGAAGCACGGCGCATCGCCGATCTGGCGGAGCTGCACGGGGTGCGGGTCGTGCCGCATGTCTGGGGGACAGCGGTCCATATCGCAGCGGCTCTGCAATTCATGGCGGCCATGGTGCCCTCACCCGTGCGTCGCACACCGCTGGAGCCGATCATGGAATTCGACCGCACGCATAACCCTTTCCGTCAGGCCATCGTCACCAAACCCATTGAGCATGTGAACGGGGTCCTCACCATCCCCGATGGCCCGGGCCTCGGGATCGAGATCGACCGCGCCGCTCTGGCCGAATTTTCTCCGAAGGAGGATTGATCATGATCACCCGCAAACTCGAAGGCGCGGCGCTTGTGCCCGCTCTGCCCAAGGGCACGGTCGATACGCAGATGCATATGTATCTGGCGGGCTTTCCAGCGCGTGAGGGCGGGCCCGGGCTGCCGCCCGCGCCGCTCCCCGATGCGGATGCCTATCGCCGCGTGATGCGCTGGCTCGGGATTGACCGCGTGGTGATCACGCAGGGCAATGCGCATCAGCATGACAATGCCAATCTTTTGGCTTGCCTGCACGAGATGGGCGATATGGCGCGCGGCGTTGCGGTGATCTCGGGCGAGACGTCCGAGGCCGAGCTTGCGCGGCTCGATGGTGCGGGGGTCGTGGGCGCGCGGATCATGGATCTGCCGGGCGGTGCACTCGGGCTCGCGGCGCTCGAGGCGGTCGATGCGCGCGCATCAGAGATGGGCTGGATGATGGCGGTGCAGTTCGATGGCAACCGCATCCTCGATCTCGAGCCGCGTTTGAGGGCGCTCAAATCGCGCTGGGTTCTTGATCATCACGGCAAGTTCTTTGCCGGTGCGGGGCAGGCCGAGACCGCTGCCCTGAAACGTCTGATCGATGGCGGACGGATGTGGTACAAATTCGCCGGTGCCTACGAGAGTTCGCGCGCGGGCGGGCCGGATTTTGCGGATGTCGCCGTCTATGCCCGCGAGATTGCGGCCCATGCCCCCGAGCGGATCGTCTGGGGCACCAACTGGCCGCATAATGCCGCGCGTAGCAGTGAGGATTACCCCTGCGACAAGGCCCTCTGCGAGACCAGCCTCGGGTGGCTGCCGGATAGGGCAGCGCGCCAGAAGGTGCTCGTCGAGAATCCGCAGGAGCTGTACGGATTCGCCGCCCTCGGGTGAGAGGCGGCCCATGACATTCCGCGTCGCGCCTCGGGAGGAGGGCCGCGATCCGGTCGGGTGCGTCCCCGGAGGGACGCCCAATAGGACGGTCCGGCGGCCTGTCGCCTCCGGACTGAGAGAAAGGTCCATAGAGGCCATATCCAGGGAGGATACCATGAAGCTTCACACCACGATGATCGCAGCCCTTGCCGCCTCGACGCTCTGCGCGGGCGGCGCCATGGCCTGCGAAACAACCCTGCGCTCGGCCGATACCCATCCCGATGGCTATCCGACCGTCGAGGCCGTCAAATACATGGGCAAACAGCTCGAGGAGAAAACCGGTGGCCGGCTGTGCGTCGAGGTTTTCCCCTCCTCGCAGCTGGGCGAGGAAAAGGATTCCATCGAGCAGACCCAGTTCGGTGTCATCGATATGGTCCGCTCGAGCCTCGGCCCGTTCAACAATATGATCCCCGAGACGCGCGTGGTTTCGCTGCCCTATATCTTCCGCTCCGAGGAGCATATGCATCATGTGGTCGACGGCCCGATCGGGGAAGAGATCGCCGCGGCCTTCGTGCCCAATGATCTGGTGGTGCTGGCCTATTATGATGGTGGCGCGAGGAGCTTCTATAATTCCAAGCGTCCGGTGAAGAGCATCGAGGATCTCAAGGGGCTCAAGTTCCGTGTGATGCAATCGGATGTGTTCGTCGATATGATGGATGCACTTGGTGCCAATGCGACGCCCATGCCCTATGGCGAGGTCTATTCCTCGATCCAGACCGGTGTGATCGACGGGGCCGAGAACAATTTTCCCTCCTATGACAGCTCGGGCCATGCAGAGGTCGCCAAATATTACACGAATGACCAGCATCTGATCATGCCCGAGGTTCTCGCCATGTCGAAGATCACCTTTGACAAGCTCTCGCCCGAGGATCAGGCGGCGGTCAGGGAGGCGGCCAAGGCCTCGGTGCCTGTGATGCGCGATCTCTGGACCAAGCAGGTCGCAGCCTCGCTCGAGAAGGTCAAGGCGGCAGGGGCCGAGGTGATCACGGATGTCGACAAGCAACCCTATATCGACGCGATGGCGCCGCTCTACGCGAAATATGCCGACACGCCCGAGCTGAAGGACCTCGTGAAACGCATTCAGGATACCCAGTAATGGATACGCGCCCGCACATGTCTGACCAGTTCCACTCCCGCTCGGAACCCCATGGGCGGGCGGCCTCTTCCTACCGCCAGGCGATGCTTCGCCTGGCCATCCTCACCGGCTGGATCGGGACCGCCGCCCTGTGGGTGGCTGGCACGGGACTCGTGCTGATGACGGCGATGGTCTTCATGCAGGTGGTGTGCCGCTATCTCCTGGGCTTCTCGCTTCAGTGGGCGGAACCCGGATCGGTGCTGATTATGGGATGGTTCATCTTTCTTGGCGCCGCCGTGGGCATCCGCGAAGGCTATCACCTCTCTTTCGATGTCCTGCTCTATATCCTGCCGGGCTGGCTCAAACCGATCCTCTTCACGCTGTCGGAACTCGTGGTGGGGGCCTTCGGGGTCGGTATGGCCTATTATGGCTGGGAACTTGCCTCCAAGGTCGCCAAAAACGTCATGCCCACGCTGGGTCTCTCGCGGGCATGGGATTTCGCGCCGCTGATCGGTGGTGGTGTCCTTCTGGCCCTCTTCTGTGTCGAACGCATCCTGCGCCGCTGCGCGGGCCTGCCAACCGTCCGCTTCGGCGACGATGCGCTCGAGGAGTAATCCATGGAACTCGTTATTCTCTTCGGAAGCTTCGTCTTCCTTCTTCTGATCGGCACGCCGGTGGCCTTCTGCCTCGGGGCCGCAAGCCTCGCCACCGTCGCCTATATGGGCCTGCCGCCCGTGGTGGTCTTCCAGCGGCTCAATTCCGGCGTGTCGGTCTATTCGCTCATGGCGATCCCCTTCTTTATCTTCGCGGGCGATCTGATGGTGCGCGGCGATATCGCGCGCAGGCTTGTGGCCTTTGCCGCCGCCCTTGTGGGGCATCTGCGTGGCGGACTGGGCCAGGTGAATATCGCGGCCTCGCTGATGTTCGGCGGCGTCTCGGGCTCGGCCACCGCCGATGCCTCTGCGGTCGGCGGGCTGATGGTTCCGCAAATGCGCGCGCGCGGCTATGGCGCGGATTATGCGGTCAATATCACAGTGGTCTCCTCGATCATCGCGCTGATGATCCCGCCCTCGCATAACATGATCATCTATTCGATCGCGGCGGGGGGGCGGCTCTCCATTGCCGATCTTTTCACCGCAGGCATCATTCCGGGCTTCGTGCTGGCGCTGGCGCTGATGGCGGCGGCATGGTTCGTGGCCAAACGCCGCAACTATCCGCGCGAGACCTTTCCGGGCTGGTCGATGCTGGGGCAGCTGTTCCTGTCGGCCGTGCCGGGCCTGATCCTGATTGCGATCATCTTCGGCGGCGTGCGCTCGGGCGTCTTTACCGCCTCCGAAAGCTCCAATATCGCGGTGATCTATGCGCTTGGCGTGACGCTTCTGGTCTATCGCAGCCTCTCGTGGCGCGATTTTAAGGAGGCTACTCTGGCCGCCGTGCGCACCACCGCAATGGTGCTGATGGTGATCGGCTGTGCGGCCTGTTTCGGCTGGCTTCTGGCCTATCTCAAAGTGCCCGCGCAGATGGTGGCCTTCCTGCACAACTTCTCCGACAATCCGATCGTCATCCTGCTCCTGATCAACGTGATGCTGCTGATCCTCGGCACCTTCATGGATATGTCGCCGCTGATCGTGATCACGACGCCCATCTTCCTGCCCGTGGCGCAGGCCTTCGGGATCGACCCGATCCATTTCGGTGTCATCCTGATCCTCAATCTCGGGATCGGGCTTTGCACACCGCCTGTGGGGTCGGTGCTGTTTGTGGGCTGCGCCGTGGGGCGGATCGGGATCGGGCAGGTGCTGCGTTCGATCTGGCCCTTCTATCTGGCGGCTTTCGCGGTGCTTTTGCTGGTGACCTATATTCCCGCGCTCTCGCTCTGGCTGCCCGCGCTCTTCCATTGAGACAGGCGGTCCGACCGGCCCCCTGATGCGGGCCGGTCCGTTTTTTCCGAAGGAGATGACCTTGAAACGACTTCTGATCACAGGCGCGGCCGGTGGGGTCGGGCGTGCGATGCGCCCCCGCCTGCGCGATATGGCCCAGACCCTGCGTCTGGCCGATATGCTGCCCATTACCGATGCGGACACGCATGAGGAAACTGTGCTCTGCGACCTGAATGACGCACAGGCCGTGCGCGAGATGGTGCGCGGCTGTGATGGCATCCTGCATCTGGGCGGTAAGTCCACCGAAGGGGATTTCGAGACCATCCTCGAAGGCAATATCCGCGGCCTCTACAATCTCTACGAGGCGGCGCGGGCCGAAGGCATCACCCGCGTGCTCTTTGCCTCCTCCAACCACACGATCGGCTTTTACGAGCAGGATCAGCGGCTCAAGACAACCGATCCGATGCGCCCTGACAGCCTCTACGGCGTGTCCAAATGCTTCGGCGAGGCGCTTGCCTCGATGTATCACGATAAATTCGGCATCGAGACCGCCATCGTGCGGATCGGCTCGTGCTTCGAGACGCCCGCCAATCACCGGATGCTTTCGACATGGCTCTCCTATGATGATTTCGCGGATCTCGTGGCTTGTGTCTTCCGCGCGCCTAAACTCGGCTGCCCCGTGATCTGGGGAGCGTCGGCCAATCCGGCGGGCTGGTGGGAAAGCGTGGGGGCCGAGGCGATTGGCTGGCATCCCAAGGATAGCTCCGAAATCTTTCGGGCCCAGATCGAGGCGATGGGACCCAAACCCCCCGCCGATGATCCCAATAGCCGCTATCAGGGCGGTCTCTTCACGGTGGAGCCGATCCACCAGCGTCAGGGCGGGACGTGAGGCCCCTTTTGTCCCTGTTCCATAATTCCTAACGAGACGGAGAGTTCACATGAGTTTCATCCCGCATGGTAAGCATCTGGTTGCAGGCGCATGGATCGGCACCGAGGAGCGCTTCGCCTCCGATCCCGCGCATGGTCCGGCGCACCGCTTCTCGGTGGGCACGCCTGCGCTTGTCGATCAGGCCTGCAAGGCCGCCGAAGAGGCGTTCTGGAGCTATGGTTATAGCACACGCGAGACCCGCGCGTCTTTCCTCGAGACCATCGCCGAGGAGATCGAGGCCCGCGCCGAGGCGATCACCGAGCTCGGCACGCAGGAAACCGGCCTGCCAATAGCGCGGCTGCAGGGCGAGCGGGGCCGCACCACGGGCCAGCTGCGCCTCTTTGCCGCCCATATCCGCAAGGGCGAGTATCTCGACCGCCGCATCGATCCGGCCCAGCCCGAGCGTAAGCCCGCGCCGCGCCCCGAGATCCGGCTGATCGAGCGCCCCATCGGCCCCGTTGCGGTCTTCGGCGCCTCGAATTTCCCACTCGCCTTCTCGACGGCGGGGGGCGATACGGCGGCGGCCCTCGCCGCGGGCTGCCCCGTGGTGGTAAAGGGCCATTCGGCCCATCCCGGCACCGGCGAGATCATCGCCGAGGCGGTGGCCGCGGCGATTGCGCGCTGCGGGCTCGATGCGGGGGTCTTCAGCCTCATTCAGGGCGGCAACCGCCATGTGGGCCAAGCCCTTGTCGAGCATCCCGATATCAAGGCGGTGGGCTTTACCGGCTCTCTGGCAGGCGGGCGCGCGCTCTTCGATCTCTGCGCCAAGCGGCCCGAGCCGATCCCGTTCTTTGGTGAGCTGGGTTCGGTCAATCCGATGTTTGTGCTGCCCGCGGCCCTTGCGGCCAGAGGGCGCGAGCTGGGGGCGGGATGGGCCGCCTCGCTCAGCATGGGGGCAGGGCAGTTCTGCACCAATCCGGGGATCGCGGTCGTGCCTGCGGGCGCCGAGGGCGATGCCTTTGTCGCGGCCACTGCCGAGGCGCTGGCCAAGATCGGCCCGCAACCCATGCTGACCCAAGGGATCGCGCGGGCCTATAACGAGGGGAAGGCCCGGTTTGACGCGCGCAATTCGGTCCGGCCGGTGATGACCACCGAAAGCACGGGCCGCGAGGCCCGCCCCAATCTCTACGAGGTCGCGGCAGGGAGCTTCCTCGAGGATCATGCGCTGAGCGAGGAGGTCTTCGGGCCGCTCGGGCTTGTGGTGCGCGTGGGCGCTGCCGAGGAGATGCGCGATCTGGCCAAGGGATTCGAGGGGCAGCTGACCACGACGATCCTGATGGAAGAGGCCGATACCGAACTGGCGCGCGGGCTTCTGCCGGTGCTCGAGCGCAAGGCGGGGCGTGTGCTCGTCAACGGTTTCCCGACAGGGGTCGAGGTGGTGGACAGCATGGTCCATGGCGGGCCCTATCCGGCCTCGACCAATTTCGGCGCAACCTCCGTCGGCACGCTCTCGATCCGCCGTTTCCTGCGCCCAGTCAGCTACCAGAACCTCCCCGCGACGCTTCTGGGCGACGATCTTGTGGCCGCGCCCTGAGAGAGGGGCTATCGCGGCCTCGAGCGTAGGTTTCCGTCTCGCGCGCGGAGGGGGGAGGGGTCAGTCCGGCTCATAGCCCAATGCGCGCGAGACATCCGCGCCCGCGTCGCGCAGCATGGCGATATAGTCCTCGCGCCGTGCGGGGTCGAAGCGGAAGAGCGGGAAGGCGATGGAGATCGCGCCGACCGACTTGCCCAGATGGTTGCGGAGCGGCACCGCCATGCAGCGCACCCCGGCCTCGCTTTCCTCGATCTCCTCGGCAATTCCCTGCTCCCGCACGGCCGCGAGTTGTTCGAGCAGGGTTTCGGGCGTGGCAATCGTATTGGGCGCGCAGGGTTCGAACTGCATCTGCGCCAGACGTTCTGCGATTTCCTGTGGGTCACGGAAGGCCAGAAGCGCCTTGCCGAGCGAGGTGGAATGCAGCGGGTTGCGCATGCCTGTCGTGCATTTCATCGCGAGGTTATACATGGAAGGATAGCCGTGGATATAGACCACGCGCTGTTCGCCCGCATCCAGCACTCCCAGATTGATCGACTCCCCCGTGGCCCGCGAGAGTTGACCCATGGCCCGGTCGGCGACCTGCAGGAGATCGCTCTCCTGTTTGAGAGCCCGCGCCGCGACCGAGAAGAGCTTCATGGTAAGCCCGTAGCGTTCAGTCTCGGGGTCCTGGCTCACATAGCCCAGATCGACCATGGTCTGCAGAAGCCTGTGGGTCGTGCTCTTCGAGGTCATCGCATGTTGCGCGATCGTGGCCAGACTGGCCTGTCGGTCCTGCGAGAGCGTCTCGAGCACCGCGAACACCTTCAGCACCGAGGCGACATTGTCGGATTTCTGCGCTTTTTCGTCCATCCAGCCATTCCTATTATTATGAAACTGCATTCTGAAAAAGTTACATACGAATGTCAATCACTCATACGGCATCGTAAGATACTGTTGTTTATGCGAATTATAAAAATGGATTGGTGTTTTATTTTTCTTGAATCTGGATATGAACTATGTTTCCTTAATTTACGGAATAGCGTTCCATAAAAATAAAGGATGGGGCGTTAGGAGGAGGAGACATCGTTATGCACCCGTTGCTGCGACAAAAAGAGCGGTTCATGCCGCGCGAGGAGGTCTGCGAGCTGATCGACCGCCTGACCGAGAACCTGATCTCGATCGAGGACCGTACGGGCGAGTTCCTGCTGCGCCTCGAGGATGGCCGTGTGATCGATACCAAGGGCTGGGCAGGCTGGGAATGGACCCACGGAATCGGGCTTTACGGGCTTTTCCGCTACGCCCAACTGACCGGGCAGGCGCGGGCTATGCAGATCATCCGTGACTGGTTCGACGCGCGGCTGGCCGAGGGCACGCCCACCAAGAACATCAATACGGTCGCGCCGTTCCTCACCATGGCCGAGCTATATGCGCAGGATCGCGATCCCAGATGGGTCCCCTATCTCGAGGAATGGGCCGAGTGGGTGATGTACGAGATGCCGCGCACACGGGTCGGCGGGCTCCAGCATATCGTCTATAACTCGGTCAACGACCAGCAGATGTGGGATGACACGCTGATGATGTCGGTCCTGCCGCTGGCGCGGATCGGGCAGGTTCTGGGGCGGCCCGAGTATATCGAGGAGGCCAAATACCAGTTTCTCGTCCATGCCCAATATCTGATGGATACGCAGACGGGACTGTGGTTCCACGGCTGGACCTCGGAGGGCAATCACAACTTCGCCCGTGCGCTCTGGGCGCGGGGCAATAGCTGGATCACCATCGCGATCCCCGAATTCATCGAGATGCTGCGCCTGCCCGAGGGTGATCCGCTGCGCCGTCATCTGGTGATGATCCTTGCGCGGCAGGCACAGGCGCTGCGCGCGATGCAGGCCGAAAGCGGGCTCTGGCACACGCTTCTCGATGATCCCGAAAGCTACGAGGAAGCCTCGGCTGCGGCGGGCTTCGGTTATGGGCTTCTCAAGGCGGTGCGGCTGCGGCTTCTGCCGCCCGACTATGCGCAGACGGCCGAGCGGGCGGTGCGGGCGGTGATCGGGCGGATCTCGCCCGAGGGAGAGTTGCGCGATGTGTCCTTCGGGACCGCGATGGGGAGCGATCTCGACTATTACCGGCAGATCCCGCGCACCTCGATGCCCTATGGGCAGGCGATGGCGATGTTCTGCCTGAGTGAATATTTACGCGGATATATCTGATTTCATTGGATCTTAGGGAGGAGAGCCATGAAGGGACTGATGATGGGAGCGGCGCTTTTGGCGCTGATGGCGGGGGCCGTTCAGGCCGAGACCTTGCGTTTCGGCTATGCCAGCAATGCGACCCCCACCAAGGAGGCGATGACCAAATTCGGCGATCTGGTGGCCGAGAAGACGGGCGGCGAGGTCACGGTGACCTTTTTCCCCGATGGCCAGCTTGGCGGCGAGCGCGAGCTTGTCGAGATGGTGCAGGGCGGACTTCTCGATATGACCAAGGTTTCGGGCGGGCTGATGGAGAGCTTCTCGCCGATCTACGGGGCTTTCTCGATGCCCTATCTCTTCGATGATACCGCGCATTTCTACCGTGCGATGGAGGATGACGCGATCATGGGCCCCGTTTATGCCTCGACCGAGGGGCAGGGGATGGTGGGCCTCACCTATTACGACTCGGGTGCGCGCAGCTTCTATACGGCCAGCAAACCGGTGGAGACGGTTGCGGATCTCAAGGGTCTCAAGATCCGCGTGATGCAGAGCCCGACCTCCATCGAGATGGTCAAGATGCTGGGGGCCGCCCCCATCGCGATGGATCAGAGCGAGGTCTATACCTCGATCCAGCAGGGCGTGCTCGATGGCGCCGAGAATAACGAATATGCCCTCACGGTCGCGCGTCATGGCGAGGTGGCAAAATACTATAGCTATGACATGCATACCCGCATCCCCGATATCGTGCTGATCTCGACGGCGGCGCTCGAGCGCCTGACCCCCGAAGAGAGGGTGGCGGTGCGCGAGGCTGCTCGCGAGAGCACGGCCTTCCAGAAGGAGGCCTGGACGCAGGCTACCGAGGCCGAGAAGAAGACCGCCGCCGAGAGTTTCGGCGTCACCTATACCCATCCCGATGTCGCGGCCTTCCAGAAGGCGGTGCAACCCATGTATGACGCGCTCTCGGAGACCCCCGAGAAACAGGCGCTAGTCGAAAAGATCCGCGCGCTGGCGGGGCAGTGAAGATGGGGGCGGCAACAGCGGCCCTGCGCAGGGTCCTCGATCTCCTGATCGGCACCTTTTGTTGCGGGCTTCTGGCGGGGATGGTGGCCATTCTCGCCTGGCAGGTCTTCAGCCGCTATGTGCTGGGCGATCCCTCGACCTTCTCTGAGGAACTCCTGCGCTACGGGGTGATCTGGCTCTCGCTTCTTGGTGCCGCGCTTGCGACGGGGCGGGGTGCGCATATGGCCATCGATCTGTTGCCGGCACTCGTGCCTGCGCGCGCGCGGGTCTGGTTTGCCGCCCTCGGGCCGCTTTCGCTCATGATCTTCGGTGCGATGGTGCTGGGTTGGGGCGGCTGGCACGGGGTGCAGATTGCCTCGGGCCAGACGAGTGCGGTGCTGCGACTGCCGATGGGGGCAGTCTATGCGGCGCTGCCGGTAAGCGGCGCGCTGATCGTGCTCTACAGCGCCCTCAATCTTCTTGATCTCGCCCGTCGCAGAGCCGCCCGCGAGACTGACCCGATAGAGCATGCCCTGAGCGTGGGAGACTGACATGGCTGGACAGGCAAGTCTGATATTGCTGGGCGTCTTCGGGATGCTCTCGATCCTCGGGGTCCCGCTTGCGGTTGCGATCGTGGCGGCGGCGCTGGCGGCGGTCATGCTGGCGGTGCCGCTCGATATGGCGCTTTTCACGGCGGCGCAGAAGATGATGGCGAGCCTCGACAGTTTCTCGCTCCTGGCCGTGCCCTTCTTCATCCTCTCCGGGGTCATGATGAATTCGGGAGGTATTGCGGTGCGGCTCGTCGATTTCGCGAAGCTGATCTCGGGGCGTGTGCCGGGGGCGCTCGCACAGACCAATATCGCGGGCAATATGCTCTTCGGCTGTATCTCGGGCTCGGCCATCGCCGCATCCACCTCGATCGGGGGGGTGATGGTGCCCATGAGCCGCAAGGAGGGCTATGACAACCGCTTTGCCGCCGCGATCAACATCGTCTCTGCGCCGACGGGGATGCTGATCCCGCCGACCACGGCCTTTATCATCTATTCGCTCGTCTCTGGCGGCACCTCGATCTCGGCGCTGTTTATCGGCGGTGCGGTTGCGGGGCTCCTGTGGGGGCTGGGGCTCATGGTGGTGACGGCCATCATCGCGCGCAAGCGTGGCTATGGCCACACCGGCTTTCCGGGCTGGGCGGCGGCAAGGCGGATCACATGGGCGGCCGCGCCTAGCCTTATGCTGATCGTCCTCGTGATCGGCGGTATCACCTGCGGCATCTTCACCGCGGTCGAAGCCTCGGGGATCGCGGTGCTCTACACGCTCCTTCTGGCGCTGGTCATCCACCGCACGGTGCGGCTCCGCGATGTGCCGAGGTTCCTCATCGAGACCACGCAGATCACCGGCACGATCATGCTTTTGCTGGCGGCCTCGGCGGCACTGAGCTTTGCCATGGCCTTTACCGGCATTCCGGCGGCGATCTCGGCGCTGATCCTCGGGGTCAGCGACAACCCTCTGGTGGTGATGCTGATCATCAATCTCATCCTCCTCGTGGTGGGCTGTTTCATGGATATCGGCCCCGCCATCCTGATCTTTACCCCGATCCTGCTGCCGATCGTGCAGAAGGTGGGCTATGACCCCACCCATTTCGGGATCATCCTCGTGTTCAATCTCGCGATCGGCACGATCACCCCGCCGGTGGGCACTGGCCTCTTTGTCGGGGCCGCCGTCGCACAGGAAAGGGTCGAGCGGATCATTCCGGTCCTCGGACCCTTCTATGTGCTTCTCTTCACCCTGCTGCTCCTGGTCACCTATGTGCCCGCACTGACGATGACCCTGCCGCGGCTCTTCGGGCTCCTCTGAGGCCGAACCACTATCCCAAGGAGATATCTTGCAATGCTGAGCGTCGAAACACGTCATGGCGTCCATCCCGATCATGCCAAGACCATGGATACAGAGGGGCTGCGTGCGGCCTTTCTGGGGCAGGGGCTCTTTGCTCCGGGCGAGATCCGTCTGATCTACACCCATTACGACCGCTTCGTGCTGGGGGCAGCGGTGCCTCAGGGCGCGCCCCTTACACTCGATCATGTGCCCGAGACCAAAACCCCTTCCTTCCTCGACCGCCGCGAGATGGGCATCGTCAATATCGGCGGGGCGGGGATCGTGCACGCGGGCGGCGAGACCTACGAGATGGCGCAGGGCGATGTGCTCTATCTCGGGATGGGCAGCGGGCCTGTGACCTTCGAGGGGGAGGGGCGGTTCTATATCACCTCCTGCCCCGCGCATAGGGCCTGCCCCTCGCGCCTCGTGACGCTGGCCGACTGCAAGGAAGTCGCCATGGGCGATGCGGCCAGCTCGAACAAGCGCATCATCAAGCAGTTCATCCATCCGCAGGTAATGGAGAGCTGCCAGCTGATCCTCGGCTATACGTCGCTGATCGAGGGCTCGGTCTGGAACACGATCCCCAGCCATATCCATGACCGCCGGATGGAGGCCTATCTCTATTGGGGGATGGCGCCCGAAGCGCGCGTGCTGCATCTGATGGGCGCGCCCGAGGAGACCCGCCATCTCTTCGTGGCCAATGAGGAGGCCGCGATCTCGCCGCCCTGGTCGATCCATTCGGGCGCGGGGATTGGCGCCTATACCTTCATCTGGGCGATGGCGGGCGATAATGTCGATTATACCGATATGGACTTCATCCAACCCGGAGATCTGCGCTGATGTCGGGGCTGTTTTCCCTCGACGGGCAGAAGGCGCTGGTCACAGGCGCCAATACCGGCATCGGCCAGGCCATCGCGGTGGCCTTGGCGGGGCAGGGGGCGGATGTCACCTGCGCGGGGCGGCGCAGCTGCGCCGAGACGGTGGCGCTGATCGGGGCGGCGGGGGGCAGGGCCTCCGACCTCCGTCTCGATTTCGCCGATCCCTTTGCCGCGCGCGATGTGTTTGCGGGGGCCGAATACAGCCTTCTGGTCAATAATGCGGGCATCATCCGCCGCGCCGACAGCGTCGGTTTCCCGGAGGAGGATTGGGATGCGGTGATGGATGTGAATGCAAAGGCGCTCTTTTTCACTTGTCAGGCCTTCGGGCGGGCACTGATCGCGCAGGGCGGGCAGGGCGCGATCGTCAATATCGCCTCGCTCCTGTCGTTCCAGGGAGGTATCCGCGTGCCCTCCTATACCGCGTCCAAACATGCGGTGGCGGGGCTGACCAAGATCCTTGCCAATGAATGGGCACCGCATGGCATTACCGTCAATGCCATCGCGCCAGGCTATATCGCGACCAATAACACCGAGGCGCTGCGCGACGACCCTGCCCGTTCGCGTGCTATTCTGGAGCGCATCCCCGCAGGGCGCTGGGGCGCGCCCGAGGATATCGCGGGCACGGCGGCCTATCTGTGCTCGCCCGCCGCGCGCTATGTGACGGGGGCGATCCTCAATGTCGATGGCGGCTGGCTCGCGCGCTAGCTTCTAGCGCGCCTCCCTCGGGGGGGCGCAGCTGCCGCGCTGCGTAAGCTGGCAGCCCAATTCGATCCGCCGCGCCAGAAAGCCGTTCTTGCGGCGCAGTGCCAGCTCCAGCTCGTCGAGCGCGGTCACCGCGATCTCGTCGAGCGGCGGGTGGATCGAGGTGAGCGGCGGCTGCGACATCTGGCCTGCAAAACTGTCGTCAAACCCCATGACCGAGACATCCTCGGGGACGCGCAGCCCGTGGTCCTGCAAGGCTTTCATCACCCCGAGCGCGATATTGTCCGACAGGCACAGCATCGCCGTGACCGGCATCCGCCCGCCTTGCGCTGCAATCCACGCGCCCATCTCCCGCGCCACGATATCGGGCGCAAAGCCCGAAAGCCGCAATATCCGGTCCTCGGGCGCGGCAATGCCATGATCGCGCAGCGCCTCCCGAAAGCCCGCCTCGCGGCGGCGGATCGTGAAGCGACCCGACCACGAGACACAGAGGATCTCGCGATGCCCCAAATCGAGGAGATGGCGTGCGCCGAGGGCTGTGGCATAGGTATTGCCGATGCCCACCGAACTCACCCGTGACGTCGGATCGAGGCCGAAAAGGAGCACCGAAGGCCGCTCCTGCGCGGCCAGCCGGTCGAGAAGCAGGGGGTTCTCGTCGAAATGGATCACGATCGCCTCGGCATCGGAGGCCGCGATCCCCGCCATCACCAGATCGGGGTCGAGCGTCTCGCCGGGGCTGAGCACCGGATCGAGACGCACGCCGCGCGCCTCGCATTCGGCGCGCAGCTTCTCCAAAATCCGCCATGAGGTGAAATTGGTCTCCGAGGGGCGCAGCATCGCCTCTGGGATCGCCAGCACGATGGATTGCAACCCCGCCTGCGAGGCGCGGCGGACGCGGGTGTCGATATAGCCCTGCGCCCGCGCGATCTCGAGAATGTCGCGCCGCTTCTCGTCGGAGATCCGGTCATGGCCGCTGAGCGCGCGGCTGACGGTGCTGACGGAGACGCCCGCGACTTCCGCGATCTTCTTCAGGCTCATTCACTTCACTCCGGAATTGGCAACGCCTTCGGTAACGTATTTCTGCAGGAAGAGGAATATGATCGTCACCGGCAGGAGTGCCACAACGGTCATGGCGAGGATATAGTGCCACTCGACCGTAAACTGTCCCTGAAAGGCGTTGAGACCCAGTTGGAGCGTGTAGTTCTTGGGGCTCGACAGCACGATGAGCGGCCAAAGGAAGTCGTTCCAGCGCCAAATCACCGAGAAGATCGCCAGAACGGCCAGCGCCGGCGCCGAGAGCGGCAGGATGATCTTCCAGTAGATGCGGAACTCGGAGGCCGCATCGACGCGGGCCGCCTCGATCAGGTCATCGGGGATGGTCAGCATATATTGACGCAGAAGGAACACGCCGGTGGGGGTGGCCACCGTTGAGAGGATCACGCCCCAGAGGTTGTCGGCAAGATTGAGCCCCACGATCACCATGAAGGCTGGCACCATGATCACCGAAAGCGGCAGCATCAGCGTCGACAGGATCAGCACGAAAATCGTGGTGGAGCCGCGGAAGCGGTATTTCGAGAGCGCGAAGGCCGCCATCGAGTTCAGCAGGAGCGTGAGCACCGTCGCCACCACCGTCACGAAGACCGAGTTGTGCAGATAGGTCGCAAAGGCGAAGCGCTCGAGTGGCTCGGTATAGTTCGACCATTGCGGCGCGATCTCGGTCTGTTTGCGCAGCGCCTCTGCGGGCACGCTCAGGCGGGTATCGGGCTGGGCTGGGTCGATCACCGTGGCCTTGAGCCCGATCCGGCGCACAAGCCCCACGACCCGTGCGGCCTCGCCCTCTCCCATGATATAGGCGGGCAGGGGCACATCCTGCCCTTCGACCGTGACCGTCTCGGCGGCATATGGCAGCAGCGTCGGCGGGAAGCTGTTGATCTCGGCAGGCGGTTTGAACGAGGACAGGAGGGCCCAGCCGATCGGAATGGCGATCACCAGCGTGCCGAGGATCAGCCACAGATAGGAGAGGATATCGGTGATATCCATACGCCCTTTGGTACGGGTGCGGGTGAGGAAAGCGAGCATCTCAGTTCTCCATTTTCTTGCCGAGCCAGAGCTGCAGGAGCGTCAGCACCAGAAGCGCGAGCCCCATCAGCACCGAGGCCGCAGAGGCCAGCCCGTAGAGCCGCACATCGGTGGCAAAGGCGGTCTCGTATATGAATTGCACAACGAAAGTATTGGCCGTGCCCGGCCCGCCGCCATCGGTGAGCACCCATGCCTCGTCGAAGACCTGCACGCTGCGGATCAGCAGAAGCACCATCACCACCAGAAGGTTGGGAAAGAGAAGCGGCAGCGTCAGCCGCCAGAACTGCCGCCAGCGGGAGGTGCCGTCGATCCTGGCGGCTTCGTAGATATCGCGCGGGATGGCCTGAAGCCCCGCGAGGATGATCAGCGTATAAAAGCCCATATGGAACCAGATCGAGACATAGATCACCCAGAAGCGTGACCAGAGCACCTCGAGGAAAAAGATCACCTGCGTCCCCAGCAGATCGGCAAGCATCGCGTTCAAAAGCCCGTTACGCGCCAGAAACCACTTCCACACCAATGCCACCACCACCGGCGATAGGAGGACCGGATAGAAGAAGACCGCGCGGAAGAAAGCCTTGCCGCGGGTCAACCGGTTGAGAACCAGCGCGGTGATCAGCGCCACGACCAGCGTGCCGGTCGCGTTGAAGGCGGTGTACCAGAGCGTGTTGAAGACCGCGGTCCAGAACAGGTCGAGCTGGCAGGTGGCGGGCGCGAGATAGCTTTCGCAATCAAAAAGCTGCGCGAAATTCTCGAAGCCCACATAGGGCCGTTCCCATAAAAGCAGATTGGTGCCGCCGGTGAAGGCATAGCCGATAGCCAGCAACACTGGCACAAAAACAAAGATCGCGAAGAGAGCCATATTCGGTGCAACGAACACATAGGGCATGCGCTTGGGCCCGATGCGGCTCTGGAGCGCGGCAAAGGGCCATTCAACGGCGCGCATGAGCCATGTGCCTGCCTCGGACAAGGGCTGGACGGGGGGCGTAGGTTCGGAAGCATCGGTTTTGAGTGTGGCGGGGGACGTGGTGGAGCGCGCCATTATGCCGCCCCCAGCCGCAGACCACTTTCGGTATCGAAAAGATGGACATGCCCCGCTTGCGGCCGCACGCGGATGACATCGCCTGTACGGGCCTCGAAATGGTTTTGCACATGCAGGATCGAGAGGCTCTCCGCCCCGTTGAGCCGCCCGTGCAGATAGGTCTCGTGGCCCAAGCTCTCGGCGCGATCGATGACCAGATCGAGCGCGTCGGGGCCCGTGACCCCCACCTCGAAATGCGAGGGCCGGATGCCGAGCGTCACCGCGCGTCCTGCCTCGACGCCGCCCAGAGGCAGGGTAAGGCCGCCGGTCTCGCGGGTGGTGATGCGCGCGCCCTCGGGCGACAGCGCCGTGACCTCGCCCGGATAGAGGTTCATCCGCGGGCTGCCGATGAAGCCTGCCACAAACAGATTTGCGGGGCGCTCGAAGAGATCGAGCGGGCGGCCCACCTGCTCGACCCGCCCGCCATTCATCACCACGATCTTCTGCGCCATTGTCATCGCCTCGACCTGATCGTGGGTCACATAGATCATCGTGGTGCCGAGTTGCTGGTGCAGGCGGCTGATCTCGCCACGGGTCTGCACGCGCAGCTTCGCATCGAGATTGGAGAGGGGCTCGTCAAAGAGGAACACCCGCGGCTGGCGCACGATGGCGCGCCCGATCGCAACCCTTTGCCGCTGCCCGCCCGAAAGCGCCTTGGGCTTGCGGTCGAGATAGGGGCCCAGCTCGAGCATCCGCGTGGCCTCCGCGATCCGTGCCTCGATCTCGGGCCGTGGCATACGCAGGTTCTCGAGCCCGAAGGAGAGGTTCTTGCGCACGCTCAGATGCGGATAGAGCGCATAGGACTGGAACACCATCGAGATGCCGCGTTCGGTCGGGGTGAGGCGGTTGACCACCTCCTCATCAAAGCGCAACTCGCCCTTCGAGATGGTCTCGAGCCCCGCGATCATGCGCAGCATCGTCGATTTGCCACAGCCCGAAGGCCCCACCAGCGCGACGAACTCCCCTTCGTCGATCTGCAGGTCGATGCCGTGGATGACTTCGAGCCCGCCATAGGCTTTGGTGAGCCTTTTCAATTGGATAGACGCCATGTTTTCCTCCTCCCAAAGGATGCGCCGCAGATCGTGTTCCCGATCAGACGGCGCGGTCGTATTCCATCAAGAACAGGCTTCCCAGCGCCTGTCCGTAAGGTGTGGGCAGATTGGGGATCTGCCGGTAGAATTCGAGTGTCTCGCCCATTGGTGTCCCGTCGGACACATCGTTAAGGAAGCCCGCCTCGTCGATCCGTCCGATCAGGGCGGGCAGGGCGCGGGTGACGATGTCGCCATATTCGGGCCCGATCAGCCCCTCGCGCAGCCCCGCAAGCACGCCATAGGCGATGCCCGCCGTGCCCGAGGCCTCGACGGGGCTTGCCGGATCGTCGAGGAGCGTATGGAAGAGCCCTTCGGGGTTTTGCAGCGCGCGCAGGGCCCGCACCTGTGTCAGATAGACCTCGCGCAAATAGTGCGCGATCGCCCCTTCGGGCGGGCAAATGCGGAAGAGCTCGGGGATCGCGATCGTGACCCAGGCATTGCCGCGCGCCCAGAGGGCCCGCGCATAGTTATGCCGCCCCTCGAAGGTCCAGCCATGGAAAAAGAGCCCTGTCTCGCGGTCGCCCAGAAACCTGACATGGGTCAGGTATTGATAATGAGCATCCTCGATCCAGTCGCGCCGCCCGAACATCCGCCCCGCCTGCGCCACAAAGAGCACGGCCATAACGAGCGTGTCATCCCAGAGCTGGCCGTCATTTTCGCGCTCCTTGACGGTATGCTGGTAGCCGCCTTCCTCGGTCTTGGGCATGGTGGTGTGGAGCCACGCGGCCCAATCGTGGATGAGGCCGCGCCAGTCCTCGCGCCCCTCTTCGGGGCCCAGCCTCTCGGCCAGAAGCGCCAGAGCCAGCATGGGGGCGGTCGAGTTGACCTGTCGGCGCGGCAATCCGCGCGCGATCTGGCGGTCATACCAGCGCGCGAGCCGCGCCAGAGCGGCCGTGTCGCCCTCGGCTTCGGCGCGACGGAACTCGCCATAGAGCCCGACGCCAACCTCCCAGTCCCATTCGTCGAAATCGATCTCGTCACCGGCGTCCATCCCTTCGTCGCCGATGCCCTTGAGACGGCGGAAACCGGTGGAAAGCGCGGCAATGGCGCGACGCAGATCGAGGGCTGTATCGAGGGTCATTCATACCTCCAGAGGCGTGAGGGGCGCCCCGTCGAAACCGACATGGGGCACAAGGGAGAGGGGAGAGAAGGGCAAGGCCGCCCCGTCGCGAAGCGCGCCCATGGCAAAATCCGCCGCATAGCGATGTCCGTCATGCTGCCAGTCGAGCCGCAGCGCCCCCGTATCGAATTCGGGCGCGAGCGCGCGGGCCGCGGCGATGAACCGCCCAAACGTTCCATGCGTCGCCTTTGATCCGGCAAAGACGAGCCAGCCCGCCTGCGCCGCGTGATTGCGCCATTCCTGATGGCGGTAGAGGCCCGTCTCGAGCGCCTCGAGCGGGGCCGAAGACCAGATCGCCGCATAGCCCTCGCCCGAGCGCTCGAAAAGCCATTGCCCCTCGAGCCGGCACTCGTCCAGAAGTTCGACCGGCGCGAAAACATGGGTGAAGCGCACCGGATGGGCATGGCGGTCGAGATCATAGACAAGCGCCGCCACCGGCCCCTCCTGACAGACGCGCGGCACGGTTCCATTGGCCATCCAGTAGGAGGGCCGCCCTCCGCCCCAGACTTTCAACTCGCCCGGATGGCTGATCCAGCTGCGGGCCAGCGGATGGGCGGCAAACTGCACCTCGCTCACATGTTGCTGATGGCCCGGATCGCCGGTGCGATGGCCGGTGACGGATGAAAGCTGCACATCGCGCGATTTCCACAAGACGAGCTTGGCGGTGTCGTCAAGCCCCTGCGTGTATCGCGCTACCAGCGTCTCGTGTCCGCCCAGATCCGCAAGCCCTGCGCAGGCCGCAGGCGGCACATAATCGGAGAGCGCAAAGAGGGCTGCCGCCCGCTCGTGGCCCGGGCACCAGATGCCGCCAAAGGCGATGGCCGCCACCGCGCCAAGCTCGGTCGCAGGCCCCGCGAAGAGCTCCTTCTCGTAGACGCGCCCCTGCGTGCCCACCGGCATTCCCTCGACACAATGGAGCGCGCACATCACGAAGATGCGGTCGATCAGCGCATCGGCACGGGCGCGCAGACCCGCATCGGGGCAGCATTCGCGCAGCGTGAAAAGGCCCAGAAGATCGATCGGATAGTAGCAAGACGAGTTCCATTCGGCCAGACCGTGCTCCTCGACAGAGGCAAACCAGCGCTGGAGTCGTGCTTCGGCGCGGGCTTTCTGCTCGCGCCCCGTGCGCCCACTGCCCGGGAAGATCTCGTCGGGGAAGGTCTCGCCCGCGAGGTATTGCGCCACATGGAAGGAGAAGGCGTGGTTCTCGCTCCAGAACCACATCACATCATTGCCCGGCTCGTCGAGCCAGTAGCGGAATCCCAGGATCGACTGGCGCACCCGCGCCCAGAGCGCCTCGGGCAGCACCGTTCCGGCATGGTCGCGATAGGCCCAGATCAGCGGCAGAAGCCAGAAATCGGCGCAATCATGGCGGCGGTCGATGGCCTGCATCGTATGCGCAAAGATCGCCTCGATCTCGGAGGCCGCGCCCCCCTCGCGCAAGAGCAAAAGCCCGCGCGAGATGCTGCCGCCTGCCTCGCGCAAGATGCGCGCCCGCGCCTTCGCCTTGCGCGTGGCGAGATCGGCGCCCTCGAGCCGCGTGATCTCGCCCATGATCGTGGTGCCGAGCGCGTGGTCGAGCCGCACATCGCCCACCTGCGCGCTGAAGGCCAGCCCGTAGCAGCCCGGTGCGATGCCTGCCACATCGAAAAGCGGATGGATCTCGCCCGCCCGTGCGATGATGAAGCGCACAGGCGCGGCCAGAGGAAGGCGGTCGGCCAGCACGTTCATCGTGGTGCTGGCATCGGCAAAACTGCCATCATGCAGGGTGATTTCGACGGGGGCTGCGGGGGTATGATCGCAGGTGACGCAGAGCTGCCCCTCGAGATGGAAGAGCTTTGTCGTGCGCAGCGCGGCCAGCGTCGCCTCGACATCCCTGAGCCGCGCCGGATCGACCTCGGCCTCGACCCCCGCGCGCAGATCCGCCCCCGCGACAAGCCCGAGCCGGAAGAAGCAGCTGGTGTCGCGCTCGTGCAGATCCTCGAGCCGCATTACCAGCTCATGCGCCCCCGCGCCCAGATCGAGCGTGACGCGGGCGCGATGGGGGATGTTGCGATCGAGCGGCGCATGGGTGGCCACAAGCGTGCCATCGCACCACAGATGGAGCACGCCGCAGGTCTCGAGTTCGAGCGTGACGGCTTGCGCCACAGGGCTTTCGAGACGGGCGCGGGCAAAGCGCGCGATCCGCGTGGGCTCGAAGCAGAAGGTCGAGAAATCGACCCGTGGGTTTTCGCCTCCGAAATAGACCTCGGTAAAGGTTTCGGATGCGGGCGGCACCGGTGCCAGATCGGGCAACATCGTGCGAAAGGCTTCGCGGCAGGGCAGATCGCCGGTCGCGACCCAGCCATTGACGAAGCGGTAATCCACCTGATCGGGATGGGGGCGCGCCACGCCGTGATAGAGCTCGGCCTCGGCGGGGGTCAGTAACCACCGATTGATCGATTCGCCCTCCCCGAGCGGCCACCAGACGGTTTGCGTGGTATTTTGCGCAAAAGTTTTCTTATGAATTGATGCGGACAGCGTGGGGCTGTTTGCGGTCGTGATCAAGGCTCTACCTCCCAAATATTGCCTTAACACAAGCCAAATCGGCTCAATATTGTTGACTTAGGCATAGAGCTGACAGAATGTCTAGAAGTCTTTCGGAGGAGCGTTGGGGCATTTTTCTCGACGGCAAAGACAAAAGCGCAAAAGATTGCGCAAAATAGGGAGGAGACCCATGTTCAAGATCATTACAACCGCAAGTCTTCTTGCGCTGGCCGCAGGCGCGGCCTTTGCGCAAGACAAGATCAGCTTTGCCTTTACCGATGACGACCCCGCCTATATCGCGCGGATGCAGGAGCTGGTGGAGGAATTCGAGGCTGAGAACCCTGATATCGATGTCGATTTCATCACCGCAGGCTATGCGCAGCTCGTCGAGCAGCTGCCCTTGCAGCTTGCGGTGGGGCAGGGGCCGGATCTGGCCAAGATCGCCGATCACGGGCTGATGCGCTACACGCTCGATCTCAGGCCTTATATGAAGGACCCCGACGGGTTTGCGGCCCTGCATGGCGCGAGCCTCGATCTGCTGAAGACGCCCGATGCGCCAAAGGACAAGATCGGTGGCTTCATGCTCTCGCAGACGCTCAACCTGCCCTTCATCAACAAGACGCTCTGGGATCAGGCGGGCGAACCGCTGCCCGCAAGGGGGGCCACGCTCGAGGATATCGTCGAGGCGTCGCAGCGCGTAGCAAAAGCTACGGGGATCGATATTCCCTTCACGATGGACCGCTCGGGACACCGCTTCACAGGCCCGGCCTTCTCCTACGGCGCGCATTTCGTCAAGGATGGCAAGATCGTCTTCCCCGATGCGGCGGCCAAGGCCTATATCACCGATCTCTACAGCTGGACCCAGTCGGGCGCTTTCCCGCGCGAGATGTGGGGGGCGGCGGGCGGTTCGCGCTACAAGAATATGGGCGATGAATTCATCGATGCGAATGTCGCCACCTATTTTGCGGGCAACTGGATGGTGAACCCGTTCCAGACCAAGATCGGTCAGGATTTCGAATGGACGGTGCTCGACGCGCCCTGCGGCGAGGGCGGTTGCATCCCGATGCCGGGCGGGACGTTCCTTGCCGCCTTCAACACGACAAAACATCCGGAAGCGGTGGCGCGGCTCGTCGAGTTCCTTGGTTCCGAGAAGGTGGTGCGCGAGCTGGCCGAGCGCTTCATCGTTATTCCGGGAGCACAGATCAGGGACCTTCACTATCAGATTGACGATCCGAGCGCCAAGGCCGCGATGGAGGTGTTTGTGCGCAATGCGCCACAGGTCACGCCCGAGATCCGCGCCTGGTCGGCCTTCCCGGGGATTCAGGCGGTGCAGGCGGCAATCGTGCAGCGGATGTCGCAGCTGATCGTCGGTGAGCTGGACCTGCCCGAGACCTTTGAGCGGCTCGAAGGCGACATGGCGGGCATCAATGCGGAGCTTGCAAACCGCTGAGGTCTTCCCCCGTCCAGACCTGAAGAGATCGCGGACAGCAACGCTCTGCCTAAGATCTCTTTGCACGAACGACGCTGCGGGAAGCCTGCGGCCGTCGCGAAGGGCTTGACCCGATGCATGCCGCATGGGCTGACCCCATGCCAAAGGATCGGACGCCATCACGCGCACCGCATGATCCACCTAAGGCAGGCTGGCACGCTTCCGGATCATCTCCGGCCGGAGCTCGGAGAGGCTGGCGCAGCCCATGAGCTGCATGTCACGGATGATTTCGTCGCGCATGCGCGAGAGCATGCGTTCGATCCCCGGTTGGCCGGCGGCGGCGAGCGGAAACAGATAGGCCCGCCCCAGCCCCACCGCCTTGGCCCCCAAGGCGAGCGCTTTGAGCACATGGGTGCCGCGCTGCACGCCGCCATCGATCATCACATCGATCCGGTCACCCACCGCCTGCACGATCTCCTCGAGCTGGTCGAAGCCCGTGCGCGAGCCATCGAGCTGGCGGCCGCCATGGTTCGAGAGCACGATCCCCGCACAGCCGATATCGGCGGCACGGCGCGCAGCCTCGACGCTCATCACCCCCTTGAGGCAGAACGGCCCGCCCCATTCGGCCACCATCCGCGCCACATCGTCCCAATCCATCGAAGGGTCGAGCATCTCGGTGAAATAGCGCCCGATGGTCAGGCTGTCGCCCTTCATGTCGATATGCTGGTCGAGCTGCGGGAGCGAGAATTTCTCGCTGCGGACATAATTGATCCCCCATGCGGGCTTGAGGGCGAATTGCGCCATTCCGCCCATAGTCAGCCGGAACGGGATCGAGAAGCCCGTGCGCAGGTCGCGCTCGCGATTGCCGCCGGTGATACTGTCGACGGTCAGCATCATCACCTTGATCCCGCAGTCCTTGGCTGCCTGCATCATCGCGGAATTGAGGGCCCGATCGCGGTGGAAGTAGAACTGGTAGACCTGCGGGGTCCGGTGTTTCTGCGCAAGTTCCGCCATGGAGACGGTGCCGAGTGAGGACACACCGCACATGGTCCCGAAATTTTCGGCAGCAGCGGCGGTCGCCCGTTCGCCCTGATGGTGAAACAGGCGCTGGAGCGCGGTCGGCGAGAGATAGACCGGCAACTCGATCCGCTGGCCCATGACCGTGGTCGACAGATCCACCTGTGCCACCCCGCGCAGGATATTGGGCACCAGATCCACGGCCCCGAAAGCGGCGCTGTTGCGACGCAGGGTCACCTCGTCATCGGCCCCGCCATCGATATAGTCAAAGATGGGCCGCGGGAGACGTCTTTTCGCCAACAGACGGAAATCGTGAAAATTATGGCAATCGTTCAGGCGCATGTCGTCTCTCCTACCTCGTATGACCAATGTGCGGCGTAACGGCGCATGGCGTCTGCTGGCCCGCCTGTGGGCGGCGCAACGGGGAGAGGAAATGCCATCGCCCCCAATGCCTGCGGTCCGGTCACCAGAAGCGCCGCCCCTATGCTGGTGCCGGTGGCCGATCCCGCGATCCGCACGCCCTCGGGGCTGAGGATCGCAAGCATCTGGGCAAAATCATCATTGCGGGCAAAGGGTCCTTCGATGATGACCGGTCCGCGTGCGCGCGCCAGATCAAGGCAGGTGCGGGTCACGAGCGCGAGATACCACGAGAGGGCAAGCATCCGCTCGCCGGGGGTCCGGGGCGTGGATGTCCAGTGATGGTGACGCCCTTTGAACGGCCCGCTATCGGCGCTGACCGAGGGCATCAGCCGCACGTCCCGCGCCAGAACGCCCGCGCGGTCTTCGGGCGTGGGTGGCGCGACGCCCTCTTGCGAGATCAGCTCATAGGCGCGACCGCCCATATAACGCCCCGAGGGCACGGGCCGGCCGAGCGCATCGACATTGACCAGAAGATCGCGGTCCGGATCGAGGTCACCAGCTTGGCTGCCGACTGCCATCGCCACGACCCATGTCCCTGTGGAGACAACCGAGAACGGCGCCTCATTGGCCAGAAGATGTGGGTAAAGAGAGGCGTTGCTGTCATGGATGCCGCAATGGACAGGTGTGTCTGCCGCCATACCGGTGAGGGCCGCGATCTTGGGCGTGATCGGGCCCAGTACCTCGGCACTCCGGCGCGGGGGGGCGATCTTGTCGGCGACCCCGAGCCTGTCCGGTAGATCCGAAAACCGCCCCCTCTGCGGCTCCCACAGATCGGTATGGCAGCCAAGCGAGGTCACATCGCTAGCAATCTCGCCCGTCAGCCGGAACCCCCAATATTGCGGATAGGTCACGATATGGGCCACGCGCCCCGCCAGCGCTGGATCACGGGCCAGAAGCCAGTGCAGTTGAGCGCCCAGGTTCAATCCCGCGCCCAGACGCGGGCTACCGGTGCGGGCAAAAGGCGGGCGGAGCGCCTCATAATCCGCCGCCAGTTCCTCGGGGCCGCGATCCTCGTAATCGAGCATCGGGCAGGCGGGCTGGCCTTGCGCATCCAGAAGGACGGCCGCTGCGCCATGGGTCGTGACCGAGATCGCGTCGATCCCGTATTCCGACTGTAAGCGTGTCAGCTCGGCAAGAAAAAAGGCCCAGTGACCCTCGAGATCGATATGGCGATAGGGCGGGCCCTCTATCACATGATTGGGGCGGGTGACAACGGCCAGCTCGCTCAGGCTCCGTGCATCGACCAGCGCGAGTTTGGCATTGGTCTTGCCGACATCGATGACAGCGATATGGCGCGGGGTCATGGCATATGGAACACCGCGACGAGCGGCGTCTCCACGGGGCGGTTATCGGGATGGGTCTGCATGATATCGGCCATATGTGCCCACCAGCGTTTCATCACCGGATGGTCGGGCAGGGGGGCCATGGCGCTGGCGCTCTCGCGCCACATCACACCAAAAAGCGCATTGGTCTCGGGGTCGAGATGGATCGAGTAGTCACGGACCCCTGCCTCGCGCAAAAGCGCGGTCAGTTCGGGCCAGATCTCGTCATGGCGCTTGCGGTATTCTTCGAGGCAGCCCGGATTGAGCTGCATCCGGAACGCGTATTTCTCCATGATCAGGCCCTCCGGATCCGGTTCGACCAGATCTTCCACAGGCGCGGTAGCGCAATGACGCCGATCAGGAGCGCGCCGATCACGATCGACATCACGATGCCGGGTACATTGAGAAGCCCCAGCCCGAAGGTCACGAGCCCCATCACGATGGCCGCGAGCACCACGCCCATAATGGTGCCCGAGCCGCCGAGGATATTCACGCCGCCAAGCACGACCATAGTCACCACCTCGAGTTCCATCCCCGTGCCGATCGAGGGGCGGGTGGAGCCCAACCGCCCGGTCAGGCACAGCGCGGCGAGCCCCGACATCAGCCCCGTCATCACGAAGAGCACCATCTTCACCCGCTCGACGCGGATGCCCGAGAACATCGCGGCGGTGGCGTTGTTGCCCACCGCATAGACCGCGCGACCGAAATTGGTTTTGTGCAACAAGATGCCATAGGCCACCGCCAGCAAAATGAAGATCACCAACTCGACTGAGATCACCCAGAAGGCATAGCCCTGACCGAACCAGCTGATCCCCGCCGGATAGCCCCGGAACGCCCCATCGCCCAGCACGATATAGCTGATGCCACGGAAGAGGCTCATGGTGCCGATTGTCACCACGATGGAGGGTAGGCCCAGCCGCGTGACGAGCACACCGTTGAGGATACCGCAGACAAACCCGGTGAGGAGCGCGGCCGCCACGATCGCGGGCGTGCCGAACCCCGCTTGCATCACCACCCCCATCATCGTCGAGGCTAGCGCGACGATGGAGGCGACCGAGAGATCGATCTCACCCGCGATGATCAGCAGCGCCATCGGGAAGGCGATCATCGCCTTCTCGGTGAAGTTGAAGGTGGCATCCGAGAGGTTCCACGCATCAAGGAAATAGGGCGAGGAGAGCGCGTTGAGAATGAAGATCGCCACCGCGACCACGGCCAGAAGCGTCTCCCAGCTTTTGAGATAGCGCTGCGCGGGCGAGTGCAGGCGGTCGGGGATCTGGCGGCCTGTCATGGGCGCCGTGGCGGGGGAATAGTCGGTATCGCTGGATATGATGCTCATTTCGCGGCCTCCGCCGATTTGAGGATGATCCGGCCCTTGCTTCGGCTAGAGCGCGAGTTGACGGTCACGGCGATCAGGATGGCCGCGCCCGAGATGGCAAGCTGCCAGAAGGGCGAGATCGAGGCGACGGGCAGGGCGTTCTTGATCACGCCAAGGAAAAGCGCGCCCAGAACCGCGCCGGTCACGGTGCCCGCACCGCCCGCGATCGAGATACCGCCGATGACGCAGGCCGCCACCACATCGAGCTCGAACCCGCCCGCGATATCGACATAGGCGACCGCGTAGCGCGAGATCCACAGATAGCCCGCAAGCCCTGCCAGCGCCCCCGAAAGGGTGAAGGCGGTGAATTGCGTGCGCCCGACATTGAGGCCTGTATAGACGGCTGCATGCGGGTTGCCACCCACGGCAAAGAAGGCGCGCCCGAGGGGGGTGCGGGTCATCACGAGCCCCATGACGAGCGCCACCGCGATCCCGATCCAGCCCAAGAGAGGCAGGCCGAGGATCTGCGCGCGCGGCAGGCCGGTGAAGGCGGCGCTCATCTGATAGGCATTGATCCACTTGCCATCCGACAGAAGGAAAATGATGCCACGGAAAATGGTCATCGTCCCGAGTGTTACCACGATCGGCGGGATGGAGAGCTTCCAGACGAGCACCCCATTGATCGCGCCGAGCACCGCACCCAGACCCACCGCGACGAGTACGATGACCCCGATGGGCAGATCTGGGTAGGCCACGTTGAGCATAGCGCAGACCATACCGGTAAGCGCGAGATTGGCCGCGACCGACAGATCGATACAGCGCGTGAGGATCACCACCATCTGCCCCAGTGCCAGAATGACCAGAGGCGAGGTGTCGGTCCAGACATTGAGCAGATTGCCGGGCGCGATAAACTCGGGAAAACGGCTCGCGACCAGCGCCACCAAGATGATGATTGCGCCGCACAGAAGCGCCTCGCGCGATTTCAGGACGCTCATGCCGCTTCTCCTCTGGGCTGGGCGCCGGAGATGCCTGCGGCATGGCGCACGAGGGTTTCGGGGGTCAGGTCATCGCCTGTCAGCTCGGCCGCGATCCGGCCCTCGCGCATGACGATGACGCGGTCGGACATTCCCAGAACCTCCGGTAGCTCGGAGCTGACCATGATCACCGAAAGCCCCTCTGCGGCCAGTTCGGACATGAAATCATGCACCGCCGCCTTGGAACCGATATCGATGCCCTTGGTCGGCTCGTCAAGGATGATGACGCGGGGCTTGGTGGCCAGCCATTTGGCGATGACCACCTTCTGCTGGTTGCCACCCGAGAGGCTGCCCACCGTGGTGTCGAGCGAGGCCGCGCGCAGATCGAGCCGCTGGGTATAGTGCCGCGCGAGGGCGAATTCCTCGGCCATACGGGTGAAGCCGCGCGACGAGAGCCGCCCGAGCGAGGGCAGGGTGACATTCTGGAAGATCGGCAGGGCGAGGATCGCGCCCTGTTTGCCGCGATCCTCGGGCACATAGACGATACCGGCCTCGATGGCGGCAGCGGGCGAGCGGATGATGCGGACATCGCCATCGATCCGCGTCACGCCCTTGGAGGGGCGGGTAAGCCCGATGAGCGATTGCATGAATTCCGAACGCCCCGCGCCCACGAGCCCGTAAAAGCCGAGAATCTCGCCGCGATTGAGCGTGAAATTGATATCCTCGAACTCGGTCGGATGCGAATATCCCACGACTTTCAGCAGCTCCGGCCCGATGCGGGCAGGGCGCTTGGGATAGATCTGGTCGACCGAGCGACCCACCATCAGCTGCACCAGCTGGGCTTCGGTGATATCCGACATCCGCCCCTCGCCGATGAACTGCCCGTCGCGGAAGACCGTCCAGTGATCGGCGATGCGGAAGATTTCGTCGAACTTGTGGCTGATGAAGAGGATGGCCTTACCCTGCGCCTTCAGGTGCTCGACCAGCTCGTAAAGCTCCTCGATCTCCTTCTGGCTGAGCGCGGCGGTGGGCTCGTCCATAATAACGACCTTGGCGTCCACAGAGAGCGCGCGGGCGATGGCCACCAGATGGCGCGAGGCGATGCCGAGATCGCGCAGCTTTACCTGCGGGTCGATCTCGGCGCCTATGGAGTCGAGGATCTCGGCCGCCCGTGCCCGCATCGCGCGGCGGTCGATCAGCCCGAA
This sequence comes from Thioclava sp. 'Guangxiensis', assembly GCF_045348365.1. Lineage (NCBI taxonomy): Bacteria > Pseudomonadati > Pseudomonadota > Alphaproteobacteria > Rhodobacterales > Paracoccaceae > Thioclava > Thioclava sp. 'Guangxiensis'. The sequence goes on along the minus strand of NZ_CP155825.1, from coordinate 125,912 downwards.
GCGGGTGCGCGGCGCATGGCCGATGAAGATATTCTCGGCCACCGACAGTTCCTCGAAGAGCACCGTCTCCTGATGGATCGCGGTCACGCCCGCATCGGAGGCCGCCCGTGCCGTCGGGAAGGAAACCGGTTGGCCATCGAGCAGGATCTGCCCGCCATCGGGCTGGTAGATGCCGGTCAGGGTCTTGACGACGGTGGATTTTCCCGCGCCATTCTCGCCGATCAGCGCGGTCACCTCGCCTGCATGAAGATTGAGTGTGACCTGATCGAGCGCCTTCACGCCCGGAAAGCTCTTGGTGATCTTGTCGAGCGACAGCACCGGACATGCGGCACCAGCCCGCGCAAATTGCTTGCTCATGGGGGCCTCGTTAAACGGATGGAAAATGCGGGGAGCCGCGGCCCCCCGCCATCGTCTCGGGATCAGAAGATCGACTTGAACTGGTCGATATTCGATTTGTCATAGACAAAGGGCTCGGCCATGGCGGCGGAGTTGGTGTCGTCGAGCGTCACCGACCCCATGCGCCCGATCGGGATCTCGGCGCCCGGCTTGGCCTCGGCGTCGCCTTTCTTCAGGTGATAGGCCATCATGACCGCCGAATAGCCCAGATCGATCGGGTTCCAGATCGCGAAGCTCTTGGACGCGCCGGACTCGATGGCCCCCGCCATCTCGGAAGGCAGGCCGAGGCCCGTCACATTGACCTGGCCCACCTTGCCCGCATCGACGACGGCCTGTGCTGCGGCCACGATCCCCACCGAGGTCGGCGCGATGATCGCATCAAGAGCCGGGTTCGACTGCATCAGCCCTTGTGCCTCGCGATAGGACTTATCGGCCAGATCATCGCCATAGACGGTGCCGACCAGATTGATCTTGGGATAATTCGGCAGATCCTTCTTCATCTCGTCGATCCAGATGTTCTGGTTGGTCGAGGTCGAGGTGGCGGAGAGCACCGCGACATTGCCGCCCTCGGGCAGGTTGTCAGCGGCAAGCTTGATGATCATCTTGCCGATCAGCTCGTTGGACGAGGGGTTGAGATGTGCCATGCGGCCATCCGGTGCCACCCCGCTGTCAAAGCTCACCACCGTGATCCCGCGCTGCATGGCCTTCTTGAGCGTCGGGACCAGCGCATCGGTGTCATTGGCCGAAATCGCGATGGCATCGACGCGCTGCGCGATGAGTGCGTTGATCACCTCGATCTGACCCTCGGCCGTAGTATCGGTAGGGCCGGTATAGATGATATCCACATCGCCCAGTTCCTTGGCCGCTTCCTCGGCGCCCTTGTCGGCGGCCTCGAAAAAGCCGATGCCGAGCGCCTTCACCACAAGGGCGATGCGCATGTTTTCGGCGGCGGCCTGCTGGGCCAGAAGGCCCGAGGCAAGCGCCACTGTTGTCAGAAAAGTTCTCAGCTTCATGTTTCCCTCCCAAAAAACCCGAAACCTGCCTCCCCTCGCCACCGCTCCTCTTCAGGGGCTCGGGGAAGTCGTGACCGAGGCGTTCGGGTGCGCCACGATCAGTTTTACATCCGCAGCGTCGAGCATCTGCGCATCCTTGTCGCTGATCCCCTCATCGGTGATCAGCACATCGATCCGGTCCAGCGCGCAAAGCACCAGAGACGACCGGCTCTCGAATTTCGAGCTATCCACCATCAGCACCAGCTCTTCGGCCTGTCCAATCAGCTTCTGCTCCGCTTGAATAAGCAGGGGATCGGCCTCCATCAGCCCCAGAGGCCCCACACCCTGCGCCCCCATGAACATGCGCCGCGCATAGAAATTGCGGGTCACGTCATTATCGAAGGGCGAGAGAATGATATTCTGCTCGCGATAGACCACGCCCCCCGACAGAAGCACCGTATTCTTCGAGTTATGCAGAAGATGCTCGGCAATCGGAAAGCTGTTGGTAAAGACCTGCAGGCGTCGCGAGGCCAGCGGATGCACCATCTGGAATGTAGTAGTCCCGCCATTGATGATGATCGACTCTCCCTCGCTACATAATTCGACGGCGGCCCGCGCGATTGCCCGCTTTTGATCGATCATGATCGTTTCATTGACCGAGAACGGCCGTCCCGCCAACCCGCGGAAATGGCCGGGGTGAAGCGCTTCGGCACCGCCACGCACACGGCGAAGCTTTTTGTGTTCATCGAGAGAAACAATGTCGCGACGGATCGTCGCCTCGGAAGCGCCTGTCAGCGCACAAAGTTCGGCCACCGTCAGAACGGGGCGATCCTGTACGGCCGACAGAATGATCCGGTGGCGTTCTTTCTCGTGCATCTTGCTCCTCCTTGACCATTGCTACGAATCTTTAAGGGCGCCTGTCAATCAAAAACAATCAAACACCATCTTATTTGGTCAATAATGATCAGATATGACCGAATATGATTGACAACGCCTCCACGCTTCCCCCAGTTTAAGGGCATACCCCTGTCTACACTGTTTCTCGGGAGGAGAATACCGATGACAACTGTCGATCAACGGCTGCATGCGCGGCTGCAATCACTTTGGGATGAGACGCTGGCCGCAACGATGAGCGAGCCCGAAAAGCTACTTTACCGTTCGAACCTGCTCGGCTCGGACAAGCGGATCACCAATTACGGCGGCGGCAATACCTCGGCCAAGGTGATGCAGCCCGATCCGCTGAGCGGGGAGGAAGTGGAGGTCCTCTGGGTCAAAGGGTCCGGCGGGGATGTCGGCTCGATAAAGATGGACGGGTTCTCGACCCTCTACATGGACAAACTGCGCGCGTTGAAGGGGAAATATCGCGGGCTGGCCCATGAGGACGAGATGGTGGGCTATCTGCCGCATTGCACCTTCAATCTCAATCCGCGTGCCACCTCGATCGATACACCCCTCCATGCCTATGTGCCCAAGAAACATGTCGATCACATGCATCCCGATGCGATCATTGCGATTGCCGCATCGGTCAATTCCAAGGAGCTGACCGCCGAGATTTTCGGCGACGAGATCGGCTGGCTGCCATGGAAGAAACCGGGCTACGAACTGGGTCTTTGGCTTGAGAAATTCTGTCTTGAAAACCCGCATGCCAAGGGGGTCGTGCTGGAAAGCCACGGGCTGTTCACATGGGATGATGACGCAAAGGCCTGCTACGAGCTGACGCTCGAGATCATCAACCGCGCGATGGAGTATTTTGCGACCGAAACGAAAGGTGTGGCGGGTTTTGGCGGGCCGGTGCATGAAAGCCTTGATCCGGCGGCGCGGCGCGGGGTGGCGGCGCGTCTGATGCCCGCGATCCGTGGCATGGTCTCGGGGCAGCAGCCGATGGTGGGCCATTTCAACGATAGCGAGGCGGTGCTCGAATTCGTCAATGCCCGCGACATGCGTGATCTGGCAGCGCTTGGAACGTCGTGCCCCGACCATTTCCTGCGTACCAAGATCCGCCCGCTGGTGGTCGATTTCGTGCCTGCCGAGAACAATCTCGAAGCGGTGATGGCGGGGCTGCCCGACCAGATTGCGGCCTATCGCGAGGACTATGCGGCCTATTACGAGCGCTGCAAACATCCCGACAGCCCCGCGTTGCGCGACCCCAATGCCGTGGTCTATCTGGTGCCTGGGGTTGGGATGATCACCTTTGCCAAGGATAAGGCCACGGCGCGGATCGCGGGCGAGTTCTATGTCAATGCGATCAACGTGATGCGCGGCGCCTCGACGGTCTCGACCTATCGCGGCCTGCCCGAGCAGGAGGCCTTCGATATCGAATACTGGCTCCTCGAGGAGGCGAAACTCCAGCGTATGCCCAAGCCCAAATCGCTGGCCGGTCGCGTGGCGCTCGTCACAGGCGGGGCAGGCGGGATCGGCACGGCCACCGCCGAGCGTTATCTGCGCGAGGGGGCCTGTGTGATGCTGGCCGATATCGATGGCGGCGCGCTGGCCTCGACGGTCAAGATGCTGGCGCAGGCGCATTCGGCGGATGTGGTGCGGACCGTAGAAATGAATGTGACCGATGAAGGTGCCGTGGCCCGCGCCTATGAGGCGATCGCGGTCGAGTTCGGCGGGATCGATATTCTGGTGTCGAATGCGGGGATCGCTTCCTCGGCGCCCATCGAGGAAACGACGCTGGAGCTGTGGAACCGCAACATGTCGATCCTTTCGACGGGCTATTTCCTTGTCTCGCGCGCAGCCTTCGGGGTGATGCGGGCGCAGGATATGGGCGGCGCGATTGTTTTTGTGGCGTCGAAAAATGGGCTTGCGGCCTCGCCCAATGCCTCGGCCTATTGCACGGCCAAAGCGTCGGAAATCCATCTGGCGCGCTGTCTGGCGCTGGAGGGGGCGGAGGCGGGCATCCGCGTGAACGTGGTCAATCCCGATGCGGTGCTGAAGGGGTCGAAGATCTGGTCGGGCGAATGGCTGGACCAGCGCGCCTCGACCTATGGCACCGACAAGGGCGGGCTGGAAGAGATGTATCGCGCTCGCTCCATGCTCAAACGCTCGGTCCTGCCCGAGGATATCGCGGAAGCCGCCTATTTTCTGGCCTCCGACGCCTCGGCCAAGTCGACGGGCAATATCATCAATGTGGATGCGGGCAATAAGGAAGCCTTCACCCGTTAAAATAAAAAGACGCCCATGGCGCGGTGAGATGCGCCATGGGTCTATCAGGCGGGCGGAGGAGCCTGCGCGGAGGAAAAGATGATTGATCAGGATGTTATTGCACAGTCCAACGAGGCGCTCGTTGGAGCGCTTGCGCAAGATTACGCCAGTCTGGGTGAGCGGCTTGCGCGGCGCGGGGTGGAGATCGATGCGCTCAAGGCGCGGGCCAGGGCCTTTGCCGTCGCTGTTCCGAGTTGGGGCACCGGCACCGGTGGCACCCGTTTTGCCCGTTTTCCCGGTGCGGGCGAGCCGGCCTCGATCTTTGACAAGCTCGACGATTGTGGCGTGATCCAGAGCCTGACGCAGGCCACTCCCAGCGTCTCGCTGCATATCCCGTGGGACAAGGCCGAGCCCGCCGATCTGACGGCCAAGGCCGAAGAACTGGGCTTGCGGTTCGATGCGATGAACTCGAACACGTTCTCGGATACGGAAGGGGAATATAGCTACAAGTTCGGCTCGCTCAGCCATACAGAGGCCGCGACCCGCGCACAGGCTGTCGAGCATAATCTCGAATGTATCGAGATCGGCCAGAAAATCGGGTCGAAGGCGCTGACCGTCTGGATCGGCGATGGCGCGAATTTTCCGGGCCAGACCCATATGGGCCGCCAGTTCGAGCGCTATCTGGGCTCCATGAAGGAGATCTATAAAGGCCTGCCCGAGGATTGGCGGATCTTTTCGGAGCATAAGATCTACGAGCCCGCCTTCTACTCGACCGTCGTGCAGGATTGGGGCACGAGCCTGCTGACCGCGCAGGAACTGGGCGAAAAGGCCATGTGCCTCGTCGATCTGGGCCATCATGCGCCCAATGTGAATATCGAGATGATCGTGAGCCGCCTGATCCATGCCGGAAAGCTCGGCGGCTTCCATTTCAACGACAGCAAATATGGCGATGACGATCTCGATGCGGGCACGATCGAGCCCTACCGGCTGTTCCTTGTCTGGAACGAGCTGGTGGATGCCGAAGGGACCCCCGGTCTCGATCTGGCGCATATGATCGACCAGTCGCATAACGCGACCGATCCGATCGAGAGCCTGATGATCTCTGCCATGGAGATCCAGCGCGCGGCTGTGCAGGCGGGCCTCGTGGACCGTGTGGCGCTTGCGGGGTATCAGGACGAAAACGACGCGCTCATGGCCTCGGCCACCCTGCGCGCGGCTTTCCGCACCGATATCGAGCCGATCCTCGCGATGGCCCGCCTCGAGGCGGGCGGGGCCATCGATCCGGTCGCGACCTATCGGCGCTCGGGCTATCGCGGGCAAGTGGCGGCCAAGCGTCCCGTAGTCAGGGGTGGGGGCGGCGGCATCGTGTGACGCCGATGGGGGAGGGGCGGGGCCCCTCCTTCGCAACCCGGGCAGGGGCGCGATCGCGCGCGACAGGCCTTAGGATCCGCCCCGCACGCGTCAAACCGCCAGACGGTTGAAGCGCAGCGAGGAGACCAGCGAGAGCGCAATGATCCCCGCCCCGATCAGACCCGTGACCACTTCCGGCACATGGACGAGGCTCTGCGCGAACATGACGACCGAAAGCGCCAGGATCGAATAAAAGGCTCCGTGCTCGAGAAACCGGAACTGGCTCAATGTCTTGCGCTCGACAAGCATGATGGTCATCGACCGCACATACATTGCCCCGATCCCGAGGCCGATCGCGATGAGGAAAAGGTTATTGGTGAGAGCGAAGGCTCCGATGACTCCATCGAAGCTGAAAGACGCATCCAGCATTTCGAGATAGAGAAACGCGCCGAAGCCACCGGCACGGGCCGCGTCTTTGACCGCGCGCCTTCCATCCAGAAGATGGGCCAGTGCCTCCACCCCCATGAAAACGACGAGCCCCAGAATCGCGGCCATGAAGAATGTTGCCTGATCGGTCGTGCCAAGCTGCATTCCGACGATCAGGACAAGTGCCAGAACGAGCCCGTAACCGACACCGCTGATACTACCGACCGCCCGCATGCGGCTCTCGATGCGGGAAATCCAGTCGATCTCCTTGGCCTCGTCGAGAAAGAACGAGAGGGCGACCATCCCGAGGAAGGCGCCGCCAAAGGCGGAGATGCCAAGATGGCTTTCGCGCATGATCCGCGCGTAATCCTGCGGTTGCGTGGCGGCGAGGCGGATGGCCTCGACGGGACCGATATGTGCAGCGATCGCCACAATGGCCAATGGAAACACGATCCGCATCCCGAAGACCGCGATCAAGATGCCCCATGTCAGAAAGCGCTTTTGCCAGCGTGGGGCCATTGTCTTCAGCTTATTGGCATTGACGATGGCATTATCGAAGGACAACGAGATTTCGAGCACGGCAAGTACCGCACAGATCAGCAGGAAAGAGCTTCCAGCCGCGAAAGTGCCGCCAAAGCGCCAGCCGAGCCAGAAGCTTGTACACAAACCGAGGAGCGTCACGGCAAACGCCCATTTGAAGTAGTGAAATGCCGTGGTCATTGCGCTGTTCCTTTGGTTGAGGTGCCGGTGCACTATGCTCCGGCAGGACATTTCGTAAGATACGGTTGCAGCCTCCATTGCGGGACATGTAAAGCCGCTTTCCGTCCGTCTTAACCGGCCGCGAGCGCCACTCGCGCGGCACGGCGCTCGGACTGGATATCGGGATCGGCATCGAGCCCTGCGGCCAGAAGCTTTTGCGTATAGCTCTGGCGCGGCGCCTCGAAGATCTGGCGCACCGGGCCCTGTTCGACAATTTCGCCGCGTTTCATCACCAGGACCCGATCGGCAAAATCGCGCACCACCGGCAGGTCATGTGCGATGAAGATGAAGGCGATGCCCAACTCGTCGCGCAGCTTGCCCAGAAGGTCGATGACTTGCGCCTGAATGGAGACATCGAGCGCCGAGACCGCCTCGTCGCAGATGATGAGATCGGGCTCGAGCGCGAGCGCTCGGGCGATGGCGATCCGCTGGCGCTGTCCGCCCGAGAACTGATGTGGCGCGCGGGCGGCATGGGCGGGCTCGAGCCCAACCTGCGTCAAAAGCTCGGCCACGCGCGCTGACCAGCGGTCTTTGGGCAGGATATCGCGATGGATCACCCAGGCTTCCGAGATGATCTGGAAAATGGTCATATGCGGATTGAGCGATTGGGTCGGGTCCTGAAACACCATCTGCATCTGCCGCCGGAAGGGCGCCATCTGGCGGGGCGACATCGGGAGAAGATCCTGTTCCTTCCAGCGCACCGAGCCGCCGCTCGCGGCCTCGAGTTTCAGGAGAAGTCGCGCTACTGTGGACTTGCCCGACCCGCTCTCGCCCACCACCGCCAGCGTCTCGCCACGATTGAGGGTGAAGGTGATCTCCTTGAGCGCCTCGAAGCCGCCGTAATTCTTCTTGAGCCCACGCACCTCGAGGATCGGCTCGGGGGCAGGGTCGATGCCGCGCATTTCGCCCTTGCCCGGGGCTGCGGCCAGGAGCTTGCGGGTATAGGGGTGTTTCGGCGCGTGATAGAGTTCCCGTGGCGTGCCGGTTTCCACAACGAGACCGCGCTCCATCACCACGGCGCGGTCGGCGGCCTCGGCTACCACGCCCAAATCATGGGTGATCATCAGAAGACCCATGCCGGTCTCATGCTGCAACTCGTCAAGGAGCGAGAGCACCTCGGCCTGCACCGTCACATCGAGCGCGGTGGTGGGCTCGTCGGCAATCAGAATATCGGGCTTGAGCACCAGCGCCATCGCGATCATCAGCCGCTGGCGCTGCCCGCCCGAGAATTCATGCGGGTATTTGCCCATCGAGGCGCGGGCCTTGGGGATCCCCACCCGCTCCATCAGCGAGAGTGCGCGCTCATAGGCCTTGGTCCGGCCCATCCCATGCGCCATTGCCGTCTCCGCGATCTGCCAGCCCACAGGATAGACGGGGTTGAGATGGCCCAAAGGGTCCTGGAAGATCATCGAGATCCGCTTACCATTGAGGCGACGGCGTTCCTCGGGCCTCGCCTTGAGGAGGTCGCGCCCCTCGAAGAGGATCTCGCCCGAGGTGATCTCGCCCGGGGGCATGTCGATCAGGTTCATGATGGCCGAGGCCGAGACCGATTTGCCCGAGCCGCTCTCGCCCAGGATCGCAAGCGTCTCGCCGCGGTCGAGATGCCAAGAGATGCCATTGACCGCATTGACGATGCCTTGCGCGGTATGGAAGCGCACCGAGAGGTCTCGCACTTCGAGAAGATGATCGGCCATGTCATTTGTCTCCTGTCTTGCGGGCTGTATTGGAGAGTTCGAGCCGCCAGCGCTGGGTCGGGTTGAGCGCGACGCGCATCCATGACGACAAGAGATTCAGCGACATGGTGGTGAGGATGATCGCAAGGCCGGGCCAGAAGGCGAGCCACCATGCGGAGGTGAGATATTGCCGTCCTTGGCTCACCATCAGCCCCCAGGTGATCTCAGGCGGCTGGATGCCGATGCCGAGGAAGGAGAGCGCGCTCTCGGCCAGCATCACAAAGGCGAAATCGAGCGTTGCGATGGTCAGCAGCGTCGGCAGGATCACCGGCAGGATATGGCGGAAGATGAGGCGCGGGGTCGAGGCGCCCATCACGATCGCGGCCTGCACGAACATGCGCTTACGCACCTCGAGCACCTCGGCGCGGGTGGTGCGCAGATAGATCGGGATGCGGGTGATGGCCAGCACCAGCACCAGATTGCCGATGGAGGGGGCGAGCATATAGAGCACGATCACCGCCAGAAGGAGCGAGGGGAAGGACATGATCACATCGGCCAGACGCATGATGATCTCGCCGGTGTTGCGTCCGCGATAGCCCGCCACGAGCCCCAGAAGCGTGCCGATGACGAGTGAGCCACAGACTGCGCCCGCTGCAATCAGCATGGTATTTTGCGCAGCCATAGCGATACGCGCGAGCAGTGGGCGCCCCAACGCATCGCCCCCGAGGATATAGGCAAAACCACGGTTCAACTCGAAAGGCGGCGCGTTGCGGGCGCGCAGATTGGTGCCGGAGGCCAGGTCCTGCAGATAGAGCGGCGCGATGAAGGCGCAAAGCACCACGATCAGTAGAAATACTGCCGAGGCAAGTGCCAGCTTATCCGCGCAGAGCATGCGCCACAAACGGCGGGGGCCGAGCGTTCCGCTTGCCGCGGTGGCTTCGGTGCGCGGGGCATCGGTTGTGGTTTCGGTCATGGTCATGGCCTCAGGTCCGGATACGGGGGTCGAGCAACGCATAGGCGATGTCGATCAGGATGTTCATCAGGAAGATTGCGATGGCGGTGACCATGATCGCGGCGAGGATCACGTTGAAATCACGCTGCAGGATGGAATCGATCATCAGTTTGCCCACGCCCGGAAAGCCGAAGATCGTCTCGACCACCACCGCGCCGTTCAGCAGGGCCGCAGCCTGGTCGCCGATCACCGTGATCACCGGCAGCATCGCATTGCGCAACGTATGCACGAAGATCACAGGACGGTTTTTCACCCCTTTGGCGCGGGCGGTTTTGACATAGGGAGATCCCAGAGCGGTAATCATTGCGCCGCGCACGATCTGCAGGATCAGCCCGAAGGGGCGGATAAATAGGACCGCAATCGGCAAGATCCAGTGCCAGATCGTGCCGGTGCCCGAGGTCGGCAGCCAGCCCAAGCCCACGGAAAAGACCACGATTCCGATGATCGCGACCCAGAAATCGGGGGCCGAGGCACCGATGAGCGAGAGTACCGAGGCAAAACGGTCGAAAGGCTTGCCCACATTGAAGGCCGCGATCGCGCCTACAGTGATAGCAGCAATGCTCACAAGCACCATGGTGATAAGCGCTAGGGTTAGCGTCCATGTGAACGCCTCAAGGACGACATCGATGGCAGGGCGCGCCTTGCGTAGGCTCTCGCCAAAATCGAGCTGTACGAGATCCGCGATATAGCGCCCGAACTGGACGATAACCGGATCGTTGAGACCGTGGATTTCACGGAAGTTCTCCCGCATGGCTTCCGACGCATCGACCGGCAGATAGAGCGCGGCCGGATCGCCGGTAAGCCGTGACAGGAAGAACACGAGGATAATGAGCACCAGAAGCGAGACGAAGCTCGAGAGGGTGCGTTTTCCCAGCATAGCCTTCATGGGGATCTCCCTTGGTTGGGATGAATAGGTAAGGGCTTTGCACGCACTGGTCGGACGTGCTGCCAGCCGGGGTTCGAGCGGCGCCCGGCGCCACCCGCCCTGTCGCTTACTTCAGGCTTATTTCGGACAGCTGCAGCTGACTATTGGTGGCAATTGTCGGGGTAAATCCGATATTGGCGCCCACACGGGCATGACCCACCATATGGAACAGCAGGACATCGGCCACGACATCATCGTAGAGATAGCCGAAAAGCTCGGACCAAAGCGCTTGCCGCGCCTCGCCTGTCGCGGCCGTCGCTTCCTCGATCAACTCGTCTGCATGGGGGTCATTCATCCCCGATTGCCGCCCGTCGCTGTGATACTTAAAGTACATCGAGAAAACGGGGTCGCCGCGTGAATTGTCGTGCTGTGCGCCCACAAGGACGGGTTGGGTGTCGACGAAAGGCTTCGAGTAATACTGCTCGTGTTCGGCCACTTCGACCATCTGTAAGCGGATATTGAACCCCACATCCGACAGCATTGACTGGATCGCTTCAAAGGTTTCGGTCGCGCCGGGGAAATTGCCTGTGCGACCAACGAGCAGGATTTCCTTGTCGACAGGGACGCCGTCAGCCTTGGCCTCGGCCAGCAGCGCCTTCGCGCGCTCGGGATCATACGGCCAGGGTTTGGTGTCCGGATTCCATCCCAAGGTCGTGGGCACATTAATTGCGGTGGCGATCTGGGTGCCTTCGGCGAGAATGGTGCCGATGAACGCCTCACGGTCGATTGCCAGATTGAGCGCCTCGCGCACCCGCTTGTCGCCAAGAGGGGCCTGTGATTGGTCGATGCGTAGATAGGTGGTCTCCGAATTCGGATAGGCGGCATCCAGATCGGTGGTCGCATCTACGGCCGAAATCGACGGTGCGATATCGGCTTCGCCGGTCGCGACCATCGCGGCACGGACCGATGGATCGGCGCGGAACACATAATTCGCCTGACTCACCGCCGGCGCATCTCCCCAATAGTCATCACGGCGCGTGAGAGTGATGGATTGGCCTGGCTGCCAGTCCGAAAGGGTATAAGGGCCGGTTCCGACGGGTTCGCGGGTAAATTCGATCGGAGTTTCGGATGGCACGATGGTCAGCAGAGTCATCAGCAGCGGCAGAATCGGTTGCGCCGGATCTGTCGTAAAATCGATCGTATGCGCATCGACGACGGTCGGGGTGATACTGATCCCCTCGTAATAACGCGAGATCTCGCAGCTGATCTCGGAGCTTTGCGCACGCTCGAAGGAATGTTTTACATCTTCCGCGTCGAAGGCCGAGCCGTTCGAGAAAGTCACGCCCTTGCGCAGATGGAAGCGCCAAGTGGTGTCGGAGGTCTGCTCCCAGGAGGTCGCGAGGCGGGGTGTGAGCCCTTTGTCACCATGCACGTCAAGCTCGGTCAATGTCTCGCTTATGTTTTCCAGCACTATGCGCCCGATATTGGAGCGTGTAGCCATGCAGGGTTCTACAAGATCGGGCTCTTCGGCCAGCACGATAGTGACATTGCCGGCCTCCTGAGCAACAGCGGGACCCAGCAGCGCGGTCGTAGCCAGAAGCGTTCCGGCCAGCAAGTTGGTCGTCTTCATTTTTCCTCCCTTGAGGCGTGACGCCTCCCAAAGGGCCCTCCAGCCCCGTTGATGTGCCTGCGATCTTGCGAGCGCTGGGGCCGCCTCCTCGCAGCCCGTGCACATAGAGGATATTGGTAAAGTTGGTAACGCTTGTCAAACCCGAAGTTGAGTCATTTGCGGTTTGCCACCTAATGCACTGTTTTATAATAGTTATTATCTAATAAATGGCGCCATCCTCTCAAGAAATTCTATTATACCATTTAACAACTTGACATGTTGAGCGGGAATTGGTCATCCTGTTTTCGAGGAACAAGGGAGGAGGCGCGAATGACGCCAGAGGAAATCGCCGCAGGGATGGACGGCGCATTGCAACCATATCCCGATGCCACGGCGCAGGGGCATTGGGCGATTTTGCCCGCAGAGACCGTGCAGAACCATGCCGCATTCCTGGCGCGCCTACCGGATGGAGCATTGGCATGTGCTTGGTTTGGCGGCACGCTCGAAGGGAAGTCGGATATCTCGATCCATGCCAGCCTGCTTGACGAAGGCTCCAGCGTCTGGGGGCCTGCCGCCCAACTGAGTAACGACCAAACCCGCTCGGAGCAGAATCCGGTAATCTTTGTGGCGCCAGAGTCCCGTATCTGGCTTTTCAACACGGCGCAACCCGCCGGAAATCAGGATGAATCCCGCGTTTATATGCGTCCGCTGACCCGCGAGGGGGACCGGCTCACGGCCGGTGCGCCGCGCGATATCGGCCTGCCTGCAGGCACGTTTATCCGCGCCCGTCCGGTGCTGCGCGAGGATGGCGCATGGGTCCTTCCGCTGTTTTGTTGCCATCCGCGCGAAGGCATCCGCTGGACAGGTGCCTTCGATACTGCCGCCCTTGCCATCAGCCGTGACGAGGGGGCAAGCTGGGTCCTGGAGGATGTGCCCGATAGTCCGGGCTGCGTGCATATGAGCCCTGTCGATCTGGGTGAGGGGCGAATGGCCGCGTTCTACCGGCGTCGCCAAGCCGATTTCGTGCATCGTTCCGAGAGCGGTGATGGCGGTCGCAGCTGGAGTACGCCGAAGCCGGTGGATGTGCCCAATAACAACTCCTCGCTCGGCGTGGCGCAGCTTTCGGGGGGAATCACCGCGATGGTCTGCAATCCGGTTTCGGCCGCGCAATCGCAGGCGCGCCGGGCCTCGCTTTATGACGAGCTAGAAGAACAGGATGATCGCCCAGAGGCACAGGAGGGCTGCCAGCCCATCTGGGGGGTCGAGCGCGCCCCGATGGCTCTGTGCCTCTCTTCCGACGGCGGCAGAAGCTTTCCCGTCCAGTATATCCTCGAGAATAGTCCGGGCACTTGCCTGTCCAATAATTCGCTTGATGGCAGAAATAAGGAACTGTCCTATCCGGTGCTTCTGCCGCGTCCTGATGGCGGGCTCGATATTGCCTACACACTCTATCGTCGCGCGATCCGCCATATACGTTTGAGCCCCGAGACCGTCGCGGGGCTGTGCGCGCGCCTCGATGCGCGCATTTTTGAAAGGATCTGATCAATGAGTATGGATCGTTTAATCACCTTGCATCAACCCAAACGGCTCGAAATCGGCGCGGGGTCTTGCGCTAAGCTGGGGGAGATGGAGGCCGCGCGCCCGCTGGTCATTGCCTCTCGCCCGACCGCACAATATGTCGACCGGCTCGGGCTATCGGGACAGCTCCTTGTGATCGATGATGTGCCTCCTGAGCCTGACCTGCCCGCTTTTCAGAGCGTGCTCGAACGCGCGCGCGCTCATCGTCCTGATCTGGTCGTAGGGATGGGCGGTGGATCTGTGCTCGATATTACCAAACTTGTGGCCTGTTTATGGGATAGCGGGCAATCCTTGAGAGAGGTGGTCGGTCCGAACAGGATCCAGGGACGGCGCACTGCCCTGGTGCAGGTTGCCACCACTGCCGGAACCGGGTCGGAGGCCGGTATCCGGGCGCTTGTCACCGATCCGGAAACCAAATCGAAACTTGCGGTGGAAAGCCCGTATATGATTGCCGATCTGGCGGTGCTCGACCCAGAGCTCACCTATTCGGTCCCGCCGGCGGTGACGGCGGCCACGGGGGTTGATGCGATGGCGCATTGTGTCGAAGCGTTCACGAATATCCACGCCCATGATCTGGTCGACGGCTATGCCCGGATGGGGATCTCTCTCGTCGGGCGCTATCTCAAACGTGCCGTGGCCGACGGGACGGACACGGAGGCGCGGGCAGGGATGATGCTGGCCTCCTATTATGGCGGGATCTGTCTCGGCCCGGTCAACACCGCAGCGGGCCATGCGTTGGCCTATCCGTTGGGAACTCGGCTTTCCTTACCGCATGGGCTCGCTAACGCCATCATCTTCCCGCATGTGCTGGCCTATAATGCGCCTGCGGCCCGAGCCAAGACAGCCGAGGTGGCGCAAGCTCTGGGGCTTGCGGCGCAAGGCGATCTGACGGCGGAGGCGGTCGGTTTCTGCCGTGAACTGGGTATCGAGATGCGGCTTTCGGTACATGGAGCGAAGGAGACAGATTTATCCCGCTATGCCGAGGATGCGCATGCGATCCGGCGGCTCATGGATAACAATCCGCGCGAGATGAGCGTGGCGGATGTCCTTGCCATCTACCGTAACGCATTCTGATGCAGGATAACGGCGCCCCGAAACGGGCGCCGTCTCACATCGAAAGGTCCAGCATTCCGCCGCCGAAGAGCCTGTTGCGCGAATGCAGGACGTGGTCGCGCATCACGTCTCGCGCTCTGGCGCAATCACGGTCGCGGATCGCCTCGAAAATAGCGCGATGCTCACCCAGCACATGTTCGAGTGCCGGCGGTCCGTCCGACATCAACGCGACACCATGCATTTTCATCCCCACATAGATATGATCGCGCAGGGCTTTTAGCGTCTCTGCGTAATACTGGTTGTTCGACGCGCGGGCGACGGTTAGGTGGAAGGCAAAATCGGCATCCTCGCGATGCAAACGCGAGCCTGTGGCCTCCGAGAGGAGACCGAGAGCCTGCTCCATCTCGATCAGGAGAGCGTCATTGCGCCGCTGAGCTGCCAGCCCTGCGGCATCGATTTCAATAGTTAGACGGAATTCATAGCAGCGCTGGATGTCCGCGATGGTTTCGACGGGGGTGTATCCGAGTGCGGTCTGGCGTTTGATGCGAACGAAATTGCCCGCGCCTTGCCGCGAAACGATCAATCCTTCGCCGCGAAGCTGCTCGAGCGCCACCCGCAGAACGGGACGCGATACGCCGTGCTGCGCGGCCAGATCCTTCTCGGCGGGCAGCTTTTCGTTCGGGGCGTAATCGCCGCGCAGGATCCGCGCCTTGAGTGAGGCGTGGACCTTTTCGGACAAAGACATGCGTGCTGCTGGGGTGTCTTCGTTTCGGGTGGCGGGTTGATCATCCGTCATTGCACGTCCTTGCGAAATCATGTTTGCGGTGCCTTCTGTGCGCTGCCGGTTGGAGGGCCGCAGCTGTCCATATCATCCTCGTGCCCCGCGACAAGAGAGGCCAGCAACCCCTGCGCGCCGAAGCCGCCCGATTTGGTCACAACGCACATAGGGCCCCAAGGTGTTTCGATGCGGCATAAGGGCAGACCCGGACGCAATTCGCCGATGACGTAGAGATGCTCTACGCCCATCCGGTCAAGGATGGCCTGCGCGGTTTCTCCGCCACAGATCACCAGGCTGCGCGGTGTGCAGGTCTGTGCGAGATCTGCGGTCGAGAGGGCGAATTCCCTTGCTGCTTGCGTCCCCGAGAGGCCTTGTCTTCCATCGGTGATACTGAGCGCCATGCTGGTCTCCGGCGCGATGGCAAAGAGGCTGGGCAAGGCCCCGTTCTCGGCCTCGATGATCAGAAAATCTGGTGGAAGGGCGGCAATCTGGACCTGCGTGACCGGATCACGCGAACCATTGGCGATCAACAGCGGATGGGCAAGAGGTGGCAGGATTGGCCTGCCGCATCCGATGCTGCGGGCAAGTGCGAAGGCCAATCCGCGCGCGCCCACCCAAAGGGTTCCGGGGTGGGTATTCTCGACGATTCGGTCGAGATCGGTGATGGAGCTTACGTCGGGTATGTCGAGTGTCATGCCTTCCGGTTCTCCGAGGCGCTCTGTGACGGAAATCGGCGTCTTTACGCCTGCACCGCACAGCGCGCCTTGCGCAACATGGCGCCCCATATCGGGAATTGCAGGGCACACAAGAAGTCGTCGCCGCGCCGCCCATGTGGCGAGCATCGCGGTCTCTGTGGCGATATGGCCCTTCAGGCGACTGTCTATCTTCTTGAAGATGATCGAAAACCGATCAGGGGAGAGGGCCGCTAGTGCGGTCGAGACCTGTTCGCGGGCGCGGGCTGGAGCCCCTTCTCGGCTCGCGGTGTTGATGGCAAGCACGTCGGGTTGCAGGCGCAACGCATGCGACACCGTCTCAGGGCTACGCGCAACGATTACCCGACGTGTCCCGTCGGCAAAGGCGACCGCAGAGTCGAGCGCCCCGGTCAGGTCATCCGCCATAATCATGATCCGATCTGTCATTCGCGTCTCCTCGAATGTTGTAAACTGATATTTACAAGTTATCCGCTATTATTTCATCAGTAAATTATGTGATTGGCAAAAAATATTCAAAACACCGCCTGAATATTGAAACCTATTTACCTATAGGTTAGTGTCGAGAAGAAACCGTCTTTGCTGGGAGGTGCTAGATGAGCGAACCTGTTGTAATCACCATGGGGGATCCCTCCGGTGTCGGCGCAGAAGTTACGGTGCGGGCATTGGCAGATCGGGGGGCTGACCTGCGGGCGCGGGCGCATGTGATCGGGGATCGCGACACGCTTGCCCGTGCCGCCCGAGCCTGTGGGGTCGACCTTCCCTTGCTCGAGCCCGGCCAGCCGGGTGATGGGATCCGTGTCGAGCATGTGCCGGTTGCCGGGCTGCCGGGTAAATTCGGGGTGATGTCGCCTGCCTGCGGCGAGGCCGGTTTCCGGTATATCGAGCGGGCAGTCGCGCTCACGCGCGAGGGGAGGGCTTCGTGCATCGTTACGGCTCCTATCAACAAGGAGGCTCTCAACGCCGCGGGCCATCATTATGACGGCCATACGGGGATGCTCGCGCATCTGACCGGTGCGCCCACGTCATGGATGCTTCTTGCCTCCGAGCGGCTCAATGTGCTGCATGTCTCGACCCATGTTGCGTTGAGCGACGCCATTTCCCGCGCAACGACCGCCCGCGTTCTCGAAACGATCCGCATGGGACAGCGGCATTTCCAGCGTATGGGCTATGCCGCGCCGCGGATCGCGGTTGCGGGGATCAACCCCCATTGCGGGGAGAACGGGCTTTTCGGGAGCGAGGATGCCGACCAGATCGCGCCTGCCGTCGCGGCCGCCCGCGCCGAAGGGATCGATGTGCAGGGGCCGATCTCGGCCGATACCATCTATTACCGCGCCTATCAGGGCGCATTCGATCTGGTCATCGCGCAATATCATGATCAGGGCCATATTCCGATCAAGCTTGTCGCCTTCGACACCGCCGTGAATGTCTCGCTCGGCCTGCCCATTGATCGTTGCTCGGTCGATCATGGAACTGCGTTCGACATTGCGGGGACCGGGACCGCAAATCACGCCAATATGCTCTGTGCCCTCGATTATGCCGCGCAAATGGCCTCTGCCAAAAAGGGAGTTCTGGCATGACCCGGAAAGAAGCCTTCGTGGCCCTTGTGACCTGTTTCAACGCGGACGAGACGGTCAACTACGCGGCAACCCGCGCGCAGGTCCGCCGGCAGGTCGAGGCTGGTAATCATATCATGTGCGCAGGCACCAACGGCGATTTCTCCGCGTTGACATTTGAGGAGAAGGTCCTGCTCTGTGGTGAGGTGGTCGATGAGGTCCAAGGGCGCGCAAAGGTCATCGTCAATGCCGGCATGCCCGCAACCTTCGAGACTACGGCACTTGCACGCGAATTCGATGCGATCGGCGTTGATGGAATTGCAGTGATTACGCCGTTTTTCATCGCCTGCACTCAGGACGGTCTGATACGGCATTTTACGGCCGTAGCCGATGCGGTGGACACACCCGTATATCTTTACGATATTCCAGCCCGCACCCAGAACCATATTGAGCCCGCCACCGCACGTCAGCTCGCTAGCCATGGTAATATAGCCGGGATCAAAGATTCAGGTGGATCGCAGGAAACGCTTGCCGCTTATCTGGAGGTTGGCCGCGAAATCGAGGGGTTTGGCGTTTATTCCGGCCCCGATCAGCTGGTCCAGTGGTCGCTCGAGAACGGGGCAAAAGGCTGTATTTCCGGTCTGGGCAATGTGCTGCCCGAGGTTCTGGCGCGGATCGTTGGCTGCGTAAATGCAGCCGATGGCGAAGGGGCTGCCAAGGCGCAGAAGATCTACACGGATTTCCGCACCGATCTCTACAAGCTCGGCTACCCCCCGGCACTGGTCAAACGCGCACTTTACCTGCGGGACCCGTCGGTCGGTGCCTCGCGCCAACCCGCACTACTGCCCGATCCGCAGACGGATGAAGCCATCGAGGCCGTCTTGCAGGTCTATGGGCTTTAATTCGGGAATGTGTCGTTAGCGGCCAATGTAGGCCAACCGGGTGTCACTGCGGCGCAAAAACCAGCCTCTAAACGGAGTAAAAGCTAGCCACTTCCAAGCCCGCCGGAAACCACCGGTGGGGGCTTTTTCAAGGTAGTGAAATGAACCGCTATCGGATAAGTGGGTCACGGAAGCTCCGAAGAAACGTAAGCGGCGTCTGGGCCCCACCTTCTGTATGACCCGTTAAGCTGTGACTCCGCGCCTGAATGATATCGGGCAGGAGTTTCGCGATGGCGACTACGGTGGAGTTTCTCAGGGACTAAGGGGTGGAGATACGGGCCAATGGCCAGAAGCGGTGGCCGGATGAGGTCAAGGCGCAGATCGTTACAGAAAGCCTAAAGCCTGGCGTGACGGTGAACGCGGTTGCGGCGCGGTATGGGCTTCGAGCGAACCATTTGTCGGAATGGCGGGGTTATGCGCGGGATGGGAAACTGGTTCTGCCAGCAATTGAGGATGAGGGTTTTTGCTTTGCACCTCTCGTGCTGTCGGATGGACATGCGGCGCCTGTGCCAGCGCGTCCTGAGCGGTCGGTCCAATCTGAAGCGCAGCCTTTGAGACCCATCGAGATCGCCGTGGGCCCAGTGACAATTCGGCTGGACGGTGCCACGACAGCCACAAGACTTGCCGAGATCGTGCGGGCGATCGGACCGTCGTCATGATGTTCCCGTCGAACAGGGTTCGGATCATGGTCGCGACAAAACCTATCGACTTCAGAATGGGTCGTGACGGGTTGGCGGCGCTGGTGTCATCTGTGCTGCGCAAGGATCCATTCACCGGCACGGTCTTTGTGTTTCGCTCGCGTCGGGCGGACAGGCTGAAGCTGCTCTACTGGGACGGCACAGGTCTGGTAATGGCTTACAAGCGGCTGGAGGATGCAACGTTCAATTGGCCCGCGATCAAGGATGGGGTGATTACGCTGAACCATGCACAGTTCGAGGCGCTGTTTGCCGGGCTGGACTGGCGCCGCGTGAAGGCGTTGGAGGCCCGCCCACCGGCTGCGGCAGAGTGAAACAACCGATTGTTTTTCGTGTTTTTACTGGAAACGTGTGGTAGCTCCATCTTATGCAAACCGCACCCGCCATCGACCTTTCTACCAATTCCGCCGCACAGCGTGCGGCGGTTCTGGCGTTGATGGAAACGGTGGCGGCACTGACAGAAATCACTCGGCGGCAAGAGCATCTGATCGCCGAACTGAACCACGCACTGCATGGCAAACTCTCGGAACAGCTGACCGAGGATGAGCGGCAGCTGGCATTCGAGCACCTGTCCATCGCGTTGGCCGAGGTCGAAGCAGAAAAGGAAACCCGGGCAGCCAAGGCGAGCGAAGGCACGGCCAAACCTGCGCCAACGCGCACCATCGGAAATCTGCCTGCCGAACTGCCGCGCATCGAACAGGTCATCGAGCCCGACAGCCTGATCTGCCCTTGTGTCTGCGGTGTCATGCACAAGATCGGCGAAGACCGCAGCGAGCGACTGGATATCGTGCCAGCCCAGCTGCGTGTCATCGTAACCGTGCGCCCGAAATATGCCTGCCGGACCTGCACCGATGGGGTGACTCAAGCACTCGCACCCAGCCACCTGATCATGGGCGGCCTGCCGACCGAGGCAACCATCGCCCATGTGCTGGTCAGCAAGTATGCCGACCAGCTGCCTTTGTATCGTCAAAGCCAGATCCTTGCCCGGGCGGGGCTTGATCTGCACCGCGCTGTACTGGCCGATTGGGTCGGCAAGGCGTCGTTCCATCTCAAGCCTGTCGTCGATCAGTTGGCAGACCACCTGAAGCGTTCATCCAAGCTGTTCATGGATGAAACCACGGCGCCTGTACTCGACCCGGGGCGTGGCGTGACAAAGACCGGATATCTCTGGGCGCTAGCGCGCGATGACAGGCAGTGGGGCGCCGAGGACCGGCCCGGCGTGGTCTACTTCTATGCCCCCGGCCGCGCAGGCGAAAACGTTGAAATCTTCCTCACTGGCTTCGACGGCACCCTGCAAATCGACGGCTATACCGGCTACAATCGGCTGATCAAGCCCTCGCGCAAGGGCGGCGCTCCCATTCGCGTGGCGCATTGCTGGGCGCGCGCCCGACGCAAACTCAAGGAAGTCTTCGACCGCGACGAATCAGAGATCGCCGCCGAAGGGCTGCGCCGCATTGCCGAATTCTATGCCGTCGGGGCCGACATCCGCGACATCGCGTCCGGCCAGCGCCTCTCTGCACGCCAAGCCCGCACCGCGCCGCTGGTGGTCGACTTCGGCGACTGGCTGCAGGCACAACGCCGGAAGATATCCAGTAAATCCCGCTTGGGCGAAAAACTGACCTACATCCATAACCATTGGGACGGGCTGCAAACCTTCCTGACCGACGGCCGCGTCGAGATCGACTCCAACAGGGTCGAGAACCTAATGCGACCCATCGCCCTGAATCGCAAGAACGCGCTCTTCGCCGGTCACGACGAAGGCGGCGTCGCCTGGGGGCGCATCGCCTCGCTGATCGAGACTTGCAAAATCAACGGAATAGAGCCCTTCGCCTACCTCAAGGCGACCCTGACCGCCATCGCCAACGGCCACCCTCAAAGCCGCCTCGACGAACTGCTGCCGTGGAACTTCACACCGTCAAGATAAGCTGACTGTGGTCCCCAGCGACCGCTTACGAAGAAACCTACATGGAAGTGACAGTTCGTTGGGCGGACCTCAGCCGAACTGTGGCTCGCACCGACTAAATCCATAAGCTCTTGGGTTCGGAGTGCTGCAAGCTAATCGCGCCTGTAGGAATTTCAAATAAGCCATCCTGACGAACCGAGCTCTGTAACGCAGGGTAATCGGCCAAGAGTAGATGTCGACGGAACCGACGCATTGCAAATCTTTGCGACACGCCCTCCTCGGGTGTGTCGCAAAGACTGATCCAATTTTTAAGGTTAGCTGAACATGAGATCGGGCAGAAGCGTGGCGATCTGAGGGAAGATAATGATCAGGAGAAGCGACACGATCATCGCAAGGAGGAACGGCATCACCCCTTTGAAGACCGTGGTCATCGGCACGTCCTGTGCCACACCTTTCACCACGAACACGTTGAGACCGACCGGTGGTGTGATCATCCCCATTTCGATGACGACCACTGCAACCACTCCGAACCAGATCGGATCGAAACCCATCTGCAGGATGACCGGATAAATGATCGGAATGGTCACCACGAGCATCGACAGCCCGTCGAGAAACATCCCCAGCACAACATAGGCGAGGATGATGATCGCGAGCGTACCATAAGGGCCCAATCCGAGACCCACCATGGCATTGCCTAGTGTTTCGGGGATATGGGTCACGGCGAGGAACGGGTTGAGGACATTGGCGCCGATGACGACCATATAAAGCATGGCCGAGGTTCTGACCGTTTCTAGGATCGCACTGCAAAACCCGTTCCAGCTCAGTTGACGCATCGCAAAGGCCAGCAAAAGCACAAGACCCGCGCCGATCGCCGAGGCCTCGACCGGCGTGAAGACACCGGCATAGATCCCGCCAATCGAGATCGCGATGATCCCGATGAGCGGTGCCGATTGCACAAGCACCCTGAATTTCTGCCCGAGCGGTACCCGCGCACCGCGCGGACCGGCTGCGGGATTGATCGTGGCAATCAGGGCAATCGTGCCGATAAAGGCCGCCATGAGCAGCAGACCGGGCAGGATACCTGCCATGAAGAGACGTCCGATGGATTGCTCGGTGAGGATGGCATAGAGCACGAAGCCGGTCGAGGGCGGGATCAGGAACCCGAGTGTACCGCCTGCGGCAATCGAGCCGGTAGAAAGCGCATCCTGATAGCCCAAGCGCTTCATTTCGGGCAAGGCCACCTTGCCAATGGTGATGGCGGTGGCTACCGAAGAGCCGGAGACCGCAGAGAAGATCGCGCAACCCAGCACCGAGGAGGAGGCCAACCCGCCACGGAACCGGCCCACCCATGCAAAGGCCGCATCATATAGCCCGCGCGAGAACCCTGCGGCGGAGGCGATATTTCCCAGCAGGATGAACATCGGCACGACGATCAGGTTGTAATTCGATACCGTCGAATAGCTCTCGGTCAGCATGACGGCCCCCGCCGCGCGGCTGCCCTCAAGGACAAGCATTCCGAAATACCCCGTGATAAGCATGGCAAAGGCCACAGGGGTGCGAAGGACCATCAGCACGAACAGCGCTCCGATCCCGGTAAGTCCCGTCTCCATAGGGCTCATGGCCGCACCTTTCCGAAGATGATCGTGACAAATTGTACGGCCAGCACTATGACACAGAGTGCCATGCCCGCCGCGACGAACGCATAGAAAGGCCAGAGCGGAATGCCGAGCATATTGGTCGTATCCCCGAATTCGCGCGCATCGAGCATCTTGAGCCAAGCCCTCCCGACAAGCACCGCCAGCACGAATGCAGAGAGGGCGCGCGACATAAGATCGCCGATGAAACGGCCCACACGTCCTATCGCCTGATCAAGCACATCCACTCGCACATGCCCTTCTTGCGCCGTGCAGGAGGGCAGGGCCAGCATCACCACGCCGATCGAGGAAAGCTGGATGATCTCGTTCAGCCCGAGGATCGGTAGCGAGACTGCATAGCGCAGGAACACGCCGATGAAGACCAGCACAAGGGTGAGCAGCAGAAAGACACACCCCAAGGCCGCCAGCACCAGATTGGCGCGGTCGAACCACAGGGACCAGACGGAGGCAGTGTTGGCGGGCCGCATCATTCTTAGTGATCCGCTTTGAGGGTCTCGACGATCTGCTGAGCGTCGCCACCGGTTCCGGCAACAATCGTGTCGACCGCCTTGGCTGAAAGTTCATCAAAGGCCTTGGCCTCATCATCGGTCAGAGTGATGACCTCCTTGCCATCCGTCGCAGCAAAGCTTTCGAGCCCTTTTTGGGCCACCGCTAGCTGGCTTGCCTGACCATGTTCGGCGGCATCGCGACCTGCAGCATCCACAACTGCTTTCTGCTCGTCGGTCAGATCGTTATAGGCATCGCGGTTCATCACGATGAAAAACGGCGAATTTGTCGTTTCCATGCCCTTGGTGATGTAATTGCTCACCTCGCTCAGCTTGAAGGCGTTGATACCGGTGCCATCGATCATCGCCCCGTCGATCACGCCGGTCTGCATGGCGTTATAAATCTCGGAGACGGGCATCGAAACGGGCGTGGCGCCCCATGCCTCGACCATCACACCCGTGTTTCGCGACGGTACGCGGATCTTCATTCCCTTGAGATCGGCGGGGGTATGGACTGCTTTGTTGCGGGTGAAAAGCAGATTCTCGGCGCTCGACCAGAGCGAGACGAGATGGACGCGACGGTATTCCTTGGCGAAGAGGTCGAGATGGTTCTCGAGTGTATCGGTGCCGGTGGCCTCATCCAGAACGCCCGGCAACTCTGCCAGAAGCGTCAGCGGAAATTGCGAGGCGGTATAGCCCGGCAGGGAGACAGCCAGCTCGGCCACGCCATCCGTCACGCGGCCATATTGCTCCACAGGGCCTGCCCCGAGCTCGCCGCCATTATAGAGCTTGACGGTGACCGCGCCATCGGTGCCCTGAGCGACCGCATCTGCGAAAGGCTGGAAGGTCGAGCCGACATAGGGGTGGCCCGCTGGCATGAAATTGGCGAATTTAAGTTCTTCGGCACTGGCGGAGCCGATAAGGCCCACGTTAAGGCTGAGGGCCCCGAGAGCTGCGGATACGAAAAGAGTGCGGATGGTCATGTCTTCCTCCCATAATGGCGCGGAGTGTGTCTCCGTACCGGTGTTTCTCCTCGACACTTGCATCGCCCGAACGGCGGCGCATTGCCAATTCAAAGGGCAGGGCAGGGCATAAGTTAACGCTATATGCGACCGCCGATGGACCGAAGGCAGGATAGCATTTTGGCCTGTGCGGGCGTGGGCTGCCAATCCGCGCGCATGGTCAGGCCTATAGCCCGGCGTGTAGTGCCGAAATCATGGGCCAGCACCTTGACGAGCCCTGTCGCAACCTCGGATTGGGCTTGGACATAAGACATACAGGCAAGATGTCGGTTGTCCTGCACCATCTCGCGCATCAGGATAACAGATCCTGTCTCGATCACGCCTTGCGGCGGTGTCAGGCCGGAGCTTTTGAAATATCTGTCGAACAGCGTGCGGGTGGGGGTGCCCTCACGGGTGACGAGCCACGGCCACTCCAGCAGCGACGCGAGCGGTGGCAAGGGGCGTCCCGCAAGCGGATGGCCCTTACCCGCCAGCAATACTAGTGTGTCATCGAAAAGGCGTTCCTGAACCACGTCGCCGATCGGAGCGGGATCGCGCAAGGCGCCGGTCAGTATGTCGATCTCTCCACGCCGTAATCCGGCCAGCAGCTCGTCATAGCTGCCCTCGAGCACTTTCACGGTCAGGGAAGGACGGGTCGCGCGGAAGGAGGCGAGCGCCTTTGGCAGGATATACGAGCGCGAAAGCGGCATGGCGCCAAGCACCACCTGTCCGACCTCCCGTCCCAGAAGATCGCCAAGCTCCGCGCGGGCCTGATCCAGCTCGACAAAGGCCAGCCGCGCGATCCGTGCCAGTGCCGAGGCGGCTCGTGTCGGGGCGATGCCGAGGGGGCTGCGCTGGAACAATGCCCGCCCTGCCTCGCGCTCGAGCTGTGTGATCGCGCGATGCACAGTGGGTTGCGCGATCCCCAGCCTGCGGGCTGCGAGCGAAAAATTCTGCACCTCGGCGGCCGCAATCAACGCCTGCAATTGCGCCCGCGTGGCGGTCAGCACGAGGCGAGGCGCGATCTCGTGCAGATGCGTGTCGAGCGGCGTCATTGCACGCGCGGTCCGATGGTGGAGCACCTGTCCGGCCTCGGTGGCAAAAAGCCCTTGCGGGGTGCGGGTAAAAAGGGGCTGCCCCGCCTCCGTCTCGAGCTTGGCAATGGCCTGCGTAACAGCGGGTTGCGAGATATGGCATAGCTCAGCAGCACGGGTGATCGACCCCGTCTGCGCGACCGAAAGAAAGGCGCGCAGGTGGCGCAGGTTGACCTCCATCAGAGCCGGTCCAGAAGGGTCTGCGCCCGCTGGTCCAGCCCGCCTTCCCGCCCCTTGAGCCTGAGCGCGCCGATCCGCGCATGCCAGTCGGCCACGGCGGCGGTCACCTCGTGGGGCATGTCAAGCGCACTCAGGGTCTTGACGACCTCCCGCATTTCGGCGGCGCGACGGGTCCCATGTTCCATCATACGCTCGAGGTTATATCCCGCGCGCTCGAGCCAGTCCATTTCGGGCGAAGAAGCCACCAGCGACCCCAGCACCTCGTCCTGCACCCCTGCCTTACGCGCGGCAAGGAAGCACTCGGCAGTGAGCGCCTCGAGCCCTTTCACCATCACCGAGCGCAGCATCTTGATGGTGCTGGCCGAGCCGGTTTGCCCATCGATCCGGCGCGCGCGCATATCCAGCGTATCAACCCAAGGGGCCATAGCCTCCGACCCCGGGCCGGACAGCAAAACCGGAGTGTGATGGCCTTTGGGATGCACAGGCGACATCACGGCCATATCGACATAGCCGGCACCGATCAGGGAAGCGGACTGGCGCTTGCTGTCGGGGGCGCAGGAATTTCCGTCGCACCAGAGGGCACCCTTTGGCAGGAGCGGCGCATAGGTGCGCGCCGCCTCGATCGCGCGATCTGCCGTCACGAGGCAGAAGACGATCTTGGCCCCGGCCAGCGCGACGTCTGCATTCGGGCAGAACTCTACCCCTGAAGCTGCGGCGGCCCGCGTAAGCTGATCCCGCCGAGCAGCGTCCGGCTCGTTGTCATAGGCCAGCACACGCCGAGGGAAACCTGCTGCAAAAGCCTGCCCCGCCTCGCCAAACCCGATAATCGCGATATCCCGCATCTCTCTGTCCTCCCTTGATACCATCGGAACTATGCGATGCACTTATGGCCCTCAATCCCTCTCCGACCAAGTATGGTATAGCATGAACTTATGCACGGGGAACGCTTTCGAATTTGCGATCCACGGGGTGTTGGGCGTTATCTGACGGCGAATTGAGACTGTTTGGAGGGAGTTCTCTCATGTCCGCCAAGAAAACCGCGCTGGTGATCAGCGCTCATGCTGCAGATTTCGTCTGGCGTTGCGGTGGTGCGATCGCGCTCCATGCTGAGATGGGCTACGATATCACCGTGGCCTGCCTGTCCTTCGGCGAGCGTGGCGAGAGCGCCCGTCTGTGGAAGGAGGGCAAGTCGCTGCAGGAGGTCAAGGATATCCGCCGTGGCGAGGCCGAGGCCGCAGCCGAGGTGCTGGGCGTGAAGGAGCTCGTCTGCTTCGATCTGGGCGATTACCCGCTCCATCTCGACAAAGAGGACAAATACAAGCTCGTCGATCTGATCCGCAAGGTCCAGCCGAGCTTCATGATGAGCCACAGCCAGTACGACCCCTATAACACCGACCATATGTATATGACCCAGATCGCTCTGGAATGCCGCATGATCGCGCAGGCCTGGGGCCATAATCCGGGCGAGAAGGTGCTGGGTGCGCCGCAGCTCTATCTCTTCGAGCCGCATCAGACCGAGCAGATGGGTTGGAAGCCCGACACCTTCCTCGACATCACCCCCGTTTGGGCGAAGAAGCGCGCCGCGATGGAGCATATGAACGGTCAGGTCCATCTGTGGGAGTATTACACCCGCGTGGCGCAACAGCGTGCCAACCATTTCAAGCGCAATTCCGGTGGCATGTCGGGCGGGCGCGACTGCCAATATGCCGAAGGCTTCCAGTCGATCTTCCCGCGCACTGTGGACGAGCTGTAAGGCGCCTCAAGACACTATCCGGTGCGCCCGCGGGAGGCGGGCGCATAACCACTCCAAAGGGGGGAGCCATGACCGCACCGACCGAAACCTGCCACGACATCGCCCATCTCGGCCATGTCGAGATGCTGACCGACAAATTCGACGAGAGCCTCGATTTCTTCACCCGTGTCTACGGGCTCAAGCTCTCCGGTCGGGACGAGACCAGTGCCTATCTGCGGGCATGGGACGATTATGAATATTGCACGCTCAAGCTGACCCGCGCCGACACGACCGGCGTAGCCCATATCGGCTATCGCGCAGACTCCGCCGAGGCGCTCGAGCGCCGCGTGGCCGCCATCGAGGCGAGCGGCTTCAAGACGCATGGCTGGGTCGAGGGCGATCTGAGCCATGGCCGCGCCTTCCGCTTCGAGGATCCGTTCGGGCATATCTTCGAGATCTATTACGAGACCAACTGGTACGAGGCACAGGATGAGGTTGAGAAAGCGGCGCTCAAGAACACCGCCTCGAGCTTTAATGGCGCCGCGCCGCGGCGCATCGACCACCTCAATCTCCTTGCCGCCGATGTGACCGAGTTCCGCCGCTTCATGGAGACCTGCCTCGGCTCGCGGGTGACGGAATATATCCAGCTCGACAATGGCCGGATCGGTGGCTGCTGGTTCACCGTCAACAACAAGACCTATGATCTGGCCTGCACCGAAGAACATGGCGGCGGCCATGCCCGTCTGCACCATGTCACCTATGCGACCGACCAGCGCGAAGACATTCTGCGCGCCGCCGATATCTTCCTGCAGAACGGCGTCCATATCGAGACCGGCCCGCATAAGCACGCCATTCAGGGCACGTTCTTCCTCTATGTCTGGGAGCCTGCGGGCAACCGCGTCGAGCTGGCCAATGCCGGTGCGCGATTGATCCTCGCCCCCGACTGGAAGCCTGTCCGCTGGACCGAGAGCGAGCGCAAAAAGGGGCAGGCCTGGGGGATGAAGACCATCGAGTCCTTCCACACCCATGGCACGCCGCCGGTGAAGAAGTAACGAGAAAAGGAACCGACCATGAGCAATGTCGTCGTTCAGAACATCGTCCGCGCCGATCAGGCGGTCATCGACCGTCTGGGAGAGATCGGCACCGCCACCGTGCATGAGGCGCAAGGCCGCATCGGGGCGCTCCAGCCGCATATGCGCCCGATCTATCAGGGCGCGATGATCGCGGGCTCCGCTGTCACCATTTCGGCCGCGCCGGGCGATAACTGGATGGTCCATGTGGCCATCGAGCAGCTCCAGCCCGGCGATGTGCTGGTGCTGGCACCGACCTCGCCTTGCGACAATGGCTATTTCGGCGACCTTCTGGCCACCTCGGCACAAGCGCGCGCTTGTCGCGGGCTGATCATCGAGGCGGGCGTGCGCGACACGCGCGACCTCACGCAGATGAACTTCCCCGTATGGTCCAAGGCCGTCTCGATCCAAGGCACCGTCAAGGAAACGCTAGGCTCGGTCAATGTGCCGATCGTGGTGGCGGGCCAGACCATCTATCCGGGCGATGTGATCTGCGCTGATGACGATGGCATCTGCGTCGTGCGTCGCGAGGAGGCCGCATCGGTCCTCGAGAAGGCGGAGGCACGTCTGGCCGCCGAGGAAGCCAAGCGCGTGCGTCTGGCGGCGGGCGAACTGGGGCTCGACATCTATGACATGCGCACACGGCTCGAGGCCAAGGGGCTGAAATATATCTGAGCGACGAGAGGAGCGCATCATGTCCGAGCATGGCATTCCCTGCCTCTGGATGCGGGGCGGCACGTCGAAAGGCGCCTATTTTCTGGCAAGCGATCTGCCCGAAGACGTTGCGGCGCGCGATGCGCTTTTGCTGCGGATCATGGGCTCGCCCGATCCGCGCCAGATCGACGGGATCGGGGGGGCGGACCCGCTGACCTCGAAGGTCGCCATCCTCTCGCCCTCGACGCGGGCGGATGCTGATGTCGATTATCTCTTCCTGCAGGTCTTCGTGGATCAGGCGCTTGTGTCGGATGCGCAGGCCTGCGGCAATATCCTTGCGGGCGTAGGCCCCGCCGCGATCGAGCGCGGGCTCGTGCCGGTCGCGGGACCCGAGACGCAGTTGCGCATCCATATGCTCAATACCGGCGAGATCGCCCGCGCCACGATCCAGACCCCCGAAGGACGCGTCTCCTATTCCGGCGCCACCGCCATCGACGGCGTGCCCGGCACCGCCGCGCCGGTCCCACTGATGTTCCAAGGGCTCGAGGGCTCCATGTGTGGCGCGCTCCTGCCCACAGGCAATGCCTGCGACGTGATCGAGGGCGTCGAGTGCACGCTGATCGACAATGGCATGCCCATCGTTGTCATACGGGCCGGCGATTTCGGTTTGAGTGGCGATGAGACCCGCGAGGAGATCGAGGCCATGGCTGAGGTCAAGGCGCGCGTCGAGGCGATCCGGCTCAAGGCAGGCGAGATGATGAATCTAGGCGATGTGCGCGAGAAATCCGTCCCCAAGATGACGCTCGTTTCAGCGCCACTGGCGGGCGGCACAATCAATACGCGCAGCTTTATTCCGCACCGCGTCCATGCGACCATTGGCGTTTTCGCTGCCGTTTCGGTGGCCACCGCCTGCACATTGCCGGAAAGCCCCGCCGCCGCGCTGGCGGTGCTGCCGGAGGACGGGCGGGTGCGTATCGAGCATCCGACGGGGGCTGCCGAAGTGCTGCTGGAGCTTGACCCCTCGGGCCGCGTCCTCGCGGCAGGCACGATGCGTACGTCGCGCAAGTTAATGGACGGGCGGGTTTTTGTGTGACGGGCCTTGCCGACTTGTTCACATGTTCCCTACTGTTCAATACTCAAGAATGAAATCATAAGACGATTTTACTTGCAGTTCAAAAAGGCAGCGGGTTGTCAGGATGAAGGGTAACCGATCGTGTGAAGGCGCCATGCTCGGCGATGTCTTTAGCACCGAAAATAAAGACAAGAATCCTGAGGTCTTGCTGAGATCGGCGGCTGGTGAGCCTTTTATGACGCAGGGCGCTCTGCGCCGTTGGATCACGCGTTTTTAGATCCACGGCTGGTACCGGCAGCACAGGAAGAAAGGCCACAGGTCGCCGGTTCGAGATAGGGTCTTCCCGCCGACCGACTTTGGGGTGGCTTTCTAAGCCGAATCGTATCCTGAACCTTCTCGGCCAGTCGTTGGGAAATCGAGATTTTCCGATAGTCATTAGCTCCGTTTTGACCAAAGCATGGTTGCTAAGACGCTAAGCCGGCTGATCCGAGCGGTGGAGACCGCATGATCAGTCTCAGCACCGGGGCGCTAGTCTTCTTGGCGTTCGGCGTGACGAACATCGGCAAGGGCGCCTGCCTCCGCGACAATCTTTCCGCGGATAGAATGAATTATTTGTCTGTATCCCCATCTTTGATTGGCCGCGTCACTCTGTGCATAATATAGGTGAGTATTTATGACGATGCCTATATTCTTTTTGATGACCCCAGTCGTGTAGACGATTTTAGATTATGCAGGTCAAGAAGCCCTGCCGCCGCTACGAGCGAATCCGCCTCTCGCGGACCGCGATGCCAATAGTGATACTCGTAATATCCTTGTCCAGACGCGCTGTATTGCCAACACTGTACTTCGACACGAGAGGATCATAGGATTGCTTATGTTGTCTCGGTAAGCGCAGTGCCTTCTCGTCGTGCTCGAGCAAGCCGCCATTTTGCTCCGTCTCATACGTCACTATCTCTCGGCCCATCCCTGTCACCATGCCTGATCCTATGCTTGTAAGCTGTGGGTTGAGTATGAACACTGGTTACCTGAAACCACCCTCCAACCCAATTTTTGCAACGCGCTGAAAACAATCTGACGGTGCATTCATAAGTTTGCTCGCCGGATGAGCGGCGGGCAAACTCTGCTTGTAGGGTGGAAGCTTAGCTCGAACGCTGCCTACGAGCACGGTACACCACCCAGATGATCGCGATGATAATCAGCGCGATAACAAGGCCGATAACCATCGCGATGCGAACTTGCGAAAGCAGGTTCGAACTTGGGCCACCTGCGCGGATTTGGACAACCTCATCAGAGCTCACTTCAAACCCGCCATCGCCGAAGCTGGAGCTGACATAGTTCGCAAGTTGGGCGATCTCGCTATCGCTGAGCGCATTGAACGCGTTGTCCTGCGTGCCGAAGGGAGGCATGAAGACATGGCCCTGAGGGGTCTTGCGGTCGATGCCGTTCAGCACGGTGGCGATGAAATTGGACGCTGACGGCCCGCTCGTCGCGGAGTTGTGGTAGAGGCTCGGGTAATACTGATCTTTCGTGCCTTGACCGTTGATGCCGTGACAGGTCGCGCAATTTGCCGAGTATATCTGAGCGCCGACGGCAAGACCCGACGGGGCGCCGTCAATGCCGCAGAACTCTGTCGTCAAATTCGTGGCAGAGCCCTGATCGAACCGCGAAGGACCGGATTTCGCGGGAACATTCGCAAGATAGGTAGCGATCGCTTCAAGATCGCTTTTCTGAAGATGCGAGAAGCTGTGTTCGACCGCTTCAGCCATGCTCCCACCGGCCTGTGCTTTGCCCTCGGCGCGACCGGTGCCAAGATAAGAGACAATCTCGTCCTTGGACCAGCTGCCGATACCGCTTTGGGGATCGGAGGTGATATTGGGTGCATACCACGGGCCGACTTGCGCACCGCCCAGATAGTCGCCGCTTTTTTCCTGCATCATGACGCCACGCGGGGTGTGGCAGGTCGAGCAGTGGGCCGGTCCCTGCACCAGATAGGCACCGCGGTTCCACTGGTCCGATTTCGAGGTGTCGGTCTGGTAGGTGTCTGCGTCGGCAAAGAGCAGGTTCCAGCCGATCATGGAGGCGCGGATATTGAAGGGGAAGGGAAGCTGGGTTTTCTTGCTCGGCGTGTCCACCGGCTTCACGTCATTCATGAAATAGGCATAGAGCGCCTTCATGTCGGCATCGGTGATTTTTGCGAAAGCCGTGTAGGGCATCGCAGGATAGAGCCGTGCCCCATCCGCGCGGATACCATGGCGCACAGCATCCGAGAACTGGGCTTCGGTGTAGTTCCCGATTCCGGCAGTCTTCGAAGGCGTGATATTGGTCGCCACGATATCGCCTACGGGCGAGGTGATAACATGGTTGCCTGCATAGGGTTCGGACGGATTGCTTGTATGGCATGCCGTGCAATCGGAAGCGGTGGCAACATATTGGCCGCGCGCAATTAGATCGGCAGTCTCCGAGGATATGGCGGCGCTGTCTTGCGCCCAAGCGGCAGCGCCAGCCAGCATCACCGAGCCGACGCAAAGCATGAATTTAAGAGCTGTCATTAGGCGCCTTTCGCCTCCGAGATCAGGGCCTCGGAGGCGCGGAAAGCCAGCGAGGTCATGGTAATGGTGCTGTTGCCACAGGCGGTGGACGCCATTGCGCCGCCTCCCGGCAGATAGAGATTATCGTGATCATGTGCGCGGCACACGGTGTCGACGACGGAGTCGCTAGCGTTCCTGCCCATGATCGTGCCGCCCATGAGGTGTTTGGAGGGGGCGAATTTCATACCGGCGGATTTGAAATCTGTCGCGCCGATCGCATCGGCAATGCGCTTGACCATCGGATCGCCGTAATCGCGCGATGAGCGACGCGTATAATCGCCAACATCCCAGTAGACGCTCGGCTTGGGCAGGCCCAGCCAGTCCTTGTCTTGCGACAGCGTCAGACGGTTATTGGGGTCGGGCAGCATCTCGTAGGCCGCAACAACCGCAACCGTGCAGGCTGTGAGGCGGCGGATTTCCTCGTCGAGAGCCCGCCCGACCTTGCCGCTTTTCATAGCGCGTTGCGAGATATAGCGGTTGCGGGCGAAGTTGTTCATACGGAAATAGGCTCCCGCATGCTCACTGCGGAAATCGCCCTGCGAGGTCTCCATGATCCCGCTGTTGACGACGGGGCCTTGGCCCAGCCAATAGGGCTCGGATGTGGTGAGCGTGTAGCCTTGCTGGGGGTGGTCCATGATATTGCGTCCCACCTGATCGGAGGAATTGGCAAGCCCGTTGGGATTGCGGTCATCCGCAGACATCAGCATCAGCTTGGGTGTCTCGATCCCGTTGCATGCAATGACGAAATGCTCGCCGGTCACGCGATGGGTCTGGCGTTGGCTGTCGTAGTAATGGATTGCCGCGATACGGTTCTTTTCGGTCGTCTCGACACGGTAGACGACCGAATTGTCGAGGATCGTCGCCCCTTTCGCTTCGAGCCGCTTGAGCGCGGTGGCCGCGTCATATTTGGCGCCGACCGGACATACCGGAACGCAGTTATTGTTCGAGCAGCAGGCCGGACGGTCATGATAGTGCGTGCCCGAGTTGCGCGCCTGTGCGACAGGTAGATTGCGCAGGCCAAGGCTGTCTCGCACGACTTGGGTGAATTTCTGCTCGCCTTGCGACATCGGCAGATGCGGCATCGGATAGGGCATGGAGCGCGGTCGCTGTGGCCATTGGTCGGCAGGATCGGACGGACCACAGATACCAAGCGCCAGCTCGGTTTTATTGTAATAGGGGTCCAGATCCTCATAGCCGATCGCCCAGTCCCGCCCGACACCGTAGAGCGAATTGAGCTGCATGTCTTCGGGGGTCAGGCGCCAGCAGGTGCCCGCCCAGTGCCATGTCGAGCCACCGGCGTAACGCACATAGGTCGGGTTATAATTGTCGGGGCCGGTGCTCTGGAGATAATCGAGACCGTGAAACGGATGCGGTGCCATCTCTGTCGGGAAGTAGGAGGCGGTTGCACTCGGCTTCAGGCCCAAAGGAAGATTGCGGTAGCGTTCGACAATCTCTGACCGGCTGACGCGCGGTCCGGCTTCGATCATCAGGACTTCAAGCCCGGCATCGAGGCATTCTTCGGCAATAACCGCGCCAATGACGCCGGTGCCGACGATCACGACTTGGGAGGAGGTTTTCATAGGAGGTCTTTCAGCGTGGGATTAGAACCGTGGCATGGCGGAGAGGGGCGAGAGATCCTGTCCCCAAGCGTTCGGGGCCGAATATCCGAAGGTCGGGATCGGCACCATGTCGAATGTCGGGCGATACAGCAGCGCCTCTTCATAGGTGAACAGGGTCGCATCCGTCGCATTCGACGAGGAGCCGGTATACCAGCTCTCAATGATCCAATGCGCAAAATCGCGCGTCGCCCCTTCGGGCAGGTCATCATAGAAATCCTCGACAGTCGTCGCATTCTTCGACGCCGCAATGTCGCTGATCTGCTTCAGCATTGCCTGAAGGTCTGGTTGGTTCTGGACCGCGAAAGCCGCGATACGCGCGCCGACTGCGGGGTTGAGATCATGGTTCACCAAGAGCTGAGAGACAGCCATGAAGTCCGCATCTGGCGAACCAAGCGCCGCGGCGCTGGCGAGCTTTGGGGCGACAAGCGTAGACATCGCTGCGGCGGTTCCAAACAGGAAACGCCGCCGATGAAGCCCCTGCGACTTGTTATGAGCGAGCAAAAGACACCTCGAGATTTTGGTAAGATACAAGCCATGGTTATGGCCTGCGAGATTATGTCGCAGTCTCTAGTTCTTGCTGTCAGATAAGACAAATTTCATTATATAATGAATAATTAAGCAAGGTGAATATATGAGTCTCCCGCCGATCCGTCAGCTCGAAGCCTTCCTCGCCGTTGCCAGCGCGGGGTCCTTCCGGCTGGCGGCGGACCGTCTGGGGATGTCCCAGCCCGCCTTGAGCCAGAATATCGCCCATATCGAGGCTCATCTGGGTGTCACGCTGTTCGAGAGGACAACGCGCTCTGTCCGGCTTACAGCCGAGGGCGAAGAGTTACGCAGACATCTCTCTGAGCTTCTTCCCGCATTGCAGACCGCGCTCGACCGTACGCGGCATTTCGGGCAAGAGCTGTCGGCTCCGCTACGGCTCGGTTTTCTTGCCTCGGCCGCGGTGAAGTATCTTCCGCATGCTCTTCGCATGTTCCGCTCGGAGTTCCCGCATGTCACGGTCCATGCGCGCGATGACACGGCTGCGGGGCTCTTTGCGGGGGTTGAAAGCGGCGAACTCGATCTCGCGGTTTCAAGCTTCCTGCCTCACAAGACGATGCAGGTCCAGTTCGATCTTTTTCGCGCAGATCCGTTCATGGCGGTTCTGCGCCGCGATCACCCGCTCGCGCAGCGGGCGCAGGTTACTTGGAGTGAATTGCTAGAATATGATTTCATAGGTGCAAATAGCGGAAGTGGCACGCGGCTTGTGACCGATGAAGCTATACAGGCAGTAAACAGCCCCGCCACCACTGTTATGAGTTTCAATCACTTCACGGCGGTCTCTGCAATGATCGAGGCCGGCATGGGCGTGAGTGCTCTGCCTACTGTGAATTGTCCCGAAGATACGCATCCGATACTCTGTACGCGGCCGTTGATCGAACCCTCTGTTACGAGAGATCTGGGCGTAGTGACCTCCACGCGCGAAGGCACCGCAACACATCACATGCGCCGGTTTCGAGACCATCTGGAAGACGCGGTCTATATGGCGCATCAATCGACCGTCCCGAACATTGACGCGGAACTGTCAAGCCTGTGACAAAGTCCTGCCGAAGGCTAAGGTGGCCCCCGAAACTCGGACAGTCTGCTAAGCTTGCCGTCAACGACGACAAGGACGCACAGCGTGGCTGGAAAACGGAAGAACTATGGCGCCGAGTTTAAGGCGAAGGTGGCCCTCGAGGCGATCCGCGGGGACGCAACGATCGCCGAACTTGTGGCCAAGCACGGTGTGCATCAGACGGTAATCAACACATGGAAGCGCCAGGCGCTTGAGGGCATGTCGGGGATTTTCTCGGGCAAGGCCGAAGCGAAAGCTGCTGCGACTGAGGGCGAGATCGAGAAACTGCACGCCAAAATCGGTCAGCTCGTAGTGGAGCGGGATTTTTTAGCCAAAGCCTCCGAACGGTGAGCGTGTCGCGGAGGCGGGAAATGATCGTTCCCCATCATCCCGAGCTGTCGATCCTGAGGCAATGCGCCTTGGTCGGGCTCAGGCGGTCGGCTTTCTATAGCCCGAGCAAAGCTGAGATGCCATTGAACCTAGCCCTGATGAAGCTCATCGACGCGCAGTTCATGGAAACGCCCTTCTACGGTAGCCGCCAGATGGCGCGGCATCTGCGTGGTGAAGGATATTGCGTCGGGCGCAAGCGAGTCCGAAGGCTCATGGCCAGGATGGGCCTGCGGGCCGTTTATCAAAGGCCCAAGACCACCGTCCCGCATCCGGAGTACCCCAAGTATCCGTATCTATTGCGGGATTTATCCATCACGCGCCCAGATCACGTCTGGTGTGCAGACATTACTTACATACCGATGCAACGCGGCTTTCTTTATTTGGTGGCTATTATGGATTGGGCGACGCGGCGGGTTCTGTCCTGGCGTCTATCGAATACCATGGACGTTGAATTCTGCATTGAGGCATTGGAAGAGGCCATGCAACGGTATGGAAAGCCGGAGATATTCAACACGGACCAAGGCAGCCAGTTCACGAGCCCGCGCTTCACGAAGATCCTCTCGCACGCAACTGTGAAGATATCGATGGGCGGGCGCGGACGCTGGATGGACAACGTGATGATCGAACGGCTCTGGCGGTCGCTGAAATATGAATGCGTCTATCTGAACGCGTTTGAGACCTGCACCGCAGCTCGGATCGGCATCGGGAAGTGGATGACCTTCTACAACACCAAGTGCCCCCATTCGACGCTCGGTGGCAGAACACCCTTCGCGGCCCATCAAGGCCTCGATCTGAAGGCGGCAGCATGATCAACAGGCAAGCTTAGCGCCGCCGAAAAGCTGTCCGGGAAATGGGGACCACCTCAGACCTTCGACTTTAGGCTCTGAAGGCGGCGATGTGAGGCTTGGGCAAGCCTTGGCTGTCCGCCCTCAGAAACGTCCAAGAAACAACGTCCAAGATACCGGGGGCTGTCCAAAAATCATATCAGAGCAAGCGAAAGCGCCGGAATGAAGGTCACGAGGATCAGGGCGAGCACCAAAGCCAGCAAGAACGGCCAGCCCTCGCGCAAGAACTCGGCAAACTGTGTCTTGGTCAGGGCGCAAACCATCAGCATGACGGTCCCCACCGGCGGGGTAAGCGTGCCGATCGCCAGATTGAGGATCATGACAATTCCGAAATGCACGGGATCGATCCCCAGCTGAACGACAACCGGCTTCAGCAGCGGCACAAGGATGATCAGCAAGGCATTGCCTTCGATGAACATGCCGAGCACGAGCAGCAGGATGTTGATCGCAGCAAGGAACAGCCACGGGTTCTGGGTCAGGCTCATGATCCAGTCGGCCAGCATGACACCGGCACGTTCGACCGAGAAAATCCAGCCCAGAGCCGAGGACATCATGATCACCAGAAGCACGGAAGCGGTCTGACGGGCGGTCGTGCCGAAGGCGCTGGTCAGATCAGACAGCTTCATCTCGCGATAGACAAAGAGCCCGATCAGCAGGGTGATCACCGTCGCAACCGCGCCCGCCTCGGTAGGTGTGAAAATACCAAACCGGATCCCGCCGATAATCAGAACGATCAGGAAAATCGCAGGCCATGCGGATATCACCGTGCTGCGGGTTTCCGTCAATGTGGGCGCGGCAGTGCGCGAGGGCTTGTAGCCGCGCTTGCGTGCCACGAAATAGACGGTGATCAACAGCAGCGCCGAGCAGGTCAATCCCGGCAAGATCCCCGCGATGAACATATGTCCGATCGAGACATCGGCCACCAGCCCGTAGATAATAAGCGCGATGCCGGGCGGTAGAATAGGCGTGATCAGCGATGAGGCCGCGGTGATGGCCGCCGCAGTGCCGCGCGAATAGCCCTGACGGATCATATCCGGAACCAGCATCCGGCACATCATCGCCGCATCCGCAAGGTTAGAGGCCGAAAGCCCGCCCATCAGTGTGGAGAGCATCACATTGGTATGTCCCAGACCACCCGTCAGACGGCCAACCAGCAGATCGGCCACCTTCAGAAGGCGCGTGGCAATGCCCGTGGTTCCCAAGAGCGTGCCCAGCAGAATGAAGAAGGGGATCGCCAGAAGCGAACTGTTCTGGGTCGGCGCGATCAGACGCTGAACCGCAATCTGGATCGGCATCTGGGCGAAAGCCAGAAAATAGATCAGGACCGCCGCAAACATCGCGAGATAGATCCGCATGTTCAGGGCAAATAGCGCGAACATGAAGGGGATAATGATGAACCATTCCATGGAAAACTCTTGGTCTAGAGACAGGCTGCGCCCCGACCTTTCCGGTGGGATGCTAGGATGAGAGCGGTATCACTCGCGCAATGCGTCATCTTCTTCGCGCTCCGTCGTGCTGCCGCGCAGCAGCCGATAGGCAATGACGAGCGCGATACCAAGTGCTCCGACCGTGACGGCGACATCGAGCCAGAACCACGAGATCTTAAGGATCTGTGTCTTCTTCAGAGCGGCGCTTTCGGCGAGCTTGTAGCTCAACCACGCCATCATTCCAAGCAAGACCACAGACGCCAGCGCAACGAGAAAGGCGATCACTTTTTGAACGCGTTCGGGAAGCAGAAGGGTGACAATATCAATGCAAAGATGGCGGCGCTCGATCTCGCAGCCGATCGCGCCGAGAAAGACGATCCAGATCATCAGGATGCCGGACATCTCCTCGGTCCATTGCAGCGGCGCGCCGAGTGCATAGCGCGCAATGACCGCGGCAAATGTGATCGTGACGAGCGCTGCAACCAGCAAACCGCCCACGAGATCGAGTGTTTTGAAAAGGGCTCTCATAGCATCTCCTGAACGAGGGTGGCCATGCGTGGCTGAAAGGGATCAGGCAGCGCGGTGGCTGCCTGATCTGTCATATCACTCGGCGAGTTGAGACTGGATACGATCGTAAAGCCCGTCGGACCATTCGGGGAATTGGTCATAGACTGCCTTTGTCGCCTCCTTGAAGGCGGCGGTATCCGGATAGGTCACCGTGACACCCGCCGCTTTCATCTCTTCGATGATCTTGGCGTCCTGCTCGGCGGCAAGCTCCTGACTATAGAGCCCCGCTTCATGGCCGGTCTCCTCTAGCATCTCGACGACCGAGGGGTCGAGCGTGTCGAAATAGGCCTGACCGCCCAGCCACAGCGAGGTATTCTGCAGATAGGAAATCATCGAGAGTTCCTTGGCCTGCTCGTGCAGCTTTTGCCCGTAGAGCACGGGGAGGGGGTTCTCCACCCCGTCGATGGTGCCCTGCGTCAGGGCCGGATAGACATCGGCCAGCGGCATGGGGGTCGGTGTCCCGCCCATCGCCTCGATGGCGCGGATCTGCATGATGTTGTTGGGGGTGCGGATCTTCAGCCCCTTGAGATCGGCAGGGGTCTCGACCTTGGTTTTTGTCAACAGCTGGCGGGTGCCATAGAGATAGTTCGAGATGACGATATGGATGCCTTGTTCCTCGAGCTTTGCTTTCTTTTCCTTGAACCAGTCCGATTCATAGATTTTGAACAAGCTTGCGGCATCGTCTGTCAGATAGGGGCCGAACAGGATCCCCAGATCCGGATCGGAATCGGTCAGAAAGCCCACATCCGCAATGGTGATGACATTCACGCCTAGCATCGCCTGCTCGATCACATCCTTTTTCGCGCCCAGCTGTGACGACGGATATAGCTCGAGTTCGACATCCCCACCCGATGCCTTGTCGACCAGTTCGGCCCAGCGGTGCATCACAAGATCCACCGGCTCGCCGGGGTTGTTTTCATACGCCACACGAATGGTTGTCTCTGCCGCAAATGCGGGCAGGGCCATTACAATTGCGGCTGTCGCTCCCAGTAAAGTCTTATACATGTTCATTCTCGTCTCCTCCTTACGAAATGATCTGTTGTGGTTTAGGGCGCAGCTATATGCTCTGACTGCCGAGCGTGCTGGACAGGCCAGAGCGAAACCGATGCCCCCTCCCTCTTCGAAAGCCAGTCGGCCAGCACATCTCCCGAGTGCTGGAAATGCGCGCCCATCGCCGCGACCAATGCGTCGGCATCGCGTGCGGCAAGCGCGTCGATGATGCGGGCATGCTGGGTCTGCGCAGTGTCGGTATTGAGTTTCTGAGACTTGCCGACCTCAAGGTAGAAGCGCAGCGGCGCTGCGAGGACTTCATACATATGGATCAAGACGCTGTTGCCCGATGCCTCGACAAGGCCCATATGGAACCGGTAGTCGGCCTCTGCCGCCTCTGCGGCCGTCAGAGCCCGACCGATTGCGCGATTGGCTTCGCGGATCCGCAAAAGGATCTCGTCCGTCACATGGCATACCATCAGCGGCGCGGCGCCCGTCTCGGAAATCCGGCGGAAGTTCAATACATCCGAAAATGTGCGCGGCGAGGTGTCGAGAAACTGGGTGATTTCGGCAAACATCATATCGAAATCGGCCTTACGGACCCGCGCTCCGCGACGGGTCTTCTCGATCAGTCTGAAGGCCTCGAGGTGGATCATCGTCTCTCGAACGGTATTGCGTGATACGCCAAAACGCTCGGCCAACTCGCGCTCGTTGGGGAGCATATCGCCCGGCTCATAGCGCTCGGCAATTTCTTGGCGCAGGATGTCGCGAATGCCCTCGACGGTCGTTGTCATGCGCTGGCCCTCCCCTGCCTAGGCACTATGGTTGGACCAAGAGACCAAATTAAATAGCAGCGGTCAAGAAGAAGTTGTCACGGAAAAGGGCGTCAGTCAGAGGTTATCGCTAACAGGCGGGTTCAGCCTGTGCTGATTGACGCCTTAAGTGTGCGGTTTGCCGTCATGAGATGTTCATCAAAAGCAGCCTTGGCTTCGCCATCATCACGGGCAAGCCATGCACGGATTATGCGCAAATGCTCGCGTAGAGCGACGCGGTTGCGCTGTGTCTCGTCCAATTTGTTCCATTGGAAATGGTAATGCACGATCAAGGCGATGCGCGATGAAAACTCGTCAAAAAACCTGTTTTGCGCCGATGCGCAGATGAGCCGGTGGAAGGCGGCATCAAGCGCGGGAAATTCCACCATGGCGGCATCGTCACGCGCCAAGAGAGAGATATGGCGGCGTTCCATTTCGATCATCTGCTCGACGATCATCGGGTCGCGACTGGCGAGAAGCCGCGTGAAGGCGGCCCCCTCGATCAAGGCCCGCATCTCGATCAATTCATTCGCGAAGGTCTCAGTGAATCCACGCAATATCCAGTTTTTACTACTATTTTTTTCGAATAACCCATTGGGCTGATAGCGGATCAGAAGTTCGCGGATCTGCATGACGGGAACATCGAGACGCCTTGCAAGCTCGGCTTCGCGCAGGATCGAGCCTGGTGGAAGGTCTGTTCGCAAGATCCATTCCAGAAAACGCGACTCGGCCAATTCGGCTGGCGCAATCGATTCGCTTTGCGAAAAATAATCCATCGGCACGGGGTGGCGCAAAACGGTTTTATCGCGTCCCGACCATGCGATCAGGCCATGTTCCACGAGATGGGTCAGCACGCCACGAATTGTGGTGCGGCTTGCCTGCAGCCTTTGCGCCAGCTCCGATTCGCTCCCCAGCCGCGCGCCGGTCTCCAGCTCCAAAAGGGCATCAAGCATATGGTTGACCGCCTGTTTCAGTGTCTGCTGTCCGCGCGACATCGGCATATCCTTTCAGGCTCGGCCCAGTCGGGCAACTTTCAAGTGTCTGATTATGCGATCTCTATGGTGTTTCGCAAATGACTGACCGATTGTAACGTAGATATGTTTTTTATAAATAAAGAACAGATTGCTTTTCATGTCGATCAGGGCGTGCCATAGTCGAGGCAACGCCAGACTGGCCGAGGGAGGACCAAGATGACCGTATCCGCTATGAAAGCCCTATTGTGCGATGAGCCCCACGCCCTGAGCGTGGTCGATCGGCCGCGCCCTGACGCCAAGCCCGGCCATGTGCGGCTTCGCATCGCCGCCATCGGGATCTGCGGCACGGACTATCATATCTACGGGGGCAATCAGCCGTTTCTGGCCTATCCGCGGGTCATGGGGCACGAGCTTTCGGCCCATGCGCTTGACAATAGTGCCGACGGTCGCATCAAATCCGGCGATCTGGTCGTGGTAAACCCCTATCTCTCCTGTGGCAAATGCCGTGCGTGCACCATTGGCAAACCCAATTGCTGCTCCGATATTGCGGTCCTCGGCGTCCATACGGACGGCGGCATGTGTGAAGAAATCGTGGTGCCCCAAGGGAACCTTTATCCGGCGGGCGATCTCGACCCCATTGCAGCTGCGATGGTTGAGTTCCTTGCGATCGGCGCCCATGGTGTGCGTCGTTCGCGACTGGATACGGGGTCGAGCGCGCTTGTGGTGGGCGCAGGGCCCATCGGGGTCGGAGCGGCACTCTTCGCGCAGATCGCTGGCGCGCGCGTCACGCTGCGCGACACGTCGCCCGAACGGCTCGCGCTTGCGCAATCGATCCTGCCCGAGGCAAAGGTCGAGCTTGTCTCCGACGCCGGTGACGCCGTGTTCGACACGCTCTTCGATGCCACCGGCAATATCAACGCGATGAATGCCGGTCTGAAGTTTCTCGATCACGGTGGCTCCTATGTGCTGCTTTCGGTCGTCAAAGGCGATCTGAGCTTTGCAGATCCGGAATTCCACAAACGCGAGACGACGCTCATCGCGTCGCGAAATGCGCTCAAAGTCGATTTCGAGCATGTGATGGCCTGCATGGCGCGCGGCTTGGTTCCCGTGGCGGCGCTCGCGACACATCGCACGACGCTTGAGGGGGCGGTGGCCGACCTGCCCAAATGGGCCGAAGATCGTGGTGCTGTGGTGAAGGCATTGATCGAGATGCCGGCATGAGCGCGCCGACACCGATTGTCCAGTTCGGCACCTCGCGGTTTCTGCAGGCACATGCCGATCTGTTTTTCTCCGAAGGCAGCCCCGCGCGCAACATCACTGTGGTGCAGAGCTCTGGTGATTCGGCGCGCGCGGCGCGCTTGGGTGCGATGGCCGCTCACGACGGATATCCTGTGCGTATCCGCGGCCTGTCTGAGGGGCGTGTGATCGACGAGACACGCCGTGTGACATCCGTCCGCCGGACCCTGTCGACGGTATCGCAGTGGGATGAGCTGACGCGCATCATCGTGGAGGAAGCCGAGGTCATCCTGTCGAATACAGGCGATGCGGGCTACGAACCGCGCACGGCCGATAGAGATCCCGTGCCATCGCAGGAGCAGAGCTATCCCGCCAAACTCTACCATCTTCTTGCGGCGCGCCATGCCGCAGGCGGTGCTCCACTCACCATATTTCCCATGGAGCTTATCCCCAATAACGGAACCGTCCTGAAAGCGCGCGTGATACAGATTGCCGCGCAACAGGACGCAGGGACGGACCTGACCGGCTGGCTCGAGCGCTGCTTATGGGCCAACAGCCTCGTGGATCGGATCGTGTCCGAGCCGATCGAGCCGGTCGGGGCCGTCGCCGAACCCTATGCGCTCTGGGCCATCGAGAGCCAACCCGGACTGGAGGCGCCCACCTCGCATCCAGCCGTTCAGCTGGTCGAGCGGCTCGAGGAAATCGAGCGGCTCAAGCTGCATATTCTCAACCTCGGGCATACCGCGATGGCGGCGATCTGGCTGGCACAGGACGGGCCGGAGCGCCAGCCAGATGCGATCGTGCGCGATCTTCTGGCAGGCGAGACCGGTGCGCGGGTGAGGGCCATAGTCGAGGCGGAGGTGCTTCCCGGTTTTGCGTGTCATCGAATGGAAGCGCAGGCCCGTGCCTATCTGGCGCAAACCCTCGAAAGGTTTGCCAATCCGTTTCTGGACCACCGGATTGCCGATATTGCCCAGAACCACATCCAGAAACTCGAGCGCCGGATCGGAGCTTTCCTGCAGTGGGTCCGTGCCGCCGACCCCGCATTTTGCGCGCCGCAGCTCGACCTGTTTTTGCAGGCTGTCGAAAGAATAGACCAATGAACCTACCCGAACTGATCATTCTGGATCCACAGGATACGGTCGCCGTGGCGCTGCGCGACATCAGGGCAGGCGAGACGGTCGAAGGGATCGTCGCAGCCGACCCGATCCCGCGAGGACATAAGATCGCCCGCCATGATCTGCGCAGGGGGGACGCTGTGGTCAAATACGGGCAGGTCATGGCAGTCGCCTCCGCTGATATTACGGCAGGGGCGCATGTGCATTCTCATAACTGCGCCCTGCCCAATCAGCATTCCGAGCAGTCATCGGTAAAGGGAAGCCTGCCCGTCCCTCCGGCACGACAGACATTCGAGGGTTATGCCCGCCCCGATGGCCGTGTGGGAACGCGCAACTATATCGGCATCATGGCCTCGGTGAACTGCTC
This sequence comes from Thioclava sp. 'Guangxiensis', assembly GCF_045348365.1. Classification (NCBI taxonomy): domain Bacteria; kingdom Pseudomonadati; phylum Pseudomonadota; class Alphaproteobacteria; order Rhodobacterales; family Paracoccaceae; genus Thioclava; species Thioclava sp. 'Guangxiensis'. The sequence continues at coordinate 80,996 of NZ_CP155825.1, read as the reverse complement.
CTCGACAGTCTGCGATGCGATTGCCGCCGAAGCGAACCGCATTCTCAAACCGAAATATTCGCAGATCGACGGCTTCGCGCCCATTGTACACGATCAGGGCTGCGGCATGACCAATCAGGGCGAGGGGTTCGACACCCTCGTGCGCACGCTCAAGGGCTATCGGGACCACCCCAACTTCGGGGGCGTTCTGATCGTGGGGCTGGGATGTGAAGTCAACCAGCTGACGCTTTACAAGCCAAGCGACTGGACCCGCGAGCGTATTAAGACCTTCAATATTCAGGACGTCGGAGGCTCGCGTTCGGCCGTGCGGCGCGCCGTCGAACTCTTGGAGCCGATCGCAGCGGCGGCCAATATGGACCGCCGTTCCACCCAGCCCGTTTCAAAACTCACCCTCGGGATGCAATGCGGCGGCTCGGACGGGTTTTCGGGCATTACGGCCAATCCGGCACTGGGGGTCGCGTCCGATCTTCTGGTGGCGGCGGGCGGCACGTCAATTCTCTCCGAAACACCCGAGATCTTCGGCGCAGAGCATCTGCTGATCGCGCGTGCGGATGCGGCCAATGGCCAGAAAATCCGCGACATGATCACTTGGTGGCGCGACTATGTCGGCAAGAACGGCGCCTCGCTCGATAACAACCCGAGCCCCGGTAACAAGAAGGGCGGGCTTACGACAATTCTTGAAAAATCGCTCGGGGCCGTGGCCAAGGGCGGGCTTTCGCCACTCTCCGGCGCCTATGCTTATGCCGAGCGGATCGACCAGCACGGGTTTGTCTATATGGATAGCCCCGGCTATGATCCTGTAGCAGCGACAGGGCAGGTGGCTGCAGGCGCCAATCTTGTGGCCTTCACGACGGGGCGGGGGTCCTGCTTCGGGTCAAAACCCACCCCCTCGATCAAACTGGCCTCCAATAGCGAGCTGGCGCGCGCCATGCCCGAGGATATCGATCTCGATTGCGGCACCGTGGTCAGCGAAGGCGTAGGGCTGACACAGATGGGCCAGAAGATTTATGATCTACTGCTAGATATCGCGTCGGGCAAAAAGACTGTTTCGGAAGAATTCGGCTATGGCGACAACGAATTCGTCCCATGGAAGATCGGAGCGGTTCTATGACGCGGCGCAAAGGGCTTCTGGCTGTCGGTGAATGCATGGTCGAGATGTCAGGAGGCGAGAATGACCTCTATCGGCTAGGCTTTGCCGGCGATACGCTCAATACGGCTTGGCATCTGAAATCGGCACTGACGCAGCGCGGTCGTGCCGATCTGGCGATCTCCTATCATACCGCGCTTGGCGATGACAGTTTGTCGGACCGGATCATCGGATTTTTACAAATGTCACAGCTGGGGGTCGAGACTGTTCAACGCATTCCAGGGCGCCGACCGGGGCTCTATATGATCGAGCAGCGCAACGGCGACAGGGATTTCATCTATTGGCGCGAAACATCCGCAGCGCGGCAAATGGCAGATGACGCCGAAGCGCTGCACGCCGCTTTTGCCAAGCCGGAGTGGATCTATTTCTCGGGCATAACGCTTGCGATCCTCTCTGCGGACGCACGCGCAACGTTCCTGCAGGCTCTGGAGACCGCATGCAAGGACGGAGCGCAGATCGCATTCGACCCCAACCTCAGACCGCGCCTCTGGGAGGACGGGCCCACCATGTGTCGCAATGTCGAGGCAGCGGCTGCGCTGGCCGATATCATCTTCCCGAGTTTCGATGATGAAGCCCATCATTTCGGTGACGCGGATCCAGTGGCGACCTGTGCAAGATACCGCGCCCTGTCTCCCCGATCGGAAATCATCGTAAAGGATGGGCCTGCGCCGCTGCATCTTGCCTTGCCAGAGGTGAAACCGGTCGAGATTACCCTGCCTCCCGTGACGATGGTGGTGGATGCGACAGGTGCAGGTGACGGGTTTAACGCGGGCTATATTGCCGCGCGCCTATGCGGCCTGTCCGCGAATGAAGCGGTTCATTCAGGCATTGCTCTGTCTGCCTCGGTGTTAGGTCATCACGGGGCTATTCCGTGATGGCGCCGTGAAGCAGGCATTTTTCTAACGTGGTCAATATGCTTGTAGGAAGCGAATCTTGTTGAGGTCCTAAGATCTACTTTGTGAGTAACACGCTAAAGTTGGTGATGCCCTGAGGGGCCGCATATCATGGCGGTGTCGAAGCGTCGTCAATTCTCAGCCGAGAAAGGGATATGCCACATGTCGGAGACTACCATCGCCGCTCTACCCGATCCATCGGGCTTTTCACCGGATCCGTTGACGGACCTCATCCGAGAGGGGGCGCAAGCTGATCGAGCAGGCAGTCGAGGCTGAATTGGCCACGCTGCTCGCAGCCTTTGCCGAGGACAGGCTGGAAGAAGGCCGTACGAGGCTGGTTCGGCACGGGCATCTCCCGGAGCGCGAGATACTGACCCGGATCGGTCCTGTTGCCATGAAAGTCCCGCGCGTTCGGGACAACAAGTCCGGCGAGGCCAAAAACGCCTTCACGTTCTGCCTCTTCCTGCGCTATCTGCGCAAAGCCAAGTCGGTCGAGGAGCTGTTGCCGTGGTTGTACCTCAAGGGGGTGTCCAGCGGCGGTTTCGGCGAGGCTTTGGCCGCCCTGCTTGGGCCGGAGGCCAAGACCGTTACTCGCCTGAAAGCCGACTGGTGATCGGAGTATGAGGCCTGGGAAAAGCGTGACCGCGGAACCCGCCGGTTCCTCTACATCTGGACCGATGGTGTCTACTTCAAGCCGCACATGGCCGAGGAAAAGTAATGCGTTCTGGTCATCGTCGGTGCGGATGAATACGATCGCAAGAAGTTGTTGGCCATGACGGACGGTTTTCGCGAAAGCTCCCAGAGCTGGCGCGAGGTGCTGCTCGATCTCAAGCGGCATGGCCCCAAGCAGGACCCCAAGCTCGCGATCGGCGACGGCGCCTTCGGCTTCTGGACGGCCCTGCGCGAATTAAGGTGGCCCCCGAAACTCGGACAATCTGGCTCAAGCTTGCCGTCAACGACGACAAGGGCGAACAGCATGGCTGGAAAACGGAAGAACTACAGTGCCGATTTTAAGGCGAAGGTGGCCCTCGAGGCGATCCGCGGGGACGCAATGATCGCCGAACTAGTGGCCAGGCATGGTGTGCATCAGACGGGGATCAATACATGAAAGCGCCAGGTGCTTGAGGGCATGTCGGGGATCTTCTCGGGCAAGGCCGAAGCGAAAGCCGCCGAGAAGGAAAGCGAGATCGAGAAGTTGTACGCCAAGATCGACCAACGCGCTGTGGAGGGGGAATTTTTAGCCAAAGGCGAGCCAGTGAAGGCGCCATTGATGGTGTGGATGGCCCCACCAAACGGCATCGCGATGTGCCAGGGTGGGTATGTTTCCAGCCACCGAAGGGAGCCATCCATGGAACAGCCTATCACGATCGGCCTCGATCTGGCCAAGAATGTCTTTCAGGTTCATGGGGTCGACGCGACCGGCAAAGTTGTCTGTCGCCGCCAGTTGCGGCGGGCACAACTGCTGCTTTTCTTCTCGCAGCTTGAACTGTGTGTTGTGGGGATGGAAGCTTGCGCCGGGGCGCCTCATTGGGGTCGTGAGCTTGCCGCATTGGGGCATGAGGTTCGGCTGATGCCACCCGCTTACGTCAAGCCCTATGTGAAGCGGGGAAAGACAGACGCGGCTGATGCCGAGGCAATATGCGAAGCGGTCACGCGCCCGACCATGCGATTTGTGCCGGTGAAATCGGCGCAGACCCAGGCAGCGTTGCTCGACCATAAGGCGCGGGAGTTCCTCGTACGGCAGCGTACTCAGATCATCAACGCGATCCGGGCGCATATAGGCGAGTTCGGCATTGTGGTGGCAAAGGGCATCCAAAACGTTGATCGTCTGATCGCTGCCGCGCGAAACATGCCGGAAGCCGCAAGAGCTGCCGTGGATATGTTGGCTGAACAGCTTCGGGGGACGCAGGCCCGGATCGATGCGATCACGGCGCGGATTGGAGAGCGGCAGGCCGATGATCCACTCGCACGTCGACTGGCGACAGTACCGGGAGTGGGCGCGATCTTCTCAAGCGCGTTTGCCGCGACCACGCCGGATGTAAGCGCCTTCCGCAGTGGCCGTGATTATGCGGCTTGGCTTGGGCTGACCCCGAAAGCCCATTCCAGCGGCGGCAAGGAACGGCTGGGGAGGATCTCGAAGGCCGGTAATCGATATCTGCGACGGCTACTCTATCTCGGCGCCATGGCCAGGATCAGTGCCCGGCGTGAACGGCGAAGGACAGCCGAGAATGCCACGCCTGACTGGCTCGATCGGATGCTCGACCGCAAGCCGGTGAAGGTGGTCGCGATTGCCTTGGCCAACCGCATGGCGCACACGATCTGGGCATTGATCAGAAGCGGTGAGAGTTACCGGGCCGCACTGGCGTAGCAAAGTAGCCGCCCTCAGAACGGCAGGCAAGGAATTGGTGAGGCGCGATGTGAGGTGATGGCAAAGGGACGTCAACAACGGAACGGGACACCCAGTTCGAACCGAAGCGCCTTTCGAGCGCGTGCCATTGATCGGGACCCAACCGTCGGCTGATTTCATCAAGGCGCGCAGCGATCGATAGAGCTGCGAATTGACGCCGTATACATGGCCGCGACCGACCAGAATGCCAGAACTGAAGAAAGCACTTGCCAAGGGGCCATCCATACAGGGTTCGAGGCCCATACCGGACGGACGTTGAATTCTGCATTGAGGCATTGGAGCAAGCTATGCAACTGCATGGAAGGCCTGAGATATTCAACACCGACCAAGGCAGTCAGTTCACAAGCCCGCGCTTCACGAAGATCCTCTCGGACGCCACTGTGAAGATATCGATGGACGGGCGAGGCCGGTGGATGGATAACGTGATGATCGAACGGCTCTGGCGGTCGCTGAAATATGAATGCGTCTATCTGAACGCGTTTGAGACCTGCACCGCAGCTCGGATCGGCATCGGGAAGTGGATGACCTTCTACAACACCAAGTGCCCCCATTCGACGCTCGGTGGCAGAACACCCTTCGCGGCCCATCAAGGCCTCGATCTGAAGGCGGCAGCATGATCAACAGGCAAGCTTAGCGCCGCCGAAAAGCTGTCCGGGAAATGGGGATCACCTCAGTTAATCATTCAAAGGCAATCCTTATGTATTACATAATACATATTAATCGCTATAACTCCGGGCATTTCGATTTTGACAATATGCTAAGGTTCTGTCGCAAAGTTTGCCTGGAGGCAGAATAGCCCAGCCCGAGGACAGAATTATGCTGCGAGGGCGGTGAAGGGCTGGCAAGCCGTCGCGCCATTGGCGGCAATCTGCCCTTTACGGATCATGTGCGCAACCTCGATGCCAGCGATGGTCGCGGCAGCTGAATGGAACGCTTTGAAGCCCATCATCGGGCGCGTGATCCGCTTGATAAAGCGGTGGTCCTGCTCGAGGACGTTGTTCAGATATTTGACCTGACGGATCTCGATCATGCGCCCGCATCCGGTAAATTTCAGAATAACATTAATGGCGTGCAGCCCGGCCAGATTGGAACCGCTCTTGTCGATGACGACGCGCTCTGGCACCCCATTCACCGCAATCGCGCGTTTAAAAAATCGCCGGGCAGCGGCCAGATTGCGGCGCTCGGATAGCATAAAATCAAGGGTTTGTCCGTTGCGGTCCACGGCACGGTAAAGATAGGTCCAACGCCCCTTGACCTTGATGTAAGTCTCGTCCATCCGCCACGATTTGGCCGACGGTCGCTTTCTTTCTTGCGCTCTTGCGGCGATGAGCGGAGCGTATTTCACCACCCAGCGGTTCAACGTGGCGTGGTCTACCATGACGCCGCGCTCGACCAGGATCTCCTCGAGATCCCGATAGGAGACTGCATAGCGGACGTAGAAAAAGATGGCTTGCAAGATTACTGACTTCGGATAATGCGCTCCCTTGAAATCGATCATGCCGTCCGCTCCTTCGCAACCAATTGGCCAAGCGAAAATATCAAAGAAAATTCAAAACCGTAAGATTTGCGACAGAACCCCCAGGGAGACCTCGGGGCGTTCTGACATACTCATTCGACAAGCGTCTTGTTGAAATTCTAAAAGATTCAAGGATTTGGGGGCGCATCGCCATCCCAGTCCTGATGGCCTTTTCCTCAAAGTATGCGGTTTCGCTCTACGAGAACGCCAGTCAGTGGGCGGGTCAGTCGCACAAGACGTGGCACGAGATGAGCCTGATCGAGTTCCGCGATCTGCTGGGTGTTGAGAAGTCAAAATACCCCGCGTTCGGTGCGCTCAACAAGCATGTAGTGAAGCCGGCGATTGAGGAGATCAACGCGCTTGCGCCTTTCAACGTCCAGGTCATTCCTCTCAAAGAGGGCAGAGCCGTGGCTCGGATCCGGCTTGGATGGTGGGCCAAGGACCAGGAGCAGCTCAAGGCGGCCTTCGCTGAGTCTCAACGGCCGCGCGTCGGCCGCCATGCCCGTATCTCCGGCACGGTGGAACATGTTGGTCCAATGCCCTCGATCGATACGATGGGCAGACGAGCGCGTTTGGCGACGCGTGACCTGCTCGACGAAGACTGATCCCCCAGATCCTTCACTTTTTCGAATTTCGCGGAGAGGGGAGAGGTCAACCTCTTCCTAGGTCTCGCGGATGCCGTGGACTTGCCTCACTTCCGTTCCGGATCTCTGCGAGCGATGCTCTCTATAGAGGAGACCGGATATCAAATGAGCGGCATCAAACCGTGGCAGGTCCACGAGTCCACTAGCTTACTCCGTCGATGAAGGTCTCCACGAAGGCCTTGATCTTATCGATCACCCGATCTGCCACGCTACGGCGTTCTCTTAGGCTAGGGCGCTTTTCCATGATCCCGATAACATCGTCGCGCATGGGGGTTTTCTCGGTGAAAAGGTAGTTCCCTATGACTTTTTCAAGTCCGTCTTGCTGAAGGCCCTCATCCTTGGAAAGGTCCGTGATGGCTTCCTGCTTTCGAGCCTTGGCCTGCTCTTCAGGCTTCTTTTTCTGCATATTGCGTAGCAGATTGATGATGTAGCTGACGTTGATTTTGTCGCGGCTGATGAGCTCGACCTCGAAGTCCAAGTCGTCAAGGATTGAAACCTTCTCTTTTTCTTTTTCACTCCGAACTTTGTCGTAGAGGTCTAGGTACTTGCTGCGGAAGTCTGCGAAAGTCTGTTCGTCCAAGGGCAGGGTAGAGAAGTCGAATTGCGTGAAGCAATCGAGAACGTTCTTCACTCGGATAAGCTCCCGGAAGGCTTGCACGAATGCAGCTTCATCCTCTTCGGTGAGGAGCTCGTCCACACACTCGACGGTTGGCGTGATGGCAAAAAGCTTCGCAGTCGCTTCCTCGAACGTCTTCACATAGTCCTCGTAGGGAGCGAGGATGATTTCCTCCTGCGCGTTCTTGTTCGCGAAGAGCTCGATGGCCTTGTCAGTAGCGGGCTTGAGGTTGCGGAAGACGACTACGTTCCCTTGAGACTTCTTCGCGCCCATTGTCCGGTTGGTGCGGGAATAGGCTTGCAAGAGCCCGCGATACTTGAGGTTCTTATCTGGTCTTGCCCCACTGAAGTGGTCCACTTTTTGGGATAGTTTATCCCGTATTATGGAGGACTACTTAGATGGCAGGCAAACGCGAGAAGCCGGAAGATATCGTCATGAAGCTGCGTCAGGTTGAGGTTTTGCAGGGTCAAGGCGCGAAGCTGGCGGATGCCGTGCGTCAGATTGGTGTGAGCCAACAAACCTATTATCGCTGGCGGCGTGAGTTTGGCGGTATGAACCGCGATCAGCTCAAGCGACTGAACGAACTCGAGAAAGAGAATACGCGGCTTAGACGGGCCGTATCAGATCTGACGCTCGACAAGCTGATCCTGACGGAGGCGGCTCGGGGAAACTTCTAAGCCCTTCGCGTCGCCGACAGTGCATTGACCATGTCCGGCAGGAACTTGGCATCTCCGAACGCCGTGCCTGTCGGGCCTTGGAGCAGCACCGCTCAACCCAGCGCAAGATCCCGGTTAGTCGTCAAGATGAAGCTTTACTGACGGCTGACATCATTGAACTGGCACGGCAATACGGACGGTATGGCTATCGCCAGATCACTGGCTTGTTGGTTCAAGCGGGATGGTGCGTGAACCATAAACGGGTCGAGCGAATTTGGCGACGCGAGGGGCTTAAAGTCCCGCAAAAGCAGAAGAAACGCGGGCGGCTCTGGCTGGCAGATGGCTCTTGCGTCCGACTGCGGGCCGAGCGGCCGAACCAGGTCTGGTCTTACGATTTCGTCCAAGACAAGACCGCGGACGGGCGAGCCTACCGCATGCTCAATATCGTCGATGAGTACACCTAGGGCAGGTGCTGGTGATCCGCGTCAAACGCAAGCTGAACTCGGTCGACGTCATCGACGCGCTGACAGATCTGTTCATCCTTCGCGGTCCGCCGGGGTTTATCAGGTTAGATAACGTCCTATGCGCGGAATAATTGGCTGATTTGGCATCAGATCATTGTCATGCTGAAGCGTTCCAGCACGTTTGAATGTGTGTCAGTTCGGCGTTTCGGTCAACAACCTGTCTCTCCCATAACAAACACAGAGTACGCTTTTGCGGCTCTCACCGTCCTTAAGACGAGATCTTCGGGTCGTTGAGCAGAAGGCCTGAACATTATCTACGAGGTCGATTACTCGCCTCTACGGCCCTTACAGAGAAAGGTCCTTCTGCTGTCGATCATCCCTCAAAGAAGGGACGATAGGGTTCGCCGCGTTTGATGATCCCATGTACGGTGCGGGCCATTTTTGCGGCGATTGCGGTATACGCCTTGCGGCGCAAATGGGTGTTCTGCCGATCCTTGGCGATGTAACGCTCGAACTTGTCGCGGAAGCTGTTGGTCCTTTGCATGATGGCCACCTGACCCGCCATCCAAAGTGTCCGTCGTAGCCGGGCATTGCCGTATTTGGAAAGCTTGGTCTGGCCTCGGAATGCGCCGGATTGGATGGTTGCAAGGTCCATTCCACAAAACTTCAGAAATTGGCGGTGATGCTGAAAGCGGCGCAGATCGCCAGCCTCTGCCAGGATGGTCAGGGCATTGATCGGCCCGATCCCCGGGATAGATGTCAGCAGCCGATAGTCGTCGTTGGTCTTGAGCAGTTCAACGGCGCGGTCCTCAATCTCGTTGCGTTGGGCAATCAGGCTACGTCCTTCGCTCAACACCAACCGGAACATCCTCGCGGCATCTGAGTCCGGCGTAATGGGCAAGCCCACCGATGATTTGGCGGTCTGATAAATATCTGCAAGCAAACGTTTTTTTGAGACCTTGCGGCCGACAACCTCCCAGGCATCGGCAATGAATGCCTCTTGGCCCATGGAAGAGATAAAGTGCGGCGAGGGATAACGTTCGAGGAAGGCAAAGAACCAGTCGCTGCGTGTGCTGCGGTGAAAGCGTTCCGCCTCGGGCCAATACAAGGGCAGATAGTGGGTCAAGATGCGATGCCACAGCTCGGTCTTCGAGCGCGAGACGATGTCGTGCGTCTTTGATAACTCCTGAAGGTCATTCGTGCCGCGCAGTATTGGGTCGTGGTAGAATTGCTCGTTCCCGATTTGCATCATATGCAGGATGACCTGCGCGTCCTTTGGATCGTTCTTGTCCCAGCTGTTGCTCAAGGCTTCGCGGGTGCGCGCCAATGCGACCGAAGACACCAGCTTCACGTCGAAACCAGCAGTGCCGAGCCGGTATGCTAAGGCGCGATGGTAATTCCCCGTAGCCTCAAAAGCTGCGCGGACAGGATGGTCATACTCCGAGAGTGCGGCGATCAATCGGTTGAAGTCGTCGAGCTGGTTCAGAACTGTCAAACGGCGACGCCGCTTTCTACCCGGAACAGCAATCAAAACCTCATGGCGGGCCTTTGCGATATCAATCGCCACCAAAACAGGCTCAGCCTGTGCAATAGTCGTATCGGTCATAGTCGGTCTCCCTTGCGGTGTGGTTGTGCAAAACCACTGTAGGGATCTGAGACCCGGCTATGATCACCTGCTGCGCAATTTGGGGGCTGCGCAGGCAATCATAGCCTCTAAATCAACGACATTCCGAAGGTGTTACGGCCCCGAATTCATCGCGACCAGGCTGCGCAACTGGATCGACGCGGTCGGGACTAAAACGGCCTATATCGAACCGGGGTCACCCTAGGAGAACGGCTACGTGGAGAGCTTCAATGCCAGGCTTCGTGACGAATTACTGGATGGGGAGGTGTTTTATTCGGCTCAAGAGAAGCTCAGATCCTGATCGAACGCTGGCGCCAGCATTACAACACGCTGCGCCCGCATAGCTCTTTGGGATATCGCCCACCAGCACCCGAAAGTATCGTGCCCGTAGACCAAAGGCCCACGATGCACTAATTTTTAAACTGGACCACTCAAGTGGGGCAGACCACCTTCAGGCCCAGCTCGGAACCCAGACGTGGTTTTGCGACCCCTCCTCGCCCTGACAGAAAGGCACAGTCGAGAACACCAACCGCTGGCTTCCAAGGCAGCGTGACATGGCTGCCATGACGGAGCTCGAGCTGAAGCAACTCTGCGACCAGCTCAACAACACGCCCCGCAAATGCCCCGGCTGGAGGACCCCGGCCGAGGTCTTCCGAGAAAAGATGATGGAGGAAATCGGCCGACGCCCCTACCGTCGCAGGTAATGGGAGTCGCGCTTCAAGTAGCGCACACAGGTCAATGTCCCCTTCGACGTGCATACATCAAAGAAAGTCCGACCCCTCGGGCGAGGCTCCGGGCCCTGATGGTTCCTCGCGGGGAAGAGCTTCAGCGCATTGACTTGCGGAAGGCGCCCGGCGGCATGCCGACCCGCTGCTTAAAGCAGCGGGAGAAATGTGCCTGCCCGGAAAACCCAACGTCGAGCGCGATGCCGACCAGGTCGTAGGCCTCACACATCAGCATTTCCTTCGCCCGCTCGATCCGCCGGTCTATGATGAATTCTCCGGGCGTGCGTCCCGTCGCCTCCTTGAAGGACCGCGCGAAGTGGAACGGGCTGAGGTTGCTGACCGCGGCAAGGCTTTCCAGCCGGATCGGCTCGTGCAGGTGGGTCTCGATGTAGTCGCGCACATTGGCGATCCGCCGGGCAGAAAGGCCGCCCGCTTCGGGGACCTCCGCACGGCGGGTGCCGATGGCGGAATAATGGGTGATCAGGTGGACGTTCAGCATGGTGCGCAGCGTCTCCACCGCGAGGGCCGCCATCGGACCGGGATCGCGAAGCTCATCCGCGAGGGACTGCATGATCTGCAGAATCATCGGGTCGTAGAAGCCGCCGCGATAGGCGATCCGCGCCTTGTCCGGATCGGCGCCAAAGGTCTGCAGCACGTCCTCTCCCAGCGGGGTATCGGGGATGTAGACATGCAACATGTCCTCCAGCCCGCCGACCACCTCGACCTCGCGTTCCTCGACTCCTGCCGGGCAGAGCCAGACGGTGCCGCGTCCGCCGTTGCAATCCTCCATCGCCGATCCGTTGCGGCGCCGGACCCGCCCGGCACCGGAAAGGATGACGGCCACCTCCGTCACTTGGGGCGTCAGATCGCAGAGGCGGCCCACGTCATGCCGGCGGCGCTCCACCAGGATCGAGGGCCAGTGCAGCGGGTCGCTCGACATCCGGCAGGCGCGGTTGAGGTATTTCTGCTGTCCGTGTCCTTGCAGTTCCATGGCGTGGGGCTCCCTGATGGACGGCTGGGTATGACCGGCAAGGTTAGGGCCGGCGGCGGCGCTTGTCACGGTCCGGCGTGGGCCCCGGGCTGTCCTGACCGGACCTGGGGCGAAAATGGCGCAAAATCCGGCAAAAACTTCGCAAGATCGGGAAATCCGGAGGGTCGCCGGGCGCGGCATGCTGTGGGGGAAGGCAGGTGCCCGGTACGACGGCGAGCCTGCCCAAGACAACGGCGCCCAAGACAACGGCGCGACTGCCGACAACAAGGAGGTCCCCCATGTCGTCCCACACGATCATCGGCGCATGCCCGCTGGATTGTCCCGATACCTGCTCGATGCTGGTCAGCGTCGAAGAAGGCAAGGTCACCGGCGTCCGCGGCAATCCCGATCACCCGATCACCCGCGGCAGGCTCTGCGTGAAGATGAACGACTACGAGAAGCGCGTCTATCACCCCGACCGTGTCTTGACGCCGTTGCGCCGGCTCGGCCCCAAGGGCACCGGGCAGTTCGAGCCGATCAGCTGGGAGACCGCGCTTGAAGAGATCTCGGGCCGCTGGAAGGAGATCATCAGGGACCACGGCGCCAAGTCGATTCTGCCCTACAGCTACCTGGGCACCCAGGGGATCCTGAACGGGCTGAACGTGGGCGACGCTTTCTTCAACCGTATGGGCGCCACCGTGGGCGAGCGGACCTTCTGCGATTCCGGCGCCTGCACTGCCTATGCCATGACCATCGGCGACAGTGCGGCGGTAGACCCCGAAAGCGTCGTGCATTCGCGCTTCATCATCCTCTGGGCCAACAACATGCTAGCCACCAATTCCCACATGTGGCCGATCGTCATGGAGGCCCGTAAGCGCGGCGCCAAGCTGGTGGTGATCGACCCGATGCGCACCGCAGTGGCACGGGCCGCGGACTGGCATATCGCCCCCCGCCCCGGCACGGACGGCGCCTTGGCCCTGGGCCTAGTCAACCTGCTGATCTCCGAGGGGCTGCTGGACCAGGATTACATCGACGCCCATACCATGGGCTTCGAGGAGTTGCGCGAGAGAGCAAGGGACTACCCGCTTGAGAAGGTCGCCGGGATCACCGGGCTGGAGCCCTCGGAAATCCTGCAGCTGGCCCACGAATACGGCAGCGCCCATGCCCCCCTGATCCGCATCGGCGTCGCGATCGAGCGGCATGCCGGCGGGGGCCAGACCGTGCGGGCCATCGCCTGCCTGCCCGCGCTGGTCGGCGCTTGGCGCCAGCCCGGCGGCGGCCTGCTGCAGCTGCCGATCTGGGCCTTTCCGGTGAACTGGGGCGCGCTGATGCGGCCCGACCTCTATCCGGACGAACCCAAGGTGCTGAACCTGTGGAAGCTGGCGGATGCGCTGAATGGAAGCCTGCCCGACCACGGGCTGATCCGCTCTCTGATGGTATACAATTCCAACCCCGTCATCACCGCGCCAGAGCAAGCCAAGATGATCAAGGGCCTCATGCGCAGCGACCTCTTCACCGTGGTCAGTGACCATTTCGTCACCGACACGGCGAAATTCGCCGATATCGTCCTGCCGGCCACAACCCAGGTGGAGCAGGAGGACATCATGTTCTCTTGGGGGCACATGTACCTCTCCTACAACAACCCCGCCGTGCCGCCCTTGGGCGAGGCGGTGTCGAACACGGAACTCTTCCGCCGCTTGGCCGCCGCCATGGGCTACGACGACGATCCTTGCTTCTCCATGAGCGATGCGGAGATGATCGCCCGGGCGCTGGACTGGGAACACCCGGTGCTGGAGGGGATTACCCTGGAGGCACTGAAGGCAACCGGTTTCATGCGCCTAAACCTGGCTCATCCCGATGCCTACGCCCCCCATGCGGAAGGGGCCTTCCACACGTCTTCGGGCAAGTGCGAGTTCCGGGCCGCAGCCGCAGAGATGGGCAATTTCGTCGTGCCGCTCTTTCGCCAGGGCCATGACGCGGAGCAGCCGGGCGATCCGGTCGATCCGCTGCCCCACTACATCCCGCCGCGCGAAAGCCCGGAAACCAACCCGGAGCTGGCGGCACGTTTCCCGCTCAGCCTGATCTCTCCGAAAAGCCATCCCTTCCTGTCGTCTAGCTTCGGCAACATGGAGCGGCAGGCCAGCTATTCGAAGGGCGTCCGGTTGTTCCTGCATCCCGAGGATGCCGCCCCGCGCGGTATCGCCAGCGGCCAGCAGGTGCGCGTCTTCAACGATCGCGGCAGCTTCACCGCGCAGGTGGAGTTGACCGATGACCTCAGGCCCGGCGTGGCCAGCGCGCCGGTGGGCTTCTGGCGCGATGCCGCCAACCCCAACACCGTCCACGCGGTCACCTCTCGGGCGACGGCTGACTTGGGCGAGGCTCCCACCTTTTCCGACGTGCTGGTCCAAGTCGAAGCGCTGCCGCAGGCAGCAGAGTGAGATCAAAGGAAAGGAAGACCCCATGCCCCATGTCGTGACCGACAACTGCCGAAACTGCCGCTACACCGAATGCGTCAGCGTCTGCCCCGTCGCCTGTTTTCACATCGGAGCGGAAATGCTGTTCATCGACCCGGCGGGCTGCATCGACTGCGGCGGCTGCGTGCCGGTCTGCCCGGTGGGCGCCATCCGCGACTCCTTCGAGCTCGGCCCGGAAGAGGACCACTGGCTGGCGGTCAACGCGGAAGGGGCGGTCGGCGCGCCGACCATCACCACCCCGCAACCGCCCTTGCCTACCGCCGAGTCACGGCGGGCAGAGCTGGGTCTTGCAGGATGAGCGCCCTCGTCGCCATCCTGGGCAGCGGCCCCAGCGGCTTCTATGCCGCCGAGGCCCTGCTGGACGCGGGCCACCGGGTCGATCTTTATGAAAGACTGCCGGTGCCCTTCGGCCTGGTCCGCCACGGGGTCGCCCCCGATCACCCGAAGCTCAAGTCCGTCACCCGCCTCTTCGAGGGGATCGCCGCCCGGCCCGGCCTGCGCTTCCTAGGCAATGTGACGGTAGGCCGCGACCTACCTCTCGACCAACTGCGGTGGCAATACGATGCCGTGATCCTAGCCATCGGCGCGGAAGAGGGCCAGCCTCTGGGCATTCCTGGCGACGACCTGCCGGGCAGCCACACAGCCCGCGACTTCGTCGGCTGGTACAACGGCCATCCCGATCATCGCGACCTGCAGGTGGATCTCTCGCAGGACCGCGCTCTGGTGGTCGGCCAGGGCAATGTCGCGCTCGACGTCGCGCGGATCCTGCTGCAGCCGGTCGATGCGCTGCGCGGCACGGACATTGCCGATCACGCGCTTGAACAGCTGGCCGAAAGCCGGCTGCGCGAGGTGCTGGTCATCGGCCGCCGGGGCCCGGCGCAAGCGCGGTTTACTGCGAAGGAGCTGCGCGAATTCGGTAGCCTGCCCGGCGTCAACGTAACGATCCCGGAGGACAGCCTGACCCTTGGCCCCGCCTGCACCGAAGAGCTCGCGGCGCCCACGGCCGCGCTGACCCGCTCCATGTTCGCGACATTCCCGGCGATCCGCGACACCGCGCCCGGCGCGGCGCGCAGCTGCCGGTTCCTCTTCAACCGCCAGCCACTGGCCCTGGAAGGCCCGGGGCGCTTGCGCGCTGCGGTGCTGGGCCGGACCCGGCTGGAAGGCCCCCCCGGCGCGCAGCGAGCCGTCGCCATAGAAGAGAAAGAGGTGCTGCCCTGCGGGCTGGTGGTGGGCTGCATCGGCTACCGGGTCCGCCCCTTGCCGGGACTGGCGACTGAAGACACTGCCATTCCCAACCTCTCCGGTCGGGTGAGCATGCCCGCGCCCGGGATTGCGGGGCTCTACGTGACCGGTTGGGCCAAGCGCGGAGCCTCCGGCACCATCGGCACCAACCGCGGTGACAGCCTGGCCACGGTCTCGGTGCTGCTGGCGGACCTGCCGGGCCACCTGCCCGTCCGCCACCTACCCGAGGCCCCCGCAGGATCGGTCGGCTTTGACCAGTGGCGGGCTCTCGACCTGGCAGAGCAGGCGGCCGGGCGCGCTGTCGGGCGGCCGCGCCGCAAGGCCACCCGCGTTGCGGATATGCTTGCGGGCATGGCAGTCCCTCACCACGAAAGCGTTCCGACGTGAACGACCGGTTCAGCTTCGGAGCGGGGCAGCCCGTTGCGCGGACCCCTCCGGTGGATCTGTCGGAAGCCCGGTCGCTGGCGCGTGCTGCCGTCCAGCCTGTGGCCCGGAACCAGCGCCTCCTGCTGTCCGCCGCGCGAGGCAGGGTCTTGGCGGCTCCGCTGATCGCGGAGCATGCCGTGCCGCCCTTCGACAATGCCGCCATGGACGGCTTTGCCCTGGACCGCGCGTCCCTTGCCCGCGCCGCCACCACCGGCTTGCCGCTGGAGGGCGAGGTGCTGGCCGGCGATGCCCCGGGCGTTCTGCGGCTCGGTACGGCGCGGCGCATCGCGACCGGTGCCCCCCTGCCCCGGGGCGCAGACTTGGTCGTCCCGCTGGAACGCGCCCGCGTTCAGGGAGCACATGTCCTCCTGCCACAAGAGACCGGCCAGCGGCGCCACATCCGCTGCAAGGGAGAAGACATCGCGCCGGGCACCGTGCTCGCCCCGCCCGGCACTGTGATCAGCGCCCGCCTGATCGCGCAGGCGGCTGCCAGCGGTCTCTCGCAGGTCAACGTGACTGGGCCGCAGCGCATCGCGCTGATCACCACCGGGTCAGAGCTGGTCCGCCCCGGCGCGCCCCTGGGCCCGGGACAGATCCACGATGCGCTGCACCCCTTCCTGCTGGCCGATCTTGACCGGGCCGGACTGGACCTGCGCGAATTCGGCGCCCTGCCCGACGACCCGGAGAGGCTGACCCAGATCCTGCTCCGGGCGGCCTCGGAAGCTGACATGGTGCTGGTCACCGGCGGTGCCTCCGTGGGCCGGGCGGATCCGACCACCGAAGCTCTGATCCGGGCCGGGGCCGTGCGGGTGTTTCACGGTGTCCGCATGCGCCCGGGCAAGCCGCTGGGGCTCTACCAGCTGTCGGGCACCCCGGTCTTCACCCTTCCTGGCAATCCCTTCGCCGCGATCATCGGCTACCTCTTTCTGGTCCGGCCGGCGATCGAGGCAGCCTTGGGCGGCCCGCTCTTCGGCGCAAGGCTGGCCTGGCACCGGCTTGCCGCGCCGCCGGGGCCGCTGCGCGCCCAGGCCGAATTCCTCCCGGTGGCCCTCATCCCCGAGCCCGGGGGCGGAGAGGTGCTAGCCCATGTTTGCGGACGCGGTGCCTCGGCCAGCCTTTCGCCGCTGGCCCGTGCAGAGGGTATCGCCCTGCTCCCGCCCGGTCCCGGAGATCTCGCCTCCGAGGCCCGGGTCGAGGTCCTATTGCTGTGAACATTTCAGCCCAATGACTTCTGACCGATCCCGGGAAACGCTCGGCAAGGCGGAAAGCTTCGTGTCCAGGACCTCCTGATGCGGCAGATACGCTTCTCCCGAAACAGCCGAGACTGGCAGCAGCTGGCGGAGATGTGCCGTGTCGTGGACACGCTGCTAGCAACTCTGCAAGCTCTCTGTGAGGTTCTGTCGCAAAGTTTGCTTGGAGGCAGAATAGCCCAGCCCGAGGACAGAATTATGCTGCGAGGGCGGTGAAGGTCTGGCAAGCCGTCGCGCCATTAGCGGCAATCTGCCCTTTACGGATCATGTGCGCAACCTCGATGCCAGCGATGGTCGCGGCAGCTGAATGGAACGCTTTGAAGCCCATCATCGGGCGCGTGATCCGCTTGATAAAGCGGTGGTCCTGCTCGAGGACGTTGTTCAGATATTTGACCTGACGGATCTCGATCATGCGCCCGCATCCGGTAAATTTCAGAATAACATTAATGGCGTGCAGCCCGGCCAGATTGGAACCGCTCTTGTCGATGACGACGCGCTCTGGCACCCCATTCACCGCAATCGCGCGTTTAAAAAATCGCCGGGCAGCGGCCAGATTGCGGCGCTCGGATAGCATAAAATCAAGGGTTTGTCCGTTGCGGTCCACGGCACGGTAAAGATAGGTCCAACGCCCCTTGACCTTGATGTAAGTCTCGTCCATCCGCCACGATTTGGCCGACGGTCGCTTTCTTTCTTGCGCTCTTGCGGCGATGAGCGGAGCGTATTTCACCACCCAGCGGTTCAACGTGGCGTGGTCTACCATGACGCCGCGCTCGACCAGGATCTCCTCGAGATCCCGATAGGAGACTGCATAGCGGACGTAGAAAAAGATGGCTTGCAAGATTACTGACTTCGGATAATGCGCTCCCTTGAAATCGATCATGCCGTCCGCTCCTTCGCAACCAATTGGCCAAGCGAAAATATCAAAGAAAATTCAAAACCGTAAGATTTGCGACAGAACCCCCCGTTACAGGGGCGCGATGGCTTCGGTCGTCTCGTCCATGACGCTATAGTTCACCGGATCGCGGCCATAGGGATCAAGCATCAGACGCAGCCCCTGCGCCTGCCCACCCCGCATGACCTCAAGCCCCCTGCCCGTTTCGCGGATCTCGCAGGCCCCGCCCAGAAACAGCGCGGGGTGCTTTTTGCGCAGTGCCAAAAGCGCCTGCACCAGCTGCATTTTCCGGCGCGCAAGCGTCTCGTTGCCTTGCAATTGCAGGCTCGGGGTCTGCAGCGCCGTCAGACCCGCAAGCGAGACAGGACGCCGGTTGTCGGGATCGGTCAGTTCGAACCGCGCGCCCTCGCAGCCACGATAGAGGTCGGGAATGCCGGGCATCACCAGCTTGAGCGCAGTCTGGCAGAGCGACAAACTGTCCCCCATTGCCACAATCCGTGCCAGCGCGGGCTCCACCGCGGCCCCCGCCTGCGCCAGACAGGCCATCGCGGCACGGGCCAGCGCGAAGACAGGCTGTTCGATATGCTCCACCGGATGCGCCCAGAAGGTGACCTCCTTCGCCTCGCGCAGGGCCTTTTCCATATGGCGGGCCAAACGGTCCCCAAGATCAGGGACTTTCTCCGGCGCGCCCTCTTCCCACAGCGCAATCGCGCTTTGCGCCAGATACCAGACCGTCGCGGGGGCGACCCCCTCGGCCTCGGGCAGACCGCTGATTTCGGTGTAAAGCTGCAGGAAATCATCGGGCAGGTGGCCAAGCGCCACCAGCCGCATCCGCGCATCCTCGGAGCGTTTGGTATCATGCGAAGAGGTCAGGGTCAGTGCCGCCGGCCAGTCTGCCAGTCGCGCCTGGCAGAACCGCTCGAACACGGCCACCGGCATCGCGGGCGCGTCCGGCTCGGCGCCCACCTCATTGGCGGCCAGATAGGGCGTACACCGGAAACCGGCGGTATCTTCCAGCGACTTGGCGATCAGCGCACCGGAAATCTGCTGGAAGCGCACCCGCAGCGCCCGATCCTCGGGGGTCGGGCCGCGGCCGATCCGTTCGCTTAATGCCCGCAGCACGGTGTCGCTGCGCAGGCTTGCGGCGGCCTGATCGGTCACATCGCGCCAGAGCGCCAGATCCTGCGGGCGTGGCGCTTTCTCGGTAAAATAGGTACGGTAGCGCGGCATGGCCTCCAGGAGCGCCGAAAGCGCCTCGCGCAGCATCTCGGGGCCGGCTGCGACCCGCAGATCATGTGCCAGCGCGCGGGCGGCAAGGCCGGTCAGCTGCCACAGCTCGGCAGGCAGTTCCTGTCGCAGCACCTCGTGCTTGGCCTGCGCAAGCGCGTCGGCGAAATCGCCATGCCGGCCTGTGACACGCGCCCAGTCCGCCTGTAGCCGAGCGACGCCTTCCGGCGCGGCCAGCACCGCAGCAATCGCCCGCGCGGCCTCATAACCGGTCGTGCCCGCAACCGGCCAGTCCGTGTCCAGTTCTTCCTCGCCCGAGAGGATCTTCTCGACCCAGACAGGGCATTGCGGCAGCCTTTCATGCAGCCGCGCAAGGTAGGTCTCGGGGTCGGCCAGACCGTCGATATGATCCACCCTCAGCCCCTGCACGAGCCCCTGATCCACCAGCGAAAAAAGATAGCCATGCATGTCGTCAAACACGGTCCGGTCTTCGACCCGCATGCCGATCAGCGAGGTGACATTGAAGAACCGACGGTGGCGGATGCTGTCACGCTCCAGCTCCCAATGCACCAGTTGCCAGTGCTGGCGCGCCAGCAGCGCGGCCGTATCGGTGGCGGCAAGCGGGCCCGCTGTCAGGCCGGAAGGCTGGCCGGTCACGGTTTGCGGATCAAGCGGCACCGAAAGGCCTGCAATCTGCAGCACCGGCCCGTCCGGTTCGTCCACCAACACCGCCTGCCCCTCCTGCAGGATCTGCGGCAGAGGCGCGCCCAGCATGGTCAGCAGGAACGGCCCCGCCGCCCAGTCTATGTCGAAATGCCGTGCATAGCGGCTTTGCGGACCAAAGCGTAGCACATCGCGCAGCCAGCGGTTTTCGAAATTGAGCGCGGTATGGTTGGGGACGATATCCAGAATGACCGACAGGCCGGCGGCTTGCGCGGCACGGGCCATTTGCACAAAACCCGCGTGCCCGCCAAGGGCCGGATCGATCTCGTCCGGCGCGGTCACATCATAGCCATGTGTGGAGCCGCTGGTGGCAGTAAAAACCGGCGAGAGATACAGATGGCTGATCCCGAGATCGACCAGATAGGGCAGCCAATGGGTGACGTCATCGAAGGTGACACCATTGCGCAACTGGATCCGGTAGCTGGCGGTTGCATGTTGCAAAGAGGGCGGAAGACGGGATGCGGTCATGATCAGGCCTCTTTCACACAGCGGACGCGCAAGGCGCAGGGATCGGACTGCCAGTCGCCGATGGCCAGATCGGCGGGAAACAGGCTGAACTCCGATGACGGCGTCTCGGACTGCGGCCCGAAGCGCACGGCCAGTTCCAGCACCCCGCCCTGAAGCGCCCAGCGGGCATGGAGCGCCTTTGGCCCGATGGCGGTGATCTGTGCCATTTCCGCAATCGCACGATCCCCCGAGGCCTTAAGAAGCGGCACGATCTGCGCGTGGCGATAGGCCAGAAACTCCCCCGTCAGATTGCCCCACTCTTTCTGCCGCAGCGCGGGGCCCTGATAGGGGCGCGACATCCGGAATGTGTCGGCGGAAATCGGGTCCGGCACCTTGCCCGAAAAGCTTGCAAAGCGCTCGAATTCCTTCTGGCGGCCCTTTCGGGTGGCTTCGGCCATCGGCTCGGGAAAATCGGCGAAGAAGCAGAAGGGGGCGGTTTCTCCGGCCTCCTCGCCCATGAACAGCATGGGCGTGAAGGGAAGCACCAGCAAAAGCCCGTGCGCCACCCGTGCCGCCTCGTCGCCGACAAGGCTGATCAGACGCTCGCCATGGCCGCGATTTCCGACCTGATCATGGGTCTGGTTCGACACCACGAAAGCGCGCGGCGGCAGATGCCCCGAAGACACACCCCTTGCGGGCGCATCGGCGGGCCGCGGCTGGCCCTGATCGACCTGACCTTCCCCGAGCGCGGTCACAAGATCGTCGAGCGGCGCATGGGCGAAGGGGGCGTAATAGCTTTCGTCCTCGCCGGTCAGCAGGCAATGCAGGGCGTGGTGATAGTCGTCGTTCCATTGCGCATCGAACGGGCCCTCGGGGCGGTAGGGGGCCGCCAGATTGCGCTCGTCTTCAAGGATCAGCCAGAGGCCGCGATCCGGCGCGCAGGCGCGAGCCGTTGCGGCGATCTCTTCCAGCATAGTCGGGCTAAAGTGATCCTTGATCTGGTGCGCGGCGTCGATGCGCAACCCGTCAAGATGGAATTCGCCGATCCACATCGCGACATTCTCAAGAAAGAAGGCGCGCACTGCCGGCTGGCTGTAATTTATACCGGCGCCCCAAGGCGTCGATCTGTCGGGGTCGAAAAAGGCGGGAGCGAGTTCGTGTAGATAGGCCCCGTCCGGCCCGAAATGGTTATAGACCACATCCAGAATGACCGCGAGGCCGAGTCGGTGCGCCTGCGCGACCAGCGCCTTCAGGTCCTCTGGCGGGCCATAGGCGTTATGGGGCGCAAAGGGCAGCACCCCGTCATATCCCCAGCCGCGCACCCCCGAGAACTGGGCCACCGGCATGATCTCGATCGCCGTGATCCCCATCGCCGCGAGTTCCGGCAGCCGGTCAATGGCGGCGCGGAACGTGCCCTGCGGCGTGAACAGCCCGATATGGAGTTCGAGGATCACCGCCTCTTCGAACGGACGCCCCGCCCAGTGGCTCTCGCTTTCGGGCCAGTCATATTGCGGATCACTCAGGCGCGAGGGTCCGTGCACATCCCCCATCTGCGCCCGCGCGGCAGGGTCCGGTCGTAGCCCCTGCCCGACATCGAAGCCATAGGGCCGACCTGCTTTGGCGCTGACGCTGGCGCGATGGACACCGTCCGCGCCCTTGGTCATCGGATGGCGTGCACCGTCCACCACAAGATCCGCAGTTGCAACCTCGGGCGCCCATAGCGCGGCGCTCCAGCACAGGTCCCCGTCCTGTGCGACCCCGACCGGCCGCACCCCCCAGCTATGGCCGGCCCGCGGTTCGGCCTGCATTTCGGGAGGGCGGGTCGACATGTTGGGCAGGCCAGAGTCGTGCATGGCAGAGAAAGACGTCATCGGCAGATCCCATATGCTGAAAGTCACAGGCAGAATGTCATCGCGAAGAAAGAGGGGGAGGCGTGCTGTCCGGTCTTTGCCCGAACATCAGCCTTGCACCAAACGGGCAGCGGGGTCGTCAGTTCCCGCCGCGCCGCAAAATATCCTGCAGCAGGGGTTATGCGCCTGTCACAAGATGGGCCCAGCCATTCGGGCCAAGCGTCAGTCGGCCCTCTGTGATGCTGGCCGATTGCGATGGCCCCAGAAACCGTGCACCGTCCGGACAGGGCAGATACTGGGTGCCGGTGGACAGGTTATAGATGCAATCGACCGCCTCTGCCCCGTCCCCACGGGTAAAGCGCAGGACGGGATTTTCGGCTTGCGTGATCTTCATCCGCCCAGAGGCCAGCGCAGGCGTGGCCTTGCGATGGGCGATCACCGCGCGATAGAATTCCAGTACGCTGCTACTTTTGCCCGCCTGGAGATCGACCGCGCGGGCGGCCTGTGCTGGTTTGACCGGAAGCCATGGCATGCCCTCTCCGAAACCTGCATTAGGCAGTGACGCCTCCCAGACCATCGGGGTGCGGCAGCCGTCACGCCCCTTATCGGCCGGCCAGAAGCGCAGGCCCATCGGGTCGGTCAGTTCTTCATAGTCAAGGTCGGTCTGTTCCTGCCCGAGTTCCTCGCCCTGATACAGGCACAGGGCACCCTCGAAGGCGGTCAGCAACGAGATGGCCTGCCGCGCCAGCGCATCGCCTCCGGCATCCTTGGCGGCCCACCGCGTCACATGGCGCACCACGTCATGGTTGGACATCGACCAGAGCGGATAGCCCTCCGGCGCGCCCGTCCAGAATCCCTCGATCACCTTGCGGAAATGCTCGGGCGTATAGACCGATGACAGCATGTCGAAGGAATAGGCCATGTGCAGCTTGTCATTGCCCGAAGTATACTGGCCCATCAGTTCGATCGCGCGTTCCGCATCCCCGATTTCCCCCACCAGAAGGATATCGTCATAGCGGTCGGCCAAGGCGCGCATCCTGCGCAGAAGATCAAGGTTCTCGGGGCGGCTCTTGGAATAGATCTGCTGCTGCCAGTCGTAATGGTTGAATGGCCGCGCCGCATCCTTGAAGGGCTGCGCGGGATTGTTGCGCAGCTTGTCATCCTTGCTCATATGGTTGCAGGCATCGATCCGGAAACCGGCCACGCCCCGATCCAGCCAGAAGGCCATGCTGTCCAGCACCGCCTCGACCACCTTGGGGTTACGGTAGTTCAGGTCGGGCTGATCGGCAAGGAAGCTGTGCATGTAATACTGCCGCCGCGTGCCATCCCATGTCCATGCCGGCCCGCCGAAGACCGCCGGCCAGTTATTGGGTGGCGATCCGTCCGGCAGGGGATCGGCCCAGATATACCAGTCCGCCTTGGGATTATCGCGCGAACTGCGGCTTTCGCGGAACCACGGGTGGCGGTCCGAGCTGTGATTGAGAACCTGATCGATGATGATCTTCAGCCCCAGTTCGGTGGCGCGCGCCATCAGCGCATCGAAATCTTCCAGCGTGCCGAACATCGGATCGACATCGGTATAGTCCGAGACGTCATAGCCCATATCCGCCATCGGCGAACGGAAGAACGGAGAAAGCCAGATCCCGTCACATCCCAGCGCCGCGATATGGTCAAGCCGCCGCGTGATCCCTGTTAGATCGCCGATCCCATCACCGTTATCGTCCTGATAGGATCGCGGATAGACCTGATACAGTACGGCCCCCCGCCACCACGGCGCCACCTTGTCCTGCGTGACCATTGCTCTGCCTCCCCAGAAAGCGGCAGGCCGTTCCTGGCTGCCTGTCCTGGGAGGATGGCGCATCCGGCTTTTATTTCAATTGCTTTGGCTGCGGAAAAGCGCAGGATGGGATGAATAAGACCGGTCGGGATGAGAACTTGGGCACAAGTCGGAGACCCGACCGACAGACAGGACAGATCCCGCCACTTCCCATGGAACCAGCCTGCCCGCGCGGCGTTGGCCTGTGTCAGAGGGGTGCGACCCTGCGCAACCAAGGGGCAATGAGAAGACCATGTCGGACGGACGATCAGGGAAGACCAAGCGCCCTGCCAAAAGAGCCCCTGCTGCGCAAGACACCTCCGGCCAGCCCGCTGCCGCTGACATGCCAAAATCTTCCGCCCCTGCCCCCGTTGCAAAAGCCGCCCTGCGCAAGGCGCCGGCCCGCAAGCGGAAGACGGGCACGCAGGACGCAGACCTGCCATCACACTCGCCCATGTCCGAGACGGAGGCCTGCGCGCTGCGCGAGGGCCGTCACGGCGCCCCCTTTGACGTTATGGGCCTTCACGGGCGCGTCTTGCGTGCCTTCGATCCGGGGGCGGAGCGGATGTGGTGCCTGACCGGCGGAAAGGGCCCCGGCGCCGCCATCGAGATGGTGCCTTCGGGCGGTGGTCTTTTCGTGCTGGACCCTGTGCCGGAGGATGTGACCCTTACACGCCAGTACCGGTTGCGTGGCGAAGGCTATGGCGGCCGCTGGGAATGGGCCGACCCTTACGGCCTGCCGCCCGTTCTGGGGGCATTGGACGAGCATCTGATCTCGGAGGGGCGCCACCTGCGGCTGTGGGAGAAGCTCGGGGCACATCCCTGCACCCATGAAGGGCTGACGGGCACCGCCTTCGCCGTCTGGGCCCCCAATGCGCGCAGGGTGTCGGTGGTGGGAGATTTCAACCAGTGGGATGCGCGCCGTCACCCGATGCGGGCGCGCGGCTCCACCGGCGTCTGGGAGATCTTCCTGCCCGATATCCATGAGGGCGCGACCTATAAATACGACATCCTCGGTCCGGGCGAGGTTCGGCTGCCGCAAAAGGCCGATCCGGTCGGGTTCGGGGCGGAACATGCCCCCGCCACGGCCTCGGTCGTGCGGCGCCTTCCGCAGGCGCGAAAGGCGGGCAATCGGGCGCAGGATGTGACACAGCCCGTTTCGATCTACGAGGTCCATCTGGGATCGTGGCGGCGCAAGGTCGAAGAGGATGACCGCCGTCTGAGCTATGATGAACTGGCGCAGGAACTGGTAAGCTATGCCCGCGATATGGGCTTTACCCATCTGGAACTGCTGCCGGTGTCGGAATTTCCCTTTGATGGCAGCTGGGGCTATCAGCCGGTGGGCCTTTATGCCCCGACCGTGCGCCATGGCACGCCCGAGGCCTTCGCCGCCTTCATCCGCGCCGCGCAAGAAGCCGGTCTTGGTGTCATTCTCGACTGGGTGCCCGGACATTTTCCGACGGACCCGCACGGGCTTGGCTGGCTCGACGGCACCGCGCTCTATCAATATGCCGATCCGCGCGAGGGCTTCCACCGCGACTGGAATACCCTGATCTATGATTATGGCCGGCGCGAGGTGCGTAACTTTCTGGTGGCCAATGCGCTTTACTGGATGCATGTCTATGGCGTGGACGGGCTGCGCGTGGATGCCGTGGCCTCAATGCTCTATCGCGATTATTCCCGCCCTGCGGGCGAATGGGTGCCCAACAAGGATGGCGGGCGCGAGAATTACGAAGCTATCAGCTTCCTGCAGGAGATGAACCGCGAGGTCTATGCCCAGATGCCGGAGGCGATGACGGTTGCCGAGGAAAGCACCTCGTTTCCCGGTGTGTCGCGACCGGTGCATGAGGGGGGCTTGGGCTTTGGCTACAAGTGGAATATGGGCTGGATGAATGACACGCTGGACTATTTCCACCGCGATCCAGTCCACCGCCAGCATCATCACGGGCAGCTGACCTTCGGGCTGGTCTATGCGTTTTCGGAAAATTTCGTGTTGCCGATCAGCCATGACGAGGTCGTGCATGGCAAGGGCAGCATGATCGACAAGATGCCCGGCGATGGCTGGGAGAAATTCGCCAATCTGCGCGCCTATTACGGGTTCATGTGGGGGCATCCGGGCAAGAAGCTGCTGTTCATGGGCTGCGAATTCGCGCAGGGGCGCGAATGGAACCATGACCGCAGCCTTGACTGGTATCTACTGGATCATCCGCTACATGCCGGCACGCAGTCGCTGGTGCGCGATCTCAACCGGATCTATCGCGAAACCCCCGCCCTTCATCGCGACGATCTGGGGGCGGACGGGTTCGAATGGCTGGTTTCCGATGATGCGCAGCAATCGGTACTGGCCTTCCTGCGCAAGGATGACGCGGGCGGGCTGGTGGCGGTGATCTGCAACCTGACACCGGTCGAACGTTGCGGGTACCGTCTTGGCCTGCCGGTGGCGGGGCGCTGGCGCGAGATCCTGAACACCGATGCGGCCTGCTATGGCGGCAGCGGGGGCGGCAATATGGGCGAGGTTATCGCCGGACCAGAGACCTCGCACGGGCGTCCTACCTCGGCCTGCCTGACCCTGCCGCCGCTTTCCGTCCTGTTTCTGAAAGCCGATTCCCAGCCAGAGCTTTCTGCCTGAGAGGCCTTTCACCCCCGGCCTTGGGAGGGGCCTGTCCATGCATTACAATCCCCATCAAAGACTGGCCAGCCTTTCAATGGCCTTCATCCTTGCCGGCGGGCGCGGCAGCCGCCTGAAAGAGCTGACCGATCTGCGCGCCAAGCCGGCGGTCTATTTTGGCGGCAAAATGCGGATCATCGATTTCGCCCTGTCCAACGCCTATAATTCCGGCATCCGCAAGCTGGCTGTTGCAACACAATACAAATCGCATTCGCTGATCCGCCATCTCCAGCGCGGCTGGAACTTCTTCCGTGCCGAGCGCAACGAATATCTGGATATCCTGCCTGCCTCGCAGATGGTGTCCGAGGACAAATGGTATGCCGGCACCGCCGATGCGGTGACGCAGAATATCGCGATTATCGACAGTTACGATATCGAATACATGATCATCCTCGCGGGCGATCATGTCTACAAGATGGATTACGAGGTAATGCTGCGCGAGCATGCCGAAAGCGGGGCCGATGTCACCGTCGGCTGCCTGACCGTACCGCGCAAGGAGGCCTCTGCTTTTGGTGTGATGGCCATCGATAAGGAACGCCGCATCACGGATTTTCTGGAAAAGCCCGCCGATCCGCCCGCCATGCCCGGCGCCCCCGACAAGGCGCTGGCCTCGATGGGGATCTATGTGTTCCGCTGGGCCTTCCTGCGCGAATTGCTGACGCGCGATGCCTGCGACAGCAAGAGCAGCCATGATTTCGGAAATGACCTGATCCCTGAGATCGTGCGTTCGGGCAAGGCGATGGCGCATCTGTTCGAGGATAGCTGCGTGACATCGGGCGATGGCGAGGTGATCTACTGGCGCGATGTCGGCACGCTGGATGCCTATCACACCGCAAGTATCGCGCTGACCGAATTCACCCCTGAGCTGGACATCTATGATACCTCATGGCCGATCTGGTCCTATGGCGAGATCACGCCACCGGCCAAGTTCATCCATGACGAGGACGGGCGCCGCGGATCGGCGATTTCGTCCATGGTGTCGGGCAACTGCATCATCTCGGGCACCGAGGTGCGGGAATCACTGCTGTTTACCGGCGTGCGCACCCATTCCTACGCCGAGCTGTTTCAGGTCGTCGCAATGCCGGGCAGTGTGGTCAATCGGCATGCGAGACTGTCGAAAGTCATTCTGGATGCCAATGTGGAGATTCCGTCAGGGCTTGTGATCGGCGAAGACCCGGAAGAAGATGCGAAATGGTTCCGTGTCAGCGAGGGCGGCGTCACGCTTGTGACCCGACGGATGATCGACCGCTGGCGCGCGGGCCATGGCTGAGACGCGTGTTTGAACGGGCCTGACGAAAGAAACGAGTGCATGATGACCAAGACCATCGCGGATGCGGGACAGATACTGTCGGTAACCTCTGAATGTGTTCCCCTGATCAAATCCGGTGGTCTGGCCGATGTCACGGGGGCGCTGCCTTTGGCGCTTGCCCCGCATGGTTGGCGGATGCGCGTGCTGCTGCCCGCCTATCCTGGGCTGGGCGCGCGGCTTGACGATCCGACGCCCGTCTGCGATCTGCCCGATCTTTTTGGTGGCACGGGGCAGATCATCGCCGGCACCTGTGGCCAGACCGAGGTCCTGGCTCTCGAAGCCCCCCATCTTTTCACGCGGGAGGGCGGGCCCTATCTGGATCCGGACGGGCGCGACTATCCCGACAACCCCGAGCGGTTCGCCGCGCTGTGCTGGGCGGCCATGGTGATCTGCCGTGACGGGCTGGCCGATGGCTGGCGCCCCGATCTGGTGCATGCCCATGACTGGCAGGGAGGACTGGTGCCGGCCTATCTGCAACAGGCGGGCCTTGATATTCCCAGCGTGCTGACCATCCATAATATCGCTTTTCAGGGGCTTGCGCCGGCCGAGCGGCTGCAGGGGTTGCGGCTGGATCCGGCCCTGTTTACGCCAGAAGGGCCGGCAGAGTTCTGGGGCAAGATCGGGGCGCTCAAGGCGGGGCTGTCGCTTGCCACGCGGGTCACTACCGTCTCGCCGCGCTATGCGACAGAGCTGGAGCTGCCCGAATTCGGCATGGGGCTTGAAGGGGTCATCGCGGCCCTGCCCCGTCCGGTTGCGGGGATCCTCAACGGGATCGATACCGAAAGCTGGTCGCCCGAAACTAACGCGGCGCTGGTGGCCAATTACACCGCCACGCGGATCGAGAAGCGCAAGCTCAACCGCATCGCGCTGGCCGAACGCTTTGGTCTGGACCTTGGTGAAGGGCCGCTGGCGGCGGTAGTGTCGCGGCTGACGCGACAAAAGGGGCTGGATCTTCTGCCGCCCGTGATCCCCGATTTTCTGGCGCGGGGGGGGCGGCTGGCGGTGCTTGGATCGGGGGATGCCGATCTCGAGGCGGAGTATGCCGCACTGGCGGCGCGCTATCCGGCGCAGGTCGGCTTCTTGCGCGGCTTTGACGAACCGCTGGCCCATCAGATCTATGCAGGCGCCGACGCGCTTCTGGTGCCCTCGCGTTTCGAACCCTGCGGCCTGACGCAGCTTTATGCCCTGCGCTATGGCGCGGTGCCGGTTGTTGCCGCCACCGGCGGGCTGGCCGATACGGTGATCGCGGCCAATCCGGCCTCGCTGGCGGCAAAGGTCGCCACGGGGATCGTGCTGCCGCGCATGGATGCGGGCGGGCTTGCCATCGCGCTGACCCAGCTTTGCGATCTCTATGCCGATCCGCGCGCTTGGCGCCAGATCCAGAAAAACGGCCTGAAAGCCGATTTCGGATGGGACCGGTCCGGCGCGGCCTATGCGGCGCTTTATGCGCAGCTTGTGCAGGAGCGTGTGGCATGAGCCCGCAAGGCACGCGGGATCCGCGGCTGTTCGCGCCCCGCGCCAACCGGTCGCAGATGCACGACACCATCCCCTCGAAGCTGCCCCATCACGGGTTGTCCGCCGGCCGGCCCGAGCCGCTTGGCGCGTCCTTCGACGGGGGCGGGGTCAATTTTGCCGTCTTCTCCGCCGAGGCCGAGGCGGTGGATCTGTGCCTGTTCTCGCCCGATGGCAAGCGCGAACTGGCCCGTATCCCGCTGCGCGAGCGCGATGGCGATATCTGGCATGTCTATGTCTCGGGGCTGTTGCCGGGCACGGTCTATGGCTGGCGGGTGCGCGGCCCGCATCGCCCCGAAGAGGGGCTGCGCTTCAATCACAACAAGCTGCTGCTTGACCCCTATGCGCGCAAGATCGCGGGGCGGCTGCGCTGGTCGGACGCGCTTCTGGGCTACCGCCCCGGCACCCAGCGCAGCGATCTGGGACAGGACACCCGCGACAGCGCCTTCGCCATGCCCAAGGCCGTGGTCTGCGACACCAGCAGTTTCGCATGGGGGGATGACCGCCCGCCCCGCCATCGCCGCTCGCTTTCGGTGCATTACGAAGCTCATGTCAAAGGGCTGACCGCCGCGCATCCCGCGATCGACCGCAGACGGCGTGGTACGTTTCTGGGGCTGGCAACCCAGCCGGTTCTGGACCATCTGGACCGGATCGGGGTCACGACGATCCAGCTTATGCCGGTGCAGGCCCATCTGAGCGAACGTTTTCTGGCCGAAAAAGGGCTGACCAATTACTGGGGCTACCAGACCATCGGCTTCTTCGCCCCCGATCCGCGGTTCCTGTGTGATGGCGAGATCTGGGAATTCCAGACCATGGTCCGGCGGTTCCATAGCGCAGGGATCGAGGTGATCCTTGATGTGGTCTATAACCACACCGCCGAAGGCAACCAGTTGGGGCCGACGCTGTGCTTTCGCGGGCTGGACAACCGCGCCTATTACCGGCTGGCAGAGGATCCGCGCTATTACATCGACGATACCGGCTGCGGCAATACGCTGAACACCCGCCATCCTGCCGTGCTCCAGATGGTCATGGACAGTCTGCGCTACTGGGTCGAGGTGATGCATGTCGACGGGTTCCGCTTCGATCTGGCCACCGTGCTGGCGCGTGGGCCTGACGGGTTCGACACCCATGGCGGCTTTCTGGGGGCGCTGCGGCAGGATCCGGTACTGCGCAGGGTCAAGCTGGTGGCCGAGCCCTGGGATCTGGGTCCGGGCGGCTACCAGCTTGGCGCATGGCCGCATCCGTTCATGGAACTCAACGACCGTTACCGCGATGACGTGCGCCAGTTCTGGAAGGGCGACAGGGGCACGACCTCGGGTCTGGCGCGCAGGCTTCTGGGGTCGGCGGAACTGTTCGACCATAGCGGGCGCTCTGCGGCGTCTTCGGTCAATTTTCTGGCCTCGCATGACGGGTTCACGCTTGAGGATGTCGTCAGCTTTACCGTGAAGCGCAACTGGGCCAATGGCGAGGAAAACCGCGACGGCCACGAGCCCAACCATTCCGACGGGCTGGGCGTCGAGGGGCCGACCTCCAATCCGGCCATTCTGGCCGCGCGCGCGCGCCGCAAACGCAATATGCTGGCCACGCTGTTCCTGTCGCAGGGCACGCCGATGCTGCTGGCGGGCGATGAAATCGGCAATAGCCAAGAGGGCAACAACAACGCCTATGCGCAGGATAACGCGATCGCATGGGTGAACTGGGACCGCCCCGACGAAGAGCTTGCACGTTTTGTCAGCTGGATTGCCCGCATGCGTCGCGACCACCCCGTGCTGCGGCAGAAACTGTTCCTGCATGCGCAATCGCGCCAGCGCGACGGTATCGCCGATGTGTTCTGGCGCAAGGCCGATGGCAGCTCCCCCAGCGTCGAGGACTGGCATGACCCCGAGTTCCGGACGCTCTGCCTTGAATTGCGCGCCGCCTCGACCACGCCGGTCTATTCGATGAGCGATGACGTCCTGTTCGCAGTGATCAATGCCGGAGACGACGTGCAGGTGAGCCTGCCGCAACCACCTGAAGGACGACGCTGGCGGCAGATCCTTGATACGTCGCGGGCCACGCAAGCCACCGCGTTTCTGGCCGCACCCGCGCAGGCGGTCCATGTTTCGGGCGACAGCGTCGCGGTCTTTGACGCCTCTCTCTGAGGGGTGCCGGATTATGGTTAAAATTTTTCTAGAATTGGGACGGAAACGCCGCGCGTGGGCGGAACAAATCGCCTGAGCGCGGCGTTCACCGCAAAAGCCGATTTCTACACCGCTTTTTGATTCCCGACATTCTGATGAAACCCAACTTCTTGGGGAGGAGAAGTTATGACCGTTCAGGACGCAAGGCTGCCTGATTTCCCGAATGCACATCCCGCAACCTTCACCGATTGCCACGCCGTACTGCTGGCTGGCGGGCGTGGATCGCGCCTGTTCGAACTGACCGAGACGCTGTGCAAACCCGCCGTGCCTTTCGGCACTGGCCGGATTGTCGATTACGTGCTGTCATCGCTTGTGCAATCCGGTCTGCGTCGGGTCACTGTCGCCACGCAATATGCGCCGGAGGTGCTGGAACGCCACCTGCAGGATGGCTGGGCAAACCGGTTCGAGAGGCTGTCCCTCCGTTTCGGGCCGACGCTTGCACAGGACGAAACCGGATATAATGGCACCGCCGATGCGGTGTTCCGCAATATCGCCCAGATTGACGCCCAGAGCCCGCGCGATGTGGTGATCCTTGCGGCGGATCACGTCTATCAGATGGATTTCGAGGCGATGATCGCGGCCCATCGTGCAAGCGGGGCTGCGGCAACCGTGGCGGTGACGCCGGTCCGCCGTGAAGACGCCTCGGAATTCGGGATCGCGGCGGTGGATGCACAGCGCCATGTCACGGCCTTTCATGAAAAGCCGAAAGTGGCACCCGTGATGCCGGACGATCCTTCGTGGGCCTTGGCATCAATGGGGATCTATGTGTTCGACTGGGCGTGGCTGCGCGCGGTCCTGATCGCGGATGCGAAACGGCCCGACAGCCGGCATGATTTCGGCCATGACATCCTGCCCGAGGCCCTGGCACAGGGCGCGCTTTCGGCCTATGCGCTGCCCGATCTTCCCGATGGTCGCACCGCCTACTGGCGCGATGTCGGCACGCTTGACGCCTATCGCAAGGCCCAGCTTGACCTGCGGCGTGGATTGGTGCCGCGCGGGCTTCTGACATCGCCGGCGGCGCCATGGTCGGCCAGCCTGCGCGGATCGAAAGGCAGCATCATCCTGCCCGGCGCCCATGTGGCGCAGGACTGCCGCCTGACCGACTGTATCATCGGGCCGCGCGCCTCCTTGCCGGCGGGGATCGTGATCGGCGAGGATCCCGAGGAAGATGCCCGCTGGTTCCGGCGCACCGATGCCGGCACGACCCTTGTCACGGCCAGAATGCTCCTGCGTCGTGCCGAGGCCCGCCCCCGACGTTATCCCGCCGCGACGGTCTGGGCCACCAGCGCCAAAGCGGCATCCCTCCCCCGCCTTCTGAAGGTCTGAACCCCATGCGCGACTTCTCTCCAAGCGATACCGGCCTGCCCGCCTTTGACCTGACACTGGGCCGCCCCGACAGTCTGGGCGCCCAACATG
This sequence comes from Thioclava sp. 'Guangxiensis', assembly GCF_045348365.1. Lineage (NCBI taxonomy): Bacteria > Pseudomonadati > Pseudomonadota > Alphaproteobacteria > Rhodobacterales > Paracoccaceae > Thioclava > Thioclava sp. 'Guangxiensis'. The sequence goes on along the minus strand of NZ_CP155825.1, from coordinate 47,902 downwards.
ATGGCAATGGCACCAATTTCGCCCTGTTCTCCGAACATGCGACAGATGTGGAACTGTGCCTGTTCGACGAAACGGGGCAGCAGGAGACCCACCGCGTCAAGCTGCCCTCGACCGAGGGCGGCATCTGGTATGGCTATCTGCCGGGCGTCGCGCCGGGACAGGCCTATGGCTACCGCGTGCACGGGCCGCATCGCCCCGAAGAGGGGCACCGCTTCAACCCCAACAAGCTGCTGCTCGATCCCTATGCGATGGAAATGCGCGGTTTTCTGAAATGGGATGACGCACTGTTCGGCTATCCTGTGGGGGGCGACGACCGCGAGATCGACACCCGCGATAGCGCCGCTTTCATGCCCAAAGCGGTGGTGACCGACCCCGAATTCGACTGGGAAGCCGACCGCGCCCTGAACACGCGCTGGCAGGACAGCCTGATCTACGAGGCGCATGTCAAAGGCCTGACCATGCGCCACCCCGACGTGCCCGAGGCCGATCGGGGCACCTTCCGCGGGCTGGCCTCGGATGCGGTGATCCGCCACCTGCACCGGATCGGGGCGACGGCGATCGAGCTTCTGCCCGTGCATTCCATGATACAGGACCGCTACCTGATCGAGAAAGGTCTGTCGAATTACTGGGGCTACAACACCATCGGCTTCTTCGCCCCGAACCGCACCTATCTGACCGGCGAAAGCCTGCGCGAGGTGAAAGACGCCATCAAGCGCTTCCACCGCGAAGGGATCGAGGTCATTCTGGATGTGGTCTATAACCACACCGCCGAGGGCAACGAACTGGGCCCGACCCTGTCCTTCAAGGGTATCGACAATGCCAGCTATTACCTGCTGTCCGAAGACCGGCGCCATTGCTATGACACGACAGGCTGCGGCAATACGCTGAATGTCGCGCATCCTATGGTCCTGCGCATGGTGATGGACAGCCTGCGCTACTGGGTGCAGGTGATGCATGTCGACGGGTTCCGCTTCGATCTGGCCTCGACCCTCGGGCGCGAGAGCGACGGTTTCGAGCGCGAGGGCGCCTTCTTCGCCGCGATCCGGCAGGACCCCGTTCTCAGCCGCGTGAAGCTGATCGCCGAGCCATGGGATATCGGCGATGGCGGCTATCAGGTGGGCGGCTTCCCTTGGCCGTTCCGCGAATGGAACGACAAGTTCCGCGATGACACCCGTGGCTTCTGGCGCCGCGATCACGGTAAGGTCGCGCGCATGTCGCAACGGCTTGTGGGCAGCCCCGTGCAGTTCGACCATTCGCACCGGCCCGCGACCTCTTCTGTCAATTTCGTGGCGGCGCATGACGGTTTTACCCTGTGGGATACGGTCAGCTATAACGAAAAACACAATGATGCCAATGGCGAGGACAATCGCGACGGGCACTCCAACAACCTGTCCGACAATATGGGCGCCGAGGGGCATAGCGATGATCCGGCCATCACCGCCGCCCGCCTGCGCCGCGTTCGGGCGATCCTGTCGACGCTGTTCCTGTCGCAGGGCGTGCCGATGCTGCTTTCGGGCGACGAACTGGGCAACAGTCAGGGCGGCAATAACAACGCCTATTGTCAGGACAACGAGATCGGCTGGATCGACTGGACAAGCGCGCGGGACGACCTGATCGATTGCGTCGGCGCTTTGACACGCCTGCGCAAGGACCATGTCGATCTTCTGGCGCCGCTACAGTTCGCGCGTGCACCCGATGCTGCGGAACGGGTCGAGGCGGTTCTCTGGCTGCATCCGCAGGGCCGCGAGATGACCCCCGATGATTGGAATGATGCCGCCCTGCCGGTGTTCGGCATGCAGCTTTCGCGCAACTCCGGTGACGCGTTTGACACTCCTGCCGCCCGCCGCAGCCTGCTGATCATTCTCAATGCAGGGCCCGAGGCTGAATTCCGGCTTCCCGAGGGGGCGTGGCATCCCGTCTGGAACAGCGCGGACGCCAGCACCGCTGAAACAGGGCCGGTCCAGACCGTTGCCACGCTGCCCGAGCAAAGCGTCATGGTGTTCACCCCGACTGACGCCTGAGGGCTTTGTCAGGTTGCCTGGCCTTGGGTGCTACGATCCACCACCACGGTTTTCAGGCGGCCAGATCTGCGGCGTAGTCGGCCCAAAGGCCGAACGCGTCGGACCTCGCATAGCGGTATGACCGGGCGGAGAGGCGATGGCGTTTCGGTCGGAACAAGGTGGCGATCTGGTCGTGGGCTGCGAGGAACCGTTGCGCTTGGCTCGGAGACTTGAAACGGTAGTGTCGCAAAGTTTTGGGTTTCTTGGTATCCCCGAATATGTGTGCATTGCCAGTGAGTTGGTAAAAGGCGGTTGACATGATCGATTTCAAGGGCGTGCATTATTCGAAGTCGGTAATCCTGCATGCGGTGTTCTTCTATGTTCGTTACGCATATGTTCGTTACGCAGTTTCCTACCGGGACCTTGAAGAGATCCTTGCGGAGCGCGGCTTCGCGGTTGACCACGCCACACTTAACCGATGGGTGGTGAAATTCGCGCCACTCATTGCCGATCGGGCCCAGGCGAGAAAGCGCACGGGCACTGCCAACTTATTTGGCGATCGGCGAGCTGGGCCGACAGGGTGTCTGTCAGGCGGTCATTTTAAGGGCGTATTCAGCCCAGAGGGCATGGGCGTCGGATCTGGCGTGGCGGTAGGATGTGGCGGACAGGCGATAGCGGCGCGGGCGGAAGATCGTGTTGATCTGGTCATGCGCAGCGAGGAATCTCTGAGCCTGCCTTGCGGACTTGAACTTGCCCATGAGCTTCTCGCGCTTTCGGGTCGGCCGGCGGGACCCTTCGATGCGATTGTTCAGGCCCTTGTGCGCCCGGTGATCCGCACCTGGAGCGAGTTCGCGAATTGGCTTGATATAGCTGCGCAGCCTGTCGATGACGATGACACGTGGCGCGCCGAACCGGCCGATCAGCCCTTTAAGGAAACGTCTTGCTGCCCTGGCGTTCCGCCGGGACTGAACCAGAATGTCTAGCACGTGACCTTCCGCGTCGACGGCCCGCCAGAGCCAGTGTTTTTCCCGCGGATCGCGATAACGACCTCATCGAGGTGCCACTTGTCGGTGGCGCCTGGCCTATCGCGCTTGATGCAGGACGCAAAATGGCGGCCAAATCGGTTGACCCATTTGCGGACCGTTTCCCGGCTGACGATCACGCCGCGCTCCGCAAGCAGGTCTTCGACATCCGCCGTGCTCAGCGCGAACCGGTGGTATGCCCAGACCGCATGGGCAACGATCGCGCGGGGGAAGCGGTAGCCTTTCAGGCGTGGCAGATCGGACGGTGCTTTCATGCCGGATGCCTAGCCGGCACAGACTTCCCGAACAAGTTGGCAATGCCCTTTCGACTTGTGGGCTGGCTATGCAGCGGAATTGGCCGCCTGGGTGGCAACGTTCGCGTCAAACTCAGTCTGGGCGGCAACAACCTGACAAAGCCGGTCCATGATTTCGGATAATTTATCCCGCCCGATCGGTGAACATAGTTGCAAGATCTTCGCGCGCCCCTTCATGTAACCATTGGCTACACTGTATCTTTAGGATACACATAGCGGATGAAGAAGATCACCTATACATCCGCAGCACTCAAGGCACTTCGGTAGATGCCAAAGAATACCGCAGAACGTATTTTCGGTAAGATCAATGACTACGCAGAAGACCCAGCATCACAAGCCAATAATGTCAAATCGCTGAAAGGTCGCAAAGGTATTCGGCTCCGCGTTGGCGACTGGCGTGTCATCATGGATGACCAAGGAATGGTCTTGGACGTGCTAGAAATCGGCCCTCGTGGCAACGTTTACGACTAAGGAGGACTGGATGAACGAGATGATTACTATCACCCGCGCAGAATATGACCGCCTTAAAGAAGCGGCCGAAGATCTGGCCGACCTGCGAGCCTTCGATGCAGCGAAAGCGAGTGACAGCGAAGGTTTTCCTTCCGAACTGGTTGAGCGTATCGTGCTTGGAGGGGAAAGCCCCCTGCGTGTGTTTCGCGAATATCGTGGATACAATCAGTCCGAGCTCGGGCGGATCTCCGGCATCAACCGGGTGCTGATTGCGGATATCGAGGCTGGTCGCAAAAATGGCTCCACGTCGAGCCTTAAAAAGCTGGCAATAGCGCTGAATGTATCGCTAGACGATCTTGTTTAAGCCTTCGGCTCTATCAACCCCCAAGCCCGTGCGCGATCCAGCAGCATCTTGACCGAAGACGGTTGCCATTTGCTGCGGCCTCGAGGCGTGCGCTCGTGCAGCTGCTCGGGTTTTGTCGCAAAGTTTGCCTAGAGGCAGAATAGCCCAGCCCGAGGACAGAATTATGCTGCGAGGGCGGTGAAGGTCAGGCAAGCCGTCGCGCCATTGGCGGCAATCTGCCCTTTACGGATCATGTGCGCAACCTCGATGCCAGCGATGGTCGCGGCAGCTGAATGGAACGCTTTGAAGCCCATCATCGGGCGCGTGATCCGCTTGATAAAGCGGTGGTCCTGCTCGAGGATGTTGTTCAGATATTTGACCTGACGGATCTCGATCATGCGCCCGCATCCGGTAAATTTCAGAATAACATTAATGGCGTGCAGCCCGGCCAGATTGGAACCGCTCTTGTCGATGACGACGCGCTCTGGCACCCCATTCACCGCAATCGCGCGTTTAAAAAATCGCCGGGCAGCGGCCAGCTTGCGGCGCTCGACCAGGATCTCCTCGAGATCCCGATAGGAGACTGCATAGCGGACGTAGAAAAAGATGGCGTGCAAGATCACCGACTTCGGATAATGCGCTCCCTTGAAATCGATCATGCCGTCCGCTCCTTCGCAACCAATTGGCCAAGCGAAAATATCAAAGAAAATCCAAAACCGTAAGATTTGCGACAGAACCGTTCATGATGGGGTCAACATTGGCGTCTCCTTCCTCTTCTTTTTCGCGGTCTCAGAGCTGGCCTTGAAGCGATAGCTGTCGTTTCCAGCCTCCAGGATGTGGCAGCGGTGTGTGAGGCGATCGAGGAGCGCAGTGGTCATCTTGGCGTCGCCAAAGACGCTGGCCCATTCGCTGAAGCTCAGGTTCGTGGTGATCACGACACTGGTGCGTTCGTAGGGCACCGTAACGTTAACCGGCCAAGCACAAAAACTGGACCGGCTGCGGTGTTTATGCGGCTTCGAGGCGAGCGATGTCGCGCCACGCCTCCATGGCGGCGGCGCAAAGTTCGCGAAAATCTGCGGATGTCATTTCGTGGCGAGGCAAGTGAAACAAGTTGGCAATCGGGTCATGGATGGAAGCGAAGCGCTGTAATTGCCGGGCGGATTTGAAGCGTTTCATAACGCGCTCGCGCCTTCGGGTCGATTGGTGTGAGTTTTCAGCCCGGTTATTCAAACCCTTGTGTGAGCGATGCTCGACCCCCGGCATGATCTGGCGCTTCGCCGCCGGGTATGAGCGAAGTTTGTCAGTGACCAGAACTCGCGGCGGATGGCCCTGTCGTGTCAAAAGCCTGCGCATCAGGCGCAGGGCAGCCCGCCGGTCGCGGCGGGCTTGAACCAGTACATCCAGCACGAAGCCCTCCTGATCGACAGCCCGCCAAAGCCAGTGCTTGCGGCCCCCGATTGAGATGACAACTTCGTCCAGATGCCATTTGTCGCCGAATTTGCCAGCCGAACGGCGACGGATCATCTTCGCGAATTCCCGCCCGAATTGTTCGGCCAATGCCCGCACCGTCTGGTGCGACACGATAATGCCGCGCTCGGCTAGAAGGTCTTCAACCATCCGCAGGCTCAGGGGGAACCGGAAATACAGCCAGACAGCATGGGCAATCACGTCGGACGGGAAACGGTGGCGGCGATAGAGGCGAGCGTCAGTCATACCGCTATGTCACATTTTACACGGGCAATCGCATTAACTTTACGGTGCCGCTCGGGGTGATGAGGAACGATCATTTCCGCCACAGCTCTACGCTCACCGTCCGCTCGCCGTCGCCAGCGGCGCTCGAACCGTGTATGGATGGCCCCTTGGCAAGTGCTTTCTTCAATTCTGGCATTCTGGTCGGTCGCGGCCATGTATACGGCGTCAATTCGCAGCTCTATCGATCGCTGCGCGCCTTGATGAAATCAGCCGACGGTTGGGTCCCGATCAATGGCACGCGCTCGAAAGGCGCTTCGGTTCGAACTGGGTGTCCCGTTCCGTTGTTGACGTCCCTTTGCCATCACCTCACATCGCGCCTCACCAATTCCTTGCCTGCCGTTCTGAGGGCGGCTACTTTGCTACGCCATTGCGGCCCGGTAACTCTCGCCGCTTCTGATCAATGCCCAGATCGTGCGCGCCATGCGGTTGGCCAAGGCAATCGCGACCACCTTCACCGGCTTGCGGTCGAGCATCCGATCGAGCCAGTCAGGCGTGGCATTCTCGGCTGTCCTTCGCCGTCCACGCCGGGCACTGATCCTGGCCATGGCGCCGAGATAGAGTAGCCGTCGCAGATATCGATTACCGGCCTTCGAGATCCTCCCCAGCCGTTCCTTGCCGCCGCTGGCTTGGGCTTTCGGGGTCAGCCCAAGCCAAGCCGCATAATCACGGCCACTGCGGAAGGCGCTTACATCCGGCGTGGTCGCGGCAAACGCGCTTGAGAAGATCGCGCCCACTCCCGGTACTGTCGCCAGTCGACGTGCGAGTGGATCATCGGCCTGCCGCTCTCCAATCCGCGCCGTGATCGCATCGATCCGGGCCTGCGTACCCCGAAGCTGTTCAGCCAACATATCCGCGGCAGCTCTTGCGGCTTCCGGCATGTTTCGCGCGGCAGCGATCAGACGATCAACGTTTTGGATGCCCTTTGCCACCACAATGCCGAACTCGCCTATATGCGCCCGGATCGCGTTGATGATCTGAGTACACTGCCGTACGAGGAAATCCCGCGCCTTATGGTCGAGCAACGCTGCCTGGGTCTGCGCCGATTTCACCGGCACAAATCGCATGGTCGGGCGCGTGACCGCTTCGCATATTGCCTCGGCATCAGCCGCGTCTGTCTTTCCCCGCTTCACATAGGGCTTGACGTAAGCGGGTGGCATCAGCCGAACCTCATGCCCCAATGCGGCAAGCTCACGACCCCAATGATGCGCCCCGGCGCAAGCTTCCATCCCCACAACACACAGTTCAAGCTGCGAGAAGAAAAGCAGCAGTTGTGCCCGCCGCAACTGGCGGCGACAGACAACTTTGCCGGTCGCGTCGACCCCATGAACCTGAAAGACATTCTTGGCCAGATCGAGGCCGATCGTGATAGGCTGTTCCATGGATGGCTCCCTTCGGTGGCTGGAAACATACCCACCCTGGCACATCGCGATGCCGTTTGGTGGGGCCATCCACACCATCAGTGGCGGGCACATGCCTCACCGCCAATCTGGCGAACCGCATCCGCCAGCTTCGCGCCTTGACCCCGCAAGACCTCAACCTGGCGCAGCTTCATGACGATATCTTCCGGCTTCTCGCGTTTGCCTGCCATCTAAGTAGTCCTCCATCATGCGGGATAAACTATCCCAAAAGGTGGAACACTTCAGAGGGGCAAGACCAGTCTACGGCCATGCGATGGCATCGCAGGACAGGCAGCTCATGGAACTGCAGGATTGATCCCATTACGACCTCTACGACCGCGAAGAGCCGGTCGGCTTGGCGTTAGAGGAGCTATGGCTCAATTTGGATGACGCGGCTTGATCAGGCGGCTTCACCCAAATTCAGCCATAGCTCGCAGCATCATTTTCCAAGACACTGATTCAGGCGTCGGTAAGCCTACCGAAATCTCACTAGTATCGTGATCGTCGGGGCGGTGGTCCTGTCCTCGCCATTGGTTCTGGCGAGCAGGGCCAAGCCAGACCTTGGCCCTGCTTAATCATCACTTCCGGCAGATCCAGACTGAATCAACGGGGTCCCAAGTGACGTAACTCGGATAGGCACACAAAGGACGCTCCCGCGACGGCGTGCCGCCGCTCACCGAGCCATAATCAGGCGCGTTCGCGTCTTCGACCCAGGCCATGAGCATCTCGAGGCCTGGGAAGACGTGCGGGCCAGAGCCCGTCCTGTCGTGCCGGACGCCGGTCAGCAGAAATAGGCGTGCAAAGCTCCCAGTTTCCACGCCATAGCGGCTTTGAACAGTCTCGAACCACCGGGTCGTGTCTATGGCCGAGATCCCGCTATCGCCCATGCCATGGACCACCATCAACTTTCCGCCCGCGCCTTTGAACGCGTCGAGATCGGCGGACGCGGCGTCGGTAAACTGTGCGGCGGCGTTCATGGAGATGGGATCAGTATCGAAGTCGAAGCTGTAGACGTCGAAATCCGGATCCGGCGGATCGCGGAAGACATTGTGCATTGAGGTATTCCGGGCCTAGCGGCCATTGTTCGGGAACGCATCCGCATCGCCGATATGCCAGCCCATGAAGTCGGAACCTGCATCATAGGCGAAAGGCGAGTAGAGCTCTTCGCCCGCAGAGTTGAACGGTCCCTCGTGGATCAGAGTGAAGGCGTCGATCTGATCCCGAGAGAGGCAGTCGTCCGTCCCACCGTCGCGGCACATCAGTGTAGAAAGATCGGGCCTGCAGAGCCTCGCACTGTCGACCACACCGTCCTGCAGGCCATCGAGCCCATCGCATTGGGCGGTGATCTCGCGCGTTAGCAGAGCAAAATCGACGGCGTCAAGGAACTGCGTAAAGATCGGCTTCCCATCAGCGTCTTTCGGCGCCCGCTCGGCAAGCACATGCACACTCCAGGCCCCCGCAACATGACCACGGGTCTGCTGTTTGATCGGATTTTGCGCCAAGATGCCATCAAATTGGTTGGGATGCCTGAGCGCGAAAATCAGCCCCTGCCGGCCTCCGTTTGAGTTACCGACGAAATGGGAATAGCGGGGCCAGCTCCCGTAAGCCCTCTGCAGCAGGGCCTTGGACACGGTGGCCGTCAGGTCGATGGCATTGTACCCCCAATCGATCCGCGCCTTCGGCTCTAGGCCGAAGCTGGTGTCCGCACGACTGCCGAGATTATGCCCCGCATCGGTGGACACCACCGCGAAGCCGAGTGTGAGTGCCGGTGGCTGACCGATCGTGTTCACCCCGATCGCAGACTTGACCGAGCCGTCAGTGCCGCCTCCGCCCTGGAAGTAGAACCGCTCGTTCCACGCAACCGGCATGCGCAGCTCGAAGCCGGTAGCGTAGCGCTTGCCGTCGGTACCGACGCGCTCCTCCAGATAGCCCTCCACACGGCAATGATCCGGCAAGGCCGTGTCGTCGATCGTCGCGCCGCTGACGAACTCGGCGACCTCGATGCGCAACTCGGGGTAGGCGAAGTCTGCAAGCATGGCGCAGGTGTCCTCGGTCATTTCGGCCACCGACGCCGACGCCGACGCCGACGCCGACGCCACAGGGGACAGCGCGGTGGCTGCCGTGATCAATGCCGCGGAAAGTGTTCTCATCCTGAAAGGTCTCATCCCGTCTCCTCCTGAAAAGCTCGTGCTGCATGCGATTTATTATGATGCCCGCCCCGACACGGGGACGGGCCTTGGCGCCGCGTCATTCTTTCAGGAGAGAATCCGCCCAATCGGCGATAGCATCTGCGGTCTCGACAGGTTTTGCTGCGGGCAGCGCGTGGCTCGCACCGTCGATCACCTTGACCGTAACGCGCTCCCCGAGCTCGTCGCGTACCTCCATACGAGAACTCTCCGGCCGGAACGGATCTGCCCCTCCCTGAAGGTCAAGAATCGGCGCCGTACCGCCGGCCCAATAATCGTCGCGATCTGCCAACTTACGCGCCGCGCGCTGACTGATGGTAACATCCTGATGCCAGCCTTCGAGCCAGGGTTCCGCGCTCTGCTCGTTGGTGAAGAATGCCAGCAGCAGCCCTTCCATCTTTTGGTCTCGGGTCGATGCCGGATCGTTGATCATGGTGATCGCTTCGGAAAGTTCGGATGGCCAGGACTTTGCCCCCCCTGCGATTAGCGCCAGCCCCGAGACCATGTCCGGATGATCCGATGCGATCGTCTTGGCGATCCATTGGCCATAAGCATGGCCCGCGACGATGGCCGGGCCACCTTCTTGCGCAATCACCGCAGCGAAATCATCTCCGAAATCATGGAAGGACACCTCGGCCATCTTGCCGGTGCTGGCCCCGATGCCGCGCGGTTCTGGCAGGGCGACACGGTAGCCGCGTTCGGCAAGCCGGTCAGCCAATGGCGCAAGCTCGCCGGAGGCACGGCCGGTCGAGGCAATCATCACCACCAACCGCCCTTCGCCACGGACGGAATAGCCGACCTGCGTATCACCGTTCATCGCCGTTTTTTCTTCGACCTGCGCCTGCGCAAGGCACGGCATCGCCAGGGCGAGGGCAAGGCCCATCACCGCAAATGTCATTTTCATGTCTGTTCTCCTCCAAGAGCCCCACTTTATCCGCACCAATATCCGGCATGGGGTAAACCGGAGGCGGGCCTGTTCAGGGCCCGGGGCGCGGCATCTCGAATGTCTTCTCCGTCACCGCGTAATTGAGATAGCCGAGCCGCGAGACCGGACGAATCAGATCCGTGCGGACCCGCCCGTCACGGATGACATGATCGGCAATCTCGATCCCTGTAACCTCACCGAAGACGATATGCGTATCGCAAGGCAGCCCGCTTTTCGGCTCGAGCGATATCACTTGGTTCAGGATACATTCGATGACAACGGCGCTCCGCGCGACGCAGGGCGCATCGATGCTCCGGCACGGGCGCGCAGTCAGGCCGGCAAGCGCGAACTCGTCGACCTCGCCGGGCACCGCAGCCGAGCTGAGCGTCATCGCTTCGGCCAGTTCGGCCCCCACGATATTGATCGCGAAGACACCGGTGTTCTCGATATTCGAGAGACTGTCCTTGCGCGGTGTCGAGGACAGCATCACGAAAGGCGGATGCGTAGCCGCAGCATTGAAGAAACTGTAGGGGCGAGGTTCGGCACGCCGCTGGCGCTACGACTCGAGACCCAGCCGATCGGCCGAGGTGTCACAAGCGCGGTCCAGGGATTGTGCGGCAACCCGTGGTCGCCCTTGCGCGGATCGTAATACATCGTTTTCTCCCTGCGCGATCACAACGTGACTCGGTGTGATCGCATTGGATTTAGCGGCACACGAAGCTCGAGGCGTCATCCTCGGGGCCGTTACCGTCATAGGTCGCGATCGTCGGCCAGGGGCAAAGCGGACGGGTCCGCCCGCCAAGATCCGCGCCGCTCGCGATCAACCGCTCCGGAGCCTCCCCGTCCTCGACCCAAGCCACGATCGCATCAAGCACGTCGAAACTGTCGGTGCCCGGACCACCGCGGCAATGCCCCATGCCCGGAACCGGAAAATAGCGCGCAAAATCGTCGACCCCGCCCATGGCCGCGGTCAGGTCCGTCATGTAACGGGCCGTGTCATCGGACGAGATCGCCGCATCTCCGGTGCCGTGATAGAACAGGATCTTGCCGCCCCGCCCGCGATAGGCTCCGAGATCTGTCGATGTCGCATCGGCAAAGGCAGCCGACGCCTCCATCCGCACAGGATCACTGTCGAAATCGAAGCCGATGATATCGTGGTCTTGCCCCACTGAAGTGGTCCACTTTTAGGGATAGTTTATCCCTTATGATGGAGGACTACTTAGATGGCAGGCAAGCGCGAGAAGCCGGAAGATATCGTCATGAAGCTGCGTCAGGTTGAGGTTTTGCAGGGTCAAGGCGCGAAACTGGCAGATGCGGTGCGCCAGATTGGCGTGAGCCAACAAACCTACTACCGCTGGCGGCGTGAGTTTGGCGGGATGAACCGCGATCAGCTCAAGCGACTGAAGGAACTCGAGAAAGAGAATACGCGGCTTAGACGGGCCGTATCAGATCTGACGCTCGACAAGCTGATCCTGACGGAGGCGGCTCGGGGAAACTATTGAGCCCTTCGCGTCGTCGCCAGTGCATTGACCATGTCCGCATGGCGCTCGGCATCTCCGAACGCCATGCCTGTCGGGCTTTGGGGCAGCACAGATCGACCCAACGCAAGATCCCGCTCGGTCGTCAGGACGAAGCCCTGCTGACCGCTGACATCATTGAACTGGCACGCCAATACGGGCGATATGGCTATCGCCAGATCACTGGCTTGCTGCACCAGGCGGGATGGTGTGTGAACCACAAGCGGGTCGAGCGGATTTGGCGGCGCGAGGGGCTTAAAGTCCCGCAAAAGCAGAAGAAACGCGGGCGGCTCTGGCTGGCAGATGGCTCTTGCGTCCGACTGCGGGCCGAGCGGCCGAACCAGGTCTGGTCTTACGATTTCGTCCAAGACAAGACCGCGGACGGGCGAGCCTACCGCATGCTCAATATCGTCGATGAGTACACCTAGGGCAGGTGCTGGTGATCCGCGTCAAACGCAAGCTGAACTCGGTCGACGTCATCGACGCGCTGACAGATCTGTTCATCCTTCGCGGTCCGCCGGGGTTTATCAGGTTAGATAACGTCCTATGCGCGGAATAATTGGCTGATTTGGCATCAGATCATTGTCATGCTGAAGCGTTCCAGCACGTTTGAATGTGTGTCAGTTCGGCGTTTCGGTCAACAACCTGTCTCTCCCATAACAAACACAGAGTACGCTTTTGCGGCTCTCACCGTCCTTAAGACGAGATCTTCGGGTCGTTGAGCAGAAGGCCTGAACATTATCTACGAGGTCGATTACTCGCCTCTACGGCCCTTACAGAGAAAGGTCCTTCTGCTGTCGATCATCCCTCAAAGAAGGGACGATAGGGTTCGCCGCGTTTGATGATCCCATGTACGGTGCGGGCCATTTTTGCGGCGATTGCGGTATACGCCTTGCGGCGCAAATGGGTGTTCTGCCGATCCTTGGCGATGTAACGCTCGAACTTGTCGCGGAAGCTGTTGGTCCTTTGCATGATGGCCACCTGACCCGCCATCCAAAGTGTCCGTCGTAGCCGGGCATTGCCGTATTTGGAAAGCTTGGTCTGGCCTCGGAATGCGCCGGATTGGATGGTTGCAAGGTCCATTCCACAAAACTTCAGAAATTGGCGGTGATGCTGAAAGCGGCGCAGATCGCCAGCCTCTGCCAGGATGGTCAGGGCATTGATCGGCCCGATCCCCGGGATAGATGTCAGCAGCCGATAGTCGTCGTTGGTCTTGAGCAGTTCAACGGCGCGGTCCTCAATCTCGTTGCGTTGGGCAATCAGGCTACGTCCTTCGCTCAACACCAACCGGAACATCCTCGCGGCATCTGAGTCCGGCGTAATGGGCAAGCCCACCGATGATTTGGCGGTCTGATAAATATCTGCAAGCAAACGTTTTTTTGAGACCTTGCGGCCGACAACCTCCCAGGCATCGGCAATGAATGCCTCTTGGCCCATGGAAGAGATAAAGTGCGGCGAGGGATAACGTTCGAGGAAGGCAAAGAACCAGTCGCTGCGTGTGCTGCGGTGAAAGCGTTCCGCCTCGGGCCAATACAAGGGCAGATAGTGGGTCAAGATGCGATGCCACAGCTCGGTCTTCGAGCGCGAGACGATGTCGTGCGTCTTTGATAACTCCTGAAGGTCATTCGTGCCGCGCAGTATTGGGTCGTGGTAGAATTGCTCGTTCCCGATTTGCATCATATGCAGGATGACCTGCGCGTCCTTTGGATCGTTCTTGTCCCAGCTGTTGCTCAAGGCTTCGCGGGTGCGCGCCAATGCGACCGAAGACACCAGCTTCACGTCGAAACCAGCAGTGCCGAGCCGGTATGCTAAGGCGCGATGGTAATTCCCCGTAGCCTCAAAAGCTGCGCGGACAGGATGGTCATACTCCGAGAGTGCGGCGATCAATCGGTTGAAGTCGTCGAGCTGGTTCAGAACTGTCAAACGGCGACGCCGCTTTCTACCCGGAACAGCAATCAAAACCTCATGGCGGGCCTTTGCGATATCAATCGCCACCAAAACAGGCTCAGCCTGTGCAATAGTCGTATCGGTCATAGTCGGTCTCCCTTGCGGTGTGGTTGTGCAAAACCACTGTAGGGATCTGAGACCCGGCTATGATCACCTGCTGCGCAATTTGGGGGCTGCGCAGGCAATCATAGCCTCTAAATCAACGACATTCCGAAGGTGTTACGGCCCTGAATTCATTGCCACCAAGCTGCGCAACTGGATCGAGGCGGTGGGGGCTAAAACGGCCTATATCGAGCCGGGGTCACCCTGGGAGAACGGGTATGTGGAGAGCTTTAACGCCAGACTTCGTGACGAGCTGCTCGATGGGGAGGTGTTCTATTCGCTTAGAGAAGCCCAGATCCTGATCGAACGCTGGCGCCAGCATTACAACACGCTGCGCCCGCATAGCTCTTTGGGATATCGCCTACCAGCACCAGAAAGCATCGTGCCAGTAGACCAAAGGCCCACGATGCATTAACTTTTAAACCGGACCACTCAAGTGGGGCAGATCACTTCAGGCCGACGAATATGCCGGCTTCAGTCCGCTTTACTTCCCGCGCGAGGACGGCGGCAGCCAGTTCCACAAGGCGGCTTGCTGGGCGTATTTGCATCGCGACTTCCACGATGTCTGGGAAACCACGAAGTCGGAGATCGCGCGGGAGACGCTCGACCGGATCGGCAATATCTACGATGTCGAGCGCGAGATGTCTGGTCAGTCCGCCGAGCTGCGACAGGCCGCGCGCCAGCAGCATTCTCGCCCGATGGTGGTTGCCTTCAAGGCTTGGGCCGAGGCCCAGCTGCTGTGCATTCGGGCAAGGGCGATCTCGCCAAGGCCATCCGTTCCGGCCTCAGCCGCTGGCCATCCTTCGAGCTATTACTCGAAGACTGCCGTGTCAGAATCGACAAGAACCAGGCCGAGCGCGCCATACGCCCGATCGGCATCGGCCGGAAGAATTGGCTCTTCGCGGGCTACGACATCGGTAGCGAAACGCTGGCCAGGGCGATGACACTCATCGAAACCGCCAAGATGAATGGTCTCGATCTGCAGGCTTGACTGGGTAGCCCCTCTCCGTGATCTGCGCGACGGCGTGTCTCTTGAAATCGTCTTTGAACTTGGTGCTGCTCATAATGGCCTCCTTGCCTCAAAATTAGCGAAGAAGGCGTCCACGATACACGGGGCTATTCAAGGTGTCCTCGGGCGGTGATCCAAGTACAGCTTCCCAGTGTCCGTCATATCGACACTTGGGGGCAAAAACCCATCAACGTCCTGATCGGTTGGGCCAGGCTCTGTCGTCTCCAGCACATGTTGGTAATCATTAGCCGCGGCCTGTGCATCGTCTCTGATCTGTGCGGATGTTTCGTTCAGGCAGTTCAGGTAGTGCTCAACCTCGCTGAAGTAGCGTCGAAACTCCGCCCGGACCTCGGCCCCGGAAAACCCTGCATCGAGAAGATGTGCAGCCTCTGGCCTGATAGGTTCGATACACATCTCTTGGGCCGTCCCAGGTGCCGTGATGATCGCCAGCATAGCAGCTGATAAGATGAGCGGTTTCATCGGCGCCTCCCTTTCCGCTCGTTCAGTCCGATCAGGCTTCCCATGATGTTCAAAGACCCTGTCCGTTGCGCCCGCACCATACCACGCAGATAGGCTCCTGCGGAAAAAATGGTGAGCTCCGGATCGGCAACCTTGGCATCGGTAATCAGAACACAAAGCATCGCGGCATCCTCCTCCAGAACGTCCATGGCTTCCCCCCAGGCAGATGGGTGGATGCCCAACTCAGGCAGGCGCTTCTGCGCGGCGATCACGAAGGAATGGAGATCCAGCCTGCCGCGCTTCTGTCGCTCGATGTCGAGCCAAATCTTCATTTCTTCCGAACACAGGCCATACAGACGGTCACAGCCAAGGTTCTGAATGAATTTGGACTTGTGCGCCTCGCTGGCCACCCCATCCTGTCTTTCTAAGCAATGGACGCGGCCGCTAGGCTGCGGCCCAGAAACGGTAGATCGCATGGGCAAGCCCATGCTCAGTGTATCGACAGGGTCGTTACAAGTTACTTCGTTAGAATCTTGAGTTGTATCTTGTATATGAAAGCGCTCGTTTTCGAGCGGTCGATCATGCGTTTCGTGCAGCAAGTTAGACGCGGAAATCGTCAGCGCTTCGGCTTCAGCCTCGTGGTTCTGAAGCTCTACGAGCGACATCCGATGAAGCGCCTTGCCTGACGGCCACTCCGCAAACGTCTGGTGGATGCGCTCGACCGCTGCTGTCAGCCCATGACGCTCGGCCAGCTCGCACAGAATACCTTTCAGGTGCCGCTTGTGCGAGCTGCGCTGCCCTCGCAGGCGGGCATGAGCCCTGCGATCGGCCTCGATTTCGTCGCGCAGAGACAGGAACTCTTCGACGCGCGCGATCGCCACGCCGAAGTAGACGCCGCAACCGGAGAAGCCGGACCGCGCCCCATTTGCCATTGTCCGCTTCTCGATGAGCCCCGCGCGGACAAGCGCCGCCTCGTGTTGCCGGATACGACAGGCCGTGACGCCACGTTTGTGCGCGATCTCGTTCTGACTGAGGTAACAGCAGGGTTCATCTACGCCGCACTTGAACGCGCTCGGCCTGGTCGACGCGATCATGGTACGAAAGGTCATCATCGCCGCAGCACCGATGGCAAGGCTGGATGCAACCGCATCGACAAGAGCGACGAAGCCGTCGCGCTCCATGCCGCACGGAAGTGTTGGTTTGACGGCCTCGCACCGTGGGACAGGCAAAGATTGGGGTACATGCATCTATTCGTTCCTCGTTCGTCTGAAGCGAGGCGGCGACAGGCAAACATCGACAGATCGCACAGATGCGTTTCGACTTGCCTGCAAGGTTGGGAAGCTGATAGGCTAAACCATGGTTACGGATGATGACGGGCTTGCCGGCCCTAAGTCCATCAGCCCCCGCGGAAGGTTGCCGCCTTCGCGGGGGTTTTACTTTCGGAAGTACGTCTGCTCCTCTTCGTCACGGCCTTCGTGGCCGCGTTCCTGTGCCCTCGTCGTACTTGGCATCAGCGATGCCGGCACTTGCAGTGATCAGTAATCCACCTGCTCGAAGCCATAGTTTCCCTGGTAGTCGGTCCAATCGATGAACACCGCCCTCCGGTAGAGGTTGGGGCAACCCTTGCCCCAACCGGTGAGACCTTCAAACGCGTCCGGCAGTGACGTCACCGAACTATCGGACCAGCGGAAATCGCCTTGCACGCCATAGGTGCCGAGGCGGACCTTTTCGCTCTGGCGGCAGTCGCCATCGTCTCCGCCAGCGTGACGTTGGCGCGCGAATTCAACATTGTAGACACGGATGGAGCGGACGAAGTCATATTCAGCCCCGCTTATGTCTACATCGGCCACGCCGTTGACAGCGACATAATGCGCGATCAGAGCCAGCATCTCATCCTTCTTGGTCGTCGCAAGCGGCACCCCTTCCAAGACGGCGGGAAATGATTGCGGAGCCGAAGGCCCGGACGTGCCGGCAGCATCACGCAGGAGCGGCATCGCGCTCTTGCCCCAAGGAACGGGGTAAGTCACACCCAAGGGACAATTCCAGATCTGCAGGGGAGGCTCTACCGGCCAGGGCGTGATCCTGCTGATAAAAACGGATCGTGCCGCGTTGCACTCGACATTGTCGGGCCAGCCTCCAGTCAGACAGATCAGTATCGCACAGTCGACCTGATAGGCTTGCGCAGTAGGCGGAGCCGCTAAAAGCAGCCCCCCACAAGTTAAAGCCGTCACAGCGCAACGCCTCATCGCATGTCCAGATAATAACAAGGCTCCGCCCTCTCGTTCTTTCCTTACAGCATATCTCTGCCGACACACTGCTCCCGATATGGCCATCGTGGGATGATCCTCTTAAACAGCGGCCCGGAAGATAGCGCCAAATTCTCAAAGCAAGCACCTATTGTCAAATAGCGTTTTTCGCCAGAAAGTGCTTTTTTAAAAAAAGCGCTTTAAAGTTGAAGCGGGACATGTTTCAAGGCTACCCAGCACCTGTCCAGCAATTCCCAACGACAGGTGTCAGCCAATGTGGAAACCACGCGTGATTACGACTGATGCAGTGCAAAACTTCCTCGAGAAGGGTGGAAAGCTCGACTACCGCCCCGTTCACACTCCTAAAGGATGGAACTGGGAACTCTGGGCAGTTCAGACGAACGGCGCGGCCAGCCCGGTCATTTCCTCAAAGACTGGCGAAGCCCGCGTCTTCAAGTCCTCCGACGCGCTGGTCAGCTTCCACATGCGTATTTACCCTGAAGCAGAAGGCGTCTGGGTGCCTGCCCCGAAAGCTGGACCCGGCGAAGACACCGAGTGATCGCCTCGGCGCTCTGCGCTGGCTGATCCTCCGATCGCTCCGCAGTTCCTTCCTCTCGATCCTTTCCGCATTCACCGTCGGCTCACAGGGCCTCGCGCAGGCTGAGCCCATGAATGCCACCGCGTTCCGGGCCGTCGCTGAAAATTGCGCGCCCGGTGTCGCCCCCTCCATCATGGAAAAGCTCGTCGCCGCCGAGAGTGGCTTCAACCCGTTCGCCATCGGCGTGAACGGCCCGGATCGCGCGTCCTATGCGCCGCGCTCCGCCAAAGAGGCAGCGCAGATCGCTGCCCGCCTGATCGCCGAGGGCAAGTCCATCGACATGGGCCTCGGGCAGATCAACAGTGCCAACCTGTCCTGGCTCGGGCTGACGCCTGCCACGGTGTTCGACGCCTGCCGCAATCTGACGGCGGCGGAAACCGTGCTGCGGGACGGTTATGACCGGGCGCGCGATGCCGGAGCAGACCGGACGCAGGCCCTGCACCAGGCACTTTCTTCCTACAACACCGGCTCTTTCACGCGTGGTTTCCACAACGGCTATGTGGCCCGCGTGCTGGGAGAGGGGTCCGTGACCGCCCCCTCGAAAGAAAAGCGGTCGCCCTCCCTGAGTGACGACAAGGACAGCGCGAAACGATGGGACGTGTTCGGCGCGGCCACCGGATCGAACGCCTTGGTTTTCCAATAGAAGGACACACCCATGAAGACCTTTTTGACCCGCTACCGGAGCATCGGCGCCCCGATGTTTCTGGCTGCGGTCCTGACCGCAGCGGCGCAGCCCGCCGCTGCCGCAGGCTTCACCGACTTCCTGAACAACATCCTCGACGAGTTCGAAAGCGCCAAACAGCCCATTGCCCTGATCGCACTCATGTTCATCGGCGCCGGCTGGCTCTTCAACTTCGTTGACCTGCGCCGTGCCGCATGGGCCGTCGGCGGCGTTGTCCTGATCTACGCCTCCTCCGAGGTACTGAGCATGATCACCGGCTGACCGGCAGGGAGGGCCCAGAATGAACAATGCAATGGAAAAGGTGAAGATGAACGAGGACGTGCTGTTCCTCGCCCTCACGCGCCCGGCGATGATCTTCGGCATCCCCGTTGAAGCCTTCGCCATGTGCTGCGGCATTAGCGGACTGGCGATGATCGCCGCGGACTCGATCTTCTACCTGCCCATTGCGCTCCCCCTGCTCGGGGTCTCTCGCCTGATCGTCGAGCGCGATCAGAACGCTTTCCAAATCCTGTTTCGCTGGCTGGACACAAATGCCCGGTGCCGGAACCGGAGCCTCTGGGGGGGATCATCGACATCCCCCCTGCGTCTGCGCCGCCGCTACAAGACCGAGGAGATCGACTGATGGGCCTGACGGGCAAGATCAAGACGGAGAACACGGCGGACCGCTACCTTCCCTTCATCCGCCATTCGGACGCGCACACGATCATCACGCGCAACCGGGGTGCCTTCCAGATGCTGAAGCTTGAGGGCGTCTCCTTCCGCACGGCGGATATCCAGCTTATCAACACGCTGCACAACCAGCTCAGCCATGCCCTGCGCAACATCGCCGACGACACCGTCATGACCTATGTCCATGTGGTCCGGGCCACCGATGACGACTATCCGTCCGGCACATTTGTCACCGACCTCGCCCGCTGGATCGACGAAAGCTATCGCAGCCGGATCGAGGCAAAGCGCCTGTTCCGGAACGATCTGTATCTGACCGTCTACATGCAACCCCGCAGCCTGCCCGGCGGTCGGTTGGCGAAAGGCGTCCGTCGTGCCCGCGCCAGCCAGATCGAGGTGGACCAGGATCTTCTGGACGATCTCGACGACAAGACCACGCAGCTGACCCGCAGCCTCAGCCGCTTCCGGCCCCGGAAGCTTTCGATCATCCGGGACCACCGCGACCTGCTGATCTCCGAGCCTGCCAGTGTCCTGAAGCAATTGATCTCTGGCCGGTATCAGCCGGTCCCGCTGGTTCACGGGACCATCGGCAACGCGATCTACACCGACCGAGTGATCTTCGGGCGGGAGGCGCTGGAAATCCGCCATGCCGCCGCCAGCACCTATGGCGCGATGTTCGGCATCAAGGAATACCACGCGCGCACGCGCCCGAACATGTTCGACAACTTGCTGACGGCCCCCTTCCGCTTCGTCCTGACGCAGTCCTTCCGCTGCACCGCGAAGAACGAAGCCATGCGCCAGATGACCCTCAAGGAAGGGCGGCTGCGCAACGCGAATGACCCCGCCGTGTCCCAGGCGGACGGGCTGCGCGACGCCCGCGACGACCTGATGTCGGGCGAGTTCGTGATGGGCGAGCATAACCTGTCGCTGACCGTCCTGACCGATGACGCGAAGGAGCTGAAAGCCCGCGCCGCCGATGCGCATAATCTCTTGTCGGAATCCGGGGCTGTCGTCGCTCGCGAAGACATGGGGCTTGAGCCGCAATTCTGGGCGCAGCTTCCCGGCAATCACGCGCATCGGGCGCGGGTCGCGATGGTGACCAGCCGCAACTACACGGCCATGTCGCCGCTGCACAATTACCCGACCGGCCACCGGTACGGCAACGAATGGGGCGATGCGGTCAGCAAGCTCCAGACCAGCGCCGGAAGCCCCTTCTACTTCAACTTCCATATCGGCGATCTGGGCCACACCTTCATCTGCGGCCCCTCCGGCTCCGGCAAGACGGTGGTGCAGACCTTCCTGCTGTCGCAGCTGGAAAAATTCGGGGCCAAGCGCGTGCTCTTCGATAAGGATTACGGGGCCGAGATCTTCGTCCGCGCCTCGGGCGGCTCCTATCTCGATTTCCAGCCCGGTCGCCCGACCGGCTGCGCCCCTTTCATGGCAATCGGTCTTGATGCGGACGGCCAGGCCTTCATGGTCGATCTGGTCAAATCCATGCTGGGCGGCGAGCGCGCCACCTTCTCGGCCGAGGACATCCGGCGGATCGAGATGGCCGTCACGGGCCTGTCCAACCTGCCGCGCACTGGCCGTACCGTCTCTGCCCTACGCGAATTGCTGGGGTTCGGCGGCGGCGCGGAAGACATCGGCAACCAGCTGGATCGCTGGCTCAGCAACGAACGGCTCGGCTGGGTCTTCGACAATCCCGAAGACACCATCGCCTTCGATGCCGACCTGGTGGGCTTCGACATCACGGCGTTCCTCGACGATCCGGAAATCCGCAACCCGATCATGATGTATCTCATGCGCCGGGTCGAAAACCTGATTACCGGCCAACGCATCGCGATCTTCATCGACGAGTTCTGGAAGGCTCTGTCCGACCCCTACTTCTCGGACTTCGTGAAGAACAAGCTGAAGGTCATCCGCAAGCAGAACGGCATCATCGTAGCCGGGACGCAGTCGGCCTCCGACGTGGTGAACAGCCCCATTGCCCGCACGATCATCGAACAATGCGCGAGCCAGATCTTCTTCGGCTCCGACCGCGCCAGCCGCAAGGACCTGGTCGACGAGTTCGGCCTGTCCGAGCGCGAGTTTCAGATCGTCCGCGACGAGCTGCCCCTCGGCCATTTCCTGATCAAGCAGGCACAGAACTCGGTGGTCTGCGACCTCGACCTATCCGGCCTCGATCACGTGCTGACCGTCCTGTCGGGCCGCACCGCCACCAACGCCATCATGCACGCGCTGATGCAGGACCACCCGGCCCCGAAAGACTGGCTCCCCCGCCTGTTCCAGAAAAGGAAGGACCTCCGATGACAAGGCTTCTCGTGTCAGCCGCTGCGCTGGCGATCTCCCTCTCGACCGCAGCCCATGCCCAAGGCGTGCCCGTGGTCGACACGGCTGCTATCACCAATGCCAAGGCCGAGTTCGTCAAGGAAATCGCCCAGATGGTCGAAGAACTGGAACAGGCCAAGGCGCTCTATGCCTCGATCAACGGCCTGACGGACATGGATTCCATCGTCAGCGCCCTGAACTCACCCGATGTCCGCGAACTTCTCGGGCCAGATGCCATGCAGATTGCCAGCGATTTCGACATCGATCTCGATGACCTGGGTGATCTGGCAGGCAAGGCGCAGGACGCAGCCGACTTCTCCGCGCTGGAGGGGGCCAATATCGACGCCGATGATTTCTACCAGAGCGAACTGGACCGCATCCGCAACCAGTCGGCCCGCGACACCGCTGTCGGGGATCGGATCGTGTCGCTGTCCGATGATCGGCTGGCAGGGCTAGAGCAACTGCGCAGCAAAATCGGCTCCGTCTCCACCCAGAAGGAGGTCGATGCCCTGAACGCCCGGATCGCGGTGGAACAGGCCATGCTCCAGAACGACACCAACCGCATTCAGGGCCTCGCCATGCTCCAGCAGGCCCAGGCGAAAGTCGAAGAACAGCGACAGACCGAAGTCGCCGCACAGCGCCGTGCCAAGGAAAGCGCGGCCTTCACTAGCATCTACGGCGACGACCGCTTCTGAGGAGATACCATGCACCTTTCCCTTCCCCTGATCATCACCCTTGCGGCATCCGCGTTTCTCGCGGGCTGCAAGGAAGAGGCCGAGAACCACACGGTCGACTACTTCACCGCCAATCCCGCCGAGCGGGCCGCGATGCTGGAAACCTGCGAGGTGGCCGACCGCGCGATGGATGACGCTAACTGCGTGAACGCCCGCAAATCCGCCCAGAAGGCCCAGACGCAGAAGGACCGTGAAGGTTCGGACCGTCTCTTCGGAGACCCGTCCTTCAACTGATCATCGCCGCCTCCCGGAAAGGGCCGTCCCATGCTGCAAACGCTCTACGACAATTTTGCTGACAGTCTCACCGACAAGATGAACGACATCAGCAGCACCATCTCTTCCGAGCTGACTGCACCGCTGACGGCGGCCTTGACGATCTACCTGTTTCTCTATGGCTGGGCGATCATCCGTGGCTCCATCCACGAACCGCTGATGGATTTCACCCTGCGCGGCGTGAAACTGGCGATCATCTGGACCCTCGTGTCCAGCGCCGGCGATTACTCGTCCTGGGTCGGGGACACGATCCTCAACGGCATCCCCGATTTCGTGGAAACGCTGACCGGCGGCTCGACCGACCTACCCTCCGATCCCGTCATGGCGATGGCGGGCCGGATCAGCGCCGAGGTGCAGGATCAGTACGGCTCGGGCATCGCGGGCTCGATCTATGGCTATTTCCTGTCGATCGTCGTGATCATCGCCGCCGTGCCCTTCGCCGCGATTGCCTTCGTGATCAGCCTTCTGGTCCATTTCGGGCTGGCGCTCATGGCGGCGATCGGCCCGCTCTTCGTCGCCTTCGCCCTCTTCGATGTCACGCGCGGCTGGTTCTTTGCCTGGCTGGGTCAGGCCTTGAACTTCGCCCTGCTGAAGCTTCTGGTCATCGTCCTCATGCTGGTGGTGACCTCCTTCATCGGTGACGTCTATTCGAGCTTCAGCATCGAGGACGGCGCGGCGGCAGTCTCTGCATTCCTCGTCGCAATGGCCTGCGGCACGATCTTCTTCTTCCTGCTTCCCTCCATCGCAGCGGCGCTGAGCGCCGGGGCCGGTGCCTCGACCGGCGCCGCGCAGCGCTTCGTGGAGCGAAAGCTTCTGGGAAATGCGGCACCTCGGCAGGGAGGCAGCACGCCCCCCGCCAGTGGCTCCGCGACACGACAGAGCTGAGGCGGACAAATCCACCTCTTCCACGATTAGACTCCAAGGTTACGCGATGAAGAAACTTGTCCTCCTGATGGCCGTCCTCAGCATTTCGGCCTGCGCCACGACGACGCCGCTGCCGGATGTGAAAGGCTCGGTCGTCCGGCCCCTGAACCCGACCAAATGGGACTATCAGGCCGCTGTCCTCGAAAAGCAGAAGGAAATCGGCGTCACGCCCCGGATCGCGGACACGCGGGAGGGAGACGACGCATGACAGTATCGCAGGACAAGGACCTTGCCGCCTATCTGAAGGAGGCCCGCAGCTTCGATTACGACAGCCGCCTCGCCGCCGAACGCTCCAAGCGGACGGCTTGGATCATCGCCGGGGCCGCCAGCGTCATGGCACTGACCAGCGTGGCCGCTGTTGGCTTCATGGCTCCGCTCAAGGAAGTGGTGCCCTTCGTCATCCGGGTCGATCAGGCCAGCGGCGTGCCCGAGGTCATGACCCGGCTCAGCGACGGCGAAACCACCTATGACGAGGCCGTCACCCGCTATTTCCTCGCCCGCTATGTCCGTGAACGCGAGGGCTACACCTATGCCGAACGGGAAGCGATCTTCCACGAGGTGACGCTGATGTCTTCGCCCGAGGAACAGGCGCGCTTCTCGACCTATTACAACGGCTCCAACCCCAAGAGCCCGCAATATGCCTATGGCACCGACACCAAGGCCGAGATCAAGATCCGCTCGATCTCCTTCCTGAATGACGGGCTGGCACAGGTCCGGTTCTACAAGACCGAGACCAACGAACGCGAAAACCTGACGACGCAAAGCCTCTGGGTCTCGACCATCGGATTCGATTTCGACGCCGATGCAGAGATCAGCACTGAGGATCGCACGATAAACCCCTTGGGCTTCATCGTCAGCACCTATCGGGCCGACTCGGAGGTGACGGAATGATCCTGCGCACAGCCCTCATCACCTGTCTGGCGCTCAGCGCCGCCGCGCCAGCGCTCGCGCTAGACATCCCGAACCCGTCACGCTCCGACAGCCGCGTCCGCTCCGTCAGCTACAACGAATGGGACGTGGTCCGTGTCGTCGGCACCCTGCGGACCTCCGTGCAGGTCGTCTTCGCCCAGACCGAGGAAATCATCGATGTGGGCAGCGGCGATACCGTCGCCTGGGAGATCGTGCCGCGCGGCAATATCCTCTATCTCAAGCCGCGCGAGGCCAACCCGCCGACCAATCTTCAGATCGCAACCATGCGCGAGGACGGCACCACCCGGACCTATTCCTTCGAGCTGATCGTCCGGGACGGCGCGATCACCAACAACTCCAAGGATGTCTATTTCCAGATCAGGTTCGCCTATCCAACCGACGAGGCCAACCGTCGCCGCGCCGAAGCCGCTGACCAGAAAGCGCGGGCGCAGGAAGAAGCAGCCAAGGCAAGGCTGGCGGAATCCGTGGCAACCTCCGGCTCGAAGAACTGGCGCTATCTGGTCGCCGGATCGCATGACCTCCAACCATCGCAGGCCTACGACAACGGCGAAATGACGGTTCTGACCTTCTCTCGGATGAACCGGATGCCCTCGGTCTTCGTCGTGGACAGCACCGGCACCGAGCGCATGGCGAACACCACGGCCCGCAAGAACCAGATCATCGTGCACGACGTGGCCCCCGAAATGCGCCTGCGCCTCGGGAACCAGGTCACCGCAATCTACAACATGGGGCTGGGATCTTCGTCTGGTGGCTACACCGGCACCGGCACCACCAGCCGCTCCGTGCAGCGCGAAATCATCGGACAGTGATCATGACGACTGAAGAGCAAGCACCGCAGGACGGTGCACCCGAACCTATGGACAACGGCATCGAGGGCGAGCGCGGCATCTCCTCGATCACCAGCGCGAAATCCGCCGGGCTGAACGAGAAGAACAAGAAATTCCTCGTAGCCGCTGGCCTTGTCTTTCTTGGCACGATGGCCTTCCTCCAATGGCCCTCCGACGAAGAGCCTGCACCGCCCGAAGAAACCGAGCGCCAGCAGACCACGATCCGGCCCGGGCAGAACTTCGAGCCTGCGGAACTGCCCCAAGAACAGGAGCAGCAAGCCCAGCCGGAAAAAGCTGAACCCGAACCCTACGCGCCGGTCGGCCCGATCGAGCGCGTGCGCCGGGAAGAACAGCTGGCCCCGGCGGAACCGAGCGAGGCCGAACAGCTCTACGAGTCCTCAAAACGCGCGCCCGTCATGGCCTATCAGGGAAACCTGACGGGGCTTGCCGGATCGGCGGCTCAGGCAGGCACTGATGCCGGGGCAAATCTCTTTGGCGGCTCGGCCGAGGGCGCGGGCGGCAAGCTGACGGGATTGGCGGCCGAGCTTGTCACCAGCGACCGGCAATCGGAAAAGGCCACCGTTCTCACCCATCCCAACCTGACCGTGACACAGGGCACGACGATCCCCTGTTCGCTCGACACGGCGATGGATTCCACGGCCCCCGGCATGGTCCGCTGCACCGTGACCGACGATGTCTATTCGACCACGGGCGCGGTGATCCTTCTGGATCGCGGCACGCGCATCGTTGGCGAGTACAAGGGCGGGATGCAGCGGGGCCGCCAGCGTCTCTTCGTGATCTGGACCCGTGCCGAGACACCGAACGGCGTGATCGTGAACCTAGGCTCGCCCGGTGCCGATGCCCTTGGGCTGACCGGCTTCGATGGCGACATCGACACCCAGTTCTGGACCCGCTTCGGCGGCACGATGATGCTGTCGATCATCGACGATGCCCTGATCGTCGCCACCACCTCTGGCGACGGCGATGATGGCTCCTATGAAAACTCCCGCGCGGCGGCGCGCAGCCTCGCCCAGACGGAGCTGGAAAACACCATCGACGTGCCCGTGATCCTGCGGAAGAACCAAGGCGAAGAGGTCTCGGTCATGGTGGCCCGCGATCTCGATTTCTCCGGCGTCTACCGGCTGAAATGATGGAGAGGCCCATCCTGCCGCAAGACAGGCCCGTGCCCCCGGCGCTGGCCTCTCACATGGCCCCGCTGTCGCCCTTCTTAGAGCGCCACGACGTTCTGGAAATCTGCATCAACCGCCCCGGCGAGGTCTTCGTCGAATATGCCCACGGGACATGGGAGCGTGTCGAACTGCCCGACCTGACCTATGCCTTCCTGGCCGGCCTCGTCGCGACCGTGGGCACGTTCTCGCGGCAGAAGGTCAACGAGACGACACCGCTCCTCTCCGGCTCCCTGCCGCAGGGCGAGCGCATCCAGATCGTGCTGCCGCCCGCCGTCCCGGCGGGCACGGTCAGCATCACGATCCGCAAACCGGCGCAGCGGACGTTCTCGCTCGACGATCTTCTGGGTCAGGGCATGTTCGAGGGCGTCACCAACGCCACCACTGCCTTGTCTGGCGAGGATGAAGCCCTGCTTGACCATCACCGCAACGGCGACTGGAAGACCTTCCTGAACGCCGCCGTTCTGGCGAAGAAGAATATCCTGGTTTCGGGCTCCACCGGCTCTGGCAAGACGACCTTCTCGAAGGCACTGATCCCGCTGATCCCTACCAGCGAGCGGCTGATCACCATCGAGGACACCGTCGAGCTGGAGCTTCCACAGCCCAACGTGGTGCGGATGATCTATTCCAAGGGCAGTCAGGGCGAGGCCAAAGTCACGGCCCGCGACCTGCTGGAAAGCGCGCTCCGGATGCGGCCCGACCGCATCTTCCTGCAGGAGCTGCGCGACGCCTCGGCCTTCTACTACCTGCGCAACGTCAATACCGGGCATGGCGGGTCAATCACCACCATCCACGCCGACTCCGCCACGCTC
This sequence comes from Thioclava sp. 'Guangxiensis', assembly GCF_045348365.1. Taxonomy (NCBI): domain Bacteria; kingdom Pseudomonadati; phylum Pseudomonadota; class Alphaproteobacteria; order Rhodobacterales; family Paracoccaceae; genus Thioclava; species Thioclava sp. 'Guangxiensis'. Next base: position 20,272 of record NZ_CP155825.1, on the reverse strand, counting down.
GCCTTCGAGCAGCTGGCCCTGCTGGTGAAGGAGAGCGAAGCCGGGCGCGACCTCAAGCGCGATGAGATCAAGGACATGCTCTACCAGATGGTCGACGTGGTCGTTCAGATAAAGAAGACCGCCGCCGGGCGCAGGGTCACCGAGGTCTACTTCGATCCCCGCAGAAAGCTCGGGGGTGCCGCGTGATCGTCCAGAACTGGCATCGCCTTGGCACCCCCGCGCGGGCTGCCGCGATCTCGGCCGCGGTCGTGTTTGCCGTGGCCGGGGGGCTCGTCACCGCCGCCTATGTCATGCAGTGGGGGCTGAAGGTTCCACTCCACCTGCCCCGCGACCTGCTTCTGTGGCCGCAAGCAGCACTGGCCGGATACACTGATCCCGAGACGGTCAAATGGATCAAGCTCTCGGGCTATGCCGGGCTGCTGCCGACCGTCGTGATCGCTGCCGCCATCCTGAAGGCGCAGCCGAAACCGGACGTGCATGGCCGCGCCGAGTTCGCACGCGCCCGCGACATCCAGCAGGCGGGCATGAGGTCGAAGGCCGGACTCATCGCTGGCTTCACCGGCTCCCTGCCCTCCCGACACTATGGCAAGCGGGTCGACAAATGGGGCCGCGCAGTCGAGCAAGGCGGCGCGGTCAAGATCCAGAAAGCCGGACATCTGACGCCCAAGAACCTGCTGATGTATGGCGGCGACGAACACGTTCTGCTCTATGCCCCGACCCGCTCCGGCAAAGGCGTCGGCGTGGTGATCCCGAACCTCCTCAACTGGCCGGACTCTGCCGTGGTCCTGGACATCAAGAAGGAGAACTGGACCCTGACCGCAGGCTTTCGCAAGGCAGGCGGCCAGGAGGTGTTCCTGTTCGATCCCCTCGATCCGGATGGTCGCACGCATCGCTGGAACCCGCTCTCGACGGTCCGGCGCGGCACCGATTACCAGATCGAGGATCTTCAGCGGCTGGCGGACCTGTTCATTCCTGTGGCCTCGAAAGACCCGTTTTTCGACCGGGCGGCACAGACCGCCTTTGTCGGTGTCGGCGGCTATCTGGCCGAGACGCCAGAACGGCCCTTCACCCTGGGCGAAATCTACCGCCAGCTCACCCTGACCCCGGACTTCGTCCAGACCTTCCAGAAGCGGATCGAGGACAGGAAAAACTCCGGGCGTCCACTGTCGCTTCAGACCGTCTCGACCCTCAACGACTTCCTCTCGAAGAGCGAGAACACCTTTGAGAGCGTGAAATCCACGATCACCGCCAACCTCGGCCTCTTTGCCAACCCGATGCTCGACCGAGCAACCGCTGCCTCGGATTTTGCCTTTGCCGATCTTCGCCGCAAGCGGATGACGGTCTATGTCGGCATCACGCCCAACAACCTCGGTCGCCTCGGGCCGCTGATGAACCTCTTCTTCCAGTCCTGCGTCGATGCGAACATGCAGGAACTGCCCGAGCATAATCCGGCCCTGAAACACAAGATCCTGCTCTGCATGGACGAGTTCGCCTCGGTCGGGGAGCTTCCGGCCTTCAAGCGCGGCATCGGCTATTTTGCAGGTTACGGCATGAAGGTGCTGACTATCGTCCAGACCCCGGCGCAGCTGGCCGACATCTACGGCCAGGACGGCGCCGATGCCTATATGGACAACTCCGGCATCAGCATTGTCTTCACCCCGAAGGGCGTGAAGGAGGCGCGCAACCTGTCGGAACGGCTCGGCACGCATGGCGTCGAGGCCCGCAGCGAGTCCAAGTCCAAATACCTTGCCAACCGTAAAGGCACGACCGTCAGCCACAGCGAGCAGAAACGCTCCCTCATGCTGCCGCAGGAGCTGCTGCAAATGGACCAAAGCGAGGCCCTGGTCTTCGTCGCCGGACACCCACCGATCCGGGCGAAGAAGATCAGGTTCTATGCCGAAACGGCGCTTCGCGAACGCTCCAAGGTGCCGCCGCCCGTGGTCCCCAAGATCGACCGCCATGCCTTGGCGGAGGCCGTGGCCTCCCTGAGAGACGAGAACGCGATGCTGCGCGAGAGCGTCTCCACCCTTCAGACCAACTTCGACAAGCTGGCCGGTCTGAAAGCCTTCCAAGCCGCGAACGTCGCCAATGGCGAACCTGCCGAAGTGCCGATGACCGACGAAGAGATCGTCAACCCCGGCGGCATCTCCTTCGACCGGCTGGCCCTGAGCGGGCAGAAGGCACAGGCGAAAATCAAGGAGCTGAACAAGGCCGGACAGGTCGGAACACGCAAGGGCGCGGCGGACATCCTCGCCGCCCTCGGCTGTGACGTCGCCCCCGCGAAAGCCGAAAGGAAACGGAATGCCTGAGACGGACAAGAGCACAAGCTTCACGCTCTCCTACGCGCATAACGACAAGGAAGAGCGCTTCACCTCGGCTGCCGCCGCAGGGCGTGCCTTCGCGGATGCCGAGGCCAGCCAGCACCCGCGCGTGATCGAGGCCACGGAAAAAAGCGCGCGCACTGTCGCCCGCACCGTCACCATCGGGACGGACATCCAGAAATCCGTTCCTACGCTCGACAGCGTGCGCAAAGACCTCACCGACCTCAACCGTGATGGCGCGGCCCCTTCCCGCATGACGCAGACCAATATGGACTTCTGGACCGGCTATCATGAACGGGTCGCGGAGAAAGCCAGTCCGGAAAAGCAGACCAAAGATCAGGGCTCGATCTCGCCAAGCGGGAAACAAAAGGCCAGGCCGGATCAGGATCGCTTTGACCTGCCCGCCAGCTACCACGATAGGTTTCTCGTCACGAAGGCGAAGGGTCAGCAGGATCTCTACCGCTCCTATGATGACGCCCGCCCCGCGATCGTCGACAAGGGCAACCAGCTCAGCACCAGAAATGCGGATCGCGGGACCGCAATGGACATGATCGAGCTGGCCGCGCATCGCGGCTGGCAAAGCCTGAAAGCGAAAGGGCCGGAGGAGTTCCGGCGCGAGATGTGGGTTGAAGGCACCGCCCAGGGCCTGAAGGTCCAGGGCTACCGCCGAACGGAGAAGGACCAGGAGGAAGCAACCCGCCGGTCCCAGATGATCGGGGAGCGTGCCATCGAGCGGGCGGACCGTACCCCAATTTCCATCAATGCCAAAACCACCGCCCGCGAAGGCCAGCAGGTATCGCCGCGCCAAAGCTACTCTGACGGCATCTCCGGCAAGATCGTCGACATCGGCACCGCCCCCTATCGCAACCGCGAAGGGGCTGACCCCGTGCCCTTCGTCGCGCTCATCAGCAAGGCGGGCAAGGAAGAGCTTATCTGGAGCGTCACCCTCCCTGCCGCGCTCGAAAAGCATGACCTGAAGGTCGGAGACCACGCGACCTTCTTCTCTCCAGGCGTCGAGCCCGTGACCTACAAGACCAAGGATCAGAAGACGGGCCAGGAAGTAGAACGCGAAGGACACCGTCGCCTCTGGGACGCCAAGGACATCGAGCGTGAAACACAGCCGGAACGCACGGCACCGGGCAAATCTGCGGCGCAGGTAACCACTGAGGAAACACGAATGGCCGACAAGCAGCGCGAGCAGGACACCAAATCCGACCGGCTCGAAGACCGGATCAAACGCTACGAACCGGGCGACCATGCCGCCAAAGGCCCGGCCAGCGTTCTGGCCCACATGGACGCTCGGCTTCGGGCCGAAGGTGTCTCGGAAAAGGACCGCGAGACCGCCCGCGACCATGCCGCCAAGCTTCTATCTCAAGGGATGAAAGCTGGGAGGCAGATCTCAGTCCAGAACCTCGCAAACGTCACCAAGGAGCAAGAGGCCCAAGTGCGTGGAACTACCGCCAAGGAGGTGAGACCTGCTCCTGAACGTCAGATGCCAGATCAGACCAAAGGCAGCCGCTCAAGATAGCGCCTAGAGGCAGGAATGCGGACTAAGCTGCCTTTCGCCTGAGCTAAGCTTTAGGTTCAGTGCCGGGGGGCCCCATGATCGCGCTGAGCACATTCCGGTTCGCTGTGCCCCAATCGCACAAGGGGACCAGCGCCTTGACCAGCGTCTCGCCGAAGGGCGTCAACGCATAGTCGACCACAGGCGGGACGTACTGATGGTCGCGACGAAGCAGAACCTTCATCTCGACCAGATCGCGCAGTTGCTGGATCAGCACCTTTTCACTGATACCGCCGACGCGCCGCCGAATCTCGGAAAAGCGCGTGGGCCCGCTCTGGACGTGAAAGAGGATCAGCGGCTTCCATTTTCCGCCAATGACAGTCAGTGCCACATCGAGACCGCAGGGTGTGTTCATTCGGTTCATGAGAATCTTTACCCTTACCTTTTGGTAGGTTCTACCGTTCAGGTAACCGATTGTCTACTTGGATGCCATGGCCGAGGCCAATTGCAAAACACAATGCCCTGTTCGGGAAAGGCACCCAAGATGACGGATCACAAGAACACCATCGAGAAGCTCTATGCGTCGGCCGAGGCGGCCACCCTCGACATTGACGCTTTCCTGTCCTGCTTCGCACAGGACGGTTACGCCAGAAACGTTCCGGCCCAGATGGATTTGCGCGGTTCCGATATCGCGCTCGTCGCCAGCGGGGTGGCCGAAGCCTTCCCCGACATCCACCGGGAGATCTTCAGCATCGATGTGTCAGGGGATACGGTTGTCGTCGAACTGGCCATCCGCGGCACCCATCGCGGGACGCTGATGACGCCAACGGGTCCGCTCGCCGCGACTGGAAAGGTCATCGACGTCCCCTGCTGCGACGTCTTCAGGATGAAGGACGGAAAGGTCGCAGCGTTCCACTGCTACAACGCGTTCTCGATCATGCAGCAGCAGCTGAGCTGACACTTCCTGCCGAGGCTGTCCGGGAGGCAGCTTTGGGTTCGGAGCTGGCTTGCGGCGGCGCGGCGGGGCGCACACAGTTCTGCCAGGTGCGCCGTCAACCCCGGCCCAAACCTGCCGTTCGCGTGGGCTACCAACGCCGCGGCGCGGCTCACCCAAACCGGCCATCAGAGGCACCGCGTAGCATAGTGCAGGGCCCAAGGTCGGCTGGGCGGACAGAGCTGCCATCGGTCCTTCGGGACTTGCAATGTAAAACGAACGTTTTACATTGCTGCCCATGGACACCGAAGGAGGCTTCCCATGGACATGACGACTAAGCTCATCGCCGCCGCCGAGCAGCTTTTCGACCGGCACGGCTACATGGCCACAGGTATGGACCGCCTGACGGAGGCGGCGGGAATGTCGAGCCGGACGCTCTACAAGCACGCGGGCAGCAAGGCGCAGCTTATGGCGCGCGTGCTGACCGAGCGCGACCGGCGGTTCATGGCTCGGCTTGAGGTGCGGACCGTCGACGCGCTGTTTGCAGCGCTCGAGGACTGGGTATGGGTCGAGGGCACACGAGGATGCCTGTTCCTTCGATCGCGTGCGGAGACCGGCGGCGACACGCCCGAGATTGCGGAGGCGGTCGCTTCGCATAAGGCGGCGTTTCATCGACGGATCGAGGAAGTCGTCGCAGCAGACCTCGGACGTGAAGACCCGGTCCTCGCCGAGCAGGTGTTGGTCCTCATCGAAGGAGCGACCCATGCGGCGGTCTACCGGGGCGCGGACGCCGTATCGGCCGCGCGGGCGGCGGCGGCCATCCTGATCGAGAGGGCGCGAACATGAGCCCCGCCCTTCGAATTGGCGCAACGGGCTTCGGCCTGATCGCGATCTGCTACGGCTTCGCCCGCTTCGCCTTCGGACTGTTCCTGCCGCAAATCGACGGCGAACTCGGCCTTGGCCCCTCGCTCAGCGGTATCATTTCGGGTGGTTCGTTTGCCAGTTACTGCATCGCCATCATCGCATCGGCAGTGCTAACCGAACGGATCGGTGCGCGGGCGGTCGCCGTGGGGGCGGCCATCGTTGCCGCCGTCGGCATGGCCGGGATCGCACTCGCGCCGTCGCCTCTGATCCTCGCCATCGCCGTGGTGGTGGCGGGATCGAGCACGGGCCTGGCCTCTCCGCCCATGGCGGCTGCCGTTGCGGCCGCGGTGCGCAAGAGCCGTCAGGATCTCACCAACACCGTGATCAACGCCGGGACAAGCGTAGGGGTGGCGTCGTCGGGACCGATCGCCCTCGCGATTGCCGGGCAGTGGCGGCTGGCCTTCGGCGCCTTCGCCGCCGTGGCGGTGGTGCTCGCGGTCGCGGCGGCGGTCTCCCTCCCGGCCTCCAGAGGTGAGAAGGGCGCGGGCGGACTGCCTCCCTTGAATAGCCCGGTCCTGCGCCTGATCTCCGCGTCGTTCCTGATGGGCGCGGCCAGCACGGCCCTATGGTCCTTCGGAGGCCAGATCGTGTCGCACCAACTGGGATGGGGGCCCACCGGAACCGGGGTCCTTTGGACCTGCATCGGCGCTGGCGGCATTGCAGGGGCCTGGGCCGGCACGCTCGTCGGCCGGTTCGGTCTCGATCCCGTTCACTGGACTTTCTTGGGTCTGATGTCGACGAGCATCCTCGCGGTCGGATCGGGCGTCGCTACTCCCGCTCTCGCTTTGACCGGAGGCCTTCTCTTCGGCGCGGCGTACGTGATGCTGACGGGGGTCTATCTCATCTGGGGAACGCACGCCTTGCCGGCCCGCCCTGCAACCGGGCTCATGATCGGTTTCCTCACTATCGCCGTGGGCCAAACCGTCGGCGCACCGCTTTTCGGGTTACTGATGGCGGGTCCGGGCGCGGGGTCGGCTGTGATCTGCTTCGCCGTCATCGCGCTCCTTGCTGGGACCTTTCGGGCGAGAAGCGCAAGCGAGAGCTCGGCTTCATAGCCTCTGAACCGAATTGAGAGCGGTTCGTCCGAATGTCGTGGAAGGGCTCGAAGATGCCATTGGCCTTCAGCGGGTGTTATGTCGCGCCTAGCTTGCGCGACACATCCGCTGTAAACGTCAGCAATGCGGACAAAACGGACCTTGACCCGCGCAGAAAATTTGCGCTGCACGCGCGAAGGGGCACCATGGCGTCGGCGGGTCGAGAATTCCGCAGCGCAGCGATCTTCCCGGAAGCGGCCATTCGCCGTGCGGCAGCACGCCGACCCGCAGTGCTGCCGTTCATCGGTGGCGCCGCTACTGGCGAAGAGCGCAGTTTGCTGCCTATCTGAGGATAGCCCTTAAATAGTCAAGGCCACTAAAATTCCGGATGATATCCTCCTTTCTTGGCACGCCGGACATCACTGATATCGAGAACAGGGGTCCTCATCGACGAACTGACCAGTATCCACGGTTCAGAAAATCGTTTCCGCCAGAGGCAGGGCTGCGGCCCCGATCGCCGCTGTTTCTCCACCGATATCGCTGATCTCAAGGCGCGGCAGCGACCGACAGTGGCCCAGTCGCGGCCTGTGCCAGCTTTCGACACGATCAAGCAACATCGCCGCTAAAGCCTTTGGCACTTGACCACCGAAGACGATGACTTCGGGGTCGATCACCGAGTGCAGGCTGTTGATAATGCGGGTTTGCTGGCGGCTTACACGATCCACCCAGTCAGCAACCCCCGGCCATTCCGGCGAAAACCGCTGTGACAAGTCCTGAATGCTGTGACAGTCGACGCCCTGCGCCTGAAGGTCGTTCAACAGGCCGCGCAGCGCGGGCCGATCCACGGATTCTTCAGGAGAGAACATGCCGCTGAGTTCGCCGGCATTACCATAACGTCCGCGCATCAACCGACCGTCCATGACAATGCCGCCGCCAAACCCGTAGTTGAACGACATATAGACGAAATCGGACACCTCGCGGCCGATCCCCAGCATCAATTCGCACAGCGCGCCGGTATTGGCGCCGTTCTCGGCCCAGACGGGCTTGCCCCAGCGTTGCGTCAGCATCGGCCCAAGATGCGGCTCGGCCCATTCAGCAAGTGGCTCGGGCGGGTTGAAGCGGGTGCCCTCGACCCGGAAACCCGCGATGGCAAACCCGATGCCGAGCAGATCGTCCCAGGTGAAACCGGCCTCGAGCAGCATGGCACGGGCATGGGTCTCGCCCAAGGTCAGCACCTCCTCCATCGTCATGCCGGTGATGGCGAGCGAGGCCGTGCGATGCCCGCCCCCCATATCCATCACCGTGACCCCGAGGCTGTCGGTATTGAGCGCGAAGCCGAGGGTCGCGCAGAAATGCGGGTTCAGATGCAGGGCCGGGCTGGGCTTGCCCTTGCCCGAGGGCGGCAACAGATCACCAAGGGAGATCAACCCGCGTTCGGCCAGATGGGTGACGAGGCGATGGATCGATTGCTGCGTCAGATCGAATTGCAGCCCCGCGCGGGCGATGCCCGGTGCGCGGCGGATCGCCCGCAGGATCAGCCGTTCATTCGCGCTGGCCACCTGAGCCAGAGCAGGGTCACGCCGGAAGCGCGGCGCCAGGTCGTGGAGGGGATCGTGATCATTCATGGCGCGGATCATCGCGGGGCCTGCGGGCCGGTGCAATCGGATATTCGGGCGGCAGGTGCATTTTCACACTTCAAGTGTCACATATAATTCACACCCAAAGTGTAACAAGAACTCACCAACCCTCCCCATCCGAATTTTCCGGAGATATTTTCTGATGTTCCGTCCCGTCCTTGCCGCCAGCCTGCTGGCTCTTTCCGTCGCCGCCCCCCCCGCCCATGCCACCGATTTCGAATTCTGGTACGGCAATAGCGGCTCTGTCGAAGAGGCAATCCAGAATGCCTGCACCGCCTTCAACGAAAGCCAGTCCGAGGACAAGGTTACCTGCATCGGTCAGGGCAGCTACGAGGCGGGCATGCAGACCGCCATCGCCGCCTATCGTTCGGGCAAAAGCCCGGTGCTGATCCAGTTCTTTGATGCCGGCACGCTGGATCTGATGCTGTCGGGGGCCGTGGAACCCGTTCAGGAAGCCATGCCCGATGTCGACTGGAAACAGTATATCAACGGTGCGCGTTCGTTTTACGAGACTGGCACCGGAGAGCTGATGTCGCAGCCCTATAACGGCTCGACGCTGATCTTCTACGCGAATATGGATATGCTGGCCAAGGCTGGCGTAACCCAGATCCCGCAGAGCTACGAAGAGCTCGTGGCGACCGCGCGCAAGCTCAAGGCCGCCGGTATCGACTGCCCCTACACCACCGATGGCCATCCCTGGCGCGTGTTTGAGCAGTTCGCAGCCCGCCACGGCCTGCCGATTGCCACGGAGCATAACGGCTATGATAGTCTTGATGCCGAATACATCTTCAACACCGGCAAGATCGCCGAGCATCTGCAAAACCTTGTCGACTGGCGCAACGAGGGCCTGCTGAAGCTCGACCAAGACACCAAGGCCGGCAAATATACCGACGCCTTCAATTCGGGCGAATGCGCGATGATGGAAGGCTCGACCGGGTCTTACGCCGCAGCCTATAAGGCGCTTGGCGACAAGGTCCAGCTGGCGATGGCACCGATGTACAAGGGCTATGAGCGCCACAATACCCTGATCGGCGGCGCCTCGATCTGGCTGATGAAAGGGCATTCCGCGGCCGAGGTCACTGCCGCCAAACACTTCCTGAACTTCCTGCGTCAAGACGACCAGCAGATCGAGTTCACCCGTCGGACCGGCTATGTTCCCGTCACGCAAAGCGCGATGGACAAGCTGATCGCCTCGGGCAAATCGAAGGAGCTGGAATTTGCCACGGCCGAGCTGGACGTGGCCTCGCTCAACGAGCCGGGCAACGAAAACAGCCGTGGCATTCGTCTGGGCTTCTACGTCCAGTTCCGCGACATCTTCAAGGAAGAGACCCAGAAAGCCTTTGCAGGCCAAGAGACCATGCAGCAGGCGCTCGACAATGCCGCCCAGCGTGGCGACCAGCTGCTGCGCCGCTTCCAGCAGACCTACAAGGATGCAGCCCTCTGAGCCGCGCCTGACAGCCCTGTAATGGGGAGGTGGCGCAAGCGCCGCCTCCCACCGTTTCTTGCCCGAAAGTCCCGACTATGTCCAATTCGCAGTTCCGGCACCGCTGGCTGCCCCTCTGGCTCGCTGCACCGCAGCTGTTACTGGTGGTCCTGTTTTTCTACATACCGATCTGGCTTGCCTTCCAATGGTCATTTACGCTCGAGCGGCCCTTCGGCGGCGGGTCCGAATTCGTGGGGCTCCAGAACTATGCCCGCGTGATGTCCGACCCCGAATTCTGGCTGGCGGCGAAACGGACATTGATCTTCATGCTGGTCGGCTCGAGCCTTGCGGTGATCGTGCCGCTGATCTTGGCGATCGCCGCAGACCGCCGGATTCATCTGGCCTATCCCGCCCGCAACGTCCTGATCTGGCCGAAAGCCATCGCGGGCGCGTCAATCGGGGTGATCTTCATGTATATCTTCAACCCGTTCGTGGGCATTTTCGCGCCGCTCAACACGATCTGGCCGGGCATCTGGCAGCCGGGGCTCGATGGGACCGATGCCTTCATCATGCTGATCGCGGCCCATGTCTGGGGCGGCATTCCGTTCAATTTCGTGATCCTGCTGGCGGGGCTTCAGGCGATGCCCGCCAATCTGCACCATTCGGCCGCGATGGATGGCGCCAGCGCATGGCGCCGGATCATCGATATCCAGATCCCGATGCTGATGCCGCAGATCTTTCTCGTCTTCGTGCTGGAGTTCACCGAAAGCGTCGTCTCGGCCTTCTCGCTGGTCGACACGATGACCCAAGGCGGGCCGGGCGGGGCCACAAAACTGCTGGTCTATAAAATCTATATCGACGGCTTTCAGGGGTTCGATCTCTCCGGCGCCGCGACGCAATCCACGATCCTGATGGTGCTGGTCATCCTATTGGCCGCCTTCCAGTTCCTGATCCTTGAGAAGAAGGTGAAATACGACCGATGATCGAGGACACCCGTTCCCTCGACCGCAGCGCGACGTGTCTGCTCGTGCTCGGCATGCTCTTCATCCTCGGCCCCCTGGCCGTGGCATTGATCACCGCCTCGCAAAGCTATGACGATTTCCTGCGCGACGGCATGACGCTGATCCCCGGCAACCATCTGATCGACAATCTGCGCTTCGTGATCCAGGAAACGCCGCTGCCGCGCCAGATCTGGAATTCGATCGTGGTGGCGACGCTGGTAGCCACGATCAAATGCGTGATCGCCTTCACCACCGCCTTCGGCATCGTCCATTTCCGGGCGGGCTATGCGAAGATCATCTTCGGCGCGGTGCTGATCACCAATCTGATGCCGCTCGATCTGCGCTTCATCACCACCTATCAGGTGGCCTCCGATATCGGCGCGCCTTTCCAGTGGCTGCTCGACATCACCGGCATCTCTTGGGTGATCGAGATGGTGTTCGGCACGCGGCCGCATCTGAGCTACAGCCTGCTCGGCACCTATTTCGGTCTTGCAGCCCCGCTTCTGGCCAATGGCACCGGCACCTTCCTGTTCCGGCAGTTCTTCCGCACCTTGCCGGCCGACCTGTCGAAAGCGGCCAAGATGGATGGCGCAGGGCCGCTGCGCTTCATGCTCGACATCCTGCTGCCGCTGAGCCGGGCCAATTTCGCGGCGCTCTTCGTGCTGATGTTTCTTGGCGGTTGGACCCAATATCTGTGGCCACTCGTCGCTGCCTCGAAGCCCGAAATGCAAACCGCTGTGGTGGGGCTCGCGCGGCTCTCGCCCGGCGATCCGGGCCAAGTGCCCAACTATCCCGTGATCATGGCAGGGGCGATCCTCGTGTCGATCATCCCGCTGACGATGATCGCGCTGTTGCAGCGCCAGATCGTGCGCGGCCTGACCCTGACGGAGAAATGAGACATGACCGCCACTTCCATCACGCTTGACGGCATCGTCAAGCATTACGGCGACACGCCCGTGATCCACGGGCTGAGCGCCGCCATCGAGGCGGGCGAATTCGTGGTTATCCTCGGGCCCTCGGGCTGCGGCAAATCCACCATGCTCAACATGCTGGCGGGGCTGGAGGAGGTCACCTCGGGCACGATCCGGTTCGGCGCGCGCGAGGTTCAGGCGCTGGAGCCGCGCCAGCGCGGCTGCGCGATGGTGTTCCAGAATTACGCGCTGTACCCGCATATGACGGTGGCCGAAAACATCGGCTACGCGCTGAAGGTCGCGCGGGTGCCGAAAGCCGAACGCATGGCCCGCGTGGCCGAGGCCGCCCGCATCGTCGAGCTGGGCGATTACCTGGATCGCCGCCCCGGCGCGCTCTCGGGTGGTCAGCGCCAGCGCGTGGCCATCGCCCGCGCCATTGTCCGTGCCCCCGAGGTGATGCTGTTCGACGAGCCGCTGTCCAACCTCGACGCACGCCTGCGCCACGGCATGCGGATGGAGCTGCGCCAGCTGCATCGCCGGATCGGCGCGACCTCGATCTTCGTAACCCATGATCAGGTCGAGGCGATGACCCTTGCCGATCGGGTGATGATCCTGAATGCGGGCCGGATCGAGCAGTTCGACACGCCGCAGAACATCTATCACCGCCCCGCGAGCCGGTTCGTGGCCTCCTTCATCGGCGCGCCCGCGATGAACCTGATCGAGGTGACGGGCGATGGCGCGGCGTTGCGCCTGAGCGATGGCACGCCGCTTGCCGCCCGTTCCCACAAGGGTCGCGTGCTGCTGGGCATCCGCCCCGAGAAGATCGAGATCGGCCGGGGGCCGCTCGATCTGGCGGTGCTCGATCACGAAGACCTCGGCTCGCATGGGGCGATGGTGCTGGCGCTGCCCGATGGGGGCCGTCTGTCGGTCGCCACGCCGCTCGGCACCGAGATCACCCGCGCGCCCCGCCTGCGCCTCGGCCTGCCTGCCGATCACCTGCATCTTTTCGACATCGATACCGGCCTTCGGCTGGACTGAAAGGAAATTCCCATGCCCCAACGCCCCGACCCCATCGCCCATCTGACCGGCCGCCTGAGCGGCGGCCCGCGCCCCTCGGGCATCGCCCTGCCGGGCGGCCTCGGCAAGTTCACCCCCGATGGCGCGGTGCAGCCTTTCCCCGGCAATACCTTCCTGTGCCATATCGACCCCGCCACGGAGCAATGGAATGCCCTGCGCGAGGTGATGGAGCAGATCAAGATGAGCCCGTTTGCGCGCTTCTTCACCTTCCTGCCCAGCTCCAGCCTGCACATGACGATCTTCCAGGGCGTCACCTCGGCCAATCCGATGCCCGAGGGGCTGCCGAAAGGCGCGACGCGCGCCGAGGCCTCGGCGCTGATGCTCGATCGCTGCGCCGATCTGGCTCTGCCCGCCCGTCACCGCGTCAAGGTCCAGGATCTGTTCGCCGCGCACAGCTTCACCATGATCGGCGCCGATCCCGATCAGGAGGCGTCGCTGCGCGGCGTGCGCCAGGCACTGCGCCGGGCCACCGGGATCGCCCCGCCCGATTTCGACGACTACGTCTTCCATGTGTCGCTGGCCTATCTGATCGACTGGCTGTCGGAGAGCGCCGCCCGCGAGGTGGTCGCGTTCAGCACCGAACTGAACACGCGGCTTGTGTCGCAGATCGCGCCGATCGATCTCGGGCCGGTCGAATTCTGCCATTTCGAGACCATGCACCATTTCACCCCGATCCGGAAATTCGCCTGATGCCGCTGACCCCAGACCAGCAAACCGCCCTTGTCAGCCTCGTGCGCGACACCGCGCGCGAGGAGATCATGACCCGTTTCCGCAACCTCTCCGATAGCCAGGTCATGGCCAAGACCGGCCCCGAGGATCTGGTGACCGAGGCCGATCTGGCCACCGAGGCCCGCTTGACCGTCGAGATCAGCGAACTTTTGCCCGGCGCCCTGGTGATCGGCGAGGAAGCGGTCGAGGCCGATCGCAGCCTGCTCGACGGGGTGGCTTCCGCCGAGCGGGCCGTGATCATCGATCCGGTCGATGGCACCAACAATTTCGCCACCGGACTGACCACTTTCGGAGTGATCCTGGCGGTGGTGGAGCGCGGAGAGACGGTGTTCGGCCTGCTTTTCGATCCGGTGATGGACGATTGGGTAATGGCGCGGCGCGGCGGCGGCGCCTGGTACGCCCGCGAGGGGGGCGCGCCGCGCCGCCTCGGGCCCTACTCGGCCCAGCCTGCCTCGCTCAGCCGCGCCTGGGTCAATCTGGCGATCTATCCCGATGCCGAGGCGCGCGCGGCCGTGTTGCCGGGCTTTGCGGGTTTCGCGCGCGTCTCCTCGATGGGCTGTTCGTGCCATGAATACCGCCAAATGGCGCGCGGCCATGTCCATGCGACAGTCTCGCCCACCGCCAAACTGTGGGATCACGCCGCCGGCGCCCTGGTGATCGAGGAGATCGGCGGCACCGCCACCAACGGCGCGGGCCGCCGCTGGACCCCTGCCGATCCGGTCGCGCCGATCACCCTGCGCATCGCGCCGGGTCAGGCCGTGCCCTGCTGACTGCAATTTCCCCCCAAGGACCCTTTTCACGATGTCCCTTCCTTCCCTTCGCGACATTCATGCCGATCCGACCCCACGCGCCTTCACCGTGGCCCATCGCGGCGCCTGGCATGACAATGCCGAAAACTCCCTTGCCTCGATCGAGGCCGCCATCGCGATGGGCTGCGCCATGGTCGAGATCGACGTGCAGCAAAGTGCCGATGGCACCTTGTTCGCCTTCCATGATGGCTGGATGCGGCGCATGACCGGGCGCGAGGTCATGCCCTCGGCCCTGGCCTGGCAAGACCTGCACGGGACCCGATTGCGCCAGCGCGATGGTGGCGCGACCGCGCCCCTCTCCGATCAGCATATGCCGACCCTGAACGAGGTGCTGGAACTGACGCGCGGTCGCATTCATGTCGATCTCGACGCCAAGGAGCGCAACATCGTCCCGGCTGTCGCGCAAGCGGCGAAGGCGATGGGATGCGCCGATGAGGTCAATGTGAAAGGCTGGATGATGTCGGCCACCGATATCGCCGAAGGCCTGGCCTGGTCACGCGAGCTGCCCTGCGTAGTGAAGCCGCTGATCTTCGTCGGAACATCGAATTTCGACGCCGTGCGGGACCTGATCGAGCAGTTCGATCCGCCGGTCGTCGAAGCCTTCTTCGAAGAGCTGCCCCTTGCATTCCACTTGGCGGAGCATCTGCGGGCACAGGGCCGGGATCTGTTCGTCAACACGCTCGACGCAGCCTGTTCGACCGGCGTGAATGACAGCCAGGCACTCGTCGATCCAGAAGGAAGATGGGGCAAGTTGGCAGATGCCGGGATTCGCTTTCTGCAAACGGACGAACCCGAAGCGATGCAGACCTGGCTGAATGGTACTTTGGACCAGGGACAGGATTGAGCGTAATTCCAATCGGTAGCCAAAGTTGCCCATGCAGCAGCTTGATACAGGCTTCGGCATCTTGCCGGGGCCAACATGAAGGTCGCCAGAGGGCTGCGATCCGCCGCCGGTCCTGCGATCGGCGACGGCAGTTTCAGGATTGCGAACGACCGCGTCCAATCATAACTCTATGCCCTCGGCGATCGTCAGCGCATCCTCCAGCTCGACACCGAGATAGCGCACCGTGCTATCCATCTTCGCGTGGCCTAGGAGCAGCTGGACTGCGCGCAGGTTCCCGGTTTTCCGGTAGATCTGCGAGGCCTTGGTCCGCCGCAGCGTATGCGTGCCATACCCACTCGGCTCCAGCCCGATCATCTTGACCCAGTCCTTCACGATGCGGGCGTATTGTCGCGGCGAGATATGGTCGGATGCGTGAATCCGGCTCGGAAACAGGAAAGCGCAGCCTGCCATCTGCGGCGCGCCGATCCAGGCGGAAATGGATTTCCGCGTGTTTTCGGTGATTTCGAACTGGACAGGCCGGGCGGTCTTGCTCTGGATCACCGTGGCGCGTTCCTTGATCGCGGCGCCGATGGCCACGTCGGACACTTTCATCCGGACGAGGTCGCAGCCCCGCAGCTTGCTGTCGATCGCAAGGTTGAGCAGTGCCAGATCCCGCATGTTTCCGGCAAGCTCGAGCCGCGCTCGGATCGCCCAGACATGGCGGGGCAGGAAGGCGCGCTTCTGGCCCATGAGGCGGCCCTTGTTCCAGGGCGGACGCTTCGGGGTCACGGCAGGCAACTGGATTTTCGACATGACGAGTCTCCATCCGGCCCTCCCGACCCCGGCGACGGCACCGCGCCGACAGCTGCACAATAGCACGGTTTCGAATGCCTGGTTTGGATACCGGCGGCGCCAGAGCCGTTTGCGCGCTGCCGCAAGGCCGGTCGGAGCGCAAAGCGGCCCCAGACGACGCCTCATGCCGCCGGCCCAAGCGAAGTGGAAAGAGGTGTGGCCCTGACCTTCGAGACGAACCCGGCAAAGCTGGATCGGACCGTGCTTGTTTGGTTGAAGACTAGCGCTTCGGGCGCGGTCAGATTTTCAGGGAGGCGCTTACGCGGCCATGCACCCTGCACAGATGGCCAGTTTTAGGTCACTCCGGATGGCCCACCGAAAACCGCGCCGCTTCGAAGATGAAGGGCATCAGCTTTCGTCCTTGCGCCGACAACCGATATTCGACGCGCAGGGGTTTCTCGTCGAAATCGATCCTTTCGATGAGATGGCTCGCTTCCAGTTCCCGCAGATGCTGGGTCAGCATCTTTTGTGAAATGCCCGGAATGTCCCGCAAGAACTCCGACGAGCGGATGGAGGGATCTGCAAACAGGCGGAACAGGATGGGAAGCTTCCAGCGGCCCTGGATCATCCGGATCACGCGGATTACATGCTCTGCCGTGCCATCCGGGCCCAGGCAGGCCGCCCGGTGGTCTGCCGGGACAGGCACATTTTGGTGCGTACTTGTCTTGCCCATCGTCTTGTCCACATCTGTGTCCTTCGCAAGGCAACATGGAGCGCGCAGGATGGATCTGCAACTGAACGACAAGACGGCGCTGGTGACCGGCAGCAGCAAGGGTATTGGAGAAGCCATCGCAAAGACGCTCGCACGCGAGGGCGCTCAGGTCGTGGTTCATGGCCGCGATCCCGCGCAGGTGGAACGGGTGGTCTCTGCGATCCGCGCGGACGGTGGGCGTGCCCATGCGGTAACCGGCGACCTGACGCAGGATATAGACGTGGACCGTCTGGTGCAGGACGCCCAAGGCCTGGCTGGCCGGATCGATATCCTCGTCAACAATGCCGGCGGATCCGGTGCCAAGGGCGACTGGCAAACGCCGTCGTCTGCGCAGGACTGGGCGGGCACCTTCGATCGCAATGTCCTGGCCGCCATGCGGATCAGCACGCGCCTTCTGCCCGCGATGCGGCAGGCGGGCTGGGGACGTGTCATCAACATCTCGAGCGGAGCCGCGACGCTGCCGCCGGCTGTCGGGGCGGATTACGCGGCGGTGAAGGCGGCGATCAACGCCATGACAGCGTCAATGGCCAAGGCTGTTGCCGCCGATGGCGTGACGGTCAACACCATTGCGCCCGGATCGATCAGGAGTGCCAAACTGGAAGCCGGCTTCCGCACTGTCGCAGCCATGCGCTGCCTAGCCAAGGAGGACGCCCCCTGGGACGACATTCAGCGCCAGGTCCTGCCGCTCTTTGCCTCTGTCCCGATGGGCCGGGTCGGGGCGCTGGAAGAACTCGCGGATGCGGTCGCCTTCCTGGCCAGTCCGCGAGCCGGCTACATCACCGGCGCGAAGCTGCATGTCGACGGCGGCTTCTCCTGCATTCCGTGAAGGTCGCGCCCGGTCCGTGCCAGCACCGCGGCCTTGATCGCGGTTCTGCAGAGAATGCCTCCACCCTATCGCCAGCCTCGGGCCGGCCTCTGCAAAAGGAATGAACCCTTGAGCCTCTTTGATCACCTGACCCTGAAAACCACCCGCTTCGCCAAGATGGTGGCCTTTTACGAAGCGGCGCTTGCCCCTCTCGGCGTTAAGAAGCTGTTTTCAGTTGAGCGTCCCGAAGGCGGTGTCGCGGGGTTCGGGCAAAGCCGGGCAGAGCTTTTCATTGCTGCCATTCAGGGCGCCCAGCCCACCCCGCTCCATGTGGCTTTTTGCGCCAGTAATCATGAGGAAGTGGCGGCCTTCCACGGGGCCGCTGTGGCCGCCGGCGGAACGGACAATGGGTTGCCGGGACTGCGCCCGAAGTATCACGAGGCCTACTTCGCCGCTTTTGTCATCGATCCGGCAGGCAACAACGTGGAAGCGGTCTTCCATGGTGCTACCTGACCCCGTGCGCCTGGAGCTTTGGCTGCAACTGGCTGCTCCAAAGACAGCTTCGTGCGCGTTTCACCAATTCGGCGGGGCGCGATGCTGCAACAGGGACTGGGCGTCCGCTTCTACTGCTGCAGTGCGGCTTCACCCTGGCCGGCCAGCTGCACCGCTTCGCTGCGTGCGCGCGCAGCACAGAAAATCGAATGTCTCAAAAGGGCGGATGTTGTTGAAAAAGTCGGTCGAAATCGCCGATTTTGAGGCTCGCCGCTGCTGGGCAATGCCATTGCGTTCGGGCGATCGCCCGTCGACCCGCCTCAAGGCGGTAATATGGCCGTTCAGCTCATGCTGCGGCCTCCTTTTCGACGCTTCGCGGGCGGAGCTTCGCGAGTTTTCGGAGGTTCTGGGCGATCGCGGCGAGCAGGAATTCGTCTTTGGCGCCGTTTGGCCCACGGAGCCGCAACCGTGTTAGGCCAAGGATGCGCTTGAGGTGCGCGAAGAGCATTTCAACCTTCTTGCGTTTGTCGCGCGACACTTTGTAGGCCTTGGTCTTGCGGCACGCTCTGGCGAATTCGCGCGCCTCTTCATGGGGCTCACGCGTGACATACCGGGCATCGGCTTTCGGGCAGCAGATCTCTTTGGATGGGCAGGCTTGGCAGGTTGCCTTCAAGCAGCGGTATTTCTTTCGCCCACCACTATCCTGGCCTCGGTTCGGATCGGAATAGTTGCGTCTGAACTGTTTGAGGGCATGGCCTTCAGGGCAGATATACTGATCATTCGTCTCGTCCCACTGGAAGTCTGAGCGGGAGAACGTGCCGTCGGTCCGTTCCGACTTGTCGATCACCGGGATGAAGGGAATGATGCTGCGCTTCTCGACCAGCCAGCCCAGGTTCTCGGCATTGCCATAGGCGGTATCGGCGGCCAGCCAGTCCGGCTTGATGCCAAAGCGTTTTTCGGTTCTGTCCAGCATCGTGCGCGCAGCTCCGACCTCGGCCTGGCGGATGGCTCTTGTCGCCTCAACGTCCATGATCACCGAGCTCTTGGTGTCGATCAGGTAGTTGGTGGCATAGGCAAAATAGGGGCGACTTTCCTCGGCGCGGGTCCATTGTGCTGCCGGATCGGACTTGGCCACGAACTTGGGCTGGACAGGCGATGCGGCCCCGAAGGCGTTCGCGCATTCTCTTGAACCGGTGGCGTTCATGCACTCACCTTCCAGTGTCTCCAGATATTCTCGTGCCGCCCTGTTGCCAGCGTCCCGCGCGGCCTCGGGGCTCCAGTCTTCCGCCGCGATGGAGCGGATCTTGTTGGCATCTGCCGAGATCAGGCTCGCATCGACCGCGAAACCTTCGCCAGTTACCAGATCTTCCTTCAGGCAGCGTTCAACGGTTGTCTCGAAGACCTGACGCAGCAGACCGCTTTCCCTGAACTTGCCATGGCGATAGCGGGAGAAAGTCGAGTGGTCGGGGACATTGCCTTCCAGACCCAACCGAAAGAACCAGCGGTAGGCCAAGTTCAGATGAACCTCGTCACAGAGCCGGCGCTCCGAACGTTCGATGCGCTTACGCGGCCCCACTGGGGCCACGGTCGCCTCTCACCCCATGACATATCCGATCACCAGCATCCGGATGATCAGTTCGAGGTCGATCGAAGGTCGGCCAAGGTGGCTGTAGAAGGGACGCAGTGCCTCGCGCAGGGAGTCGCTATTCAGGAACAGGTCAATCTCGCGCAGCATGTGGTTGGCCGGGACGTGCCGCTCCAGATCGAAATCGTAAAACAGCTGCGCCGGTGCTTCTTGCCTGCCCATCATGACGAAATCCTCCAATCTCCTCATAGTCGAGTGAATCGAAAGACTTGCCGCAGCGCAACAAAGACTTTTTCAACAGCATCGGCGGATGTTGTTGAAAAAGTCGGTCGAAATCGCCGATTTTGAGGCTCGCCGCCGCCGGGCAAGGCTATTGCGTTCGGGCGATCGCCCGTCGACCCGCCTCAAGGCGGTAATATGGCCGCTCAGCTCATGCTGCGGCCTCCTGTCGGACGCTTCGCGGGCGGAGCTTCGCGAGTTTTCGGAGGTTCTGGGCGATGGCGGCAAGCAGGAATTCGTCCTTGGCGCCGTTTGGCCCACGGAGCCGCAGCCGTGTCAGGCCAAGGATGCGCTTGAGGTGCGCGAAGAGCATCTCGACCTTCTTCCGTTTGTCGCGCGACACTTTGTAGGCCTTGGTCTTGCGGCATTCTCTGGCGAATTCGCGCGCCTCTTCATGGGGCTCGCGCGTGACATATCGCG
>NZ_CP155824.1:217500-620917 GCF_045348365.1 Thioclava sp. 'Guangxiensis' | reverse complement strand
GTGCCGGAACAGGCCCGTTCCCGCAAAATGCACCGCGCGCCGCGATATACCCTATGGTCAGCCGTAATATTTACGGTAATCTTCACATATTAACTCGCCAGCCGGACCGGCCAGCCCCTCCAGCATCCATCGCGGAAAAGGGCGCTCCGGCACAGAAGATCTTTTGAAGATAGCAATCCCAAGGGACGCCAGATGTCTGATAAAAAGACGATAAACGCCGTGACCACCCCGCTTGCATTGGGGGATCAGGGGCGGGATGCGCCGCAGGTTCTGATCAAGGAATGTCTCGGGATCGCGGGGCTCACCACGCGCTGCGGATCGCGCGCGTTCAAGGATGCGCCGCCCGAGACGGAGCATTCCGCAATCGTCGCCCATCTGCTTGCGCAGGGTGCGGCCATCACCGGCACCGTCACGATGCACGAGCTGGCTTTCGGGGTAACAGGCGTGAACACCTTCGCAGGCACGGCCCTCAACCCGAACTGGCCCGACCGTATTCCGGGTGGCTCGTCCTCGGGGTCGGCCTCGGCCGTTGCGGCGGGGCTTTGCGATTTTGCCGTTGGCACAGATACGGGCGGCTCGGTGCGCCAACCGGCCTGTTGCTGTGGCGTTTACGGGCTCAAACCGACCTACGGCGCAATCGACCGGCGCGGCGCCATTCCGCGCGGTTCCTCGCTCGACGTGATCGGGCCGTTTGCCGCGAGTGCCGAAGCCCTGACCCGTGCGGCAGCAATGATGCTACCCAGTTTCGCACCCGTCAAACTCGATACCCCGAAGCTCAAGCAGATCAATGTTGAGACAGATACCGATATTCTGGCGGCGCTCGAGGATGCGCTCGTGGGTTATGACGTGCCGGCGATTTCCCTGCCAAGCTTCAGGGCGTCCTATGAGGCGGGTCTGACCGTCATCAATTATGAACTCGCATCCGAATTCGGGCAACTTGCGCGCTCGGATGCCTCGCTTGGGGCGGATGTGAAGGCACGCATCCAGGCGGCGCTTTCGGTGACGCCCGAGGCGCTGGCGGAAGCAGAAACGGTGCGGGTGGTCTTCACCCGCGAGGTCGATGCGGCGCTTGAGGGGGTGGATGCGCTCGTGCTGCCCACCATGCCCTGCGTGCCGCCAACCTTGGCCGACGCCACCGATCCGCGCGCGCTTTTGCCTCTGACCCGCCTTGTGCGCCCGTTCAACCTGTCCGGCCATCCGGCGCTGACCCTTCCGCTGACCACGAAAGACGGCCTGCCCGCAGGTCTGCAACTGGTGGGTCGCAAAGGAGCCGAGGCCACGCTCTGCGCCATTGCCGAACATCTGTCGCGGGCCCTGGCCGCCCGTTCCATGCCGGAGATGCTTTCATGACCCGTTTCGAACCCGAACTCGCGCAGGCCGCCGAACTGGCCACGCTGTGCGAGGATATCCGTTCCCGCCGTGCCGAATTCGACGCGCTGCGCCATATCCCACGGGATATCGTCGATGGTTTCAAGCGCATCGGCATCTATCGCGCCTTCGTGCCCACGCGCTTTGGCGGCGATGCGATCAGCCCGATGGAGTTCCTGAACCTGCTCGAAATTATTTCGGCCGCGGACCCTTCGGCGGGTTGGGTGGCAAGCTTCGGCGTCTCCTCAACCTATCTCGCGGCGCTGCCCCCCGAGACCTTCGCGCAGATTTACACCGAGAACCCCGATACGGTCTTTGCAGGCGGTCTTTTCCCGCCGCAGAAAGCCACCCGTGTGGCGGGCGGGATCGAGGTGAGTGGCCGCTGGTCGTGGTGCTCGGGCTCGATGGGGGCCGATCTGCTGGGCGGTGGCATCAAGGTGGAGGGCGATACGACGCCCCTGCCGCGCACCGCCGTCATGCCGCGCGACAAGGTGACCATCGACGAGACATGGCACACGATCGGCCTCAAGGCCACGGGCAGCCATGATCTCGTAGCCCACAAGGTTATCGTGCCGGAGGACTGGACGTTCATTCGGGGCGCGCGCTCGGAAATGACCGACCCGATCTTCCGTTATCCGGCCATGGCGCTGGCGGCGCAGGTGCTGGCGGTGGTGGCGCTGGGGGCCGCGCGCGAGGCGCTCGATTTCATCCGCTCGGATGCGGCACAGAAAGCCTCGATCACCGGTGCCCCAAATCCCGGCGAGCGCCCCTATGTGCAAGCCCATCTGGCCCGCGCCGAGGCCACGCTCGCCGGTGCGCGCGCGCAATTCTATGACATCACGGCCCAGGCCTGGGACGAGCTGGCCCATAATGAGGCCGTTACCCCCGAGACGCATGTGAAGCTGCGCCTTGCGGCCACCTCGGCAGCCCATGACGGGGCGGCCGTGGCCCGCGAAGCCTTCGTGATGGGCGGGGCGGGCGCGATGATGCAGGGCCATCCGCTGGGCCGGATGATGGTCGATGCGGCCTGTGTGGCCCAGCATGCCTTCATGGGCGAGGGCACATGGACGGCTGCGGGGGCGGCCATGTTTGGCCAGCACACGCCTCCCGGCTTCCCGTAATCAAACAAAATTCCCGAAGAAAGACAGTGACATGAGTGATACCCCCAAAATCCGCACCCTTTTGTGCTTCAACAACCACCCGACCTTCTTCTCGCTCCCCTTCGATCAGATCGGCCCCGTATGGAAGGCGACCCAAGAACTGATGTCGGGCATCAACAAGATGGAAGGCGTCGAGATCGTCGGCACCTTTGACGACGATCAGACGCTGGTCGGTGCGACGCAGGGCTTCCCCTATACCTGGTATATCATGGCCGATTTTCCGACCCGTGCCGATGTGCAGGCCGCGTGCAACCTGCTTCGCACCATCGTGGTGGGCGAGGGCAATGACCGGCTGTGGAAATACATGACGGTCGAGGCCCGTATGGGCCGCGCGCTGGAGATCCCCGACCTATGAGCGATCTCGCCGCCCTTGCCTTACGTATCGAGCGCCTCGAGGCCGAGAGTGCCTGCCGCAAATGCCTGTCGGATTACATGGAACTCTGTGACCGATTGGACGAGACGACAGATCTGGAGGCTCTGGGCGCACTGTTTACCCGTGATGCCGTCTGGGGCGGGGCGGGCGACCGCTATGCCAAAGATTTCGGCGCGCATCAGGGGCGGGCGGCCATCGTGGGCTGGCTCGCCACCTTCTGCACGCCCCCGCATTTCGCGATGAACGCGCATTTCCTGTCCTCCGAGGCCCTCCACCACACGGATGAGGGCGTCACGGGGCGCTGGATCATGGCGCAGACCCCCACCTTCCATGACGGGCAGAGCTTCCTCATGGCCGCCCGTCTGGAGATCGATTTCCGGCAGGAGGAAGGCGCATGGCGCATGCACCGCTTCTCGACCCGCAACCTCTATGCGCGCCCGGTCAGCGACTGGACCGCGCCCATGCAAATTCCCGCACCCCGCCCCGTGGCGGTGGGTCAGTGAAAGGATAGACCATGTCTCTCGATACGTTTCCCGCCGGTCCGATGGATACCGACGCGCTGATGAAAGGCGACCGCGTCGCCACGCCCATGTATGAGGATCCCGCGATTTTCGATGCCGAGATGGAGAAGATCTTCGGGCGTGTCTGGGTCTGGGTCGGCCATGTCTCCGAAGTGCCGGGCAAGGGCAATTTCAAACTGAGCTGGGTCGGCACGCAGCCAGTCATCATCTCGCGCGACCGCAAGGACGAGGTCCATGTCTTCGTGAACCGCTGCCGCCACCGCGCCGCGACCGTCTGCGAAGTGAAAAAGGGCAAGACCTCGTCGTTCCAATGCCCCTATCACGGCTGGGGCTACGGCCTTGACGGCTCGCTTCGCGCGATCCCCTATACCGATGGCTATTCGACCGATTTCGACAAGCAGAATTACGGTCTGAAAAAGCTGAAGGTCGGGATTTTCGAAGGCATGATCTTTGCCTCCTTCAACATGGATGTCGAGCCGCTCGAGGATTTCCTCGGCAATGCCAAACCTTGGATCCGCCTCTTCATGAAACAGGGCGGCGGCTTCCCCGTGAAGACGCTGGGCGAGCACCAGTTCAAGGTGCCGATGAACTGGAAAATCCAGCTCGAGAACACCACCGACGCCTATCACTTCCCGATCGTGCATAAATCCTTCCTGCAATCGCTCGACGGCGAGGCCAACGAGACCTTCTCCTTCATGGATGACGACGATGGCTATGTGGAGGATCTGGGCAATGGCCATTCGGTCATGGTGATGATGCCGGAACTCGTCGATCTGGACCAAGACCCCGATGCGCCGATCCCCGAGCGGTTCAAGGAACTGGCCGAGACCCTGCGTGCCGATTACGACGAGGCGCAGGTCAAGCGGATCGTGCGCGCCGTGGGCGGCTGCGGCTTCAACCTCAACCTCTTCCCCAATGTGGCCTGCTCGCTCTCGTTCTTCCGCGTGCTGCGCCCTGTCTCGGTCCATGAGACCGAGATCCGCCATATCGCGCTTGGCATGCAGGGCGGTCCCGAGGCCGCCAACCAGATGCGTCTGCGCCTGCACGAACATTTCCAAGGGCCGATGGGCTTCGGCTCGCCCGATGATGCCGAGGTCTGGGAGCGCGTGCAGCGCGGCTCGGCCGGTGCGGGCGATGTGGATGTGATGGTCAACCGTGGTCTGGGCCTCGAGAAGACCTCGGAGAACGGTCTGCCGGTGGGCGATATCTCCGCCGAAACCGGCATGCGCTCGGCCTATAAAATGTGGAAAAAGGTGATGGACCAATGAAGGATCTCCCCGCAACCCAAACAGTCACGCTGCAAGCGGTGACCGAGTATCTCTGGGCCGAGGCCGATATGCTGGACGCCCGCGATTATGACCGTTGGCTGGGTCTCTGGGCCGAAGGGGGTCACTATGTGATCCCCGTCGAGAAGGAGGGCGATGATTTCGCCAACCAGCTCAACATCGCCTATGACGATGCCACCATGCGCGAGATGCGCGTGCGCCGGCTGCAGGGGGGCTTCTCGATTTCTGCGGCTCCGCCTGCGGAATCGGTGCGCACGCTCTCGCGCTTCGTGATGGAAGAGGTCGACGAGACCACGCTCAAGGTCCGCGCGGCGCAGCATGTCGTCGAGGATAAATTCGGCCGTCAGCGCGTCTTCGCCGCCAATGTCGAATGGGTGCTCAAGGTGACCGATGAGGGGCTGATGATCCGCGACAAGGTGATCCGCCTGCTCAATTCCGATGGAATGCTGACCTCGATCAGCTATCTGTTCTGATGGGGAAGCCTTTGCCTGATATTATCCAGACGGCTGTGATCACGGGCGGTGCCAGCGGTTTTGGCGCGGTGGCCACCCGTGCGCTCCATGCGGCGGGCTTCCGTGTTGTGATCACCGACCTCGACCAGGAGGCGGCAGGCGCTCTGGCGCTGGAGCTGGATCTGGCGGGGGAAACCGCCGTAACAGCCACGCTTGATGTGTCGAAACCGGAAGATTTCCAGACCGTGCTGACTAAGGTCATCGAGCGCTGGGGCTCGGCCGAGGTGTTGTTCAATAACGCCGCCCGCACCGAGGCCAAACCCGTGCTGGAGATTGACCCTGCTACCTTCAATGAGGTGATGGCGACCAATGCCGGTGGCGTCTTTGCTGGCTGCCAGACCTTCGGGCGGCATTTCAAGGAACGCGGCTACGGGCGCATCGTCAACATGGCCTCGCTTGCGGGACAGAATGGCGGCACAGCGACAGGGGCGCATTATGCGGCCTCGAAAGGTGCGATCCTCACGCTCACCAAGGTCTTTGCCCGTGATCTGGCGGCCTTTGGCGTGACCTGCAATGCCATCTCTCCGGGTCCGATGGATACGCCCATGGTGCATGGGATCGTTCCGGAAGAGCGGATGGAAGGCTTTCTGAAGAACATCCCCGTCGGGCGGCTCGGCTCGCCGGAGTTCGTCGCCAAGATGGTCACCATGCTGGCCTCCCCCGAGGCCGAATTCGTCACTGGCGCCTGTTGGGACGTCAATGGCGGCCTGTTCATGAGGTAAGGACAATGAAGGACATGCAGACTAACGCCCTCGTTCTGACCGTGGCCGAGCGCCTCGATGATCGGGGCGATATCATGCAGCTCACGCTGCGCGGCGCGGGCGATCTGCCCGCCTTCACCGCAGGCGCCCATATCGACCTTCTGGTGGAGACCGCAGAAGGCCCCGTCTGGCGGCAATATTCGCTGGCGGGCGATCCCTCGGACCGCTCTGCCTACCGTCTTGGCATCCTGCGCGATCCGGCCTCGCGGGGCGGCTCGGTGGCCTTGCATGACACGCTGAAAACCGGTGCAAGCGTGCATGTGGAAGGCCCGCGCAACCATTTCCCGCTGGCCGAGGCATCGTTCTCGGTGCTTTTCGGGGGCGGGATCGGGATCACTCCGATGCTGGCCATGGCATGGGAACTCTCTGCCAAGGGGGCCGATTTCATCCTGCATTACGCGACGCGATCGCAAGATCGCACCGCGTTTCTCGATCAGATCAAGAGCTTCCCATTTGCCGAGAAAATCGTTCTGCATCATGATGATGGCGCAGGTGCGGGCCCGGTTGATCTGGCGCGTGATCTGCCCGAAGCGGCCGTGGGCACCCATATCTATGTCTGCGGCCCGCAGGGTTTCATGGAGTGGGTGATCAACGGTGCCGAGGCTGCGGGCTACGCCCCCGCCAACATCCACCGCGAATATTTCTCGGCGGATGTGGATGTGACGGGCGACAGCTACGAGGTCGAATGTGCGGTCTCCGGTATCACCGTGACGGTCGGCCCCGAGGATACCATCGTCAAGGCGCTGGCCCGCGGAGGGATCAAGATCGAGGTGAAATGCGAAGAGGGCATCTGCGGCACCTGTGTCACCGATGTCATCGCGGGCGAGATCGATCACCGCGACCAGTTCCTGACCGAAGAGGAGCGCGAGGAAGGCGACCAGATCTGTGCCTGCTGCTCGCGCGCCTGTGGCAAACGTATCGTGCTGGACATCTGAGGGATCATCATGGAACTCAAGGATCTTTTCCGCGAAGGCATGTCGCGTCTCGGGGCGTCGGTCACCGTGCTGACCACCGATGGTCCGGCGGGCCGCCACGGGATGACGGCCTCGGCCGTCTGCTCGGTCACCGACACGCCGCCCACGCTTCTGGTCTGCGTCAACCGCAGTAACCGCAGCCATGACATGTTTGTCCAGAACGGCACGCTTTGTGTGAACGTGCTGGGCGGGCAGCATCGCGATCTGTCGGGGCGGTTTGCCAGATCAGGGCTCGAGGACCGCTTCGAGGGCACGCTCTGGTCCACCCATGCCACCGGAGCGCCGGTCTTGGGTGATGCGGTTGCCGCCTTTGATTGCGTGATCAGCGCGCGGCAGGAAGTGGGCACACATTCGGTCTTCTTCTGCGAGATCCGCGATATCGAGCTGGCTGAAGGCCCCTGCGAGACGCTCGTCTGGTGCAACCGCGACTTCCACCAGCTGGCGATGGCCTCCTGAGGGCCGCGTATAATTCTGCAAGCCTCCGCCCAAGAGGGGCAAAGCCATCCACTTTTCACAGGGAAACGCGACATGAATATGCGACTTGGACTGACTTCACTGGGCCTTCTGCTGGCGGGCACCGCCATCGCACAGGCCAATACCGTGCTGACCGTGGCCAACTGGCTACCGCCCGCGCATCCGCTGGTATCGGAGGTGATCAAACCGCTGACCGAAGAGATCGCCAAAGCGACCAATGGCGAGGTGACGGCCAATATCCTGCCTGCGCCGCTCGGGCCGCCTGCCGCGCATTTCGACTTTGCGGTCAATGGGGTGGCCGATATCACCTTCGGGGTGCAGGGCTATAATGCGGGGCGGTTCAAGACCACCAATATCGCCGAACTGCCCTTCCTGGGCGATAGCGCCGAGGCCAATTCGGTCGCCTATTGGCGCGTGTTCAAGGACAAGCTGGAGGCTGCGGGCGAATATAAGGGCGTGCATGTGCTGGGTGTCTTTACCCATGGTCCGGGCGAGATCTTCCTGAAAGAGGGCGATGCGGGCGCAACCGATGTCCTGAAAGGCCAGAAGATGCGCGTGGGCGGCGGCATCATCAACGAGGTGGCCAACAAGCTGGGCGCGGTCTCGGTGGAAGGGCCGTCTTCGAAATCCTACGAGCTGCTGAGCCAGGGCGTGGCCGACGGGATCTTCTTCCCCTATGAATCGGTCAACTTCTTCAAGCTGATCCCGCAGCTCTCGGAAGGCATCTCCGTGCCGGGCGGGCTGTATAACACCTCCTTCTATGTCGTGATGAACGAGAAGAAATGGGAGAGCCTGACCCCCGAGCAGCAGAAGGAGATCGACAGCGTGACCGGCGAGGCGCTTGCGCGTATGGCGGGCAAGATGTGGGACCGTGCCGATGCGCAGGGCATCGAGGCGATGAAGGGCAAGATCGATGTGACGCCCGCCACCAAAGAGCAGATGGCCGCGTGGCATGAGGCGCTGCAGCCGATCATCGATGCCAAGATCGCCGAAGTCTCGAGCACGGGCGTCGATGGTCAGGCCGCCTATGACGAGATGAAGGCCCAGATCGAGACGGTCTCGGCCGAGATGAAGGCCGCGCAATGAAACCGGCCGATCTGAGCCTTCGGGACAGTGGCGAACAGGCGGGGGAGGGGGCAGGGCTCCCCTCCGCCCATACCGTTCTGGCGGTCCTTGGCGGTATCCTGCTGATGGCGATGATGGGACTGACGGTGGTCGATGTGGTGGGCCGCTATCTGTTCAACGCGCCGCTCAAGGGGGCGGCAGAACTCACCGAGCTTCTGCTGTGCGCTACAATCTTCCTCGGCCTGCCAGCGGTGGCATTGCGCAACGAGCATGTGACGGTCGATCTGGTCACCGACGCGATGCCCGACCGGTGGCAGCCATGGCGGCGCATGGCCTGCGGGATTTTCTCGGCGGTGGTGTTGGGGGTCGTGACATGGCGGATCTGGGTCTATGCGGACCAGATCGCGGGCTATGGCGGCGCCACGACCAACCTGTTGCTCCCCATCGCCCCGCTGGGCTATTTCTGCGCCATTTGCACTGCTGTGGGGATGATCATGGCGGTTTATGTGCCATTTCAGGCGCTGATCACGCGCGCCACGAAGGGATAGAGTATGGAATATTGGCCAATTGGTATGGCGGTGGTGATGGGGCTTTTGCTCTGTGGCGTGCCGATCGCCTTTGCGCTGGCAGGTGTGGGGGTCGTGGGCGTTGCCTCGATCATCGGCTGGACGCCTGCGCTCTCGCTTATGGGTTCGGCGTTTTTCGACAATGGCCGTGATTACTCGCTCTCGGTGCTGCCGCTGTTCCTGATGATGGGCAATTTCGTGGTGCAATCGGGGATCGCGACAGAGCTTTATAACGCGGCCTACGCATGGCTGCGCCACCGCAAGGGCGGGCTGGCCACGGCGACCGTGGTGGCCTGTGGCGCGTTCTCCTCGGTCTGCGGCTCGTCCATGGCCACCGCCGCCACCATGACGCGGATCGCGCTGCCTTCCATGCGGCGCTTCGGCTATCCCGACCAACTCTCGACGGCCTCCATCGCGGCAGGCGGCACACTGGGCATCCTGATCCCGCCTTCGGTCATACTGGTTTTCTATGGCATTATGACCCAGCAGGATATCGGCAAGCTGTTTCTTGCGGGGCTGATCCCGGGTATTCTAGGGATCATCGGCTACGCCATCGCCGTGCGCATTACCATCGCGCTCAAAGGCATCGATCTGCCGGTCGAGGAAAAGCTGCCGCTGGGCGAGCGGATCCGCGCGCTCAAGGGCACGGCCGGCGCGCTGGTCCTCTTCGTATTCGTGATGGGGGGCATTTATCTGGGCGTTTTCACCCCCACCGAGTCCGCGGGCATGGGGGCGGCTGGTGCTCTTTTGCTGGTGGTGCTCTCGGGGCGCTTCACATGGGCGGGGCTCGTCAATGTGCTCTATGATACGATGAAAACCACCGCGATGATGTTCTTCATCCTGTTCGGCGCGCTGACCTTCACCAATTACGTCAACATGTCGGGCATGACGACTGATATCCAGAGCTTCCTCGGCCTGTTCGGCACCACGCCGATCGTGACCATTCTGGTGATCCTGTGCATCTATCTGGTGCTGGGATGTGTGCTGGAAAGCCTGTCGATGATCATGCTGACGGTGCCGGTCTTCTATCCGATTGTCGCGGCACAGGGGATCGACTTGATCTGGTTCGGGATCTTCGTCGTGATGGTCACCGAGATCAGCTATATCACACCGCCGGTGGGCATGAACGCATTCGTGCTGCGCTCGGTGGTGCCGGATGTGCGGTTGGGCACGATCTTCCGCGGGCTCGGGCCGTTTGTGGCGATGGATGTGGTGCGGGTCGCGATCCTGACCATTTTCCCGACGCTTGTTCTGATCCTGACCTGAGGGGGCACCATGGAAAGCAGGATGAAAATCGCGGTGATCGGGGCCGGTAATATCGGCACGGCGATGGCCGCCCTTCTGGGAGGCTCCGGCGCCGAGGTCACGGTCACGGCACGCGGGCTCCGGCTCGAGCAGATCCGCGCCCAAGGGGTGGCGCTATGTGACCGTGGCACATGGCACCGCGCCCGCCCGCAGGCGAAACAGGCGCTGGAGCAGGTGCAGGATGCCGTGTTCTTCTGTGTGAAGGCGCAAGCCCTGCCGCAGGCGGTGGCCGAGAACATCGCGGGGATCGGGCCGGACACGCTCGTTATCCCGATGGTCAATGGTCTGCCCTTCTGGTTTTTTGCGGGCGGGGCCGAGGTGCCCTTCGTCGATCCCGAGGCGATACTGGCCCGCCATCTCGATCCGCAGCAGGTGCTGGGGGCGGTGCTCCTGATGACCGTGCGGATGGAGGCGGGCGAGGCGCTGTCTTCCAATACGCCGACGCTGTCGCTCGGACCCGCGATGGGGGCGCATGACCGCCCCGCGATCGCGCGGCTGGCCCGTGTGCTGGAGGCGGGGGGCATCCTCACCGATGTGACGCCCACCATCCGGCAGAAGGTGTTGGTGAAGCTTCTGGCCAATATTACCACCAATCCGCTCTCGGCGCTGCTGGGAGACCATCTCTCGACCATCGGGAACAGTCCCGAGCTTGCTGCGCTTGCCTGTGCTGTGGCCGATCCGTTCCGCGCATGGGCCGGGGATCTGGGTTACGCTCTGCCCGATAACCGCTGGCTCACCGATCTCTATATCGATGCCGGAGATTTCCCGACCTCGATGTTGCAGGATGCCCGTGCCGGCCGCGCCCTCGAGCTGGATGCCATTGCCCGGGCGCCCATGGCGATGGCGGAGGCGGCAGGCCATCCGAACCCCGCGCTCGCCGCCATTCTCGCCGCACTCGACACCCACTGCACTTTGCCGCTCTCGGGCTCCGAGGCGCAGATCGCCCGACATTCCCTCATGAACACCATTTCTCTGGAAAGGATCTGACATGAACGACCTGACCCCGATCCATAAGCCGCTTGCCGAAATGACCGAAGCGGAGCTGCGCGTGCAGCTTGCCGATTTCTACCATCTTGTCAGCTACATGGGCTGGACCGAGCTGATCTTCAACCATATCTCGGTGCGTCTGCCGGGCGATGAGCATGCCTATCTGGTGAACCCGATGGGGCTGCATTACGACGAGGTGACGCCCGAGAACCTGCTGGTGGTGGGCGTGGATGGCAAGCTGAAACGCGAGAGCCCCTACAAGCCCAACCCCGCCGGTTTCGCCCTGCATGGCGTAATCCACGAGCATCGCCCCGATGTGGGCTGTGTGGCCCATACCCATACCACGCCGATCTCGGCCATCGTGGGCAAGATGGCCCCGATCTCGCATGACAATTTCAACGGGGCGCAGCTTTATGGGCGCGTGGCCTATCACGAGTTCGAGGGGATCACGATCTACGATACCGAGCGCGAGCGGATGCTGGCCTCGCTGGGCGATAAACATGTGCTCGTTCTGCGCAATCACGGGATCGCAGTCTGCGAGGCCGATATTCCGCTGACCTTCTTCCTGTTGTGGACGGTCCAGCGTGCCGCCGAGATCCAATGCGCGACCGCCGGTATTCCGGGGCCGGACAGCACCCTGCCCGAAGGGATCAAACGCAAATGTGCCGAGGATGCGCAGCGGTTGAAGGATAATTCGTCCTTCGCGACGCTGCTGTTTGACGCGATGGTGCGCAAGATGAAGCGCGACTGCCCGCATTTCGCCTGAGTTATACGCCCGAGGCCCATCGGGTGTTGACCCTCCCCGCATAGGGGAGGGCCTTTGCGTTCAGGCGGGCACGTTGCCCGGAAGGGTGGCAAGAGCCGCCGCCATACGGGCATAGACCTCCGCCGCATCATGGCAGCCATTGAGCCACAGGCAGTTATCGGGCCGGCCCGTCTGGCGCAGCCAGTCGACGACGGTCATACCGGTGGTCAGCTCGCCTGCGCATTCCACATCGACGGGGCAGAGCTTGCCGGGGAACAGATCGGGCCAGATCGTGGCGGCAATCGCCACCGCATCATGCAGCGGCCGCGTCTTTGTGCCGTATTTCTTGTTCCCGTATTGTTCGAAGAATTCCATCATGCCGGCACAGGCCTGCATGACCTCCGTGCCCGTCTCACGCAGGGTCGTGGACCAGCCCAGAGGTGCGGCGCAGGCATGGGTGCAGTCCAGCGGCACGGCGGTGACCGGAACTCCGGCCTCCCCCGCCGAGGAGAGCACGATCCGCACGGCCTCGGGGTCGACGAGGATGTTGTATTCGGCGGCAGGGGTCATATTGCCGCCCTCGAAGAAGCCGCCCCCCATGAAGCTGATCCCTGCCATGTTCTGCAAGATCTCGGGGGCGCGACGGATGGCCAGCGCCAGATTGGTCTGCGGGCCGAGGCAGATCATCTGCACCTTTTGCGGATGCGCGAGGATGGTTTCGATTATGAAATCCACCGCATGGGTTTTGGCGGGGGGGAAGCGGGCCTCGGCCCAGTCCCAGCCGTCAATCCCCGTCTCGCCGTGGATCTCGGGCACGGGACGCGGCTTGCGGATCAGCGGGCGGGCGGAGCCCGCATGGACCGGTGTTTTGGGCAGGCCAGCCAATTCGACAATACGGCGCGCATTATCGGTGGTCTGCTCGAGCCCCATATTTCCGGCCACCGTCGTCAGGCCCAGAACGTCCAGCTCGGGCACCGCGAGAGCGAGCAGGATTGCAAAGGCGTCGTCTTGGCCCGGATCGGTGTCGATGATGACGGGAAGCGCCATGGAATACTCCTTGTGACCGGAACTCCGGCATTGATGGTATAAATGTGATGCATCTTTGGGCATATCCGGATTGGTATACCGAAAATTGCGATATGCCATCGCAAACCACTTCCATCAAAAGATCAAGTCTCGAATACTGTATACAGAAAATACTGGAGGAAAGTATGAAGGGCGAATTCGACAATATTCCGATCGTGGATCTGAGCGCCTTGGCTGCGAGTGCCACCCCCGAGGCGCGCGCCGAGACGGTTGCGGCGCTCAAATCGGCTCTGGAGACGTCGGGCTTTGCCTATCTGTCCGGCCATGGCGTGTCCGAGGATCTGGTCGAGAAAATGCGCCAGATGAACATGGCCTTCCATGATCTTCCGATGGAGGAGAAAATGGCGCTCAAGATCAACGAGTTCCACCGTGGCTATATGCCGATGTCGTCCTCGACTATCGTGACCTCCTCGGTGGCCAAGGTCACCAAGCCGAACCGTTCCGAGAGCCTCATGGTAATGCATGATGTGCCCGAGGATGCGTCCTATGCAGGCGAGCCGATGCATGGCCCGAACCAGTTCCCCGCTTCCCTGCCGGAAGTCGAGGAGACCGCGCTGGCTTATATGCGCGAGATGACGGGGTTGGGTGAGCGGATCGCCGAGGCGCTGGCCGAGGCGCTTGGCCTCGAGCGCGACTGGTTCGCGAAGTATTTCGACACTCCGACGCTGTTCCTGCGCCTGCTGCATTATCCCGAACAGCCCGATGAGGAAGAGCTCTTCGGCTCCGCTCCGCATACCGATTACGGCTTCATCACGCTTCTCAAGCAGGATAATGTCGGCGGGCTCGAGGTGCGCAACAAGCGTGGCGACTGGATCCCCGCGCCGCCGATCGAGGGCACTTTTGTCATGAATGTTGGCGACATCCTGTCCAAATGGTCGAATGGGCGGTTTGTGTCCACGCCCCACCGCGTGCGTAACCTCTCGCGCAAGGACCGCTATTCGCAGCCCTTCTTCTACGATCCGTCGATGCGCGCGCTGGTGGAATGCCCCGAGGCGATGCTCGAGGCAGGCGAGACCGCGCAGATGGAGCCGGTGCTCTATGGCGATTATTTGCTTGAACGTCTGAACAAGAATTACGACTACCGCAAAAAAGCCTCCTGAGGCGATCCGGGCGGCAAGATCCGGCACCCACCAAGGCACCAATAGGGACATGACCATGACTGATCTGAATCGTCGCAAATTGCTCACGGCGCTCGTTGCCTTGGGCGGGGCCTCCGTGCTCAATATTCCGGCCGTCTACGCGGCCACCAACGAGTTGGTGATCACCACCTATGGTGGCTCCTGGGAGAAGTTCTGGCGTGATACGCTGATCCCCGGTTTCACCAAGGAGACCGGGATCACCCCCAAGCTCGATATCGGGCTTGGCCGGGTCTATACCGCCAATATGCGGGCCGCTGGCAAGGAAGATCCGCCCTATGGCTGCCTGATGTTCAACGAGATCTATGCGCAGGTGCTGCGCAAGGAGGGGTTCTTCGAGAAGCTCGACCAGTCGTTGCTGCCGAACTACCAGGACCTCTATCCGGTAGCGACCAAGGCCTCCGACGGTTATGGCGCGGTCGGTCTGATCTCGCCTATCGGGATCGGTTACCGCACCGATATGATTTCGGCCCCGCCGACCTCGTGGAAGGATCTGTGGGAGAACGAGGAGCTGAAAGGCCGCCTCGGTCTTTACAATATCGTCAACTCCGCGGGTAAGATGTTCCTGATGCTGGCGTCCAAGATCTATGGTTCGGGCATCGACGATCTGGAAACCGGCTTTGCCAAGCTGAAAGAGTTGGGCCCTGTCTACCAGACAGATTTCAACATGAGCACGGCCATGGCTACCGGCGAGATTGCCGTCGCGCCGTTCGATTTCGGCGAGATCGCGCGGCTGCGCGAGCAGGGGCTGCCGGTCGATTGCATCATCCCCGACGAGGGCCTGATGATGTGGGACCAGACCTTCAGTATCTGCGCCAATACGCCTGCCCGTGAAGAGGCCTATAAATATCTCGATTTCGTTTTGGGTCCTATCGGTCAGGATCTGTTGATGCGCGAATTCTTCGTCTCGCCAGTCAACAAGACCGTTGAAGTACCGGAAGACCTGCAAAAGGATGTGCCTGTCTTCGGGGCGGCCATGGACCAGTTTATCGAATGGGACTGGGAGTTGATGAACTCCAGATCCGAAGAAATTGCGCGCCGCTGGAACGAGATCTTCGGCGCCTGACCCCTTCCCCTCTCCTGTCCCTTCGGGTTTACCCCGTTGGGGCAGGCTTTTTCTTTTCCGACCCCGGTAACAGATGACCCAGGTAACGCTCCAGTCTCTTGTGAAGACCTATGGCAAGACACCCGCCCTCAAATCCGTTTCGCTCGAGATCGGCGATGGCGAGTTTGTCTCTCTTCTGGGCCCCTCGGGATGCGGTAAATCCACCACGCTTCGCTGCATCGCGGGGTTCGAGGATATCACCGGCGGGCAGATCCTGTTCGACGGGCGTGATATCTCGCGCAAGTTGCCCGAGGAACGCGATATCGGTATGGTGTTCCAGTCCTATGCGCTTTTCCCGCATATGACGGTCGCGCAGAATCTGGCCTTCGGGTTGCAGATGCGCAAGATCGCCAAATCCGAGATCACGCGCCGTGTCGCGCGCGCCCTCGATATGGTGCAGCTCACCCCCTATGCCGAGCGCTATCCCAAGGCGCTGTCGGGCGGCCAGCAGCAGCGTGTGGCGCTGGCACGGGCTCTGGTGATCGAGCCTGCGATCTTGCTGCTGGACGAGCCTCTGGCCAATCTCGATGCCGCATTGCGTGACGAGATGCGCGGCTTTATCCGCGACCTGCAGCGCCGTGTGGGCATCACCACGATCTATGTCACCCATGACCAGAACGAGGCGATGACCATGTCCGACCGCGTGGTCGTGATGTTCAATGGTGAGATTGCCCAGCGGGGCAGCCCCGAAGATGTCTATGACCGCCCGCAGACCGAGGCCATCGCGCGGTTTGTCGGCAACGCCAATATCCTGTCGCTGCCGGTCTCGGCAGATGGCGAGGGGGTGGATCTGCCCGAGGGACGCAGCCTGCCGCTGGTGGGGGCACATCTGCCCGCAGGGGCCAGCCTGCGTCTGATGGCGCGGCCCGAGCAGATCGGCATTTGCGCGCCCGAGGAGGGCGATCTGGTGGGGCAGGTGATCTCCTGTGCCTTCAGCGGCGGGCATCTGGAATATATCATCGAGACGGATCTCGGGCCGATGGCGGTGATCTCGCCCACGACCTATCGCGCGAATGAGGGCGAACGCGTGGGGCTGAGCCTCGATCCGGCACGGCTCTGGCCGCTCGGAGCGGACGCATGACGATCTCGCGCACGCGCTCCATGCTGTTGATCCTGCCGGCGGCCATTCTGGTCTTCGGCTTCATCATGCTGCCCTATATCTCGGTGCTGGTCATGAGCTTCCGGCTGCCGGGCGAGGGCCAGACGCCTTATGGCGAGGGCTTTGGTCTGACGGCCTATGAGTCCTTCTTCTCCCAGCCCTATTATCTCGACAGCCTGCCGCAGACATTGTGGATGGGGGCGCTGACCACTTTCCTGTGCCTTGTGCTGGCCTATCCGGTGGCGCTGCATATCGCGCTGGCCTCGCGGCGCTGGCGGGGGCTTCTCTACGGGCTGGTGCTGTCGCCGCTTCTGGTGGGGATCGTGGTGCGCAGCTATGGCTGGACGATCCTTCTGGGCAATGCCGGTGTCATCAATACGGTTTTGCGTGACTGGGGACTGATTTCGCGGCCTATTCCACTGATGTATAATGATTTCGGCGTAATCCTTGCGCTGGCGCATGTGTTCTTGCCCTTCATGGTGCTGCCGCTTCTGTCGACGCTGTCCCAGATGGACCATTCGGTGGCGCAGGCGGCGCGTTCGCTGGGGGCGAAGCGCTTCACCGTCTTTCGTCGCGTGACGCTGCCGATGTCGATGCCCGGCATCCAGTCGGGCTGTATTCTGGTCTTCGTGCTGGCGGTCTCGTCCTATGTGACGCCCGCGCTGATCGGCGGGATGCGGGTGAAGACAACAACCATCCTCGTGGTGGATGCGCTTCTTGACCAGTATCAATGGCCGTTTGGTGCGGCGATGGCACTGGTGCTGGCGGTCTCGGCGGGGATTATCGTGCTGATCTTCTCGCGCCTGACGCGAATGAAGTGGAAATGACCATGCGGCTTGCCTCTCCTCTCCTGGGTCTGTTGCGCTTCGGCGTCTATGCCTTTTTGCTCGCGCCCATCGTCATTGTTGTGCTGGCCTCGCTCAATGCCGGAAACTTCCTGACCTTCCCGCCGCAGGGCCTGTCCCTGCGCTGGTTCTGGACCTTCCTGGGCAATAAGGTCTTCATCGACGCGATCCTCTATTCGAGCATTCTGGCGGGCTCGGCCACGGCGGTGTCGATGGTGATCGGCACGATGGCCGCGCTTTATGTGGTGCGCCATGCAGGGCCTGCGCGCGAGGGCTGGCGTATCCTGATGCTCCTGCCGCTGATCCTTCCCGAGATCCTGACGGCGATCGCGCTTTTGTTCTTCTTCTTCGAGATCGGGGTGGGGACCGAGCACAAGATCGCGCTCTTCACGGGCCATGTGCTGATGACGCTGCCCTTCATCTTCCTCAATGTGGTGACGGTGCTACAGGGGCGCGATGATGCCTGCGAGCTGGCCGCGCGCACCCTGGGGGCTACCCGCATGGTAGCCTTCCGCCGCATCACCCTGCCATTGATCGCGCCGGGTCTTGCGACGGGGGCGGTCTTTGCCTTCATCATTAGTTTCGATACTTTCGGCATCTCCTATATGCTCAAGGGCACGGGTTCTGCTCCTCTCCCGATCCAGCTCTATGATTACCTGCGCTTCAACTTCACGCCCGAGGCCGCCGCCGTTTCCACAGTATCGATCATCGTCTCTCTCGCCCTTGTCGTCGTGACGGACTTGCTGTTTGGCCGGAAATGACGCAGCAAGAACATCTTGGATGATTGCCGGATGATGGGACGCGGAGAGGTGTGATGGACGAGATAGGCGGGCCGTTGAAGCTGCGCTCGATCGGAGCGGAGATTGCAGATCGGCTGGAAGCGGCTATCGTCCGTGAGGCGTTCCGCCCCGGCGAGAAGCTGCGCGAGATCGAGATATGCGAGCGGTTCGGGATCTCGCGTTCGCCTCTGCGTGAGGCATTCCAGATCCTCGAAGGGCGCGGGCTGGTCGAACGCAAGCCCCGACTGGGGACCAGCGTGACGCCCATGTCGCTCAAGGCGCTCGATGATATCACCCTGTGCCGGATCCCGCTCGAGGGCAGCTGTGCACGGCTTCTGGCCGAACATCCCGATCACGAGGCCATCGCGTTGCGTCTCGAGACCTGTCTTGGCGAGATGCGCACCGCATTGGTGGCGCAGGATCTGAGCGAGGGATTCGAGGCCAATGTCCGCCTGACCATGATGCTGCACGAGACCTGCGGCAATCCGGTTCTGGCGCGGCTTTTGCGTCAGCTCGATACCTCGGCGCTACGTTACCGCTATGGTGCCTATATCCGCGATGCGGGTATGCTGGAGCGGATGATCGAGGCCAATGCCGCGATGATCGCCGCGATCCGTGCGGGGAATGGCGATGCGGCCTCCGATCTGACCGAGGATCTGGTGCGCAGCGCATGGCAGGCCACGCGCCGTATCCATAGCGATGCGGGCCGCGCCTAAGCGGTCAGCTCGCCGAGATTGACGAAGACCTTCTCGAGAAGCAGGTTCATCACCAGCTGTTCCTCACGGGAAAACCCCGTGAAGGCATGGGCGAAGATCTCGTCGGCGATCTTGCGTGCGCGCATCCGCATCTCGTTGCCCGCATCGGTCAGGGTCACTTCGGTGACACGGCCATCGCTGGCCCGCGGTCCGGTCATCACCAGCCCCTGTGCCGTCATCCGCTGGATGATTTTCGTCGCCGTATTGGCCTTGATGATACAATGGGTCGAGATTTCCGAGATCGACAGTGCCTTGTCCTCGTAAAGCGACATCAGCACCCGCCAGTAGGCGATGTCCATCCCTTCGGCCTTCAGCCGTGCCTCCATCACCTGCATGTAGCGCGAGGACGTCTGTGTGATCCAGTAGAACGGCCATTCGGCTTTGTTGAAGCCGGCTTCATGCGGAGGAGGCGATGTGGTCATGGGCGGAACAGGTCTCTGGCAGATAGGGAAGGGCGGGCCTTGCAGTCCATACAACCTGATTTGCCGGACTGGCAATAATCCAGAGCCCGAAACAACCCGATTATGCGATTTCGTGAGGATCGATTAAAGCAAGAGGAGGTTAGAGCGGCGGCGATCTCAGGGAGGAGGAGGAGATCGCCGCCTGTTTCCAAGGCTCAGGGAGGAGGAGAGAGCCTTCGAAATTCTGGGCAGCGCTTGGCTGCGTTGGAGTTAAACTACCCAATGTGCCGCGTTGCAGAAAGCCCGATTCTTTGCAGAGCCGCCTTGCATCTGGTGCATGGCCCGCCATCGTGGCACCTTAATGGAAATCGCGGCTGGGAAAGAGCCGTTTGGCCTGCTCGCGCGGGTGGCGGGCCGAACCACGAGGCTGGGACGGGCGGGCGCGGGGCGCATCATCGGCCTGCGGTTGGGTCTGGCCGATCACATCTTCCAGCGGATGGCCCAGATCCGAGAGCCTGTGCGACAGATCCTCGATCCGTGCAGCGATCAGATGGGTGACGATCCCCTCGCGCTGCAGTTTGCCGGTCACGCGCAACAGGCGCCCTCCCATTACGGCGCGGCGGAACTGTTGATAGACCTTGGGCCAGACCACCACATTGGCCACCCCCGTCTCGTCCTCAAGCGTGAGGAATACCACGCCAGAGGCGGTGCCGGGGCGCTGGCGGGTGATCACGAGGCCGCAGATCTTGGTCAGACGCAAGGGCGCGTCCGTCAGCCGGTCATGGGGCAGGGTCTCGGGCAGGGAGGGGCGCAACAGCTCCATCGGATGGGCGCGCAAGGTCAGCCGCATGGCGACATAATCCTCCACCACCTCCTCGCCCAGATGCATATTGGGGAGCGTGACCACAGGCTCGCGTAGCCCTTCGCCATCAAGCGGGTCCGAAAACAGCGGCAAAGGCGCGGGCGCCCGGATCGCCTTCACCGCCCAGAGCGCATCACGCCGTGTCAGCCCCATCGCGCCGAAGGCATCGGCCTCGGCCAGCCGTTCCAGCACGGCAGGCGCGATGCCCGCCCTGAGCCACAGGCTCTCGGGGTCGGGGTAGCCATTGCCGCGTGCCCCCGTGATCCAGTCCGCATCCTCGGCGCGGAAGCCCTTGATCTGGCGGAACCCGAGCCGCAGGGCCAGCGTCCCATCGGCACGGCGTTCCAGCCGGTTGTCCCAAGCGGAATGGTTCACACAGATGGGCCGCACCTCCACCCCGTGCTCGCGCAGATCGCGCACGAGCTGGGCGGGTGCATAAAACCCCATCGGCTGCGAATTGAGAAGCGCACAGGTGAAGATCGCGGGATAGGTGCATTTGAACCACGAGGAGACATAGGTCAGCATGGCAAAGGCCGCCGCATGGCTTTCGGGAAAACCGTAATCGGCAAAGCCTTCGATCTGGGCGAAACAGGCCTCGGCCACCGCGTCGCTATAGCCGCGCGCCTTCATTCCGCGGACAAAACGATCGCGATGCTCGCCGATCGTGCCCATCCGCCGGAACGAGGCCAGCGAGCGGCGCAGCTTGTCGGCCTCTTCTGCCGTATAGCCCGCCCCGATCACTGCGATCTGCATGGCCTGTTCCTGAAAGAGCGGCACGCCCAGCGTCTTGCGGGTCACGGCCTCCAGCTCGGGACCGAAGGGCTCTGGCGCCTCCAGCCCCTGACGGCGGCGTATATAGGGTTTGACCATGCCGCCCTGGATGGGGCCGGGCCGCACGATGGCCACCTCGATCACCAGATCGTAGAACTCCTTCGGCTTCATCCGCGGCAGGAAGTTCATCTGTGCGCGGCTTTCCACCTGAAACACCCCCACCGCATCGGCGCGCTGGAGCATCGCATAGGTTGGTCCGTCGTCCTGCGGAACGCTGTCGAGGCTATGCCGGATGCCTTCGTGCTCCTCCAGCAGATCGAAACTCTTGCGCAGGCAGGTCAGCATGCCCAAAGACAGCACATCCACCTTGAGAATGCCGAGCGCGTCGATATCGTCCTTGTCCCATTCGATACAGGTGCGCCCCTCCATCGCGGCATTCTCGATCGGGCAGAGGTCATCGAGCCGCCCTTGGGTGATGATGAAGCCGCCCACATGCTGGCTCAGATGGCGCGGAAAACCGATGATCTCGCCAATGAGCCGCAATGTCAGCGCGAGGCGATGATCGCTCGGGTCGAGGCCCAGCTCGCGCACGCGGTCAAGGTCGGTTCCGGCATTCGACATCCCCCAGATATCGCCCGAAAGCCGCGCCGTGACATCCTCGCTCAGCCCCATCACCTTGCCCACCTCGCGGATGGCGGCGCGGGTGCGGAAATGGATGACGGTGGCGCAGAGCCCCGCCCGCTCGCGCCCGTAGCGCTGGTAGATCCACTGGATCACCTCCTCGCGCCGTTCATGCTCGAAATCGACATCGATATCGGGCGGCTCGCCCCGATGGCGCGAGATGAACCGCTCGAAGACCATGCCGATCATATCGGGAGAGACATCGGTGATGCCGAGAAGGTAGCACAGGATCGAATTGGCCGCAGAGCCCCGCCCCTGACACAGGATGCCACGGCTGCGTGCCTCGGTCACGATATCATAAACGGTCAGGAAATAGGGCGCGTAGCCCAGATCGCCCACCAGTTCCAGCTCCTTGGCCATCAGCCCGTAGACCCGCGCCGTTGCCCCGCGCGGATAGCGCCGCGCCAGCCCCTCCTGCGCCAGCCGTTCGAGGCGGGTCTGGGGTGTTTCCTCGCCGGTCTCCTCGAGCGGATATTGGTAGCTCAGCTCGCTCAGGCAGAAGCTGCAGCGCGCCGCGATTTCGAGACTGCGTTTAAGCGCTGCCGGATGGCGGTGATAGAGCCGCGCCATATCGGGCGCGCCTTTCAGGCGGCGTTCGGCATTGGGCAGGGCGCGTGTGCCGATATCGTCGATCTTCATCCCCTCGCGCAGGCAGGTCAGCACATCGGCCAGCTGGCGGCGATGGGCGCGGTGCATGAGCACATCGCCCACCGCCACCATCGGCGCCGAGGCCCGTAGCGCGAGGGCCGCGCAGGCATCGAACCACGCCTGATCCGAGCCGTCATAACGCGGCGCTGCGCCGGTAAACACATAGCCCGGATAGCGGCGCTGCATCCGGCCCAAGGGGCGGGCGGCCAGTGCAGGATCGGCGGGGGGCAGGGCGATGAGGATCACCCCCTCGCAGTGCTCCAGCAGATCGGCCAGCTCCAGATGGCACTCGCCCTTTCCCGCGCGCCTTTTACCAAGGCTGAGGAGCCGCGAGAGCCGCTGATAGGCGGCCAGATCGGTGGGCAGCGCCACCCATTCGACCGGATCATCGCGCAGCACCAGCCGCGCCCCCACGATGAGCCGCGGTAGTCTGGGCGCGGGCGGCACCGGCAGATCCTTGGGCTGGCCCATCTCCTGGCGCGAACAGGTATCGACCTGCGAAGAGGATCGCACCCGCAGGCTTTGCGTCATCTCCTCGCGCAGCGCCTTGAGCGCCGAATAGGCCCGCACCACACCCGCCAGAGAGTTGCGGTCGGTGAGGGCAATCGCCTCGAGCCCCAGCTCGGTCGCGCGCAGCATCAGCTCCTCGGGATGCGAGGCACCGGTGAGGAAGGTGAAATTGGAGGTGACACAGAGTTCGGCATAGCTCATGCGAATTCTCCCTGGACGAACCATGCGGGATTTTGCGGCGTATAGAACAGCCAGAGCCTGCGGCCCTCGCGCGTGTCCACCTGCCAGTAATCGCGCAGCCCCGCATGGCGGCCCTCATCGGGCAGCCACCATTCGGGGGCGATGCGTTCGGGGCCGGTGGTGCGACCGGTCTCGAAGCCCATGCGCCGCCAGCGGAAACGGGCGGGCGGGCGCGGGGTCTCCTCTCCCATGGTGCCGGTGACCGGCTCGGGCGGGAAAATCTGCACGGGGCGCGGGCGGGGCGCGCTCCATGCCGGATCGGGCGTGCTGAAGGCGGCGGCCGCAAGGGTGAAGGCGCGTTCGGGGATATGGCTTTCGGCGGGTAGGAAGCGCTGGATGTTCTCCAGCCCGATCCGTGTGCCCAGACGGGTTACCAGATCGTCT
Source organism: Thioclava sp. 'Guangxiensis' (assembly GCF_045348365.1). Lineage (NCBI taxonomy): Bacteria > Pseudomonadati > Pseudomonadota > Alphaproteobacteria > Rhodobacterales > Paracoccaceae > Thioclava > Thioclava sp. 'Guangxiensis'. Next base: position 597,518 of record NZ_CP155824.1, on the reverse strand, counting down.
AGCTGGTCGGGATTACGGCGCGCATGGCCCAGCTGGACCATGGCCAGAGGTTCGATCCCCACCGCTTCGAGGCGCAGCATATCGATGCCGAACCCTGCATCGACCTCCGCCACCCCGCGCGCGAAAAGCGGCAGGATACGGGCGGGATCGCGCATGGGGGCAGCCAGACGCAACTCGACCTGCTGGCTCGCCTGATCGACACGGCGCAGCGTCAGGAGCAATCGGCGCGCGCCTTTCTCATGGCGGGCGAGCTTGTCGCAAAGCGGCACCAGCAACCGCTCGACCCCGCCCATGACATCGGCGCTGAGCCCGATCGGCTCGGGCAGGCTCATGCGGGTGGCAAAGCTGGGGGCTTCCTCCTCGGGAGTGACCGGTTCGGGCATGATGCCCATCGCCTGATCGAGCCGTTCCATCAGCCCCACCCCGAAACGCCGCGCCAGAGGCGCGCGGGCCGCGCTCTGCAGATCGCCGATCTGGCGCAGCCCCAGCCGCTGGAGGGCGGTGACAGTCTGCGGATCAATCCGCAGCGCGGCCACCGGCAGCTCGGCCAGATCCTGTATATGTCCTTGCCCGTAATGCGCAAAAGCCCATGCCGCGCCGCGGGTATGTCCGGCCCCCAACCGCAAGGTCAGACCGGTGCGGAGCGCGCGCGCGCGCATATCCTCCAGCATCTGCGCCTCGCCGCCAAAGAGATGCGTGGAGCCCGTCACATCCAGCACCAGCCCATCCGCGCCCTCGCGCCCGACCCAGGGACAATAGCGCAACGCCCATCGGCGCAGCCCCGACAGGAAACGGGCATCGAGATCGGGGCGGGCAGGGGCAGTGAGGAGATCGGGGCAGAAGGCACGGGCATCGGCCGCACTCATCCCGCGCGCCAGACCTGCCTTCTCGGCCGCATCGTTCAGGCAGCTGAGGCGTTCGGCATTGACCACGCGCAGCGTCAGTGCGAAGGGGCCCGTGACGGAAGAGCCGCGTAAAACGCGGTCTGTGGCCAGTCTTGGAAACCACATGCTGATGATGCGTCTGTCCTGTGCAGCAAACATGACAGGTCCTTTTTGTTCCTGTTATGTTCTTATAATTTTATCGATCCGGAGAGTCGAGGATTCGCTTTGGCACCGAGGCGGATCCGCGTCTCCGTTGAGGGATGGTCCCTGCATTTCGGGAATTGTTTACCACGTTCTCCAAAAACGTGTGCCGATAAGGGATAAAAAACTTTTGGTTGTCATCCTGCTGCCGACATCAATCGCGGGAAGGGATGAGAATGATCAAGTCATTTTGGGGTGCGCTGACGGCAGCATCCGTCATTGCGGCGGCGCCGGTCTGGGCAGAGCAGGGTGTGACCGACAGTTCGGTGAGCTTTGCGCAGGTGGCCGCAATGGAGGGGCCTGCAGCCGCTCTGGGGACGGGGATGAACCTTGGCATCAAGGCCGCCTTCGAAGAGGCTAATGCCGCAGGCGGCGTCAACGGGCGCAAGGTTTCGGTCGAGGGCTTCGACGATGGCTACGAACCCGACCGCTCTGTCGAGCAGGTGCGCAGCGTCATCACCGGCAACGACTATCTGGGGCTGATCGGTCCGGTCGGCACCCCCACGACACAGGCCACACAGCCCTTGGCCACCGAGGCGGGCATGCCCTATATCGGCCCGTTCACCGGTGCGGGCTTCCTCCGCGACCCCAAATTGACCAATGTGGTGAATATCCGTGCTACCTATGGCGCCGAGACCAAAGTCTGGATCGATTATCTGGTGGGCACTCTGGGCCTGAAAGATATCGCCATTCTTTATCAGGATGACGGGTTCGGCCGCGTCGGGCTCGAGGGCGTGACCAAGGCGTTGACCGATCGCGGTATGTCGCTGGTGGCAGAGGGCACCTACACCCGCAACACGGTCGCGGTGAAGACCGCGCTTCTGGATATCCGCAAGGCCAATCCGCAGGCCGTTGTGATGGTGGGGGCCTATAAACCCATCGCGGAATTCATCAAACTGGCCCATAAGATGAAGATGGATGCGGTCTTCGTGAATATTTCCTTCGTGGGGTCCGATGCGCTCTCCAAAGAGCTCGGAGCAGAAGGCGAGGGCGTCATTATCAGCCAGGTCGTGCCCTTCCCGTGGGATGACAGCCTGCCGCTCGTGAAGCAATATCAGGCCGCCCTGAAAACGGTCGCGCCCGATGCTGCACCGGGCTTCGTGACGCTCGAAGGCTATATCACCGGCCGTGTTGCATTGGCTGCGCTCGAAAAAGCGGGGACCGATGTGACCCGCGAAAGCTACCTGGCCGCATTGCAAGATCTGGGCACACTCGATCTGGGGGGCTTCTCGCTCACTTATGGCGCCGGCGACAATCAGGGCTCGGATGACGTGTTCCTGACCGAGATTCAGGCGGATGGTTCCTTCAAGCCGCTCGCATTGGGCGATGGCTGATATCTGATAGCTGCCCCCGCTTGTAGAGCAAGCGGGGGACATCGATCTCTCCGATTTCTAGAGTTTGGAAAGTTCTCTGCATGCCACTGGCGAAGAAGTTATTTGGAAGTATCATGCTGCGCGTCATGATGATCATTGCCGTTATCGGTGCGATGACAATCACCGCAGTGGTCATTGGATGGACCGTGTTCCAGTCCATTTCAGGTGCAGTGACGGACTTTACAGCAAACCGTTTGCCGCTTTTGCAAGATAGTGCTCGAATTACAGCAACGGCAGGCAAGATGCGGGGACATCTGATTGATCTGATGACGGCCCCGTCTGCAGAGGCGCTGCGCACGATCGGAGAAGAGACCGAGAAAACGCTTGATGAGACAAGAGAGATCATCTCGGGTCTGCCGGCGGAGCGTCAGCAGGCCTTGATGGACGCTTTAGCCAAAACCGATGCCGCCCTGAACACCCTGCGTGCCGCGCGCGCCGACGAATATCAGCAAGAGGAGATGATTTCCCATGCTGTCGAGGAGGCGGCCGGGCTTGAGGTCGATGTCGCCACGGCGCTGGCGGATGCGGTAGACAACGCCTATTTCGACATGGTCTTGAGCGGGGAGGATACGATATCCCAAGTGGATGAAAACCTGACAACCCTTTTGGATCAGGATGTAGCGCAGCTGACGACCGCTTTACAGGCACGGGCGGAAATGAACCTGATCTCGGGACTTGCGCTGAGCGCGGTACAGACGGCAGATCCAGCGATCCGGTCCATTCTGGCGGATATTGCGCAGGCCTCGAGCAACAGCCTGACGGAGCTTTTGCAAGATCTGGCAACATCCGAGCAGACGCAACCTGCCGCCGCCGCAGTCACAAATTTGCAGACCCGCCTGATGCCCGTCTTTACCTCATGGAGTGCGGCGAGCTCCGTGGATACCGCCGAAATCTTCGAGTTGCGGCGCCTGGCAGAACTCCAACTCAACACGGCCCTTGATGATATCGGCTTCGATCTGATCATCAAAGGTGACGATACAAAAACGGCCAACCAGACGGCGTTACGTTCCCTTCTGGACGAACAGGTCCGGATGATCCGGAACATGGGCGCATTGGACGCTAGTACGAAGCACTTCTTTGCCGAGGCGCTTCACACCGCCTTGGCACGAGACCCGCTCGAGTTGGCACGCCGGCAAACCGTACTCGTGACAGCGGGAAGAGAGCTGACCGCCCTTAGTGCGACCGCAGATCCCGAACTACAGGGCCGGATCGGCCATCTGGTAAAACTGGCGGACCCCGAGACCGGACTTGCGGCCAACCGTGCCCTCGGTTTTGCGGCAAGCACCCGTGCGGGCGAAGCCCAGATAGATGCCGCGCAAAACGTCACGGAAATTGCCGATCTGATTGCGACAGAGGCGAATGGTGCACGCTCAGCCATCATCGAAATTTCCAAGATGATATCGGCAGACGTCTCGTCCGCACAGACGCAGATTGGCGGCATCGGTATACTTGCTCTTATCATTATCGTGATCGCTCCGGCATTTGCATGGGTCATGATCATCAAGCCGCTCAATCTGATCACACGCGTGACGGAACGCCTTTCCCAAGGCGATCTGGCTCCGGTAAACGGGCTGCCCAGTAGCGGCGAGTTGGGCCGGTTAGCAACGGCCCTATCGATTTTCCGCAACAACGCACTTGACCAGAAACGCCTGCAACAGGAAGAAAAAGACCGCGAACTCGCAGATCGTGCCCGCGAGAAAGCTGCTGCCGAGGAGGCGCGCCGCCGCGAAGAGGAAGAAGAGGCCCGCGAGAAACAGCGTCAGGCCCATGAGGATGCGCGCGCGCGGGAGGATGCTGCGCGGATCGAGGCGCAACGTCAGCAGGAAGAGGCTCGACAGGCACAGCAAGCCCGCGAGACGAGACAGGTCGTCACGGCTCTCGCCCAAGGGCTGGCCGCTTTGTCGCAAGGTAATCTCGCGCATCGCATCAACGAAGAATTTCCGGCCGATTACGAAGCCTTGCGCCATGACTTCAATGTTGCGATCGGTAATCTGGGCGAGGTCATCCGGCAGGTGACGGATTCTGTGTCGGTTATCGGCGCCTCGTCCACGGAGATCGCGCAAGCCTCCTCCGATCTATCCCGGCGCACGGAATCCACCGCGGCCACGCTTGAAGAAACAGCTGCGGCGCTGAATGAGTTGACGGCCTCCGTTTCGTCTTCGACCGAAAGCGCAAAACGTGCGAATATGCGGGTCATATCGGCCCGTGAAAGTGCCGAAACGAGCCGAAGCATCGTTACCGACGCCGTCTCCGCAATGGGCAGCATCGAACATTCGTCACAGGAAATCAGCAAGATCACCTCGGTTCTCGACGATATCGCATTCCAGACCAACCTGCTTGCGCTCAATGCAGGGGTCGAAGCAGCACGGGCGGGTGAAGCAGGGCGTGGGTTTGCAGTCGTGGCGTCCGAAGTGCGCGCCCTTGCATTACGGGCGGGAGAGGCCGCCAGCCAGATCAACGGTCTGATCGCTGCATCGAACAGCCATGTTCAGAACGGCGTGGCCTCGGTTGGTCAGGTCAGCGAAGCGCTGGAGAATATCGTAAGTTTCGTGAAAGAAATCTCGGAGAATGTCGCGGGGATTTCCGCAACATCGGATGAGCAGCTCTCGGGGATTGGCGAGATCAATTCCGCGGTCGGACAGCTGGACGGGACGACTCAAAAGAATGCAGCGATGTTCGAGGAGACAGCAGCGGCCTGCGGCGCGCTCGAACGCGAAGCGTTGCAACTGACACAGGTCGTGGACCGCTTCCATATTCCGCTCACCGATACGGGTCTGGGAGATCACGACGGGTTCGCGCAAGATGTTGCTTAATGCCTGGAAGACCAACTCGGGCTCAGGTTCCATGTGATGGTGTAGTTCCAAAGGGGGCTTGACCTTACTGTCGGGTCGCGCAGGCCGGTCTATTCTTCGGTCTGCTTCATTCGGATAGCGGCTCGTGCAAGGGCTTACGAAGGCCGAGACCACATGCCTGCTGCTCTTGGCCCATATGGACCAAGGCAATGCGCTAACAATGGCCGTGGCATTTTTGTTATATCGTCGAGAGCCCCTGCGATGTAGCCGCGTTTCTACTTGCGTGTGCATTGGGTGGGATCAGCTAGACATCGGCAGGCCGCGATGTACAAGATCGCGCAAGAACTCGGTCCGGAAGCTCGGCCTCTGACGCCCTTACAGATATTCCCGAAGCTTCATACCTGCCATCGGTCTCAACCCTCACCACAATGGTGACGGCGATGCTGATGAACTCAGCTGGCGCACTTTGATCCTGCTCGTATCGATCCGGAGAAAGGGCCGGTGCCTTCGATAGGTGGTGTCATGAAAGGGCCGACACATTCATCGCCTGTATCAGATTATCTACGGATCGCCTCGAAACGCTATGAACATAGGTCTCCTCATTAATAGCGATCCGCGCCTTTGCGATCGCTCGGCGTGTCTTAGAGAAAGACAGCCAATACGCACCGGTCCGCGCCAATATCGAACTCCATCAGGTGCTCGCAGTGACGCCAATCATCTCGCCCAACAAACCGGTATCGCGGCTCAGCGCGAGAAGCGCGAAGGCTCATCATGGATTTGCTTATCAGGTTTCTGGGATCTAATGATGTTTCAGACCCCCCCAAGAAAAATCGTGGCGGGCGCATGTCATAAAACACGGGGCAGAATCTCTTCTATCCCGACCGATTGTAATGTCTCAGAAAAGCGCGCAATCGCAAAAGAATAGTCGCGTTGTCTTCCATCAGAGGGCGCGGGAGCGTCTTGCCGGACCGGCCACGCGGCAACGGGCTGGCTTGCGACCGTTCAACATATGATTTCCGGCTATCCCGCAGGAAACTTGCAGATTTGATAGAAAATGAAAGCCTGATGATGACAGTATTTCATTTTCTGCTGAACTTCCGGCATCAGTAGAGCCGAGGAGACATGTGGGGCTTTTGCTCGGGGAGGGGAAACAGATGGGCAGACCGACGATTACGGATCTGGCGCGGGCCGCTGGGGTCAGTGTGGCGACAGTCGATCGCGTGCTCAACGGGCGCTCGCCCGTGCGCGAGGAGACCGCCAAGAAGGTTCATCAGGCGGCCGTAACTATCGGCTATCATGGCAGCAATATGATCCGGCAGCGCATTCTGGCGGACCGGCCGACCCTCCGCCTTGGGGTGGTGCTGCAAAAACCCAGGCATAGTTTCTATCTCGAATTCATCAGCGCCTTCGAGCGGCAGGTGCAGGCGATCCTGACCCGCCGCATACAGCTTGTCTTCCATCATCCTCAATCGACTGATCCGGCGGAGTTGGCCGATATTCTGGAGGGCCTGACCGGGCGGGTCGATGCGGTTGCAGCCACAGGCGTCGACCATCACCGGATCACGGCGGCCGTGGGGGTGCTCAAGGCCGCAGGTATTCCGGTGTTTTCGCTTTTGTCGGATTTCGCGCAGGGGGTGCGCGAGAGCTATTTCGGCATGAACAATCTCAAGATCGGACGGCAGGCGGGATGGTGTATCTCGAAGATCAGCAAGCGGCCCGGCAAGGTCGCGCTGTTTATCGGCAGCTCGCGCTATCATGGGCATGTGATGCGCGAGACGGGGTTTCGCTCCTATCTGCGCGATGTGGCCCCCGAATTCGAAATGATCGACACCCAGATCAATCTGGAAACGCGGGCATTGACCCATGAGGCGACGCTGGAACTGCTCGACCGACATCCCGATCTCTGCGGCCTTTATGTGGCGGGAGGCGGGATGGAGGGCGCGATCTCGGCGCTCCGCGAGACGCGCGGGCCGGAGGAAGTCCTGCTGATCGTGAACGAGTTGACGCCGGAATCACGGCTGGCCCTTCAGGACGGCTATGCCGCAATGGTCTTTGGCACTCCGATCGAGGATCTGGTGCGCGAATTGCTCGATGTCATCGTTTCGACCCATGAGAATGGCACGGCTGCCGTTCCGGGGCAGCGGTTCTTCCCGCCGCAGCTGTGGACCTCGGAGATTGTATGATGATGGGTTTCTTTCATTTCCGCTGTCTCTATCTCTCACGAATGAAGCGCCATGACGTTTCAACATGATTGACGGATGTTAACGGAATCGGGATCTTTCCCTAGCGCCAAAGCGGAGAGGAGCCGCTGCGGTGCTATCGGGGCATGTATCGCGCCGCATGGGAGCGGCCCGTAGTCCCGATCATCCGGCAAGACCTGAGCGACGCTGCCGGACGTCGTATCTGGAGGAGAACATATGAAAACGCTTTTGGTATCGACCGCTTTGGCGGCATCGATGGCTGGTGCCGTGCATGCAGAGAATATCGGCGTGTCCATGGCCCTGTTCGACGATAATTTCCTGACCGTGCTGCGCAACGGGATGATTGGTTATGGCGAGGGGCTCGAAGGGGTGACCCTGCAGGTCGAGGATGCCCAGAATGATGTGGGCAAGCAATTGAACCAGATCCAGAATTTTGTGGCGCTTGGCGTTGATGCCATCATCGTTAACCCGGTGGATACTGACGCCACGATGGCCATGAGCCAGGCCGCAGCCGATGCCGGCATCCCGCTCGTCTATGTCAACCGCATTCCGGTCAATCTCGACCAGCTTCCCGATAACCAGGCTTTTGTAGGCTCGGACGAGAAGGAATCGGGCACGCTGGAGGCGCAGGAAGTCTGCCGCCTTCTGAAAGAACAGGGCAAGGGCGAGGGTGCCAAGGCTTTGGTGATGATGGGGGAACTCTCCAATCAGGCGGCGCGGATGCGCACGCAGGACATCCATGACGTGATCGCCACCGATGACTGTTCGTTTATCGAGATCGTCGACCAGCAGACCGCGATGTGGTCGCGCACGATGGGCACCGACCTGATGACCAACTGGCTTTCGGCGGGCCTGCAATTCGATGCGGTTATCTCCAATAACGACGAGATGGCGATCGGGGCCATTCAGGCGCTGAAAACCGCAGGCATCCCGATGGAGGATGTGGTCGTGGGCGGGGTCGATGCCACGGCCGATGCGCTGACCGCCATGTCGCAGGGCGATCTGGATGTGACCGTCTTCCAGAATGCGGCGGGGCAGGGGCGTGGCGCGGTTGATGCGGCACTCAGCCTTGCGCGCGGCGAGGATCTGGAGCGCACTGTCTATGTGCCCTTCGAGCTCGTCACCCCCGACAATCTTGCCGATTACACCGCCAAGAACTGAGGCCCAGAGGGGGCGTCCGCGCCCCCTTTCCGTATGCGAGAGGGAGGATCACATGCCAGATGGTGCCAAGGCCTTTGCCCACGAACCCTATCAGGGCGAGTATATTCTGGAAGTCGATAAGGTTCGTAAGGAGTTTCCCGGCGTGGTGGCGCTCGATGATGTGCAGCTGCGCATCCGTCCGGGCACGGTCCATGCGCTGATGGGCGAGAACGGCGCGGGCAAATCGACGCTGATGAAGATCATCGCCGGCGTCTATACGCCCGATCGCGGCGAGGTGCGTTTTGCGGGGCGGCCTCTGGATATCAAGACGCCCGTAGATGCGCTCAACTCCGGTATCGCGATGATCCATCAGGAGCTGAACCTGATGAACACCATGACGGTGGCCGAGAATATCTGGATCCGGCGCGAGCCGAAGAACGGGTTCGGTCTGGTCGATCATGCGCGTATGCGGGCGGTGACGCAGGCGCTGTTCGACGATCTGAATATCGGGCTCGATCCGGCGGCGATGGTGGGCGATCTGACGGTCGCGCAAAAGCAGATGGTCGAGATCGCCAAGGCGGTGAGCTACAATTCCGATGTGCTGATCATGGATGAACCCAGCTCGGCGATCACCGAGACCGAGGTCGAACATCTCTTCGCCATCATCCGCGATCTGCGCGCGAAAGGCGTGGGGATCGTCTATATCACCCATAAGATGAACGAGCTGTTCGAGATTGCAGATGAGCTGACCGTCTTCCGTGATGGCCAGTATATCGCGACCGTCAGTGCCAGCGACGTGACCCGCGACGACATCATCCGCATGATGGTGGGCCGCGAGATCACCGATATGTTTCCCAAGATCGACTGCGAGATTGGGGAAACCATCCTCGAGGTCCGCGGGCTCACATTGCCGGGGACGTTCCATGATGTCAGCTTCAGCCTGCGCCGGGGCGAGATCCTCGGGCTGGCAGGGCTCGTGGGGTCGGGGCGCTCGAATGTGGCCGAGGCGATCTTCGGTGTGACCCCTGCCGCTTCGGGCGAGATCCTGATCGACGGGGTGCCCGTCGCGATGGCCTCGCCTCAGGTGGCGATGGAACACGGGCTGGCCTTCCTGACCGAGGATCGCAAGGAGACGGGCTGTTTCCTGCAACTCGACTGTCTGGCCAATATCCAGATGGCGCTTCTGACGCGCGACAAGGTCAGCGGTCTGGGTTTTGTAAAACAGAAGGAAATCGAGGCGCTGGCCGAAGATTATGCCGCCAAGCTGCGGGTGAAGACCCCCAATCTGGCGGAGACGGTGGAAAATCTCTCGGGCGGAAACCAGCAGAAGCTGCTGATCGCGCGCTGGCTTCTGACCAATCCGCGCATCCTCATTCTCGACGAGCCGACGCGCGGGATCGATGTGGGCGCGAAATCCGAGATCCACCGTCTGATCACCCAGCTGGCAGGGCAGGGGGTGGCGGTGCTGATGATCTCGTCGGAACTGCCGGAGGTCTTGGGCATGTCGGACAGGATCATGGTGATGCACGAGGGCCATGTGAGTGGCTTCCTTGATCGGGCGGAGGCCGATCAGGTGCGTGTGATGGAGCTTGCGGCGAAATAACGCCGCAAGTCAGGGGAGTTAGGGAGGAATGCCATTATGGCGACGCAAGATGTAAATATGGAGGATGCGCGGGGCACGGCGCATCGCAAGTTGCCGCAGGAGGTGAATATCCTGCTGGTGCTTGTCGGGATTGCCATTGTTTTCGAGATTTTGGGCTGGATCTTTCAGGGCCAGTCCTTTCTGGCCAATATCGGCCGTCTGAAGATCATGATCCTGCAGGTCTCGGTGGTGGGGATCATCGCCGTGGGGGTGACGCAGGTCATCATCTCGGGGGGGATCGACCTGTCCTCGGGCTCGGTCGTGGGGGCCGTCGCGATGGTCTCGATGTCCTTCGCGCAATCGGCGGAATATGCGCGGGCGGTCTATCCGGCGCTGACCGATATGCCGGTGATCGTGCCGATCCTGATCGGGCTTGCTTGCGGGGCGGTGGCCGGTTTCATCAATGGCTGGCTTATCGCCTATACCAAGATCCCGCCCTTCATCGCGACTTTGGGGATGATGGTGGCAGCGCGCGGTTTCGCCAAATGGTATACCAAGGGACAGCCGATCTCTTTCCCCACCGAGAGCTATGCGATGCTCGGCAAGGGAATGACGCCCGTCTATATCTTCATCGCGGTGGCTGTAATCTTCCATATCGCGATGAAATATACCCGCTATGGCAAGTTTACCTATGCGATTGGCGCCAATCCGCAGGCCGCGCGTGTCTCGGGGATCAATGTCGAGCGCCATATTATCAAGCTCTATATGGTCGCGGCCATGCTTGCCGCGCTTGCGGGCATCGTGGTCGCCGCCCGCGGCCAGACCGCGCAGGCCGGCATGGGCCTGATGTATGAACTCGACGCCATTGCGATGGCGGTGATCGGCGGCACGTCTCTGGCAGGTGGACGCGGCTCGATCATCGGGACCTCGATCGGCATGGTGATCTTCGGGGTCATCATCTCGGGGTTCACCTTCCTCCGGCTCGACGCCTATTACCAGGAAATGATCAAGGGCGTGATCATCGTGGCCGCCGTGGTCGTGGACACCTACCGCCAGAAAAAACGCATCAAGAAATAACCTCCCCCGCGGTGCGGCGAGAGGCCGCCCCGTGTGAGCCATGACGATTATCTATCAACGGGAGAGAGACAATGAAGACCAGACTTGCAGCCCTCGCGCTAGGCACTGCCCTGACGGCGGGGATGGCCCATGCCGAGACAACCGTGGGTGTGTCGATGACCAGTTTCGACAACCCCTTCCTCACCATTCTGCTGGACGGTATCCGCAGCGAGGCCGCGACCCATTCCGATCTGACGCTCTCGGTCGAGGATGCCCAGCTCGATGTGGCCCGCCAGCTCAATCAGGTGCAGAACATGGTGGCCAATGGCGTCGATGCGATCATCGTCAATCCGGTGGATGGGGCGGCCACGCCCGCGATGACGGCGGTCGCGCGCGATGCGGGCATCCCCATCGTCTATGTCAACCACCCGCCCGCCGAGCACGAGAACATGCCCGAGGGCGCCTCCTTCGTGGGCTCCGACGAGAAACAGTCGGGCACCATGCAGACAAGGGCCGTCTGCGAGATGCTGGGGGGGAAGGGCAAGGTGCTGGTGCTGATGGGCCCTCTGGAGAACGAGGCCTCGATGGTGCGCACCCGCGATATCGAGGAGGTGATCTCCCAAGCCCCCTGTGACGGGATGGAGATCGTCGACAAGCAGGTGGGCAACTGGAACCGCACCCAAGGCGCGGATCTGACCACCAACTGGCTGACGGCGGGCATCCCCTTCGATGCGATCATCTCGAATAATGACGAGATGGCGATCGGGGCGATCCAGTCGCTGCGCGCGGCAGGGGCCGATATGGACCGGATCGTGGTGGCGGGGATTGATGCCACGCCCGACGGGCTGGCCGCGATGCGCGCGGGCGATCTGGATGTGACCGTGTTCCAGAACGCGACGAAACAGGGGCAGGTGACGTTGCAGACCGCGCTCGACATGGCCGCGGGCCAGAGTGTCGAGGGCAATATCTGGGTGCCGTTCGAGCCCGTCACCCCCGACACGCTCGACCAGTATAACTGACACAGCGTGGCGGGGCCTGCCCGCCACAAGACGACCGGAGTTTTCATGAAACATACGCTAGACCCGCATATGATCCGCCATCTTTCGCTGGAGGAGACCTGCCGCAAGACCGCCGAGCTGGGTTACGATTATATCGAACTCTCGCCGCGCCCCGATTTCCTGTCTTGGTGGACGCGCCCCAAGGTCTATCCCGAGCGGATTGCCAGCTTCAAAAAAGCGCTGAAGGACCATGGCGTGGGTCTGGCGACGCTGCAGCCGATGTATCGCTGGGCCAGCCCTTATCCCGATGAATGGGAGAACGCGATCGACAACTGGAAACGCGCCATCGAGATCGCGATCGAGATGGACTGCCCGATGTTCGTCTCCGAATTCGGCCGCGGGGGCTCGCCCAACCGCTCGCTGAATGACCGTTCGGGCCTGCACCGCCCCGAGACCTGCGAGATGCAGTTCTTCCGCGCGATGGATCTCCTCGTGCCGATCCTCGAGCGGGAGGGGCTGACGCTGTCGCTGGAAGCCCATCCCGAAGACTGGCTCGAGGAGATCGCGCCGGCCATCGATATCATCAAGACGATCAATTCGCCTTCGGTGAAGGCGTCTTTCATCGCGCCGCATACCTTCTTCTACGGCCCCGATATGGAAGCGAACCTGCGCGCCACGGCGGGCCATCTGGTCCATGTGCGTCTGGCCGACACCTATGACCATAACAAGTCGTCGGAGCTGCGCTATATCGTGAACCCGCCGGAATCCAAGGTGCGGGTGCACCAGCATCTGGATATCGGGCAGGGCGAGATCGACTGGGATCTCTTCTTCAAGACACTGGCCGATATGGAGTTCGACGGTGTGCTGTCGAATTGCGTCTTTGCCTGGGAGGACCGCGCCGAGGCAAGCGCCGCCTCCATGCTGGCCTCGACCAAAAGCTATATCGCGAAATATTTCTGATAAGGATCAATCCTATGACCGTAAGAGTAGGTGTTATCGGCACCGGCATGATCGGGCGCGATCATACGCGCCGTCTGCAACAGGTTCTGGCAGGGGCCCACGTGGTGGCGCTGGCCGATTACAGTTTCGATGCGGCCCGCGCCGCGCAGGCCGATCTCGCGCCCGAAGCCACCGTCTATGCCACGGGCGAGGAGCTGATCGCAGCTGCGGATGTGGACGCCATCCTCGTCACCTCGACAGGCTCGACCCATGAGGCCTATGTTCTGGCCGCGATTGCCGCGGGCAAACCCTGTTTCTGCGAGAAGCCGCTGGCCACGACCGCCGAGGGGGCCAAGCGCATCGTCGATGCGGAAGTGGCGCATGGAAAGCGCCTCGTGCAGGTCGGGTTCATGCGCCGCTACGATGCGGGCTACCGGATGCTCAAGGAGGTGGTCGATACGCAGATCGGCACACCGCTGATGGTCCATGCCGCCCATCGCAACCCGTCCGTGCCCGAAGCCTATCTGACGCCGATGGCGATCCATGACACGCTGATCCACGAGATCGATGTGCTGCGCTGGCTGCTGGATGATGACTATGTCTCGGCGCAGGTGGTGTTCCCGCGCGCCTCCTCGAAGGCCCATGCCAAGCTGCGCGATCCGCAGGTGGTTCTGCTGGAAACGGCCAAAGGCGTGCGGATCGATGTCGAGGTCTTCGTGAATTGCACCTATGGCTATGACATCCAGTGTCAGGTCGTGGGCGAGGAGGGGCTTGCCAATCTGCCCGAGCCGATGGCCATCACCAAGCGTCTGGGTGCCGAGCTGAAGAACGATATCCTGACCGACTGGAAGGACCGTTTCGTCGCGAGCTATGATGTCGAGCTGAAGGACTTCATCGCGGCCGCGCAGGCGGGCACCGCCTCGGGACCCTCGGCATGGGATGGCTATGTCGCGGCGATCACCTCCGATGCCTGCGTCACCGCACAGGATAACGAGGGCACGATCATCCCGATCACCCTGCCAACCCGCCCCGCTCTCTATAACTGAACCCTTTGCCAAAGGTGAGATCATGCGTTTTGCACTCAATCATATCTGCACACCGAAACTGTCGCTGGCCGAATTCTTTGCGCTGTGCCGCCGTCAGGGCGTGACCGAGGTCGAGATCCGTAACGACATTCCCGATATCCTGGGCACGATGGCCCCCGCCGAGGTGCGGGCGCTGGCCGAGGAATACGGGATCACGATCCTCTCGATCAACGCGCTCTATCCGTTCAATGCCTGGTCGGGCGACCTGCCTGCCCGTGCCGAGGCGATGGCCGATTATGCCGCCTCCTGCGGGGCTAAGGCGCTGGTGATGTGCCCGCTCAATGACGGCACGCCGGTCTCCTTCGAGGACACCGTCGCGGCGCTCCAGGCCATGAAACCGGTGCTCGAGGCGCGCGGCCTCACGGGGCTTGTCGAGCCGCTGGGCTTTCCGGTCTCCTCGCTGCGTCTGAAATCGGTGGCGGTGAAGGCCATCGAGGCGGCGGATGGCATGGGCACCTACAAACTGATGCATGACACCTTCCACCATCATCTGGCCTCCGAGACCGAGTTCTTCCCCGAAATCACCGGTCTGGTGCATCTGTCGGGCGTGGCCGATCCGGAGGTGGCCGTCGAGGATATGCTCGATGCACATCGGGTGCATGTCGATGGCGCAGACCGGCTCGAAAATATCGCCCAGATCCGCAAGCTGATCGAGCTTGGCTATCAGGGAGCCTTCTCCGTCGAGCCTTTCGCGGAGGAGGTGCATCTGGCCAAGGATCCCGAGGCGCAGATTGCGGCGAGCCTTGCCTATATGCGCGAGGCAGTCGCCGCCGCGGATGCCTGAAACGCGGTATCACCGCAGGTAAAAGCCCGGTCGGAAGCGTGGTCCTCCGGTCGGCCTAGGGGCCTCACCAGCGCCCTGCAAGAATTGGACGGACATTATGAAACCATTGGATGTAATTACGATTGGTCGCGCTGGCGTTGACCTTTACGGCTCTCAGGTTGGGGGTCGTCTGGAGGATATGGGGTCATTTGAGAAATATATTGGCGGGTCTCCGACGAATATCGCCTGCGGGACGGCGCGTCTTGGGTTGAACTCGGGTCTGATCACGCGGGTTGGCGACGAGCATATGGGTCGGTTCATCCGCGAGGAGTTGGTGCGTCACGGGGTGAATGTCGAGGGTGTGACCACGGATCCCGAGCGTCTGACGGCGCTGGTGATTCTGGGGATCCGCGACGAGGAGCAATTCCCGCTGATCTTCTACCGCGAGAACTGCGCGGATATGGCGCTGTGCGAGGATGACATCTCGGAAGATCTGATCGGGCGCACGCGCTCGGTGGTGGCGACGGGCACGCATCTGTCGAACCCCAAGACGGAAGCGGCGACGCTGAAAGCGCTGGCGCTGGCGCGCAAACACGGTGCGCAGACGGCGCTCGATATCGATTACCGCCCCAATCTCTGGGGGGTTGCGGGCCATGGCGATGGCGAGAGCCGCTTTGTGGAAAGCGCCGAAGTGACGGCCAAGTTGCAGAAGTCCTTGCATTATTTCGACCTGATCGTGGGCACCGAGGAAGAGTTCCATATCGCGGGTGGCACGACCGATACGATCGCGGCGCTCAAGGCGGTGCGGGCGGTGTCGAATGCGACGCTGATCTGCAAACGCGGGGCGGCGGGGGCTGCGGCCTTTGAAGGCGCGATCCCCGAGAGCCTTGACGAGGGCCAGACGGGCCCGGGCTTCCCGATCGAGGTGTTCAATGTGCTGGGCGCGGGCGACGGGTTCTTCTCCGGCCTCCTGAAGGGCTGGCTCGATGGCGAGACCTGGCCGAAGGCGCTCGAATATGCCAATGCCTGCGGGGCCTTTGCGGTCTCGCGCCATGGCTGCACGCCGGCCTATCCCTCGCTCGAGGAGCTGGAGTTCTTCCTGAGCCGCGGCGTGATCCAGCCCGATCTGCGCAATGATGCCGAGCTCGAGCAGATCCACTGGGCAACCAACCGCCATCGCAGCCATGGCGGCGACTTCTCCGAGATGCGGGTGTTCGCCTTCGATCACCGGATGCAGCTCGAGGAGATGGAGGGCTATACGCTGAAAAAAGGCGGGGCCTTCAAGGAGCTGTGCCTCGAGGCCGCACTCAAGGTGCAGGATGGCCGTCCGGGCTATGGGATCCTGTGCGACAACCGCATCGGGCGCCATGCGCTGCATGCGGCCTCGGGCACGGGCCTGTGGATCGGGCGTCCCTGCGAATGGCCTGGTTCCCGTCCGCTGACGCTGGAGCCGGAACTGGGCGATGATTGCGGCGGCCTGAAGGAATGGGCGCGCGAGAATGTGGTGAAGGTTCTGGTGTTCTGCCATCCCGATGATGATGCGCAGACCTGGGCCAGGCAGCTCGACAGCGTCAAGAAACTCTACGCGGCCTCGCGCCGCAACAATCTCGAGTTCCTCCTCGAGATCATCCCCTCCAAGGTGGCTGCGGTGACCGATGACACCACGGCTATCCTGATCCGGCGGTTCTATGCGGAAGGGATCTATCCCGACTGGTGGAAGCTGGAGCCGATGGCATCGCAGACCGGATGGGCCAAGGCCTGCGATGCCATCGAGGAGCATGACCGCCACACCCGCGGGATCGTGGTTCTGGGGCTGGATGCGCCGGAGGCGGAACTGGCGGCAAGCTTCGAGGTGGCCGCAGGCTTCCCGCTGGTGAAAGGCTTTGCCGTGGGCCGGACGATCTTCGGGTCGGTGGCGCGCGACTGGCTGGCGGGGCGGATGGATGACGAGGAGGCGGTTGCCGAGATGGCCACGCGCTACACCCGTCTGGCCGGGATCTGGGACAAGGCCCGCGCGGCAGCGACCTCTGTGGCTGCCGAATAATCGAAAGGACCGGCGCGCCCCATCGGGGGCGCAGCCCGCGATGCGCGCCCGCAGGTGGCTCGATGCCGCCAAGGGCGCGGCCCCCCACAGGGCGGGGCGTATAACAAAGGAAGAAGAGTATGGGCACGATCCGCATGACGGCCGCACAGGCCATGGTAAAATGGCTGAGCGTTCAGCTGACGCCCGAGGGCGAACGGTATATCGAGGGGATCTGGGCGATCTTCGGCCATGGCAATGTGGCGGGTCTGGGTCAGGCGCTCGAGGAGATCGGCGAGGCCTTCCCGACCTGGCGCGGGCAGAACGAGCAGACCATGGCGCATGCGGGTCTGGCCTATACCAAGGGCATGGGCCGCACCCGCGCGCATGCGGTGACCTCCTCGATCGGGCCGGGCTCGACGAACCTCGTGACGGCGGCGGCGCTGGCGCATGTGAACCGTCTGCCGATCCTTCTGATCCCGGGCGATGTCTTCGCCAATCGCCGCCCCGATCCGGTGCTGCAGCAGGTCGAAGGCTTCGAGGATGGCACGATCTCGGCCAATGACTGCCTGCGCCCCGTCTCGCGCTATTATGACCGGATCACGCGGCCCGAGCATCTCCTGACGGCGCTGCCCCGCGCATTGGCCACGATGACCGATCCTGCCTCGGCAGGCCCTGTCACGCTGGCCTTCTGTCAGGATGTGCAATCGGAAGCCTTCGATTACCCCGAAGCGTTCTTCACCCCCCGCACCTGGCATATCCGCCGCCCCGCGCCCGATGCGCGCGAGCTCGATCATGCCATCGCGATGATCCGCGCGGCCAAGGCCCCTGTGATCGTGGCCGGCGGCGGGGTGATCTATTCGCAGGCCGAGGCCACGCTGGCCGGGTTCGCCAGCCGCCACAACATCCCCGTGGTCGAGACGCAGGCGGGCAAATCGGCGCTCTCGCAATTCCACCCGATGAACTTCGGGGCGAGCGGCGTCGACGGCTCGGCGGCGGCCAATGCCGCAAGCCAGCGCGCCGATCTGGTGATCGGTGTGGGCACGCGCCTGCAGGACTTCACCACCGGCTCGCGCACGCTCTTTGCGAACCCGCAAGCGAAACTCCTCTCGATCAACGTCGCCGCTTATGATGCCATGAAGCACGGCGCCGAGCCCCTGATGGCCGATGCGAAAGTGGCGCTCGAAGCGCTGACCGAAGGCCTCGGCGCCTACCGCGCCGAGGATGCCGATCAGGCCGCCCGCGAGGATTGGCTGAAGGCCGTGACCCATCACTGCCGCGACCGCTCGGAGGAGCGGGGCGCGGGCGAGCTGCCGCTCGATGCGGAAGTCATCGGCGCGGTGCAGCGCGCGGCCCCCGAGGCCGTTGTGATGTGTGCCGCAGGCACCATGCCGGGCGCGCTGAAGCTCCTCTGGCAGCCCACTCAAGGCGGCTATCACATGGAATACGGCTATAGCTGCATGGGCTACGAGGTCGCAGGCGGCATGGGGCTGAAGCTCGCGAACCCCGACCGCGAGGTGATCTGCTTCGTGGGCGATGGCTCCTATATGCTGGCCAATTCCGAGCTGGCCACTGCCGTCATGCGCCGCATCCCCTTCACCGTGGTGCTGACCGATAATGCGGGCTATGGCTGCATCAACCGGCTGCAGACGCTGGGCTGTGGCGGCAACCCGTTCAACAACATGTATGTGAACTGCAATATCGAGGCGCAGCCGCAGATCGATTATGTGATGCATGCGGCCTCGATGGGCGCGCATGCGGTGAAGGCACGCGATATCAAGGATCTGGAAGCGCAACTGGCGGCCGCCCGCACGCGCGATATCCCCACCGTCATCGTGATCGACACCACCGCGAAAGACTTCCCCGGCACCGGCATCGAGACCACGGCAGGCCACGCCGGCCACTTCTGGGACGTCGCCGTCCCCGCAACAGGCCACGCCCCGAACCGCCCCGCAGCCTACCAACGCTACCTCGAAAATACCGCCAAACAACGGCTCGTGAACTAACCACCGGCGCGGCAGGCGGACCCTATGGGGACGCCTGCGCCGCGCGAGGGGGTTCGATGCCCCCGAGCGCGGCCCCTACCCATAAGGAGATCCCCATGATCAAATTCGGCACCAACCCCATCGCCTGGGCCAATGACGACGACCAGTCCATCGGCGCGGATATCCCCACCGCGCGCATCCTCGAGGAGGCGGGCCGCCTCATCGGCTTCGACGGTATCGAGAACGGCCACCGCTGGCCACAGGACGACGCGGAGGCCCTGCGCGCCCTGCTGGCCGGATATGGCCTCGCCTTCATCTCCGGCTGGTATTCGACCGAACTCCTGACCCGCTCGGTCGAGGCGGAGATCGAGGCCGTCCAGCCCCATCTGGCCAAGCTCAAACATAATGGCTGCAAGGTCTGCATCGTCTGCGAATGCTCCAACACCGTCCATGGGCGCCCCGATGTGCCGGTCAATGACCGCCCCAAACTCAGCGCCGCCGAGATGAGCGCGTTCGGCGCCAAGATGGAAGCCTTCGCCGCCTATCTCGCAACCCAGGGCATCCGGCTTGCCTATCACCACCATATGGGGACCGTGGTCGAGAGCCCCGCCGAGATCGACGCCTTCATGGCCGCGACGGGCCCCGCCACGCATCTTCTCTTCGATGCGGGCCATTGCACCTTCGGCGGCGGCAATCCCGAGGAAGTGCTTGCCCGCCATATCACGCGCGTCGCCCATTTCCACGCCAAGAATATCCGCCCCGAGATCACCGCGAAGGTCCGTGCCGAGAACCTGTCCTTCCTGCAGGGCGTGCTGGCCGGCGCCTTCACCGTGCCCGGCGATCAGGAGGGTGCCGTCGACTTCACGCCGCTTCTCACGATCCTCGCGCAGAACGGCTATGACGGATGGATCGTCATCGAGGCAGAGCAGGACCCCCATATCCGAAACCCGCTCCTCTACCAGACCCTCGGCCTCCACACCCTCAAACGCATCGCAAACGAGGTCGGCCTGACAAACACCCAAAAACAACCGGTCGAGGCCTGAGGGGTGCTCGATCTCGAACATCTCTTTGCCTTTGATCACCCGATCTATCGACCGCTCTGGATGCGCCTTGGTCTGGTGGCGCTCTGCCTCGGCTGGGCGGTGTTCGAGGCGCTGACCGGAAGCGCGGGCTGGGCCATCCTTTTTGGGGCCTGTGGTGCCTATCTGGGGTGGCGGCTGTTGCTGCGCCACAGTTCAGGGAAAGACCGGCAGACCTGACAGAGGGGGGGAGCCGGAGCCGGTTCCCCCGCCGCTACAGATGTTCACGCAGATAGATGCGCAGCGGCGTTTCCATCTCGAGGCCTCCCGGCTCGCTGCGCCCGAAAATAATCGCGATCTGGCGTAGCGCGGTTTCGACCTCGACCGCCGGCTCCTGATCGATCAACGCATCGATTATCCCCTCCGCCAGCAGTCTGCGCCGCTCGGGGGTCAACTCATGCGCGATTACCACGGGCCGGGCCGCGCCTCGATAGTGGAGGGCGAGCGCCTGCGCAATTTCCTTCACGGCGGCCGAGGCACAGTAGATTGCCGCGATATCGGGCTCGGCACGCAAGGCCGCATGCAGGAAATGCGCGGCCCGCTCGACCCCGTCTCCCATCTCGACAATATCGAGGAGCTGGGCGCGCGGATAATGCTCTGCCAGCGCGTCGCGGATGCCCTCACAGCGCTCGGTCTGGCCGATCATTGACAGATGCCCCGCCATCACCAACACCTTTCCCCCGTGCCGCCCCAGAAACCGTCCCGTCAACTCGCCCGCGATACGCCCCGCGCGGTAGTTATCGGGACCGATATAGATGGCATGTGGCGCACCGACATCGCTGGCCAGCGTGATCACGGGCTGGCCCGAGGCGGCACGGGCTTCCAGAAAGGCAGCAATGGAGGGGGTGTCGGGCAGGCAGGTGATCAGCGCCTCATGGCTGGCCGAGGCCTTGCGAAGCGCCTTGAGCGTGCTGGTCGCATCGCGCGGATCGGCATGGTGGATACGGCTTTGCAGGTTGAACGGATTGGGCCCATGGTTCTGGGCGCGGAAAGCCGCTGCCAGACTGGCATGGAATGGGTTAGTGCCCGGTTGCAGGAACACGGCGACCCGCAGGGTGCGCGCGGCCCGCAGATCAAGTGCGCGATCCAGTTTCAGCCGCCTTGCGGCCTCCAATACGCGCCGCTCCTTATCCTCGCCCACGCCCCCACGATTGTTGAGCACACGGTCCACGGTTGCTGCCGAGACGCCGGCGTCTCGGGCAACATCGGCGGCAGTGGCCTTGCGGGTCATGAGCAACTCGATCTGATGAAATCTCATCAAAATCTGGTCTATGTGGCAGCTTCGTGCAAGCCTAATCTTTGCCCAAGGCCGGGAGGGCCTGAGGGAGAAAGACCATGACCAGACTTGCCTGTTTCGGGGCAGGGCGCATCGGACAGATCCATGCGCTGAACGCTGCGCGCTTGCCGGATGTCTCGCTTGTAGCGATTGCCGATCCGATCGACAGCCCCGCGCGTGCACAGCTTTGTGCGGCGACAGGGGCACAATTGCGCGCCACACAGGACATCTTCGATGATCCTGACATTGATGGCGTGATCATCGCCAGTTCCACCGACAGCCACGTCGACCTGCTGCGGCTTGCGGCCCAGACCGGCAAGGCGGTCTTCTGCGAGAAGCCGATCAGTCTGGATTTCGCGCTGTCCGAGCAGGTGACACAGGCGGTCGAGGCGTCGGGGATCAGGTGCATGATGGGGTTCCAGCGCCGCTATGATGCCAGCTTCCGGGCCCTGCGCGAGCGGATCGCGTCGGGCGAGGCGGGGCGGCTCGAACAGCTGAGCATGTGGTCGCGAGATCCCGCGCCGCCGCCGCGCGCCTATGTGGAACGCTCGGGCGGCATGTTCCGCGACAGCTCGATCCATGATGCCGATATGGTGCGCTATATGATGGACGAGGAGATCGCCACCGTCTATGCGGTAGGCGCCTGCCTGATCTCCGAGGAGATCGGGGCGGCGGGCGATGTAGATAGCCTGATGATCACGATGACCACCGTTTCGGGGCGACAGGCCCAGATCACCGGGTGCCGCCGTGGTCCGATGGGCTTCGACCAGAGGCTCGAGGCGCTCTGCTCACATGAGGTACTTTCGATCGCCAACCAGCCGCAGCACCATATGGTCGTGTCGACCCGTTCGGGCGCGTTGAGCGCGCCGCCAGAAGCCTATTTCCTCGAGCGTTTCGCGCAGGCCTATCGCGACGAGATGGTGGATTTCGTGGCAATGATCCGCGACGCCCATGTGCCGCTGGCCGGTATCCGCGACGGGTTCGAGGCGCAGCGTCTGGTCGAGGCTGCAATACGTTCGATGTGCGAAGGTCGTGCGGTCGATCTGCGCCAACCCCAGCTGGAGGAGGTCTGAGATGGGGCTTCCACAAGGTGTCAAACTGGGTGTGAGCCCCCTGAGCTGGGCCAATGACGTGCTCGAAGATCTGGGCGCGGATATCCCGCTCTCGACCTGCCTGAACGACGCCGCGGAGACGGGGTATCAGGGCATCGAGCTTGGCCGCAAATTTCCGCGTGATGCGGCAGTTCTCGGCCCGCTTCTGGCGGATTACGGGCTCGATCTGGCCTCGGGCTGGTATTCGGGCGAGCTGGCCCTGCGGGGCGTGGACGAAGAACTGGCGGCAGTCGGGCGACATGCGCGGCTTTTGCAGGCGATGGGGGCCCGGGTGATGGTCTATGGCGAGGTCGCGATGATGGCCGAGCCTGACGCGCTCGATCAGCCGATGTCGCGGCGCGTGCTGATGTCGACATCCGATCGGCGCGCCTATGCCGAGCGTCTGACGCGGTTCGCGGACGCCTTGCAGACGCGTTACGGGCTGCGGCTGGCCTATCACCACCACCTGATGATGGTGGCCGAGACCTATGAGGAAGTGGCCGAGATTTTTGCCCGGTCCGGCCCCGAACTGGGGCTGCTTATCGATACCGGCCATGCGGCGGGGGCGGGCTATGCGTATGGCCGCCTGATCTCTGACTTCGGTCAGAGAATATGCCACATCCATCTCAAGGACATGCGCCCCGAGGTGATGGCCCGTGTGCGGCGTGGCGACCTCAGCTTCAATGCGGGCGTGCGCGCGGGCATGTTTACCGTGCCGGGCGATGGCTGCATCGATTTCGGGCCGCTTGCGCGCTTTGTGCGCGAGAGCGGCTATCAGGGTTGGCTGGTGGTCGAGGCCGAGCAGGATCCCGCCAAGGTGCCGCCGCGACCCGCGGTCACGGCCGCCCGTGAATATATTCTTTCCCAGTTCGTTCCGGCATGAGGAGGCCGCAATGACCAAGACACTCAAAATCGGGTTGATCGGTTCGGGGTTTATGGGCCAGGCCCATGCCGATGCCTTCCGCCGTGCGGCAATGCTCTATCCCGATCTGCCCGCCCAGCCCGAACTCTATATGCTCGCCGATGCCACAGAGACACTTGCGGCCAAGGCCGCGGCACGGTTCGGATTTGCCCGCTCGACGGGTGACTGGCGTCAGCTGGTGTCCGATCCCGAGGTCGATATCGTCGATATTACCTCGCCCAATGCGCTCCATCACGAGATGGCATTGGCCGCTATTGCCACAGGAAAACATGTCTATTGCGAGAAGCCCCTCTCGGTGACGGTGGCAGAGGCCGAGGAGATGGAGGACGCCGCGCGCCGCGCGGGGGTAAAGACAATGGTGGCCTTCAACAATATCAAGACGCCGGCCGCGATGCTGGCCAAGCAGTTGATCGAGGCGGGAGAGATAGGCCAGCCGATGCGCTTTCGAGGCTGGTTCGATCAGGGCTTCTTCAACGACCCCGATCTGCCCTTTTCGTGGCGCTGCACACGGCGCGAGGCGGGCACCGGTGCGCTTGGCGATCTGGGCAGTCATGTGATTTCGGTGGCGCAATATCTGATGGGGCCTGTGGCCGAGACCATCGCACAGGCACAGACCTATTTCCCGACACGCCCCGAGCCGCAGGGCGCGGGCGGCTATTCGGCCCGTGCGGGCGCGGACGCCCCGCGCCGCGAGGTGGAGAACGAGGACCAGATCCAGACCATGATCCGCTTCGCCTCTGGCGCGGGCGGCACGATCGAGGCCAGCCGTGTGAGCGCGGGCAAGGTCTTTGGGGTCTATTGGGAAATCTCGGGCACCAAAGGCACGATCCTGATGGATGGTGAGCGGTTCAACGAACTCAAGGTCGCACGCTTCGATGACCCCAAACCTGATCGCGGCTTCAAGACGCTTCTGGCAGGCTCGCAGGTGCCGCAATTCTCGGCTTTCTTCCCCTTCGATTTTGCAGGCGGGGGGCTGGGCTATTTCGATGTGAAGGTGATCGAGGTCCGCGATCTGATCGATGGGATCTGCGGGCAGGCCTGCTATCCCGATTTTGCCTTCGGACTGGAAAACCAGCGGATCGTCGATGCGATGGACCGGTCCCTGACAAGCCGTAAATGGGAGACACTCTGATGACCGATTTTCCGCAGACCCTGCCCGCGTCCCGTATCCCCGATCCGATGGCGGCGCCCGCGCTCCGATGGGGGGTGCTCGGCACCGGCTGGATTGCCGAGCAGTTCATTGCCTCGACCCGTGCCCATACGCGCCAGATCTTTGCTGCCGTGGGCTCGCGCAGCCTCGATAAGGCGCAGGATTTTGCAAGCAGATGGGAGATCGAGACGGCGCATGGTTCCTATACCTCGCTGGTCAATGATCCGAGCCTTGATGTGATCTATGTGGCCAGTCCGCATAACCTGCATTTCGAGCATGTGATGCTGGCGCTCGGGGCCGGTAAGCATGTGCTGGTGGAAAAGCCGATGGCGATGTCCCAGAGCCAGGGCCGGCAGATGGCGGAACTGGCGCAACGCAAGGGGCTGTTTCTGGCCGAGGCTCTCTGGACCTATTTCCTGCCGAAATTCGATGTGATCGACCAGCTTCTGGCGGCGGGAACCCTGGGCGAGATCAAGTCGGTCCAGACCGATTATGGCGAGTATTTCACCCGTGACCACCGCATCTTCAACCCGGCGCTCGCAGGCGGCCCGCTGATGGATCTGGGCACCTACCCGCTGTCGCTGATCACCCGCCTGATGGGGGCGCCCGCGACGTTGGTGGGGCAGAAACAGATGGACGAGAGCGGGGTCCATGGGCAGCTCTCGCTGATGATGGCCGATCACGCGGGCAATCAGGCGACGCTTTCCACCTCGCTTTACGGCTTCACGCCCACGAATGCGGTGATCGTGGGAACCAAAGCCACGCTGCGCTTCGGGTCCGAATTCAACCTGCCGGGGCCGTTCACGCTGGCTTCCGCCGATGGCGCATCTGTGTTGACATGGGACGAGCCGCGGGGGCGCCATTTCGAGGGGCTGTTCTATGAGGCCGCCGAGGTTGCGCGCTGTATTGCGGCGGGGCAGAGCGAAACCCCCAAACGGCCGCTCGATACGTCGCTCATGATGCTGGGAACGCTTGATCGGGTGATCGCGACATTGGGGCTCGAGTATCTTGCAACGGCAGAAGAAGTGATGTCCTGACGCAGAAGGCATTGCGGGGAAGGGGGGCTGGCTTGCAGCCCCTTTTCGCATCTGCCGGAGGCCGCTTTTCTGACGCGGGGCAAGAAGCTTACTTCAGGTTCCATCATTTTTTATGGATCCAATCGTGATCGGCTGCGTTCCGCCATCTGTATGTCAAATTGACATGTCGGGCTATTTTGGCGGAGGAGGACGTGATGGGTAGCGCATATTCATCGGAGCGCCCGCGCACGATCGGGATCGTGGCAGGCGGGCTGGGCGGTGCCGTTGTGGCGGTTTGGAATTTCATGACGCCGCTTACAGGGGTGACCGGAACCTTCGGGGCGGGGCTGGTGATCGCCAGCTCGATCCTGATCGTGATTGCGGGGCTCTGGATCCAGATCACGCGCCCGGGCGGGCTTCGGCTGGTGCTGCGTATCCTCGTGGCGCTCGGCGCGCTAGGGACAGCGGCTGCAGGGTATTTCCTGCATGAATGGTGGTTGATCGTGGCGATGGTCGTCGTCGCGCTTGGCTTGATTTATGATCTGCGCGCGGGCCGCTCGCTGCGCAAAAGCGAGGTGATGGCATGATGCGCGCGACACAGACCGCAACGCTGGCCCTGCTGGCGCTCACTCTGCCATGGGCGGCCATAGCACAGGAGACGCAAACGCCCGCAGCGCCCTCCGATTCGCCGCCCGCGCAGGAGGCCGCATCTCAGGACGGCGCGGACCAGAGCAGCGATCCGGGGGCCGATGAGGACAGCCCCGCGGCCCCGGTGCAGACTGCGCAGGACCGCTATCCGGGCGTGGCCGATCCGCTCTTCGCCGTCGAGACCCGCACGCGCAACGGCACGCCCCTTGTGCCCGAAACCGCCGGTTGGGACAGCTTCCACGGGCAGTTGAACGCCCAGAAATACTCTCCCCTGACCCAGATCACGCCCGAGAATGTGGGCAAGCTGGAAAAGGTCTGGGATCTGCATACGGGCGATGTCTCGGACGGCTCGGGAGACCAGCCCGCCACTGTCTGGTCGGCCACGCCGATCTTTGCCAATGACACGCTCTATATCGGCACGCCCTTCTACCGTATCCTCGCCCTCGATCCGGCGACGGGCGAGCAGAAATGGGCGTTCGACACCAAATCCAGGCTCGAGGCGCTTACCCAGCCCGCACTGAAGAACCGCGGCGTGGCCTATTGGCAGGCGGCAAACCCTGTCGAAGGCAAGATCTGCCAGAAGATCGTCTATATCGGGACGATGGATGCGCAGCTCTTCGCGGTCGATGCCGATAGCGGCAAATCCTGCCCCGATTTCGGCAAGGATGGCGTGCTGGATGTGAACCAGTGGAATACGGTCAATGACCGCTTCCCCTTCTCGGTGCTGCAGCCGCCAACGGTTGCGGGCGATCATGTGATCCTCGGCTGGGCGGGCAAGGACTGGGAATATGCCGAAGCCCCTCCGGGCGCGGTCTTCTCGGTCAATGCGCAGACCGGCAAGCTGGAATGGGCCTTCGAGACGCTGCCCGAGGATATCCGCCGCCAGACCGGCACCGCCAATGTCTGGACCGCCATGTCGGTCGATCTGGGGCTGAATATGGTCTATCTGCCGGTGGCCTCGCCCTCGCCCAATTACTGGGGCGGTAACCGCACGCAGGAGATCCCCTATGCGACCTCCACCACCGCGCTCGATCTTGATACCGGTGAGGTGGTCTGGTCGCGGCAATGGGTGCATCACGATATCTGGGATTATGACATAAACTCGGCCCCCACGCTGATGGATATCACGGTGGACGGCAAGGAGATCCCCGCGCTGATGCAGGCCACCAAGATGGGCTTCCTCTTTACCGTCAACCGTGCCACGGGCGAGGATGTCTGGCCCATCGAGGAGCGGCCCGTGCCGCAGGGCGATGGCTCGGTCGAGGGCGAATATTATGCGCCCACGCAACCTTTCCCCACCAAACCCGCGCCGCTTCTCGACCAGTCGGAAAAGCCCGAGGTCTGGGGGATCGCGGATCTTGTGTCGGGGGGCCAATGCTCAAAGCTCTTCGACAATCTCGATTATCGCGGGATGTATACGCCGCCCACCACCAAGGGCGAGGGGGTGCTGACCTATCCCGATAGCGCCGGTGGCGTGCAATGGGGCGGCGTGGCCTTCGACCCCGAAAGCCAGATCGCGGTCGTGAATACCTCGCATATCGTGCAGTATATCAAGCTCTATGACCGCGAGACCTATGATAAGGTCGCTGGTGGCTCGGGCAACGAGAACGGCTATTATCCGCAGCAGGGCGCGCCCTATGGGATGAGCCTGATGACGGCGCTGAACTGGCTCGGGATGCCCTGCTGGAAGCCGCCCTTTGGCGAGCTGGTGGCAATCGATATGCATACGGGCGATGTGAAATGGCGCAAGCCTCTGGGCAGCTCGCAGAAATACGGCTTCTTCATGCCCGAGAGCATGGGCTCGCCCACCATCGGCGGTCCTGCGGTGACCAAATCGGGGCTCGTATTTATCGGAGCCACGATGGATGCCAAGGCACGCGCCTTCGATCTGAACACGGGAGAGGAACTCTGGTCCTCGCAATTGCAGGCACCCGTGGTGGCCAACCCCGCGATCTACGAATATCAGGGGCGGCAATATGTGGCCTTCATCTCTGGCGGCAATTCGATCCTGAAACCCGCCGTGGGTGACCAGATCGCGGTCTATGCGCTGCCGCAGTAGCCCTGCATTGCACAGCTGAACACCGAAAGGGCCGCCCTCCGTGCCGGAGGGCGGCCCTTTCCCTATATTGCGGGGGCGCCTCACCCCTGCGGTTCCGCCGTCAGGCGATGATCTCGACCTGCTCGCCCACCTGTATCAGGGTATTGGCATGGTCGAGAAAGGTCGTCTCGTCGGGGAAGACGCTGCTCTTGTAGGTGTCGGAGCCGAGCACTGCCTGCATCCCCTCGGGGCTGTCGAACCAGATCTCTGCAGTGCCATCGAAATCGGCCGTCTCCACCGTGCCTTCGGGAGCGCTGATCGGATGGGTCTGGATATAGCGCAGCACATGGCGCTCGGCTTCGGGGATGGACCGGAAGAGCGGCCCGTGTGTGTGGATATGGTGTTCGACGAACTCGCTACGGGTCAGGGAAGGGAGACGTTTGAGAAACATCGTCATCTTGATCATGGGGCTTTCCTTTCGGTTGCAGGGTTATGGATGGGGCGTCCAGCGCGGCAGCGGCGGGGTGGCGCTATTGCCTGAAGGATAGGTCAGCAGTTCCACCAGCATCCCCCAAGGCGTGGTGCCATAGATGCCCGCATTGCCCGCGCCATCCTCGACACCCGAGAGTGGATGCGGTCCCGCCATCAGCGAACCGCCCGCCTGCGCGAAGCGCTCTGCGGCGGTGTCGATATCCTCGACATAGAGCCCGATATGGGTGATCCCGCGATCCTGCAGCCGCGCGGGTGCACGGCTTTCGCCATCGGCGATACAGAACATCTCGAGGCAGGGGCCATTTCCGATCCGCATGAGGCGCATATGGGTGACCTTGGTGCCTTCGGTCAGGCCCAGCTGTGCCTCTGGGTCCTTGCCTGCCATCGGGGGGGCATCGGCGGGCTGCACATCATAAAGCGTGACCGCGCCGAAAGCTTGGGTAAAGAAGCGCGTGGCCTCGGCCATATCCGGCACAGTTAGCCCGATATGATCGGTGCCGCGGATATCGGGATGGGCGGCCTCCTCCTTGGCAAAGCCTGTAAGCTCGGTCACCTCCGAGCCGCCATTCTCGACGATCTCTTCAAGAGCCGCGTTGAACTGCTGTGTGTGGGGCTGGGCAAGGTGATGCTCGAAGGCCTGATCGTCACGGTATTCCTCGATCATCACCACGGCGCCATCGCGCTCATGGCTGGCCTCGAAGCGCAGGTTGCCGGCTTCGGCGCGGACATTGCGGGCCAGCTCTGCCACGAGGGCCCTCAGGCGGTCCTCCTGCCCTGCAAGTGGCACGGCGCGGGCGGTCATCAATCTGGTCATCAGGGAGCTCCTTCCGTCGGGGTTGTATGTGTATTCCTACATTCACCCAACTCCGAAATAGAGATGGAGTTCCATATAAAAAATAGTAAAAACAATAGCTTAAAAACTTTTACGTCACGCCGAAAGGCCCGCCGGACTGAATCCGGCAGGCCCGATTTCCGTTTAGGGTAAGGGCTATCAGCCCGCCGAAAGATCCTCGCGGATGGCTTGGGCCGCCCGCAGCGACAGTGCCGCCATGGTCAGCGTCGCGTTCACCGTGCCCGCCGCAGCCATCGTCCCGCCGGTGGCAAGGAAGAGGTTCTGGTGGTCATGGGTCCGGCACCAGCTATCGGTCACGCTATCGCGCGGGTCATGGCCCATGATCGTGCCGCCGCAGATGTGGTTATTGGGCGTGAAATGGTCCGACATCTCGATCTCGGTCGCGCCGAAGGCCTCGGCGATGGTGTGCAGATGCTCGCGCGAGGTCACGGCCGCGCGGCGCACATACTCGCCCACATCGTAATAGACATCGGGCATCGGCAGGCCGAGGCTGTCCTTGCGGTCCTTCGAGAGCGTCAGGCGGTTATCGGGATCCGCCAGCGTCTCGTGATTGACATAGATATCGACCCCGCAGGCTGAGCGGCGGCGGATCTCCTCGTCGAGCGCGCGACCCACCTTGCCGGTGGCCAGCGCCTTCATGCCCGCTTTTGATGTCTGGGCCGTGTTGTTATAGCCGATCTGGATGGCCGAATGCTCGCCCCGCCAGTCGCCATCACGGAAATTGGTGATCGAGGACATCTGCACCGAGCCCTGCCCCGCCCAGACGGGTTCGGCGGCCACAAACGACATCGAGATGCCCGGATGGTCCATCATGTTACGTCCCACCTGATCGGAGGAGTTGGCGATGCCGTTGGGGTTCTTGTCATTGGCCGCGATCAGGAGAAGCTTCGGTGTCTCGATCCCGTTGGCCGCGATCACGAAGCGCTTGGCTGTGACCTTGGTCGAGTTCTTGTCGGGATCGTAGAAATGGAAGGCGGTGATGTCGTTCTTGGCATCGGTATCGATGCGGTAGACCACCGCATTGGGGATTACCTTCGCGCCGAGCGCTTCGGCCTTCTCGATCGAATAGATGCCGTTATACATCGCCCCGATCGGGCAGATCGGCATACAGTTGTTATTGCCGCAGCATTGCGGGCGCCCGTCATAGGGCTCCGAATTGCGGCCTTGCGGAACGGGAGTATTGTCGTAACCCAGAGGCGCTACGACCTCGGTGAACCGGCGGTCGCCATAGCCATAGGGCATAGAGGTCATGGGCCAGGGCTGGGCGCGCGGGGCGGAAGGGGTGATCTCCTGGCCGTTCGGGCCCATCACGCCCATCTCGACCTCGGCCTTGTAGTAATAGGGTTCGATCTCGTCATAGCTCAGCGCGAAATCACGGCCCACGCCGTAACGGCTCTGCATCTCGAAATCCGACGGCAAATAACGCCAGGACGAGGCCGCCCAGTGCCATGTCGTGCCACCCACGCCCTTGATGATGCCCTGCTTGTAGGCGGTGGCATCAGGGCCGGTGGTCTTGAGATAGTTGTTATCGGGGAAGAAATTGGTGTGCGGCGCCCATGGGACGGTCGGATAGGGGGTGGCGTAATCGAAGCCTGCCTTGTTGGCGGGGGGCATGTAGCGCCAGTTCTGCACGATCTGGTCGCGGTCATAGCGCGGGCCTGCATCGAGCACGATGACCGAGAGACCGGCGCGGGTCAGATCAAGGGCGAGAAGCCCGCCACAGATACCTGCACCTGCGATGACGACATCGGCGCTGAGAGTGTCTTGCGACATGGGAGGTCCTTTCGGAACGGCGCCGCGCGGAGCGGCGCATGGAAGGGGGGCTGGCGGGGCATGGGGCCCCGCCGGAAGGTGTCAGCGGCGGCGGCGGATCAGCCACACCACCAGCAGGACCAGCACGAGAAGCACAACGAGGGCCACGCCGATCATGATCTGGGGGGCTGCGAGCCGCACGAGCGGTGCGACGGGGCCACCGGTGCGCAGGGTTTTCACCTCATCGGCGGTCACGGTCTGGCCGGTATCGCCGAAGGTTGTGCTGGCATAGCTGGCAAGCCGCGCGATCTGCGCATCGTCAAGCTTCTGCACCAGACTGTCCGGCCCGAAGCCCGGCATCAGAGTGTGCTTGCCATCCGCCTCGCGGGTCACGCCATGCAGGATGGTGGAGACCAGATTGGCGCTCTGGCCGTTTTCCAGCGTCACATTGTCCTTGAGCGCGGGATATGTCCCGTCTTTCGAGCCCTCGCCCGACAGCCCGTGGCAGGAGGCGCAGGCGGTCTCGTAAAGCTCGGCGCCGCCGGCATCCTTGGCCAGACGGTGCCCTGTGCGATTGGCGCTATGCTCCCACGGCGCGAAGGCGGCATCGGTGGCCTGGCCTGCCGCGGGGGACAGATCGCTGTCGCGCGCCGGCAGGCTGCGAAGATAGGTGACCATCGCGTCGATATCGGTATCGCTCAGATGCTGGAGGCTGTATTCCACCGCTTCCGCCATCGGGCCGGAGGCGCGACCATGGGTGGCGATCCCCGTCTTGAGATAGCGTGCCAGATCGGCATCGGACCAGTCCGACAGCCCGCCCTTGCCCGGCGTCAGATTGGGCGCATACCACGCGCCCACATCACCGCCCGCCATCAGATCGGCGGTTTTCGACCCCATCAGCAGGTTGCGCGGCGTGTGGCAGGTGCCGCAATGCGCAGGCCCCTGCACCAGATAGCGCCCGCGGTTCCATGCCTCGGACTGGTCGGGATCGGAGGTGATCGGCGCACCGCCTGCAAAGAGCGCGTTCCAGCCGATCATCGCCCAGCGTTGGGAGAAGGGGAAGGGCAGGTCGGTCTCGGGGGCGGCTGTCTCGACGGGCGCGACATCCTGCATGAAATAGTCATAGAGCGCGGCGATATCGGCATCGCTCATATGGGCATAGGCCGGATAGGGCATCGCCGGATAGAGATGCGCGCCATCGCGACGGATGCCTTTGCGCACCGCGTCCGAAAATTCCTCGAGCGTGTAGCTTCCGATCCCGAACGCTTTCGAGGGGGTGATGTTGGAGGAGGTGATCACCCCCATCGGCGAGTTGATCGCATAGCCGCCCGCAAAGGGTTTGCCACCCTTGGCGGTATGGCAGGCCGCGCAATCGGCCGTGGTCGCGATATAGGCGCCGCTGGCAGGGTCGGGGGTCTGCGCGGCAAGC
Source organism: Thioclava sp. 'Guangxiensis' (assembly GCF_045348365.1). Taxonomy (NCBI): domain Bacteria; kingdom Pseudomonadati; phylum Pseudomonadota; class Alphaproteobacteria; order Rhodobacterales; family Paracoccaceae; genus Thioclava; species Thioclava sp. 'Guangxiensis'. Next base: position 564,753 of record NZ_CP155824.1, on the reverse strand, counting down.
GGGCTCGCCAGAAGGCCGAAGCCCAGAAGCGCCCGCGCCATGCGGGTCAGAGGGAAACGGGTCATAGCGGCTCCCCGAAAGCAGGCATGTCGGATAGGGCGGGCGGTGCGACAACCCACCAGTTGGGACCGTCGAGCGCATAGGTCGGGATCGGCACGGCATCGCGAGCGGGCTGGTACATCAGCGCCGTATCGAAGGCATAGACGGTTGCATCACTGCCGGTGGTCGTCACGCCGGAATACCACGCAGCGACGATGGCAAGGAGCGTATCGTGGAGCGGATCACCTTCAAGGCTCTGGGCGAGGGTCTCGACATCGGGAGCGTTTGTGGCGGAGATTTTCGTCTCCAGCGCGCGGGCCTTGGTGTCGAAATCCTCCTGCGCTGCGGAAAGACCGTCGAGGAGCCCCTGTCCGGTGCGGGGATCAAGCGCCCCGTGGCCGGTCACGAACTGTGACAGCGACATGAATCGGGTCAGACGCGCGGTGTTCTGGGCAAGAAGCTGCTGCGGTAGGGCTGTGAGGAACAGTCCCACGGCCGAGCTTCCCAAGAAGCCGCGGCGCGTCAGAGAGAGTTTGGGTGGCATTGTGCAGTCCTGACTCTATCGGTTTCGGAAACGGTTAGCGCTAATATGCGCGTCATCTGTCACAATCGGTAACCGAGGCAAGTCGATTTCTAATCGACTGAATATCGACGGTTTTTTCAGACTATAGCGAAACTGGTCCGTCAATTGCCGAGGCTGGCCACCATAAGTTAAGAAAATAAATGGATTAATTAGTGGTCTAATCTTATGAGGCGTCTGCCTCAAAATGATGTAAAACCACATGAAGCATGCATCATTTGCATGACGGATAGACCTCAAACGCCGTGCCTATCATCTGTTTTATCAATTCGATTGTTTAAAAACGCCCGAATCTCTTCGGGCGTTCGATGGAGGTTCTGAGGATCTTGGGGAAGAGCGGACTCAGTGGTGCCGCCGCTCGGAGGTCAGGTCAAAGAGCGCATAGGCGCTCACCACAGCGAAGCAGAGAGCGGGGACGAGATAGGAGAGCGCCGGCCCGAACCGGTCCAGCATGGCAGCCTGCACCATCGGCATGACCGCCCCGCCAGCAATCGCCATGACAAGGCCCGCCGCCCCGAATTTGGTATCCTCGCCAAGCCCTTCGAGCGCGATCCCGTAGATCGTGGGGAACATAAGCGAGAGACAGGCCGAGAGCCCCGTCACCGCCCAGACCCCCGCCAAACCGGGCAGGCCCGCCGCAAAGAGGCACAGGCCCGTCCCGAGGAGGGCCATGGCACAAAGAAGCCGCGCGGGCCGGATGACGGTCATCAGACCTACCATGACAAAGCGCGCCAGCAGGAAGACCAGAAGGCTCGCCTGCAGCACCCATCCGGCCTCGGCCTCGCTGCCGCCGATTGCGCCCAAGACATATTGGATGGTGAAGGTCCATGTGCATGTCTGTGCCGCGACATTGAAGAATTGCGCAACAACACCAAAGGCATAGTGGCGGTTGCGCAGGAGCCGTCGCAGGGCTGCGTTAAAGTTGTGGGCCGGTGCGTCGCGCCGTTCTGCGGTGCGCTCGGGCAAGCGTTTGAGCGCGATTGCCAGCCAGATCGACAGCAGCACGAAGGCCAGTGCCACATAGGGCCCCATCACCGCGGCCAATTCGTTCTGCCGGATCGCGTCAAGCTGCGCGGGCGCCATTGCAGCGCGTTCGGCATCTGTGGCGGGGTTGAGATTGGGCAGGATCAGTGTGGCCGAGAGCAGGACGCCGATATTCGTGCCCACGGGATTGAACGCCTGTGCGAGGTTGAGGCGGCGGGTGGCGGTGGCTTCGGGACCCAGCGAGATGACAAAGGGATTGGCAGAGGTCTCGAGAATCGAGAGCCCGCCCGCCAGACAGAAAAGCGCGGCCAGAAAGAAGCCATATGTCATCATCAGGCTTGCAGGATAGAACAGGAAGGCGCCGATGGTCGCAAGCCCGAGCCCCGTCAGCATGCCTGTCTTGTAACTGAAGCGGCGGTTGATAAAGGCGGCAGGCAGCGCCAGCAGAAAATAGGCCCCGTAATAGGAGAACTGCACGAGCGAGGCCTGTAGTGAACTCATCGAGAAGATCCGCGAGAAGACCTGCACCAGCGGGTCGGTCAGGTTGGCGGCCACCCCCCAGACGGTAAAACAGATGATCAGCAGCAGGAAAGGCAAGCGCATTCCCTGCCCGACGAAGGGGAGACGTTCATTCATCGGAATTCTCATGATTATGGGCCGTTGGCGCGCTTATTGCAGGAAATAGCGGTCGAAGACGGGGCCACAGGCCGCGCCCAATGTGCGGGCATTGGAGCCGGTCTGGGCCAGTTGCGGGGCGGGCGGGATCAGACCGCGCGTGTCGAGCTGGGCCAGAGCGGCGGTGGTGCGGGTCACGATCCGGGCGCGCACCTCCTCTGGCATGGCGCCGCCGATCAGCACGGCCTCGAAATCCATGACCGCGCCGATGGAGCGGATGGCATGGGCGAGCGCGCGGGCGGTGGTGTCGATCCATGGTCCGAGCTGGCGCTCGAACCCGCTCCAGTCCTGCGGGCGGGTCCAGAGCGCGGAGGTATCGAGCCCCTCACGCGCGATCGCGTTCTCAAGGAGATAGAGGGAGGCGGCGTCCAGAAGCTGCACCTCTGCGCCATCCGGACCGGGCACGCGCAACGAGCCGAAGGCCCCCGCATTGCCCTTGCCGCCCACGACGACTTTTGAGTCGAGCACTACGCCGCCGCCGATGAAGGAGCCTATGAAGAAATAGGCGTAATCGCCGAATTCCCGCCCGCGCCCGAAGACATGTTCGGCGCGGCAGGCGGCGGTGCCGTCATTCTGCGTGATCAGCGGCAGATCGGTAATCCGCGCGACTTCGGCCTGGATGTCGGTCTCACGCCAGATCGAGAAACCGGCGGGAGCGTCGAGCGCCTCGGTCCAGCTCCAGATTTCGGCGGGCGCCGCGATTCCAAGCCCGCAGATGCGTTCTTTCTGCAGCGGGCTCAGCCCCTGCGTCAGCCGCTCCATCCCCGATTCGAGATAGGCGAAGAGCGCATCGGGCATCGGGTAGCGATAGGTGGTCTGCTCCTCGGCCAGCACCTCTCCGGCAAGGTTCATAACCATGAGATCCGCCGACCGACGCCCGATCTTGAACCCGAAAGACAGCGCGCCATCGGGATTGATCGCCATCGGTGTCGAGGGTTTCCCGATCCGCCCGCGCTTGGGTGTTCCGCGCAAGAGAAACCCGTCATTTTCCAGTTTTTTCAGAATATTGGAGACGGTTTGCGGGGTCAGCCCCGTCAGCTTGGCGATATCCATGCCCGGCAATTCGCCATGGCGCTGGATCGTCGACAGGATCAGCCGCTCGTTATGCGCGCGCGCACCGATATGATTGACACCCCCTCCGAGGGCGCGGATCTCGCTTCCATCCATGTCTCATCCTCCACGTTCGATTAAGCTAAAGGGAAAAATATATAAATCAATTGGAATTATTTATTGACGCGTTTTGCGCGGAATGCCACCGTGAGACAGACCGGTATCGTCCGGTTGCCGTGCTTTGAGGAGGGCACGGGAGACTTCTAGGGAGGAAGATCCGATGAAAACACTGATTTCGGTCAGCGTGCTGACGCTTGCTGTCTCGGCGGCAGGGGCATGGGCGGCAGATACAAGCGCCTGCCTGATCACAAAGACAGATACCAATCCATTCTTCGTCAAGATGCGTGAAGGTGCCGAGGCCAAGGCGAAAGAGCTGGGCATCACGCTCAACAGCTATGCCGGCAAGGTCGATGGCGATAACGAGACGCAGGTGAACGCCGTTGAGACCTGTATCGCCAACGGCGCCAAGGGGATCCTTATCACCGCATCAAGCACCTCGGCCATCGTGCCGTCGATCGAGGCTGCGCGGGCGGCGGGGCTCTTGGTGATCGCGCTCGACACGCCGCTCGATCCGATCGATGCCGCCGATATGACCTTTGCCACCGACAATTTCCATGCGGGCGAGCTGATCGGCCAATGGGCCAAGGCCAAGCTGGGGGATAAGGCACAGGATGCCCGGATCGCCTTCCTCGATCTCGATGTCAGCCAGCCCACCGTGGGCGTGATGCGCGATCAGGGCTTCATGCAGGGCTTCGGCATTGATCTGGCCGATCCCAACCAGTGGGGCGACGAGAGCGATCCGCGCATCGTCGGCCATGATGTGACGCAGGGCAACGAGGAAGGCGGCCGCAAGGCGATGGAGAATCTCCTTGCGAAAGATCCGATGGTCGATGTGGTCTACACGATCAACGAGCCTGCCGCCGCGGGTGCCTATGAGGCGCTCAAGTCCATGGGGCGCGAGAAGGATGTGCTGATCGTGTCGGTCGATGGTGGCTGCCCGGGTGTGCAGAATATCGCCGATGGTGTGATCGGGGCGACTGCGCAGCAATATCCGCTCCTGATGGCGTCCAAGGGGATCGAAGCGATTGCGGCTTTCGCCAAGGATGGCACCAAGCCCGAGGCGACCGATGGCAAGACCTTCTTCGATACCGGTGTGGCGCTTGTGACTGACCAGCCTGTCGAGGGGGTCGAGTCGATCTCGGTGGCCGAAGGTCAGGATATGTGCTGGGGCTGAGTGCCAGCATGATCGCATCCAACCCGTCCCGAGGGCGGGTTGGGAACACGGACGGAGCGCTGCGCTCCTGCACTCATGGGGGGAAACATGAGCAGCTCGGATCAATATGAAGATGTGGTCAAGAAACGCGAGGCCGAGCGGTTTGCCGAATTCGAGCCAGCGCGAAAAGGGTTTGCGGGTCGCGCCCATGAGGCGCTCCATACCAATCCGGCGTTGGTGCCGCTGATCGTGCTTGTGGGCGCGCTTGTCGTGTTCGGGCTGGTGCTGGGGAGCAAGTTCTTCTCGCCCTTCGCGCTGACGCTGGTGCTCCAGCAGGTGCAGATCGTGGGTATTCTGGCCGCCGCTCAGGCGCTGATCATCCTGACGGCGGGGATCGACCTCTCGGTAGGGGCGCTGGCGGTGCTCTGCTCGGTCATCATGGGCCAGTTTACCTTCCGCTACGGCATTCCCGCGGAGCTGTCGGTGGTGATCGGGCTGGTTTGCGGCACGCTGATCGGCGGGATCAATGGCTGGCTCGTGAGCCGCGTGAAGCTTCCGCCTTTCATCGTGACGCTCGGCATGTGGCAGATCGTGCTGGCGGTGAACTATCTCTATTCGCGCAACGAGACCATCCGCGCCCGCGATATCAAGACCGAGGCGCCTTTCCTGCAGATCCTCGGCACCAAATTCGCGCTTGGCGGCGCGGTGCTGACCGTGGGCGTCGTGGTGATGCTGGGCGTTGTGCTGGTGCTGGCCTATGCGCTGCGCTCGACCGCTTGGGGGCGCCATGTCTATGCGGTGGGCGATGACCCCGAGGCGGCCGAGCTGGCCGGTGTCAGCCGCCACAAGACATTGATGTCGGTATATATGCTGGTGGGCTTCATCTGCGGGCTGGCGGGTTGGGTGATGATCGGCCGTTTCGGCTCGGTCTCGCCTTCGGCCACCACGGGCGTCATCGGCAATATCCAGGCGATCACCGCGGTGGTGATCGGGGGGATCTCGCTCTTTGGCGGGCGCGGCTCGATCATGGGCGCATTGTTCGGCGCACTGATCGTGGGCGTGTTCGAGCTGGGCTTGCGCATGGCAGGGGCCGACCCGCAATGGACCTATCTGCTGATCGGTGTGCTGATCATTGCCGCTGTAACCATCGACCAATCCATCCGGAAGGTGACCCAATGACCCAAGCTGTTCTTCAGGCGCGCGGCCTCGTGAAGCGCTATGGCCGCGTCACTGCCCTCGATCATTGCGATTTCGATCTGATGCCGGGCGAGATCCTCGCGGTGATCGGCGATAATGGCGCGGGGAAATCCTCGCTGATCAAGGCGCTTTCGGGCGCGATCAAGCCCAATGCCGGCGAGATCCTCCTTGATGGCACACCCGTCCAGTTCGCCTCGCCCAATGATGCGCGGGCCGCAGGGATCGAGACGGTCTACCAGACGCTCGCCATGTCGCCCGCCCTCTCGATTGCCGATAATATGTTCATGGGTCGAGAGCGGCGTGTGCCGGGGATCATGGGCACGCTGTTCCGCAAGCTCGACAAGCGCGGGATGGAGGATTTCGCCCGCCAGAAGCTGGCCGAGCTGGGTCTGATGACCATCCAGAATATCTCCCAACCCGTCGAGACGCTCTCGGGCGGTCAGCGGCAGGGGGTGGCGGTGGCGCGGGCTGCGGCTTTCGGCTCGCGCGTGGTGATCCTCGACGAGCCCACCGCCGCACTCGGGGTCAAGGAAAGCCGCCGCGTGCTCGACCTTATCCAGGAGGTGCGCGCGCGCGGTATTCCGATCATCCTGATCTCGCATAACATGCCGCATGTGTTCGAGATTGCCGACCGTATCCATGTCCACCGGCTGGGAAAGCGGCTCTGCGTGATCGACCCCAAGGCGCATAGCATGTCGGATGCGGTGGCCTATATGACCGGCGCCGCCGTCCCCGAAGGCGTGGCGGAACCGGCCTGAGGCCAAGCGGCCCCCGATCCGGCCCCTGATCCGGCCCGCAGATTTCGTGGGGGCTTGCGCATCATCACCGGTGTGCCAGCCCCTAAGGCAAATGCCGCGCTGCGGATCGCACAGTCTATGGCGATGGGCCTCGAAGGTCCCGATGCCATTGCCGCAGTCCGGCAGGCGCCTGCCAACAGGGCCCGATTTGGCCACTGGAGGGCTGCGCGGCTGATGGGGCTGGCAGCAGACCCCCGAGCATTCCCTGGGGGCGGGTGTTTGCAGAGGCCCCGTTTGTAACAAAAAAGGTGAATGGTCCTCTTTCCATTGTCGGGGAATTTGCCGACAAGGCAGCATGACCGATACGTCCCGTCCCCCCGCCAAAGGCCTGCCGCCACATCTGCGCCGGCTGTTTGCAGGGCTCATCCTGTCGATGATCCTTGCCGCGCTCGACCAGAGCATCGTCAACACCGCCCTGCCGCGCATGGCCGGCGATCTGGGCGGGCTTGCGCATCTGAGCTGGGTGGTGACGGCCTTCATGCTGGCCTCGACCTCGGCCACGCCGATCTTCGGCAAACTGTCGGACATGTTCGGGCGCAGGGCCTTCCTGATCGGGGCGATCAGCCTGTTTCTGGTGATGTCGATGCTTTGCGGTCTGGCGCAATCCATGCCGCAGCTCATTGCCTTCCGTTTCCTGCAAGGGGTGGGGGCCGGGGGGATCATGACGCTGACCCAGACGGTGATCAGCGATGTGGTCACCCCGCGCGAGCGGGTGCGCTATCAGGGGTTCTTCTCTGCGGCCTTCGCCTTCTCGAGCCTTGCCGGTCCCCTGCTGGGGGGCGGGCTGACGACCGCGCTCTCGTGGCGCTGGGTGTTCTATATCAACCTGCCGATCGGTCTTCTGGCGTTGGCGCTTCTGTGGCGCGCGCTGCCGCCACCGCCGCCGCGCAAACCGCACCGGATCGATTACGAGGGGGCCGCACTTCTGGTGACGGGCGCCTCGTCGCTCCTGCTGCTCTTCAGCCTCGGTGGTTCGCTCTTTGCATGGGGATCTGTGGCGTCCTTCGCTCTTGGCGGGCTCGGCCTGCTGGCGATTGCGCTTTTCCTTTGGGTCGAGACGCGGGCCAGAGAGCCCGTGATCACGCTTCCGCTTTTCCGGATCGGGGCCTTCTCGACGGGGGTTCTGACCATGGCCTGTATGGGCTTTGCCATGATGAGCGCGATGGTCTTTCTGCCGCTCTATTTCCAGCTTGTTCTGGGGCTCAACCCTGCGCAGGCGGGCGCGATGATGCTGCCGCAGATCCTTGCGATGGTCCTGACATCGATCTTTGGCGGCAGGCTATCCGCGCGGCTGGGGCGGCCCAAGGTCTTCATGGTCACGGGGATCGGGCTCGAGGCGCTGGGGCTTGGCACATTGGCGGTGCTGGCCACCTATGCGGCGCCTGTGCCCGCCTTCTGGGGGGCGCTGGCCATGCTGGGCTTCGGGATGGGCATCGCCATGCCCAATGCCACGGCCATCGTCCAGAACGCGGTGCCCAAGGCCAGTATCGGCAGCGCCACCGCCACGATGTCCTTCCTGCGCTCGCTGGGCGGGGCGTCGGGCGTGGCGGTCTCGGGCGGGGTGATGGCGCAGGGCCTCTCGCAGGGCTTGCGCCATCTGGGGGGCGATGTCGATATCGGCGCCATCGTGAATGGCGGGATGGAGGCGGTGGCACAGCTCCCCGCAGCCATGCGCCCCGAGATCGAGGCGGCTTTCCGCCATGCGATCACCGGCTCCTTCGAGATCGGGGGGGCGGTGATGAGTGTGGCCTTCATCCTGGCGCTGACGCTGCGCAATACTGGCTTTGCACCTGCAGATATGCCCCACGAGGGAAGGAAGCCGGCAACAGACCGCAACGTCTAGTCCTTCGACATTTGGACCATCAAACCCGCCCCGCCCGCGGCTGGATCAGTGCACATCCCGTCGCGGCGCATTGCAAGACGCTCTTCGGCCAGGATCACGCCGGGGCGGGTATGGATATGCCCGACAAGTTCTGTGCGCCGGAAAAGCCGAGCGCTACATTTGGCCGGTTGTTCCGAGACGTCGATCCCAAAGAGGCCTACTGGGGTAGCCCGCTCGGGCAGGTCAATCATCTTCGCCATGATGGCGCGGTTTGCAACCCTGCGTGGTCTGCTCGCGTAAGGCGGCCTCGCAGCCCGTGAGGATGGAAACCTTCCGCTGCTCCAGATCCGACGCCACGGGCCAGCTGTCGTGGCCCCGCTTGCCATCGGTGTCCAAAAGCAACCGGTTGTCGTGACGTTCCCGTTAATGGGAAGGCTCAGGAACAGCGCGGAGCGATGCTTGCGCAGGCATCCGATGCCCTTCCTTTCCCAGACGGGCGGCATTTATAGGGTCGAGTACCGGACGTCGCGGGGAGGTTCCAGAATAATAAGATGCCAGAACCATAATCTTCCCGAGGGCAGGGGCAAAAAGGATATATGCCGGTGGTCAAGCCTTTGCCGGTATATCTGCGGATACGGATACGGATGGTGGCGGGTCTTGATCAAGATCTACAGGCCAAGGCAATGCGCCGTGCGCCCCTGCACATCCCAGATTCGGAAGGTCGAAATTACGCTGAGCGGTTCGCCCCCGGCTTTTCAGGCGGGACGGGATCGCAAATGAGGTAATATCACATTGCCTATATTTTATCACAATCGGTGAAATATTAATCACAACAATCCTGCCCGATTGGAGGCTATGCAAGGATTTCATGTCAGGCTAGCCGAAGTTTCCAATATTAATCGATATTTTCCAAATGGATAGCGGGTTTCTGATCCAGTCAAGACACATGCGGGTCTCTATATATAAACAGATCAAATATGATGAGTTAAAACATAATCCAGTTCTATATTGGAATCCGGTGCGGATGCTGGCGAATATTGCGGGGTAGGGACGCGACCCAACAAGTGTCCCCCTCCCGATCCGGCAACAGGAACCCATTATGACCCGCACCCTCCTTCTTACGACTGCCGCCCTTCTCGGGCTTGCAACCTCCGCTCTGGCCGAGCCCGCAGCCATCAAATCCGATGGATATAAAGTGGCGCTCGACGGCACTTTCGCCCCCCATGCCATGCCCACGATGTCGGGCGAGGTCGAGGGCTTCAATATCGATCTGGCCAAGGCGATCGGCGAGAAGCTGGGTGTGCCGGTCGATGTGACCGCAGCGCAATTCTCGGGTCTGATCCCCGCGCTGCAGGCCGGCACCTATGATTTCCTCGTGGCCCCCGTGACCGTGACAGAAGAGCGTGCCTCGAACCTGCTCTTCTCGGAAGGGTTCATGGATACCAATTTCAGCTTCGTCGTGCCCAAAGGCTCCGATCTGTCCGGTGCGGCAGGGCTCGATGCGTTCAAGGGCAAGACCATCGCTGTCAACAAGGGCTCGGTCTATGAATCCTTCCTGAGCGAGCACGCGGCGGACTATGGCTGGACGGTCGTGACTTTCGGCACCACGAGCGACGCCATCCAGGCCGTCACCTCGGGACGTGCGGATGCCTCGCTCGGCGGCTCGACCAGCGCTGCATGGGCGGTCAAGAAGAACCCTGCGGTCGCGCTGTCCTACGAATACCCGACGGGTCTCGTCTGGGCCTTCCCCTTCCGCAAGGATGACGCGCCCACCCGGGATCTGATCGATAGCGTTCTGGAATGTCTCAAGACCGATGGCACTATGGCATCGCTCTCCGAGAAATGGTTCGGCGTCGAGCCGACCAAAGGCACCACTATCGTCACCCCCACGCCGGGTTATGGCACGCCGGGCTTTGATGGCTATGACCCGACCGAGCACGACGTCACCTGCACGTTCTGATCCATCGGAACGGATGTGACGTCACAGGCGAGCCCGTCGTCCTCCCCCGGACGGGCTCGCCCCTTTGGGCCCCGCGGGCCCGCAAGACCCAAGTTCCCGAAGAGGCACCCGATGACCCAGCCCCGCACCATGCTCGAGATCCACGCGCTCGAGAAACGCTTCGACCAGACCGAGGTGTTGAAGAATATCGACCTCAAGGTGCGCGAGGGCGAGCTGGTATTCGTGATCGGTCCGTCGGGGTCGGGAAAATCCACCATGCTGCGCTGCTGTAACCGGCTCGAGGAGCCGACCTCGGGCGCGATCATGATCGATGGAGAGCGCATCACCGACATTCCCCGCCGCGATCTGGACAAGATGCGCCTCAAGGTGGGTATGGTGTTTCAGGGCTTCCATCTCTACCCGCATATGTCGGTGCTGAAAAACGTGATGCTGGCGCAGGTCAAGGCTTTGGGGCGGTCCAAGCCCGAGGCGGAGGCCCGCGCGCTCGAGATGCTCGATCAGGTCGGGCTCAAGCACAAGGCCCATGCAAAACCCTCCGAGCTGTCGGGCGGCCAGCAGCAGCGTGTGGCCATCGCCCGCGCGGTGGCGCTTGATCCCAAGGTGATGCTGTTTGACGAGCCGACCTCTGCGCTCGATCCCGAACTGGTTGGTTCGGTGCTCAAGGTAATGAAGGAGCTGCGCGAAAAGGGCATGACCATGCTGGTGGTCAGCCACGAGATGGCCTTCGCCCGTGAGGCCGCGGACCGGGTGGTGTTCATGGATGGGGGCTATGTCATCGAACAGGGCCCGCCGGAGGAGATCTTCGGCAATCCGCAATCGGAGCGCCTGAAGACGTTCCTGTCGCGTGTTTCGGGGCATGAGGCGGCCTGATGCGGTTTCTCGATACGTTTTTCAACCCCGCCGTGATCGACAAATACCTGCCGCAGGTCGTGGCGGCGATGGGCGTCACGCTCTATCTCGCGGTGGCCACGATCGTGACCGGCGTCGTGCTGGGCGGGCTGCTGGCCTGCCTCAGGGCGGCCAATCTGAAAGTGGTGAACTTCTTCATCATCGTCTTCGCCGATATCATGCGCGCGTTGCCGCCGCTGGTGCTGATCCTGATCTTCTATTTCGGGATGCCCTCGGTGGGGCTGAACCTCTCGGCCGAGGTGGTGATCTGGCTGGTGCTCTCGGCGGTGCTGACAGCCTTTGCCGAAGAGATCTTCTGGGGCGGTCTGACCTCTGTCTCCGCAGGCCAATGGGAGGCCGGTCGTGCCACGGGCCTCTCGAAGTTGCAGACGCTGGCCTATATCGCCTTCCCGCAAGCGCTGCGCATGGGCATTCCGCCGCTCGTCAACCGCGTGCTGGCCACCACCAAACTCACCGCGCTCGGCTCGGTGATCGGGGTGAAGGAGATCCTCTCGGTTTCTTCCTCGGCGCAGAGCTTCTCGGGATCGGCTACGCCGCTGACCATGGCCGCGCTTGCCTATCTGGTGATTTTCATCCCCGCCGTTATTGCGTCCCACTGGGTGGAACGCCGTTTCACCTACCGGACGTAAGGGGCGCCCCATGGATATGTTCCTGACCACATTCTTCAATATCGACATCATGATGCAGGCGCTGCCCCTGCTTCTCAAAGGCGCCGTCACCACGCTGGAACTCTGCGCCGTGGTGATCGTCTGCGGTCTCTTTGGCGGGCTAATGCTGGCGCTCGGCGCGCTCAGCCCGCGGGGCTGGCTGCGTTGGAGCGCGGTGGTCTATATCGACCTCTTCCGCGCCATCCCGCCGCTTGTGCTGCTGATCTTCGTCTATTCGGGGCTGCCATTTGCGGGGATCGAGCTGTCGCCCTTCGTGGCGGTGGTGATCGCCTTCTTCATGAACAACTCGGCCTATTTCGCCGAAGTGTTCCGCGCAGGCATCAATGCCGTTCCCAAGGGCCAGACCGAGGCTGCGCGGGCCACGGGTCTCTCATCCACACAGACCATGGTCTCGGTGGTGCTGCCGCAGGCTGTGCGCAACGTGTTGCCTGATCTTCTGTCGAACACGGTGGAGGTGGTGAAGCTGACCTCGCTCGCCTCCGTCGTGTCGCTATCCGAGCTGCTTTACTCGGCCAATATGGCCCGCTCGGTGACCTATAACGCCTCGCCCCTTGTTCTGGCGGCGCTTCTCTATCTGGCCGTGTTGTGGCCGCTGGTGCGGGTGATCTCGCGCTTCCAGCGTGGCCTGGCCGTGAAATAACCCGAAAGGAAGACTGAAAATGACCAAGATGATTATCGGCGGCGCCCAGATCGGCGGCATCCAGAAAGCGGAGACCCGCGAAGAGGTTGTCGCGCGGATGATGGCGCTGATGGATCAGGCGCATGAGAAGGGCGTCGAATTCCTGACCTATCCGGAGATGACGCTCACAACATTCTTCCCGCGCTTCTATGTCGAGGATCGCGCCGAGTTCGACCACTGGTTCGAGACCGAGATGCCGAACCACGCCACCGCGCCGCTCTTTGCCAAAGCCAAGGGCTACGGTATGGGCTTCTCCTTCGGTTATTGCGAACTGACGCCCGAAGGCGAGCATTTCAACACCTCGATCATCGTGTCCCCCGAAGGCGAGATCGTGCTGAAATACCGCAAGACCCACTTGCCGGGCCATGCCGAATACGAGCCCGAGCGCAGCCACCAGCACCTTGAAAAGCGTTACTTCCTTGCGGGCGATACCGGCTTCAATGTGGTGCGCAATCAGGGTGTGATCATGGGTCTGGCAATCTGCAATGACCGCCGCTGGCCGGAAAGCTGGCGCGTGATGGGGCTGCAGGGCGTACAGCTCGTGACCATCGGCTATAACACCCCTTCGCAGAACAATCTCTCGAAGGACGAGGGCATCGAGCGCCGCGTCTATCACCATGAGCTGTCGGTCTGTGCAGGCGCCTACCAGAACTCGACCTATGCGGTGGCCGTGGCCAAATGCGGCATGGAAGACGGCAACCATATGTTCGCAGGCTCGATCATCGTCGATCCCGACGGGTTCGTGATTGCGCGTGCGACAGGCGAGGGCGACGAGCTGATCGTGGCCGAGGCCGATTTCGACAAATGCGCCTTCGGCAAATCGACGGTGTTCAATTTCGAGGCCCATCGCCGCACCGAGCATTACGGTCTGATCGTGTCGCAAACCGGCGTGAAAGAACCCGCGCAATGACATTCGATACCGTGATCCATGGAGGGACCGTGGTCACCGCCGACGGCCTGTTCAAAGGGGATCTCGGTATCAGGGACGGCCGCATTGCGGCCGTCTGCGAAACACTGCAGGGAGGCGCGCGCCGGATCGATGCCGGCGGACGTCTCGTGATGCCCGGCGGGATCGAAACCCATGCCCATATCGCACAGGAAAGCTCCTCGGGCGTGATGAGCGCCGATGACTATCTCTCCGGCTCGATCTCGGCGGCCTTCGGCGGCAATTCCTCTTTCATCCCCTTTGCCGCACAGCATCGCGGGCAATCTGTGGATGAGGTGATCGCGACCTATGATGCGCGGGGTTCGCGCTCGGTCATCGACTATAGCTATCACCTGATCATTTCCGACCCGACCGAAACCGTGCTGCGCGAGGAACTCCCCCGCGCATTCGCCCGTGGCATCACGTCCTTCAAGGTCTTCATGACCTATGACCTGATGAATTTGGGCGATGGGGGGATGCTCGACATCCTGAGCGTGGCGCGCGCGCATGGCGCGATCACCATGGTCCATGCCGAGAATAACGACATGGTCAGTTGGATGAATGGGCGTCTGGCGGCCAAGGGGCTGACCGCCCCCAGATATCATGCCATTTCCCGTCCCGAGCTGGCCGAGGAAGAGGCGATCAACCGCGCGATCCAGCTGGCCAAGCTCGTCGATGCGCCCCTGTTTATCGTCCATGTCTCCACCGCGGGCGGCGCCGAGATCGTGCGGCGCGAGCAGTGGAATGGCGCGAAACTCTATGCCGAGACCTGCCCGCACTATCTGGCGCTGACGCGCGATGATCTCGATCGTCCCGGTATGGAGGGGGCGAAGTTCATGTGCTCGCCGCCGCTGCGCGATGCGGCCACGCAAGAGGCGCTCTGGAAACATATCCGCATGGGCACCTTCGTGGGGGTCCATTCCGACCACGCGCCCTACCGCTATGACGAGACGGGGAAATTCCTGAACGGAGCCGATGCTCCCTATCCCAAGATAGCCAATGGCATGCCCGGCATTGCCGCGCGTCTTCCCTATCTCTTCTCCGAAGGGGTGGTAAAGGGCCGGATCACGCCCGAACAGTTCGTGGCGCTCTCGGCCACCAATACAGCCAAAGTCTTCGGCTGCACCACCAAGGGGCGCATCGCACCGGGGTGGGATGCCGATATCGCGATCTGGGACCCCGAGGAAACCCGCACGGTCCGGCTGGCCGACCAGCATGACAATATGGATTACACGCCCTTCGAGGGGATGGCGCTGACCGGTGTGCCGAAACTGGTGATGACCCGTGGTCAGGTGATCGTTGAGGAGGACAAACTGGTGGCGCGCGAGGGGCAGGGCCGGTTCTTCGGTCGGGCGCCGGCGGATCTGCGCGCGACCTCCGGTTATATGGCCAAGGAATTCGATCCAAGGCAGAATTTCGGAACGGAGTTACGTTGATGGGTAAGATCCTGATCATCAATCCCAATAGCGCGCAGGCGGTGACCGAGGGCATTGCCCGCGCGGTGGCGCCTCTGGGCCCGCATTTCGAGGCGGTGGGCATTGCCCATGGCCCCGCAACGATTGCCAGTGACGAGGATGTGGCTCGCGGCGGTCTCGATGTGCTGGAAATGGCGCGCTCGCGCCCCGATGCGCGTGCCTATATCACCGCCTGTTTTTCCGATCCTGGGCTGGATCTCCTGCGCGCCGAAGGGGCAAAACCCGCGATCGGCTGTCAGGAGGCCGCGATCCTGACGGCGCTGGCACGAGCCGACCGGTTCGGGATCATCGCGCTTTCCGAGCGGTCGATCCCGCGCCATCTGCGCAAGATCCGCCAGATGGGGGTTGAGGCGCGGCTTGCGGGCGAGCTGGCGCTGCCTGGTGTCTCTGCCGAAGCCTCGGGGCGCGATGAGGCCGTCTACGGTCTTGTCTGCGCGCGGGCGCGCGAACTGGGGGCTGCGGGTGCGGGGGCCATCGTGCTGGGATGTGCCGGCATGGCGCCGATCAGGGCACGGCTCGAGCGCGATACGGGACTTGCGATTATTGATCCGGTTTTGGCAGCGGCGGCAATCGCACTCGGAACGATCCTGGGGTAACATGCCTCAAAAAGGATCGACCAACATGGAAAAAATCGAGGGCCTGCCGGATATCTCCTTGCGATTGCTGGAGATATTTGCGGCCATGATGCGGTGCTCGACCACCGTGGAAACGGCGGAATTTCTGGGCATCTCACAGCCTGCGGTCTCGGCGGGGTTGCGCCAGCTGGAAAGCCAGCTGGCGTTGACGCTGTTTGACCGCACAGGGCGGCGTCTGCAGCCTACCGCAGAGGCGCGTGACCTCTTCGAGGAAATCCGCCCGCTTTTCGGGCTCTTGCGGTCGTTCTCGACGCGGGCGCGGGATATGCGCAGCGGGCGGGTCGGACGTTTGCGGGTGATCGCGACGCCGCCTCTGGGGTATTCGCTGGGCCCCAAGGCCCTGCGCGCCTTTCTGGCAAGCCGCCCCGAGGTCACCATTTCCTATGATGTGCGGCGTCTGGCGAATGTGCTGGAGGCGGTCGAGACGGGGCAGGTCGATATCGGGCTCGTGCTCAATGCCGAGCGGCTGGAGACGGTGAATTCCGAGCTGATCGAGCGCAGCCAGATGGTCGTTCTGGTGCCCGAGGAGGATCCGCTGGCGCAGGAGGTGCAGATCTCGGCACAGCAACTGGTGGGCCGTCCGCTGGTGGGCATCGATCAGGCCTCGCATCTGGGGCGGCTTGTGGCCAAGAGCTTTGCCACCGACAATGCGGCCTTCCGGCCCCAGATCGAGGTGCGCTACTGCCAGACTGCGGCGGCGCTTGCGGCGGGTGGTATGGGGGTAACGATCGTCGATCCCTATTCCGCCGAGCCCTATCTGCAAAAGGGTCTGGTGGCGCGGCCCTTCGTGCCGGCCTGCGAGATCCGCGCCTCGATCCTGACACGGAAGGGCGTTCCGCATTCGAGCCTTCTCATGGGCTTCGTCGAGGCTCTGCGCGGGAGCCTCGAGAGCTGAGTCAGGCCCAGTAGATCAGGCTCTGTGGAGCGGCGAGACGGGACGGAAGCTTCCGGCTTGGGCGATGTGCACCCGCAGCCCGAGGCTTTCGGCGCGTGCGCGGCCCTCGGGCGGCACGATCATCGTGGTGCCCTGACCCACCACCTTGCCACGTTCGAGGATCGCACGGCCCTCGCCATAGCTCAGCACCGGTTTGCGCGCGGCCAGATCGATCACCGTCACATCCGCATCCGCGCCGATGCCCAGATGGCCCTTGCTACCCGACAGGCCCATCATCCGCGCCGGAGCGACCGAGGTTTTGTGCACGAACTCCGCCAGCCTCAGCGCGCCGAGATGGACAAGTGCCAGCCCGCGCTCGCACAGATCGTTGCGCGGCAGCCCCCCGCCATCCGTGGCCAGCGCATCGATGGCGAAACTGCCATCGTCGCGTTTGAGAATGGCCAGCGACAGGCTGGTTTCGGGCGGATTGACGAAGAAACTCATACCGATATCGGTCATCGCCTCTCGCCAGGCCTGCACGGCAACTGGGCCGGTTTCCAGATGCGTGACACCATCCTCGTAGAGATGGATCCACGCCCAGCCCTCGGCAATCGCCTTGGCCATACCGTCGAGATCGGGGGTGTAGCCGCCCGCGATCAGGTTGCGCTGGGTTGCGACGCTTTCGGGGATGCCATTGGAACATTTGGCCGAATTGCCATTGATCGGGGCCAGATAGCTTTCGGACCAGATATTGGGATGGGCGCTCAGGATCCGGGTCGCCTCCCATGCCTCGAGATGGGCGGAGGCCTCGAAGCCGCGCGCATAGGCATTCACATGCGGCAGATGCAGCGGATGCCCCGCCGCCAGATCGCAGGCCTCGCGCATCCCGTGCAGGTTCTGCGGAGTTTCGAGCGTGCCTGCATGGAAGGCCACATGCGCACCCTCGCGGGCGCAAAGCTCGATCACGCGGCCAGAGGCAGTGGCCGAGAGCGGAAAATGCCCGCCAAGGATCTTGAGCCCGACCGCCCCCGCCTGGCGGGCTCTGGCCAGTGCCGCCTCGAGTTCGGGCATGTCGGGATCCGTGCCCTCGACCGTATGGCCGGGGCGGATATAGTCGATACAGGCCAGCGTCAGGCCGGTGCCGGTGCGGGCCGCGATCTCCATCACGCTGTCAATGGGGCCGGCCATGTCGAGGGCTGTGGTCACCCCCGCAAGCGCCAGCATCCGGTGGCCTGCGGCGCCGCCCATCCAGTTCGAGACATGGACATGGGAATCGATGATGCCGGGTAGGACATGCAGCCCCGTCACATCCTCGACCCTGCGCGCGGGCGCGGTGATCTTGGGGGCGACCTCGGAGATTTTACCGGCCTCGAAGGCGATGTCGAACCGCCCTTCGCGAGCGGAGACGGGGTCGCACAGGATCCCGCCGCGAAGGATCAGATCATACATGGATCACTCCTCGATCGCGTCGCTATCTGCGGGCGGGCGGTCCCCCATATGGCGCGCAACCAGATGGACGAACACCATGAGGATCATCAGGGGCACCGCGATCGCCACCCAGAAGGTGGTGAAGGGCAGCGCCTCGGCCATGGTCTTGGAATGGCGCAGCAGGAAGCCGCGGGCGAGGTTGAGGTTCGGCCCGACGAAGCAGTAGAGCAGGATCGGTCCGAGATAGATCACGACCACGATCGAGCGCAGGAGTTCCGCCCCCGTCTGCAGCCAGAGCGGGCCGCCCTTCACGCTGTTCATCAGCGCCGGATCGAAGCGGCGCTTGAAGGCCATGCTGGCGCCGATGAGGCCGGCCCAGATCATGGCGTAGCGTGCCGCCTCCTCGGTCCAGCTTGGCGGCTGGTCGAAGAGATAGCGCGCCACGACCTGCAGGAGCACGATCCCCACAAGGAGGACCAGCGCGATACAGGTGACCACGCTGGCGAGACGATCGAGAACCGCACTGGTCCTCAGGATAACGGTTCTGATCGGTCCCATGTCCCGCTCCTTACTTGCTGTCAGCTGCCGCTTTGGCATCCTGCCATGTTTTCAGCTCGTCCGCGGTCAGGGTCGTGGCCCAGAGCGGCTTGGCCAGCGCTTCCATCTTGTCACGCTCGCCTGTGGCCAGCGGGGTGATCGTCACGCCCGCTTCTTCGAGCTTGCCATCCACTTTCGAGGACCAGTCCGCAATCCACTCGCGATTGGCCTTGAAACCGGCGGCAAGCGCCGCGTCGATCTGGGTCTTCTCCTCGTCCGAGAGGCCCTGATACCAGTCATCCGAGATCATGACCGCGCGGGTCGAGGGGAAAAGATCGGCGGGGGTGTAATATTTCAGGAAGCTCGTATGGCCGGTGCGCAGCGAGGAGGAGGGCGGATTGAAATAGCCATCGGTCACGCCGGTCTGGATGGCGTTGGCCACCTCGGCCCAGGCGATCACGGTGCCATGGGTGCCGAGCGCTTCCATCAGCGAGAGCTGCTCGCCATTGAGCGCGCGGAAGCGCAGATCCGACAGGTCCTCGACGGTGGATACGGGGTGCTTGGAGTTGTGGATACCCATCGGCGTGCCGATGATGTTGAGACCCTCGAAGCGCACACCGGTTTCGAGCATGGGGGCGTTGAAGGCCTCCATCATCGCGGGCTCGCTGGTTATCTTGTCCATCTCCGCGTCATCGCTGAAGAAGAAAGGCAGGGTCGCGCCCTTGAGCAGCGGCGAGAGCGAATAAGCGGTGGAGATCGCGCCCAGATCGATCTCGAGAAGGCCGGTCGAGACCTGGTCGAGGCGTTCCTTTTCCTTGCCCAACGTATCGGAGGGGAAGAGCGAGACGGTGAAATCGGTGCCTTTGAGCGCATCGCGGAAGCCATGGGCGAAGGCGGCCTCGCCATTGATCTCGGCATCATCGACATTGTTGAAGCCGATCTTGATCTCGGAGGCCTGCAGCGCGGTGGTGCCGAGAAGGAGGGCCGCAGTGGCCATGAGGGGAGCAAAACGGGTCATAGGGAAGATCCTTTGGGTGGGAGGGTCAGTGCAGGCCAAGCGCATGGGGAAGCGCCAAGGTCAGGGAAGGGACATAGGTCAGCACGAAAAGCAGCGCGATTTCGGCCACGAGGAAGGGCAGGGTCACGCGGATGAGCGTCCAGTATTCGAGCTTCACCACGGTCGAAAGGATCAGCAGGACCGACCCCAGCGGCGGCGACAGCAGACCCACGGTGATATTGAAGCAGATCACGATCGCCAGATGCACAGGGTCGATGCCCATTGCCAGTGCCGCAGGCACGAAGATCGGGGCGAAGAGGGCCACAGCCGCTTTTACATCCATCACCATACCGGCGCCGAGGAAGATCGCGTTGATGAGCATCAGATAACCGATCGGGCCCAGGCCCCATCCCTGCACGAGATGCTGGATCGCCTGCGGCCATTCCTCGAGGGCGGCGATATAGGAGAAGGTGGAGATGGCGCAGAGCAGGATGAAGAGCCCACCCAGCATGACGGCGGTGCGCATCAGGCTATCGAGGATGCCGCGGAAGGTCAGATGGCCGTAGCCCATCCCGACGACAATGGCGGCAAGCACGGCCA
Organism: Thioclava sp. 'Guangxiensis'; assembly: GCF_045348365.1. NCBI lineage: Bacteria > Pseudomonadati > Pseudomonadota > Alphaproteobacteria > Rhodobacterales > Paracoccaceae > Thioclava > Thioclava sp. 'Guangxiensis'. The sequence goes on along the minus strand of NZ_CP155824.1, from coordinate 544,649 downwards.
CCGCAGCGGCCTCGGCAGGCGTCATGATGCCGAAAAGCGTACCGCCAAGAATGATCGCGGGCAGCATCAGGGCCGGGATGGCGCGCAGGAGCGACGGCCAGAACCGCGGAAGATCCAGATCCTTGCCGCCCGGATGGTCGTCGCGATGGGCAAAATAGGCGTTCATTGCCATCAGCATGACCGCGAGCAGGAGGCCCGGAACGATACCAGCAGCGAAAAGCGCGGTCACATTGGTGCCCATCAGCGCGCCGTAGAAGATCATGATCGAGGAGGGTGGAATGATCGGCCCGATGATCGAGGAGGCACCGGTGATGGCCGAGGCATATTCGCGCGTATAGCCGCGGCGTTCCATCTCGGGCACAAGCGAGTTGCCGAGGGCCGCCGCATCCGCCGTGGCCGAGCCCGAGACACCGGCAAAGAAGACGGATGTTACCACATTCACATGTCCGAGCCCGCCTTTGAGGCGGCCGAAGACCGCCATCGAGAATTCGATCAGCGCATTGGCGACGCCGCCGCGGTTCATCAGGTCCCCTGCCAGAATGAAGAGCGGCATTGCGAGGAAGGCGAAGCTGTCGAGCTGGCTGAAGAGGCGTTGGGGAAGCACGGCGAGAAACTGGTCCTTGCCGACGGCCAGGAAGGTCAGGACCGCAGAGGCTCCGATCAGGTAGGCGATGGCCGAGCCCGCCACAAGCGAGATGGAAACAAAGACGATGATGAAGAGTGCGGGCAAAGCCAAGTCCAATCACAGGTAAGTTTTCTGCGACACAGTCAGTATCGCCGCTGGATGGAAAGAGGGAGGAGCTTCTAGAAGTATAGTCCAGGTTTATATTAACAACATTAATATAACTTAATTTCCCTATTTTCAGCGTTTTACCGCTTGGTCTTCCGCCGGTGGTTTTGCAAGTGGATTCAAAGCCTATCTGCCTGATTGGGTGTTTTTTAAGCGGAATGACTGTAAATCGTGCAGCCCTGTAAGCCGCGGCGCGCCGGAGAGTAACCATACAGAGCGGTGACCGGTCGTTGGTTGGATCTTGCGGACATCATCCGTGCGGGATTTCAGGCGGTCAGGGCAGCGGAGGAATGTTCAGCGATCCACGCGCCGGATATCTCGTCTTTCGTCGCGGCTTGGTGCCGTAAGCCGGTCATGCGCCATTTATTTTGCACATATGTGCAAATTGTCACTTCCCTGTCATGCGCTGCTCCTAGAACAGCCCCGACAACAGGACGGGTGGGCAATGATCGGGTTCGATACAACAGCAGGCAAAGCGGCGCGGTTGCGCCACCGGTTCGCCGTCGCACGGCAGGATCCGACACTCGCGATCGGGCTCGTGCTGCTGGCAGTCTTCTGCGCGCTGATCGTGGCGCCCGTGTGCACCATCCTGTCGGATATCTTCGTCACGCAGGCCGGTGATACGGCGCGCACAGGCGGAGAGGCCGGCAGCTGGACGGGCTATTATCTCGGACGTGCGCTGTTCTCGCGCATGTCGCAGATCCTCTTCTGGACGCCATTATGGAACACGCTCGCCGTGGCAGGCCTCTCGACCGCGCTGGCGCTGGGGATCGGCACGGGGCTCGCATGGCTTCTGGTGCGCTCGGATCTCCGGGGCAGGCGCTGGCTCTCCACCGCACTCATCGTGCCCTTCATGCTGCCGGCATGGACCTTCGCCCTCGCATGGACTGTGCTCTTCAAGAATGCCACCACCGGTGGCCAGCCCGGCTGGTTCGAGGCGATGGGGCTGCAGCTGCCCGACTGGATCTCCTATGGCGCGGTTCCGACCATCGTGATCATGGTGCTCAACTATATCCCCTTCGTCATCCTGCTGGTGGGCAATGCGCTCAAACGCATGGACAGCCAGCTCGAGGAGGCGGGGCGGATGCTGGGTGCGGGACGGGGCACGATCGCGCTGCGGATCGTGGTGCCGTTGATGCGGCCTGCGGTGATGTCGGCCTGCCTTCTGATGTTTGCCGATGCGGTGGGCGAGTTCTCCGTGCCCTATGTTCTGGGCCTGCCCGTACATTTCGAGACGCTGGCAACATCGCTCTACCGTGCCATCGGCACCCAGCAGACCGGCATGGCGGCGGTTTTTGCGGGGGTGATCATGCTGGTGGGGATGGTGACGCTGGGCATCGATACATGGATGATGCGCGAGGCCAGACGTTTTGCCACGATCGGAGGCAAGGGGGCGATGGAGCGCCGCCGCACTCTGGGGCGCTGGCATCTTCCGGCATTCGGGCTCGTCCTTGGGGTGGTGCTGGTGTCGGTGGTTGTGCCATTGGGGGTGCTCGCACTCTCGACGGTGATGATCCTGCCGGGCCGCTTCAATGCCGCCAATTTCACGCTGGCCTACTGGATCGGCACCGGGCTCGACACGGTCGCGCTCAAGACCGGCATCCTGCGCGCGCCCGAATTCTGGGCGGCGGTCTGGAATTCGGTTCGCATTGTGGGCGCGGCCTCGCTGATGGCGGGCCTCGCGGGGCTGCTGGTGGGCTATGTGGTCACCCGCGTGCCGGTGCGGGCGGTGGGTGTGGCGCTGCGGCAGGTGACCTTCTTCCCCTATCTGGTGCCGGGTATCGCCTTTGCCGCGGCCTTCCTGTCGCTGTTTGCCGTCCCCCACGGGCCGATCCCGGCGCTTTATGGCACGCCCTATATCCTGCTTCTGGCATTGGTGGCCGACCAGATGCCCTTTGCCTCGCGCGCAGGGATTGCGGCGATGACGCAGCTGGGGCGCGAGGTCGAGGAAAGCGCGCGGATCGCGGGGGCGGGCTGGTTGCACCGCATGCGCGCCATCATTGTGTCGATCCAGAAAGGCGCGCTGGTGAGTGCCGTGCTCATGCCTTTCATCTCGGGGATCAAGGGGGTCAGTCTCTTCATCATCCTCGCCGTGCCCGCGACCGATGTGCTGACCACCTATTCCCTACGCTTGATCGATTACAACTACACCCAGGCCGCCAATGCCGTGGTGCTGATGATCGCGCTGATCGCCCTTGCGGGCACGATCGTGATCAACCGGCTCACCCGCAACGGACTGGCCCAAGGTCTGGAGAGCTGACCGATGCCGATGATCCAACTCGACCATCTCGAGAAACGCTATGCCAAAGGCGCGGCCCCCGCGGTCGATGACCTCACGCTCAGCATCGAGCATGGCTCCTTCACCTGTATCCTCGGCCCCTCGGGCTGCGGGAAATCGACCACGCTCAGGATGATCTGCGGGCTCGAGGCCACGACGGGGGGCGAGATCCGCATCGGTGAGCAAGTGCTCGACAGCACCGCCAAAGGCATCTTCGTGCCGCCCGAGAAGCGTGGGCTGGGGCTCGTGTTCCAGTCCTATGCGCTCTGGCCGCATATGACGGTGGCCGAGAATATCGCCTTCGGTCTGAAGGTCGCCCGAATGCCCAAACCTGCGCGCAAGATCCGCGTGGCCGAGATGGTGCGGACCCTGCGTATCGAAGGGCTGGAGAACCGCTATCCCGCCCAGCTGTCGGGCGGGCAGCAGCAGCGGGTGGCGCTCGCGCGCACTCTGGCGGTCTCGCCCGGGGTGCTTCTACTCGACGAGCCGCTGTCCAATCTCGATGCGGCGCTGCGGCTCTCGATGCGGGCCGAACTGGCGCGGCTGCATCGCGATTTCGGCACCACCATCGTCTTTGTGACCCATGACCAATGGGAGGCGATGACGCTTGCCACCCATATAGCGGTGATGGCCGGGGGACGCCTGCAGCAATTCGGGCGCCCCGACGAGATCTATGGTCAACCTGCCAACCGCTTCGTGGCCGAGTTCATCGGCAACCCGCCGATCAATCTGATCCCCGCACGCAGTCATACCGCCCGTGCGCTGATGCAGGGCGCGCATCCGCAGGGCGAGATGCTTGGTCTCCGTCCGGAGGGGATCTCGCTCGGACACGAGAGCGGCCTTCCGGCGGTGATCGAGGAGATCCTGCCCACGGGCGGGGCGTGGATCATCACCCTCCGCCTTGCCGACGAGGCGGGACCGCTGACGCTGACCCATACCACGCAGCTGCCGCCACGCTGGCAATTGGGGGCACCCGTCTATCTGCGGGCGCGTCCCGAGGCGCTGCATCTTTTCTGTGCGCAGGGCCATGCCCTCGCGCCCCTTGCCTCGCGGATGACCGCAGGGCCTTCCCACTCCCGCGCGCTGGCGGGGCTGGCCTGACCCTTTGTCTAGGAGAGACAGATGAAATCCCTTCCTTATATCGCGGCGCTGACCACCGCGCTTACGTCCCCAGCCTTTGCCGACGGTTTCGACGAGGCGGGGCTTCTGGCCCGTGCCAAGACCGAGCCCGCGCTGACTGTCTATGACAGCACCGGCAAGATCCGCGAACAGGCGGCGGCCTTTGCCAAAGCCTACGGGCTCGAGGCGACCGGCACCAAGGCCAAGGCCCCGCAGATCATCAAGATCGTCTCGGGCGAGGCCAAGGCGGGCAATGTGCAGGCCGATGTGGTGATCCTCTCGGATCTTCCGGCGGCCACCGCGCAGCTCATCAAGCCGGGCTATGTGACAAGCTATGTCCCCGAGGATATGGTGGGCAAGATCGATGCGCGCTATCAGAGCCCGCTCGTGGTCTCGAACGCGCCCGTGGTCTGGGCCTATAATACCGGGCTCAACCAGAGCTGTCCTGTCGATAATATCTGGGCACTGACCGACCCCGAATGGAAGGGGCATGTTTCCATGCCCGACCCGCAGGCCAAGGCGATGTATACCGACTGGTTCAACCAGCTTGCCATGCATTACGATGCACAGGTGGCCGCCGCCTATGAGGCACATTACGGCAAGCCCCTGAAGACCGGTTTTGCTTCCGCGACCGAGGCCTTCGTGGCCGCACTGGCGGCCAATCAGCCGCTCCTGACCAATTCCGATAGTGACGTGGCCGCAGCCGTGGGCGCCCCCGATACCACTGAGAATTTCATCGGGATCATGTCGACCGCCAAGTTCCGCGAGAACGAGAACGGGATGAAGCTCGGCATCTGTGCCTCGATGTCGCCGATGGTGGGGCTGTTCTATCCGAGCTTCATGCTTACCATGACCCGGACTGACAGCCCCGCCGCCGCCAAGCTGTTCACCCATTATATGCTGACCGAAGCGGGCTGGGCACCACAGGCGGCTGATGGCAAGATGTCCACCAATCGCGAGAATGCGGTGCCGGCCGACGAACCCTCCGGTGTGGCCGGTTATGCCGACAAGATGCTGAACTATGACACTGCCACCTCGGGCGATGACTGGGTGGCGCGGCAGGACTGGCAGGATCTCTGGGCGCTGGCGCGTGCAGGCCAGCTGGGCCAGTAACCGACGACCCGTTGATCGGGTCCGGTATGCGCCGGACCCCTTTACAGAAAGACCGACCTTGACCCAGATCCCAGACCTCGACGCCCGCGAAGCCTTCCTGTCCGACATGATGGCGCGTGCCACGGCCCTCGCGCTGAATGGCTTCCGCACCCGTAATACGGGCGATTTCTCCCTCAAGGGGGCTCAGGATTTCCTGACCGAGACCGACCTCGCCGTGGAGGCGCTGATCCGCGCGGAGATCGCGGAACGCTTCCCTCAGGATGCCATCCTGGGCGAGGAGGGCGGCGGCACGCCCGCCCATGCCACATGGGTAATCGACCCGATCGACGGCACCGCCAATTTCGCGCGTGGCGTGCCGCATTTCTGCGTGATCGTGGCCTTCTGCCTTGCGGGCGAGGCCGTGCTGGCCGCGATCCACCAGCCGGTAACGGGCGAGCGCTGGCAGGCGCGGCGCGGGCACGGTTGCAGCCTGAACGGGGCGCCCGTCCGCGTGACAAGGACGCCCGATATGGGCACGGCCTGTCTCGAGATGGGCTGGTCGCGCCGTCATCCGCTGGCACCCTATCTGCAGGCGCAGGAGGCGGCGATCACCGCGGGCGCGAATATCCGGCGCTCGGGCTCGGGCGGGCTTGCGCTGGCCTATGTGGCCTCTGGCCGCTCCGACGGCTATCTGGAGATCTCGATGAACAGCTGGGATTGCGTGGCGGGCCTGTTGATGGTGCGCGAGGCCGGCGGGGTGGTGGCGAAGGTGCCGGAGGGCCTCTCACTCCTCGACACGCGCCCCGTGCTGGCCGCCACCCCCGGGATCGCGGCGCAAATGGCGGGGATATCGGGGCTTGATCTGGCCCTGATCTTCCCCGCAGAAGAGGGAGATCGCGATGAATGATCTTGACACGAGCGCGTTACAGGAGGCCTTCCGCAAGGCCGATATCGGGCGCGCGCCACTGCACAGGGTCCATACCGATCCGGCGGGGATCGACCTTTATATCGGCAACAAACACGCAGCCTCCGATCCGGCATTGCTGGCGGCGCACGGGATCGGCACGGTGCTCAATTGTGCCGTGAACCTCGATATCAATATGGTCACCCGTCCCGATCCCGAGGCGCAGGAGCTGCCCTTCGGCTGGGGACCCGTGCGCTATTACAAGCTCGGCATCATCGATGGTGCGGGCAATCCCGCGCCGATGCTGCTGGCGGGCTATTACCAGCTGAAGGGGCTGATCGGTCAGACCCTTCCCGACAAGCCCAGCTATCCGTGGCAGGGGACCGGCAATATCCTCGTGAACTGCCGTGGCGGTCGCTCGCGATCGGTGACACTGGTGGCGCTGTTTTTGCATCTCGAATGCCCCGACACCTATCCCACGCTGCAGGCGGCGATCGACCATATCCGTGTGGCGCGCGCGCTGCACCCTTCGGAATGGCCGCAGGCGCCCAAGCAGGTTCTGGTGGACGCGGCCCTCTGGTCGGCCAGAATGGCACGGATGATCACGCCGTATCTGCCAGAGGGCTAGACATGTCCGACCCCGCCCCGCGCCCTGCCTCCGCCGCCGAAGTGGCGGCCCTTGCGGGGGTCTCGCGCTCCGCTGTATCACGCACCTTCACCGATGGGGCGAGCGTCTCGGCGCGCACGCGGGCCAAGGTGATGGCGGCGGCCGAGGCGCTGAACTATCACGTCAACCATCTGGCGCGGGGATTGTCGAAAGATGCGAGCCGCCCCGTCTGCCTGCTCGCCTCGAACCTGACCCGCCCCTATCACGGGCTGTTGCTCGACGCGCTGACGCGCCGGTTGCAGGCGGCAGGCCGGATGGCGATGGTCATCAATGTCAGCACCGATCCGCAAAGCGCCGGCGCGGCGCTCGCGCAGGCGCTGAGCTACCGCGCCTCGGCGGTGGTCGTGATGTCGGGCACGCCTCCCGCAGATATGGTCACCGCCTGTATCGATGCGGGCCAGAAGGTGATCGCGATCAATCGCGGCGAGGAGTGGCCGGGGGTGCATCATATCCGCATCGATTACCGGCGTGCGATGCAGGAGGCGGTCACGGCGCTACGGGCGGCGGGCTGCGGACGGATCGCGCTTGCGGGCTCGCGCAAGGGCACACCGAGCCTTGCTGCGCGCGAGGCGTTCTTTATCGAGGCCTGCCATGCGCAGGGGATCGATCCGGTGGTCTGGCGCGGCGATGGGTCGGGCTATGCGGAGGGGCAGGAAGCGGCGCAGGCGCTGCTGCAGGGGCAGGTGCCTCCCGAGGGCATCTTCTGCCTGACGGATCTGATGGCCTGTGGGCTGATGGATATGGCCCGCGATACACTGGCACTTGCCATTCCCCGCGATCTTTGCGTGATCGGTTTCGACGATATCCCGCAGGCGGGATGGGCGGGCTATGGGCTGACCAGTTTCGCCCAACCTTATGACCGCATAGCGGCACGGGTCGAGGAGATCCTTCTGGGCGAGGAGCCTGCAAGCCGGTTGGAGACTCCGCTCATCTGGCGGCAAAGCGTGCGGTCGGCGAAGGAACCACCACGGGGCTGAGGTCAAACGGGTCCAGCTTTCGGGGTAGTTTGATCCGTATGGTGGAGGACGCCCTGAATGGCAGGCAAAGGCGCGAAGCTGGCAAATTTGGTCGTTAGATCGCGTGACCCGCGCCTGACTTCCTTCCATGAGCGGCACGAGGGGATGCCATGCGGGAAGCGCAAGATGGCCTCCGGAGAGATGCCCGACGCGTTGGCAGCTCTCGTTCTCCTCCGAGGTCCGCCCGAGTTCATAGGGGCCGCGTTGCCCATCATGGTGCTATCGGCCAGCAGCACTCGAAAGTGTCATGCTTACAGACCGGCGGCCTAAAACGCTCAAACGGCAGGCTATGCACTGGCTGAGGTTCAATGGGTTCGATCCGAATCCGATACGAACACTTTTGATCCTCTCGAAACAGCATTCGGTCACCGCGGCCATGTTGGATATAATTGTGAGCTATGTGCGGCCAAGGGTGATCGGGGCCATCACGCTGGCCGCGCCATTCGTGGTGATTGCCTAAATCGTCCAGCGCAGTCCCCTGATCGTGATCTCTGCGGCCTGCGTCAGGCAGGCGCTGCTGTATGCGGGCGAGCTCGAGGTGCTGCCGCTGACCTTCGGGGGCCGCGGACCGACATCCATCCGCTTCGCCAGAGCGATGCTGTTCTGGCGGGCAGCCGCCTCCGGCAGAGGATGAGCCAATAGAAAAAGGATGCGGAGTTTGCTTGAAAATGGCGCATATTTACGTGATGGTATCTTTAAGAAAAGATAATTTATTGGAAATCCAGATGGCCTATTCTGTCGATGAGGAACGTGACTTTGTAGACGAGGCGATCTCGCTCTGGACGGAGGAGGTCCCCTATCTGGATACCTCCGGCAAGCAGATCACCGGGCGGATCCTGCGGCTGGCCGAAGCCGTCAACGACCGGATGAACGGGGTGCTGCATGGGCATGGGATCAAATATGGCACCTATGCCATTCTGGCGACCCTGCGCGCGAGCGGTGCACCCTATGCGATGACACCGAAGTCGCTGCAGGCGACCTTGGTGGTCACGTCTGGCGGGCTTTCCAACCAGATCGCCCGGCTCGAAGCCAAGGGGCTGGTGACACGCGAGGTCGACCCTAGCGATGGGCGCGGTGTGCTGGTGAAACTGACGCCCGAAGGGTGTGCATTGGCCGACAGGACCATGCCACCGCAGGCACAGGCCGAGCGCGATTTCGTGCGGATGCTCTCGCCGGAGGAGCGTCAGCAACTCGAGAACCTTCTGCGGCGTGTGCTGCTCCTTAACGCGCATTCCTGAGGGCATAATGTGTAAATAACAGGCAGGTCCACTCTACTTGCCTTTTGTTTATCTTTCACAAAAGATAAATCTAGACAGAACGATCTCCTCGTCGCAGGTTTGACCCATAAAAACCGACAACAGGGATCAAGATGAAACAGTTTGCAGTTTTCGGCGCGATTCTCGCAGCCGTTGCCACGCCGGCTCTGGCGGAGGATGTTGTGGTGGGCACGTTCGGGGGCTCGTTTGGCGAGGCGGTGGCGCAATGCCATATTGCGCCCTTCGAGAAAGCCACGGGTGATGAGGTCATCACGCAGGAAGGCAGTTCCTCGCAATTCGCCTCGATGGTACGCGCGACCGGAGGTCACAGCGATTTCGACGTTCTTTACATCGACAATTCCTTTGCCACGCAGCTTGGCTCGGAAGGGCTGGTCGAGCCGCTCGATCATGCGAAACTGTCCAATTCGGCTAAGCTCGATCCCAAGGTCTGGGGGCCTGCGGACAGCTTCGTGCAGTTCATGTGGGCCGCGACCGCTATCGCTTATAACCCAAAACTGGTGAAAACCCCGCCCACCAGCTGGAGCGCGATCTTTGATCCGGCCTATAAGGGAAAAATCGCTCTACCGGATATTTCGGGCACCTCGGGCGTGCATTTCCTGATCGCGGCGGCGCGGATGAATGGCGGCAGCATTGACAATCTTGATCCCGGATTTGAGGCAATCGCCAAGCTCGCGCCGGATGTACAAGCCTATTACACGCAGGCAGATCAGCTGATCGGCATGTTCGAGCGTGGCGAGATCGCAATGGCGCCGTGGTATAGCGACCGCACCGCCTCTGCTGCAGCCAGCGGCGTTCCGGTGAAGATCGCCTATCCCGAAGAAGGCGGGATCGGGATCAATGTGACGCTGGTGATCCCTAAAGGCGCTGCCAATCCCGAGGGCGCCTACAAGTTCATCAACGAGATACTCTCGCCCGAGGCGCAATCCTGTCTGGCCGAGAAGATGTATGAAGGCCCCGTGAACCCCGACACCAAACTCGAGGGGGCAGCCGCCGAAGCGGTGCCTACCGCAGTCTATCCGACGCTCTATTTCCCCGATCCCGAGAAGGTCGCGGCAAATGTCGGCGACTGGCGGGCGCGCTGGCAGCGCGAGATCACCCGCTAAGCCAACTTTCTTACCTTGTTTACCTTATCCCCCTGCCCGTAATCGGGCGGGCAGGGGGCGCATGACCAGAAGCCCTACGGAGACCGCCGTGTCCTCACTTTCAATCAAGAACCTCACCAAACGATATGACGATCTGACCGTCGTGAATTCGGTTTCTCTGGAGGTCGGACAAGGGGAGTTTGTTTCTCTTCTCGGGCCGTCGGGCTGCGGTAAAACGACGATTCTGCGCATGATCGCGGGGCTTCTGGACCCGAGCGTGGGGCAGATTCTGTTCGGCGATCAGGACGTGACCCGCCTGCCGCCTAACAAACGCAATATCGGGCTGGTCTTCCAGAGCTATGCGCTGTTTCCGCATCTGACGGTGCATGAGAATGTCGCTTTCGGGTTGCGCCGCCAGAAGGTCAGCGGGCGCGAGCTGGACATGCGGGTGGGAGAGGCCCTCGAGCGGGTCCGTCTGGGCCAGCATGGCGCGCGCTATCCGCGCCAGTTGTCGGGTGGTCAGCAGCAGCGCGTGGCGCTGGCCCGGTCCATCGCACCGCGCCCCTCGATCCTGCTGTTCGACGAACCGCTCTCCAATCTGGATGCACAGCTGCGCGAGGAGATGCAGATCGAGATCAAGCGCCTGCAGGCCGAGCTGAAGATCACCTCGCTCTTTGTCACCCATGACCAGCATGAGGCCATGAGCCTTTCCGACCGGATCTGCCTGATGTCGGGCGGCGATATCCAGCAATTCGCGAGCCCCGAGGATGTCTATTTCCGCCCGGCCAACGGATTTGTCTCGGGCTTTGTCGGCAGTCCCAACAAGTTGTCGGGGCAGGTGCGCGGCGGCCGTGTCGCGCTTGCCCATGGGGTAGAGCTGGATCTGGACCGGCCCCTGACCGAGGGCATGGCTGTATCGGTCACCCTGCGGCAGGAGGATATCCATCTCGTGCCGGGGGCCGAGGGGCCGCTTGCGGGTACGATCAGCCTGCGTATCTTCGAGGGCGCGCATGTGCAATATGTGATCGCGCTGGGGCAGGGGATCGAGGTGCTGGCGCGGGTCAATTCGCGCGGACCGTTGGCCAATCTGGTGCCTGGCACGCAGGTGGCGCTCGATATCGCCCCCGACCGGATCTTCGTGGCGCAGGCGGAGGGTGTGGCATGACGTCCTCGCGTTGGCTGGGTGCGGGGCTGGTTCTGCCCGTGACCGCACTTCTATTGCTGTTCTTTCTGGCTCCGACCCTGTTGATGGGGTTGATGAGCCTGCGCAATTATACGGCAGGCAGCGGCATCGGTGCCGACTGGACGCTCGGCAATTATTTCTCGGTCCTGAGCGACGGCTTCTATATCGAGATCATGCTGCGGACGCTGTTTCTGGGGCTGGTGGTGACGCTGGCAACGCTGGTGCTGGGCTTCCCGCTGGCGCTGTTCATCCTGCGCGCCCGTCCTGCGGTTCAAACGGTGACGATCCTGCTGGTGATATTCCCGCTGCTTTGCAATATCGTCGTGCGCTCCTTTGGCTGGATGGTGCTGCTCTCGCCCAATGGGGTCGTCAACGAGACACTCGAATCCTTGGGGCTGATCTCCGGTCCGCTCGATCTGATGTATAACCTGCTGGGTGTGGTGATCGGGCTGACGCAGATCTATCTGCCGTTCATGGTGCTGCTTCTGGTGCCGGCGCTACAGAACATTCCCGCCGATGTCGAAGCAGCGGCCCTCGGGCTCAAGGCGTCGCGGGGGCGGGCGTTCTTCACCATTATCGTGCCGCTGGCCTTGCCCGGTATCATCACCGGCTCAATCCTCGTCTTCGTTCTCAGCATTTCGGCGCTGGTGACCCCGCGCATGCTGGGCGGCCCGACCTACAAGGTCATGGCGACCCAGATCTATGACGAGTTCATGACCAATCTGAACTGGCCTGCAGGGGCGGCGCTTGCCTTCATCCTGACGGCGATCACGCTCGGGCTCATCTGGGGCGCAAACCGTCTGGCGGCCCGCTATACGAAAGGATTACAGGCATGATCCCGCGTAAATCCTCGCTTTTGCTGACGCTTTTCGCCCTTCTCGTGCTGGTGTTCATGAATGCGCCCACTGTCGTGGTGGTGCTGGCCTCCTTTACCAAGACGAGCTACCTCACGGTGCCACCGCAGGGCTGGACGCTCGATTGGTTTGCCGAAGTGCTGACCGATCGTGGCTATCAGCGCGCGATCTCCACCAGTCTGACACTGGCGGCAGGGGCCACGGCGCTGTCGATCCTGCTGGGGACCGCGGCGAGTTATGCGCTCCATCACCGGCTGGTGCGCGGGCGCGATCTGATCCTGTCACTGGTAATGGCGCCGCTGGTCTTTCCCGCGGTGGTGATCGGGGTGGCGCTGCTGCAGTTCATCTCCCTGATGGGGCTGCGCGGACAGTTCTGGGTCCTGATGCTCGCGCATGTTCTGATCACGCTGCCCTATGTGGTGCGCTCGGCCATGTCCTCGCTCACCGGCCTCAATCCGCAGCTCGAGGAAGCGGCCATGGTGCTCGGCTCGGACCGCTTCACCGCCTTCCGGCTGGTGACGCTGCCGCTTCTGAAACCGGGTCTGGTGGCAGGCGGGATCTTTTCCTTTGTCACCTCGCTCGACAATGTGCCGGTCACCATCTTCCTGCTGACCCCGCGCGAGACGACGCTGCCGACCAAGATTTTCGCCTCCGTCGAGCATGGCGTTGATCCCTCGATCGCGGCGGCCTCGACGCTTCTGGTGCTGGGCACCGCCATCGTTCTTGTTCTGGCCCAGAAATGGGTCTCCTTCACCCGCTTTTTCTGAATTGGAGAGATTATGAGCTTTACCTCCAAAGGCTTCCCGATGATGCTGACCTTCGATCTCGACTGCGAGACGATGTGGACCGCCCGCGACCCCGACGCCCATAAACGCCCGATCCTGATGTCGCAGGGCGCCTATGGCTGGAAACGCGGGGTCTGGCGGGTGATGGACGTGCTCAAACGCCACGAGATCACCTCCACCTTCTTCGTGCCGGGGCAGGTCGTGGAGGCGCATCCCGAGGTGATCGAGGCGCTGCTGAAAGACGGTCACGAGATTGCCCATCACAGTCATACCCACCGCTGGATCGTGACGCTGACCCCCGAGGAAGAGCGCGAGGAGATGGAACTGGCGCAACAGGCGATCATCAAGGCCACGGGCGAGGCGCCGCGCGGCTGGCGCAGCCCGGCCGCCGAAGTGACCGATGTGACCATGGATCTGATCAAGGAATACGGGTTCTCCTACTCGTCGAATTTCTTTGATGACGATGCGCCTTATTTCCTCAAGGTGCGCGGCGCGCCCATCGATTGTGTGGAGCTGCCCTTCCGCTACATCAATACCGACAGCCCCTATTTCCAGTTCGCCAAGATCCTGCCGGGCCGCACGATCACCTCGCCGCCCCAGGTGGTGGACACATGGAGCTGGGAGTTTGACACGCTTTATGCCGAAGACCGGATGATGGTCACTGCCATGCATCCCGAATTCATCGGCCAGCCCTCGGGGGCCATCGTGCTCGACCGTTTCATCCAGCATATCCGCAAACATGATAATGTCTGGATCGACCGCTGTGACCGGATCTCCGCCGATATGGCGGCGCAGATGAAGGCTGATGCATGAGCATGTTTGCCGGATATCGCGCGGTCATCGTGGGTGGATCGGCCGGCATCGGCCGGGCGACGGCCCTGATGCTGGAGGGGCGCGGCGCGCAGGTATTTGTCATTGACCGGAATGACGCCGCGCCTTTCGCCTGTGCGAGGGCCGATCTCGCCGACGCAAGCGCGGTGGAGGCCGCTATGGAGAGCGCCGCGCGCGCGCTTGGCGGGATCGATATCCTTGTCAATTCGGCAGGGATCGACCTCGAGACCCCGAGCGAGGCGGGAAATGACGACGACTGGTCGCATCTTCTTTCGGTCAATCTCTCGGGGCCTATGCGGACCGCGCGTGCGGCCTTCCCCTATCTGGCGGCGTCCGGTCATGGTGCGATTGTCAATGTGTCTTCGGGGGCGGGGCTCAAGCCCATCCCCGATCGCGCGGCCTATTGTGCGTCCAAAGCGGGTCTCGTGATGCTGTCGAAATCCTTGGCGCTGGATTGGGCCGAGGAGGGTATCCGCGTAAACACCGTCTGCCCGGGCGCGGTCCATAGCGATCTGTTCGACCAGTCATGGGCCAACGCCCCCGATCCGCAGGCAAAGCTCTCGGAGATCCGCGACCGCTATGCGCTGCGCCGGATCGCGCAGCCCGAGGAGTTGGCCGAAGCGATCGTCTTTCTTGCCGGTCCCGCCGCCTGTCATATCACCGGCTCCACGCTGGCGGTAGATGGCGGACGCACCTTCTATTGAGGCACTTTAATGCAGCGTTTCCACAACAAGACCGTGCTTGTCACCGGCGGTGCCGGTGGCATTGGCGGAGCGACAGCGCGGCGCTTTGCCGCCGAGGGCGCACGGGTGGCCGTATTCGACCTCCACCCCGCCGAAGCGCCTGCAGAGGCGCATCAGGGTTGGCTGTCGCTGGCCTTCGATGGCACTGACGGAGCGGCGCTGGCCGAAGCCGTGGCACAGGTCGAGGCCGAGTTCGGCCCGGTCGATGTCCTGTTCAACAATCTCGGTCAATCAGGGCGCGAGCGCTCTGCGCTCTTTTGCGAAAGCGAGGAGGAGGTCTGGCGCTTTGTCATGGAGATCAACCTGCTCTCCACCATGCGGGCCTGCCGTCTTATCGGGCCGCAGATGAAGATACGGGGCGCGGGGCGGATCATAAATATGTCCAGCGATGCGGCGCTCTCTGGCGATCTGCGTCTGTCGGATTACGCTGCGGCCAAGATGGGCATCGTGGGCTTTACCCGCGCGCTCGCACAGGAGCTGGCCCCGCATGGTGTGACAGTCAATGCCGTCTGTCCCGGGGCCATCGCGACCGAGGCGCATAACCGCATCCCGCGCGCGACGCTCGATGCGTTGGTGGCTGCCACGCCTGCAGGCTTCATCGCGCAGCCCGAGGAGGTTGCTGGGCTTGTGGCCTATCTCGCCTCCGCCGAGGCGCGTTTCATTACCGGACAGACGATCGCCATCAACGGCGGTCGCAACATGCTCTAGAACCGAGGACCTGATGACAGATATTGCCGATCTGAGCGCCGTGGCGCAGGCACGCGCCATTGCCGCGCGCGAGATCTCGCCGGTAGAGGCCGTGCAGGCGGCGTTTGACCGGATCGAGGCGCGCGCCGAGCTGAACGCCTTTGTGACGCTCTGCCCCGAGCGCGCGCTTGCAGAGGCCCGTGCGGCGGAGGCCCGTATCGCGAAAGGCGCGGCCCGACCTCTCGAAGGCGTGCCTTTCTCGGTCAAGGACCTGATCGCAACCGAGGGTGTGCGCACCACGCAGGGCTCGAAGATCTTTTCACAGAATGTGCCCAAGGAAGATGGCGTGTCGGTGGCGCGCGCGCGCGGGGCAGGGGGCATCCTGATCGGCAAGACCACGACTCCCGAATTCGGACATAAACCCGAAGCGACATCGCCGCTTTCGGGGCGCACGCTCCATCCGACCCATCCCGACCGCACACCGGGGGCCTCCTCTTCGGGCTCGGCGGTGGCCGTGGCGGCCGGGATGGGCCCGCTCTCCATCGGCTCCGATGGCGGGGGCTCGATCCGTATTCCGGCGGCCTGTTGCGGCATTGTCGGGCTCAAGCCCACGCTGGGTATGATCCCGCATCTGTCGCTGCCCGATCTGTTCGGCGCCAATTCCTATGTCGGGCCGATGGCGCGCGACGTGGAAGATACGGCGCTCTTCTTCGAGACGATGGCGGGTTTCGATCCGCGCGATCCCTGGGGGCAGGGGGCGCTGCCCGTGGTCAAGCCCTTCGCGGGGTTCAAGGGGCTGCGGGTCGGCTGGCTCCCCAATGGCGGTGCGCAGGTCGAGCCCGAAACCGCGGCGGCCACCCGTGCCGCCATCGACGCCATGGCGCGGGAAGGTGCCGAGATCGAGGAGATCGAGATCGATTTGCGCGCGGTGGAGCCCGCTTTCCTGACCGTGCTGCGTTCGGGTCTGTCGGCGCGGATGGGCGCGCATGTTGCGCGCCATGGTAATGATATGGATCCGAGCCTTCTGGTGCGCATCATCGAGGGGCGCGATCTTTCAGCCTTTGATATGTCGCAGGCAAGCTTCGAGCGCACCAGAACCTTTAACGCGCTGCAGGAGGTTCTGGCGCGATGCGATGTCATCGTCTCGCCCGTGCTGACCGCACCAGCCATCCCGATCACGGTCGACAGTTCGGGCGATGTGGAGATTGCGGGCAATCGCGGGCCGATCCGTGGTGCGTGGTATCCCTTCACCTATCCGCTCAACCTCACGGGCCATCCGGCGATCTCCATGCCCTGTGGCCGGACCGCGTCGGGTCTGCCCATCGGCTTGCAGATCATGGGCCCATGGTATCAGGACCGTTTCCTGTTGCAGCTCGCGGCGCAGGTCGAGACGCTTCTGGCAGTCAGTCGCGTCTGAGACGCTTTTCCCCGGGGCGCGCGCAGGCCCGCTCGAGCGCCTCTGCGGCCGTTTCTACTGGAGAGCGTTCTGCCGTGTCGGCGCGGCCCGTCGATGGGGGGACGGCATGCCTCCGGCGAGCCCGTGGCGCATGGTGCCTGCAAGGCAGAACGTTATCTGGGTATCGGTCGCGCCGTAGGTCATGCCAAGCGTTGCAGACTACCGGCGCAGCCGCTTCTCCGCCAGCATCAGCCCGTCATGGATAAGAAGCGCCAATAGGCCTGTGATCACGCCACCCTGCACGACGAATGCGGTGTTATTGGTCAGAAGTCCCGCGATGATCACTTCTCCCAGCGTGCGCGCGGCCACCGTCGAGCCGATCGTGGCGGTGCCGAGCGCGATCACCACCGACAAGCGCACCCCTGTCAGGATGACCGGTGCCGCAAGGGGGAGTTCGACCGAGATCAGGCGCTGGCGAGGCGACAGCCCGATACCGCGTGCGGCCTCCATCGTGACGGAGGGCAGGTTTTGTAGTCCCGTCACCGCGTTATCAAAAATCGGCAGAAGCCCGTAGAGGAAAAGCGCCACCAGTGTCGGCCCCGCGCCAAAGCCCATGGCAGGTACGGCGAGCGCCAGTACGGCCACCGGCGGGAAGGTCTGGCCGATATTGGCCAGCATTCTCGAAAGCGGCAGAAACCCTGCGCCCGCCTTACGCGTGACAAAGATAGCAAGCCCCACCGCGACCACCGTGGCACATCCCGAGGCCAGCGCCACGAGCCCCAGCTGGCTGAGGGTCAGTGACAGAAGCGATGCACGTTCGTAGATCACTGGCCCGCCCTGCGGGGCAAGCGGCGCCAGAAGCGGCGCGAACCACGCGGGCCGGAGCACCATCGCCAGCAAGAGCGCGTAGAGCGCGGGGCGCAGGACCCATCCGGCCTTCATGCGGGGGCCTCGGCGCGCGCGCGGATCGCGCGGAGCGTGACGACGCCTCCGCCGGTCACGGGCAGCGCCTCGCGCCCCGACCAGAGGCAGAGCGACAGCGCCTCGCGCAGGGAGGCCTCGGGGCTGACGGCTGGTCCCGTCGCCTCGCCCGCCTGCACGATCTCGGCGACCCGCATCAGGGACAGACGGCGCAGCGGACGGTCCAGCTCGCCCAGCATATCGGCCACGAAACCGCTTGCGGGATGGGCGATAATCTCGGCGGGCGGCGCATACTGGATCAACCTGCCGCCATCCATCACCGCCACCCGGTCCCCCAGCCGGATCGCCTCGTCCATATCATGGGTGACGAGAATGATCGTGGATCCCAGCTGGCGCTGGATGCGGGCCAGATCCTCCTGCGCGCGCTGGCGGATGATCGGGTCGAGCGCGCCGAATGGCTCGTCCATCAGTAGAAGATCGGGGCGCGAGGCCAGCGCACGGGCCACACCTACGCGCTGCTGCTGCCCGCCCGACAGCTCGGCCGGATAGCGGTCACGGAAGGTCTCGGGTGGCAGCGAGAAGAGATCCAGCAGCTCGTCCACCCGCGCGCGGATCTTGGCCTTGGGCCAGCCCAGGAGCCGCGGCACCGCGCCGATATTGCGCGCGACCGTGTGATGCGGGAACAGGCCGTGGCCCTGAATGGCATAGCCGATCCGGCGGCGCAGCAGATGCGGTTTCATCCTGTGGGTCGGGTCGCCATTGAGGCGGACCTCGCCGGAGCTGGGTTCCTCGAGGCGGTTGATCATGCGCAAAAGCGTGCTCTTGCCCGAGCCGGAGGTGCCCACGATGGTGGTGATCGTGCCGGTCTCGACCACCATCGAGACGGCATCCACCGCAAGATCGGGGCCGAAACGCTTGGTCAGATTGGTGATCTCGATCATTGTTCAGCCTTCTGCCGGTCGGGTGGCGGAGCGCGGGCTGGCCAGCTCGACGGCGATATCCATGACAATTGCGGCCACCAGCGCCAGCGCCACCGTGGGCAGCGCGCCCAGCAGGATCAGGTCTGTAGCGGTCTGGTTGAGGCCCTGGAACACGAACCCGCCAAAGCCCCCGCCGCCGATCAGTCCCGCAATCACCGCCAAGCCGATATTCTGCACCATGACGATACGGAGACCGGCCAGCAGCACCGGCAATCCCAGAGGCAGCTCGACCTGCCACAGGCGTTGGCGCGCGGAAAGCCCGATACCGCGTGCGGCCTCGGCCGTAGCAGGTGGCACCGCTTCGAGCCCCGCGACGGTATTGCCCACCACCGGCAGGAGCGCATAGAGCACCAACGCCACAAAGGCAGGCGCAAAGCCGATGCCCGCGATCCCCAGCCCCGCCAGAACGGGCGCGGCAGTGGCAAGCCCCGCCAGAAGCGGGATCATGATCCCGAACATCGCAAGCGAGGGGATGGTCTGCAAAAACCCTAGCATCGGCAGAAGGAGCCGCCGGAGCCCCGCATGGCGATGGCACAGGAGCCCCAACGGGAAGCCGAGAGAGCTGGCCACCACAAGCGAGCCGAGCGCCAGTTGCAGATGGCGCAGGAGCGCCTGCCAGAATGCGGCAGATCTTGCGCTATATTCCTGCGCGATGGACAGACCCGCAAGCCAGCCAGAGGAGAGCACCGTGGCCACCGCCACGCCGCCCGCAACGAGCAGGAGCGCGCGCATCAGGGCGCGCGGACGCATTGCGTTGAGCGCATCGACCATCAGGAGGGCAAAGACCGCCAGTAATCCCCAGACCCCCGCGGCAGGCCCGCTGCGCGCATAATCACCGGCATCGGCCAGCAGATCGGCGCTGCCTTGCGAGACTGCCCAGACAAGACACCCAAGCCCCAGCGCCCCGCCTGCAAGCCGCAGGGCAGGGCGCGGTGACAGCCCCGCAACAAGCGCCAGAGCCATCCCGGATGTTGCCCCCCAGAGCCCTAGCGTCCAGAGGCGCACGCCCTCACCCGCCACGATACGATTGGCCGCGATGGTCATGAAGGGCAGACAGAGCAGCCCGCCACCGGCAAGCGCGAAGACCAGACCGGCGGGAGAGACCCGCGCCATGGCCTTAGCCCAGCACACCCGTCTGGGTCAGATAGTCGCGCGCCACGGCCTCGGCCGGCTCGCCCCCCACCTGAATGCGGCCGTTGAGCTTTTGCAGCGTTGTCATGTCCAGCTTGTCGAAGATCGGGTTCAGGATCCCGGGGATCGAGGGATAGTCGTCGAGCACCTCGGTGCGGAGGATCGGGGTGGGCTCGTAGACGGGCTGCACGCCCTTGTCATCCGTCATCACGACAAGTCCCGTGGCCCCCACGCCGCCATCGGTGCCATAGACCATGGCCGCATTGACGCCCGAGGTGCCGCGCGCCGCCGCCTGAATGGTCGCCGCCGTATCGCCGCCCGACAGGATTACCGTCTGGTCGGGTGTCAGGGTGAAGCCATAGGTCGTCTGCATCGCGGGCAGCACGCCGGGCGAGGAGACGAATTCGGTCGAGGCGGCCAGTTTGACCTCGCCGCCATCCGCGACCCATGCCCCGAAATCGCTCATGCTCGCCAGATCGTTGGCTTGCGCCACAGGGCCCGTGACCGCGATGGCCCATGTGTTGTTGGCGGGCGCGCTGTCGAGCCAGGTGATGCCATCGGGCGCATCAAGCTCGGCGGCACGGTCATGGGCCGAAGCCGGATCCTTCCAGACATCGCTGCCCGCCTCGTTATGGAAGAAGGCCGCATTGCCAGTATATT
This sequence comes from Thioclava sp. 'Guangxiensis', assembly GCF_045348365.1. Lineage (NCBI taxonomy): Bacteria > Pseudomonadati > Pseudomonadota > Alphaproteobacteria > Rhodobacterales > Paracoccaceae > Thioclava > Thioclava sp. 'Guangxiensis'. The sequence continues at coordinate 524,253 of NZ_CP155824.1, read as the reverse complement.
CGGGATAAATATCGATCTGGCCGGCCTTGATCGCCTCGCGCACGATCTGGGTGCCGCCCAGTTGCAGGCGCCGCTCGACGGGCAATCCCGCATTCTCGAGCGCGAGCGCGATGATATTGCCCAAGAGCCCGCCCTCGGTGTCGATCTTCGAGGAGACCGTGATATCGGCCTGCGCGGTGGAGGTGAAGCCTGCCACAAGCGCGGCGGCAACGAGGAATTTGGACGTCATGAGTGGCTCCTGCGCCTGAGGTCGATGGGGCGGTGGGTCAGGGCATATCGCACCCGGCTCACAGGTAATTGTAGGAACCTTGCGCGGTTTTCCAAGCGATCTGCAGGAAAAAAGCCTCACCGCCGTGGCGGTAGGGGCGTAGGCGTTGCAGGAAAAGGCACCGTTAGCGCCCCTGCGCGTCAGATCTGGCACACATAGCGATCAGCGCCATGGCGATTATGACCACGCCATAGCCGATGGTGGTCGTGGTCAGCCCGAATGTGCTGACGAGGGCACCGGCAATGACCACCGGCACGCCGAAGGCCAGATAGCTGAGCGTGAAGATGGCCGCGAAAAGCTCACCCCGCTCATGGGGTTCGGCCAGCGGTGCCAGCGAGCGGACCGCGCCATAAAAACAGGTGCCGAACCCGATCCCCGCAAAGGGCAGCGCCACGAGATAAGCCCAGAGACTGCCCTGTTGTACCGCAATCAGCGTCAGGAGTGTGCCCGAAGCCAGTGCCACGATCCCCAGACGCAGGGTCGCGGAGGCCGAGATATGCCGTGCAAAGAAGCAGGCTGCGGCGCCGGTTCCGGCCAGCGCGGTGACGACGGCCCCCTGTTCCAGCCCGTGGGTCAGGCCGAAGACATGGCTCGAGATCGATACGCCGAGCGAGAGGTAGAACCCGCCCGTGGCCCATGTGGCAAAGAGGGCAGGGGCCACGCGCCAGAAGACGGGCCGCGCGTTGTCCGGTATCCGCACACGCGGGCGCAGCGCGGAGACAAGGCCTTCATGGCGTGGCGAGGTTTCGGGCCAGAGCCAGACGCCTGCGGCAAAGAGCACGCTGATCAGCGCAAGCCCGATGAAGAACGGATGCAGCGCCAGCGAGGACATATCGATCGCCCCTCCTGCCAGCAGCGCGCCAAGTGCAAGCCCCGCAAGCGGCAGCGTCGAATTGCAGATCGCGGCAAGGCCGGGCCTGTCGGTGGGTTCCAGATCGACGATGGCCGCAGAGAGGGTCGAAAGAAGCAATCCGCCCGCCACCCCCTGCAGGGCACGGGCCAGTACGAGCCCGCCCACGCTATGGGCCTGCGAGAAGATCAGCGCGAAGACCGCCAGAAGCAGGAATCCCAACGAGAGCGTCGGTCTGCGGCCGAGATGGTCGGAGGCCGAGCCGAAGGTCAGCAGGGTCGCCAGAAGCGTGATCGCATAGATGGCGAAAATACCGGTGAGAACCACAGGCGAGAACCCGATCTGGGCCTGAAGTTGAGGGTAGAAGGGCGAGGGAGCACTGGCGCTGGCCATAACGAGCGCGCTGCCGAGTGCCGCGAGGGTAAAGCTTGCCGGTCTGGCAAGGGGCTGGCGGATGGCAAACATGGGGGCTCCTTGGTTCGAATCTCTTCGAACCTTACCTAGGTTGCATCCTTCGATGGTTCAACTATATTCGAACCATGAGTGAGACACCGACAGATCTACCCCATCCCGCCAAGGACGAGCTGCGCCTCGAGACCGTTCTGTTCGCGCTGAGCGATCCGGCACGTCTCGATATCGTGCGGCAACTGGCCGATGGTCCGCTCGAGATGGCGCGGTGTCATCTGACGGACCCCGATATCCCCAAATCGACCAAATCGCATCTGATGAAGGTGCTGCGCGAGGCGGGCATCATTCTCAACTTGCCCAAAGGGCGCGGGCGCGTCCTGTCGATCCGGCGCGAGGAGCTTGACGAACGCTTCCCCGGCTTGCTCGATGCGGTGCTGAACGCGCCCTGAGTCAGCCTATTCCAGCGGCAGCCCCACATAGTTCTCGGCAATCGAGCGCGATGCGGCCTCGGAGCCCGCGATATAGTGGAAATCGGCCTGCTGCATGCGCTTCTCGAAGGGGCTGCCTCCGGGGAACTGGTGCATCAGCGTGGAGAGCTGCCACGAGAAACGCTCGCATTTCCAGACGCGGTCGAGCGCCTTTGCCGAATAGGCCTCAAGCCGCGTGTCATCGCCCTCGTAATGCGCAACGAAGGCCCGCGACAGCAGCCGCACATCCGCCACGGCGGCATTGAGCCCCTTGGCGCCGGTGGGCGGCACGATATGGGCCGCATCGCCGGCAAGAAAGAGCGCGCCATACCGCATCGGTTCGGCGACGAAGGAACGCAGGGGGGCGATGGATTTTTCAAAAGACGGGCCGGTGCGCAGCCCGTCGGCCGCAGGCCCCAGACGGTTGGAGAATTCCTCCCAGAACCGGTCATCGGACCAGTCCTCCACCCGATCCGACAGATCGCATTGCACATAATAGCGCGAGCGCGTCTGCGAGCGCATGGAGGCCAGCGCGAAGCCGCGCGCATGGTTGGCATAGATCAGTTCATGCGCGACGGGCGGTTGGTCGACCAGGATCCCCAGCCAGCCGAACGGGTAGACGCGCTCGTAGGTCTTGAGAATATCGGCCGGGATCGCCTGCCGCGAGACACCGTGATAGCCGTCGCAGCCCGCGATGAAATCACAAGAGACCTCATATCGGTTGCCGTTCTGGGTGAAGCCGACACTGGGGTCGCCGCTTTTGAGCCCGTCGAGGGTCACATCCTCCACATTATAATAGAAAATCTGCCCCTCTTCGGTCCGCTTGTCGAAGAGATCCCTGGTGATTTCGGTCTGGCCATAGACCATGACCTGCTGACCGGTCAGCCCCTTCAGGTCGATCCGGTGACGCTCACCCTCGAAGGCCAGCTCGAACCCGTCATGGGCGATGCCCTCGCGGTGGAGCCGCTCGGCTACGCCCGCCTCCTCGAGTGTGGTCACCGTGCCCCATTCAAGGATACCGGCACGAATGCGGCCCTCGATATAGGCGCGGTCCTTGCGGTCGAGAACGATGGTATCGACGCCCGCATTGGCCAGAAGCTGGGCCAGCAGAAGGCCACTCGGCCCCGCGCCGATGATGCAGATTTGGGTTTTGATCGTGTTCATGGGGAGACCTCAGAATAGTCGGGTCAGCGCCAGCGACAGGCCGGGCACAAGCACCAGCAGGCCGACACGGACCAGTTCGATGGCGAAGAAAGGCGCGACACCTGCAAAAATGCGGGTGATTGGCGTCTGCGGAGAGAAGGATTTTATGACAAACACATTCATGCCAACGGGCGGGGTAATCAGCCCCAACTCGACGACAATCAGCGCAAGGATGCCGAACCATATCTTCAGATCGGCATTGCCCATGCCGAAGGCGGCGGTTTCGGCGGTGATGTAATCTCCGCCATTCAGCTCGACGAGCACCGGCCAGAAGAAAGGCACCACCACGAGGATCATCGACAGGCTCTCCATGAAACAGCCGAGGATGATCAGCGCCACCAGCATCGCCACAAGGATCACATAGGGATCGAGCGTGGAGGCCGCCGCCCAGTCCGAGAGCGCCGATGGCAGCCCCGTGCGGGCAAAGAACCCCTTCAGGATATCCGCCGAGAAGAGGATGAAATAGATCATCGCGGCGGTTTTGGCTGTGGCAAGTAGCGCGTCCTTCAGCCGTGCCCATGTCAGCCCGTCCTCGTCCGAGAACCGCCGCAACACGAGCCCGTAGACAAGGATCAGGAACACCCCGATCGCGGCCGCCGGTGTCGGCGTGAAGAGCCCCATGCCGAGGCCGAGAATGATCGTGCCGAAGATCGCGGCCACAGGGGCCAGTCTGTGGATCGCGTGGCGCACCTGCGCGGCAGGGATCTCGGTCAGTGGGGGCACAAGCGCGGGGTTGCGGGCGATGCGCAGGCGGATCACCACCAGAAACAGCACCACTGCCATAAGACCCGGCAGGATCGCTGCGCGGAACATCTCGAGGATCGACGCCTCGACCACGATGGCATAGATTACCAGCGCCACCGAGGGCGGGATCAGGATGCCCAGCGTGCCGCCGGCCGCCAGAACGCCGGTCGCCAGACCCTCGTCATATTTCAGCCGCCGCAATTCCGGCAGGGCTACGCGTGACATGGTCGAGGCGGTGGCGATGGAGGAGCCGCTGACTGCGCCGAAGCCGCCACAGGCAAGGATCGTGGCCATTGCGACCCCGCCACGGATCCGGCGGGTGAGCACCGCCAACCCTTGGAACAGATCACGCGACAGGCCGGTTTCGGCGGCGAGATAGCCCATCAGCACGAAGAGCGGCACGACCGAGAGATCGTAATTGGCCACCGAGTTCCACAGCGCGGTCTTGAACTGTTTCAGATAGGGCGCGAATTTTACAAAGGGTGAGGCGAGGCTCAGTGCATAGGTGCCGATGATGCCCGTCAGCAGCATAGCCAGCGCCACCGGAATGCGGAGCAGGATCAGGGCGAAGAGCCCCCCCAGCCCCAGAAGGCCGATCAATTCAGGCGCCATGGGGCATCTCCGGTGCAAAGGTTTCCATCAAAGCCGCCAGTGCCCAGAGCAGGCAGGAGATCACGGCCGTGGGCATGAAGATCCAGACAGGCCAGCCCAAAACGGCGGTTTCCACATTGTCGCTGCGGGTTTCCAGCGTGCCTAGCACCAGCATATAGGCCATCCAGAGTGCGATGGCCGTAACCACCAGCCCCGAGAAAAGCGTGACCAGCCGGTTGGCCCAGCGGGGCGCCTTGTCCATGAAGACATCGACCGCCGCATGGCCGTGATGGAGCTGGCAATAGGGGAACATTGCAAGCCCAGCGACGCCCGCCAGCATGGTCACGCCATCCTCGTAGCCCGACAGTCCCGCGACATCGCCGCCCCAGAGCCCCGCGATCATATCGGCCAGAAAACCGGCTGCATTGAGAGCCGTCGCGCCAACAATGACGAGCAGCACGAGGCCGCCCGTCACTGCCCAAGCCGCGATGACCCCGTGGAAAAGGGATCTCTTGGTCATGGGTTACTCGCTATGGCTTGCAACGGCAGTTCTGGCTTTTTCGATCAGCGCGTCACCGTCGATCCCCAGCCCGTCGGCCTCCTTGGTCCAGCGGGCGGCGACGGCGGAGAAGGGGGCGTCGAACTCGGCCGAGGCTTCGGGCGAGAGAGCGATGACGCTGTTGCCAGCCTCTTCGGCCATCTTCACGCCAACCGGCTCGATCTCGTTCCATGCCGCGCCCATCTCCTCGGCCAGTGCCGCGCCGGAATGGTCATCAATCACTTTCTGCAGATCGGGCGGGAGCGATGCCCATGCGTCCTTGTTCATCGCGAAAAGGAAAGTCGATGTGCCGAAACGGTGCCCCTGATCCAGCTCGATCGTGGTCTCGGTCAGCTCCGACAGGCCCAGCGGAATGGCCACCTCGAAGGGCACCAGCGCGCCATCCACAACCTTTTTCGAGAGGGCTTGCGGCAGGGCGGGCACGGGCATCGCCACCGGTTCGGCGCCCAGCTCCTCGAGCACCCAGGCTCCGGTGCGCGAGGGGCTGCGGACCTTCAGCCCCTTGAACCCCGCGACCCCGTCGATGGAACCACTTGCCAGATGCAGCGCGTTGCCGGCATGCACATGCACGAGGATCGGATGCACATCTTTGAAATCCTCGGCCAGATCGCCCATCATGTCCTGAATGGCCAGATTGGTCGCGCGGGCATCGCCGCCATGGACATCGGGTAGCTCGAAGACCTCGAGACGCGGGAAGGTGCCGGGCGTATAGCCGGGCAGGGTCCATGCCAGATCGACCACCCCGTCACGCACCTGCGAATAAAGCTCGGGCGGCGCCCCTCCAAGCGCCATCGACGGAAAGATCTCGAAATGGATGCGCCCGCCGGAGGCCTCTTCCACCGATTTCGCCCATGGCTCGAGCAGGAGCGTCTGCACGGGGGCCTTGGGGCTCAGGAAATGGTGGATCGAAAACTGGAAATCCTGCGCCTGCGCTCCGGCGGCCATCAGCGCGCCAAAAGCCGTCGCCAGACCCAATGCGGGTAGACGTGTTAGTTTCATGGTTCTCCTCCCATAAATATGGATCGAGGATCACCTTTTTCAGGGCTGGCGTGGAATGGACGTGGCGAACAAAAATTTGTATTATTCGATCAATCTGGTCCGGAGGAGCGAAAAAGGGGGATGTCATGTCGCGGATGATCCCGATCTACGAACTCTATGGCGAACTGCTCTCGGGGGCGTTTACCGACCCGATCCATCACGAGACGATCTTCGAGCGTTCGAGCCAGAATGACTGGACGATCCGGCTCCACCGCCATGCGAGACTGGTGCAGGTCTTCCTGTTCCGCACGGCGGGGGTGCGGCTGCGGATCGGCGAGGTCGACTATCACAGCAGCACGCCGTTGGTGCTGCTGGTGCCGCCCGAGACGCCGCACGGGTTCCGTTTTCCGGAGGCGATCGACGGGGATGTGCTCTCGATCCCCGTGGCCGAGATCGCTCCGCCGGTGCTGGAGAAGCTCCGGCAGGTGATGCAGTCCTCGGGCGGTATCCTGACCGGCCCCGCCGCGCAGCGTTTCGAGGCGATCGACATGCTGATGCGCCAGATCAGGGATGTCTACCACTCGATGGGCAGCGAGCGGGCGGCGCTTCTGGGAGCATTGACCCAAGCAACGCTCCTGTCGCTGATCGGGGAGTTGCGCCGGATCGCGCCGGTCGGCGGCACCGCGTTCCATAGCGAGATGAACCGTCACGAGCTGCAGGCGCAGGCATTTTGCGAGCTGGTCGAGGCGCATTTTACCCAGAGCATGCCGATCCCCGACTACGCCCGCGCCATGGCCGTCTCGCCGCCGCATCTGACACGCGTATGCCGGCGTATCCTCGGCACCTCGCCCAACGAGCTGATCCGCAAGCGCCGGATGCTGGAGGCCAAGCGCCTCTTGGCCTATACGCGGCTCTCGGTGCAGGATGTGGCGCAGCGTTCGGGCTTTGCCGATATCACCTATTTCAGCCGCACATTTACCAAGACCATAGGGATGACCCCGAATGCGTTCCGGCGCAGTGGCGAGGGGCGCCCCTGATAGATCGGGGCGGGTGGCGGCCCGATGGGCCACCACTTATCTGGGGTAGTCAGCACTGATCCTGCGCCTGCGCGGAGGTCGTGCACAGTGTGTCCTCGAACCAGTCACACAGATCCCCCACGACCTCTTCCGAGATCCAGTGACCCAAGCCCTTATAGATCCGCAGACCGGCGTTCGGAATGCGCGCGGCCGCCTGCTGGCCCAATTGCAAGGGAAGGCAGGGATCGGTTGTCCCATGGACCACAAGCGCCGGCAGGTCGAGCCGGCCCAGACCGCTCACCCAATCGGGGCTGTCGGTGATGGCCATGGCCTGTCGCAGGTAGCCGCCGCCATTGCCCCCGCCCAGATCGGACCGGTCGAGCAGCGCCTTCGCCCCCGCCCGCGTCCGCGGATCATCGGCAAGCATCGTTCCGCCCGAGTAATATTCGGCGCTCTCGCAATAGGTCTGCATTTGTCCTTCGCGATCGGCGGGCAGCAAAAAGAAACGCTCGATCATCACGGTGTTCTCGGGGGTGCCTTCGGCCACCGGCTCGCCATCCGCGCTCGACAGCGACACAAGCGCCGTCACCCGCCCGGGGGCCTGCATCGCGACATGCTGCGCGATCATGCCGCCCATCGAGAAACCTGCACAGGCAAAGCGCTCGATGCCCAGATGATCGGCCAGCGCCAGCACATCATCGGCCATATCGCTAAGGTGATAGGGGGCAGCTATGGCATGGCGGCTGATCCAGCGAAACCCCTCGGGCACCTGCGCAAAGGGCTGTCCCATCCGCTGCGAGAGGCCCATATCGCGATTGTCGGGCCGGATCACGCGGAAGTTCCGGGCCAAACCTGCGACCAGTGTTTCGGGCCATTCCGTCAGTTGCATCCCGAGGCCGGTGACCAGAAAGATGGCAGGCGCATCGGCAGGGCCGTCCATGCGGTAGCACAGACGGACCCCGTTGACCTGCGCGAAACGGTCTGCCGCCTCGCTCACAGCCCGAGCCCTTCCCTGACGGCCGGCAATGCGGGGTTGCCGTCGCGGGTGGTTACGCCCGCCAGCCAGCCCTCCAGCATATCGCTATGCTCGCCGAGCAGCTTGCGGGCCGCATCGGTCGGTGACATGCCGTCATTGAGGATATAGCCCATGCCGATATTCTCCATATCGACCGTGAACTTGAGCTGCGAGAGCAGCTTGCCGGTATTGGGGCATTCCTCCGCATAGTCTTTGCGGAACTGTGTATGAACAGTGGCACCACCAAAATCGGGGCCGTAGAACTTGTCACCGCCCGTCAGGTAGCGCATGTCGAATTCCGTATTCATCGGATGCGGCGCCCAGCCCATGAACACGATCCATTTGCCGCGTTTCACATCGCTTTCCACCTGCGCGAGCATGCCCTGCTCGGAGCTTTCGACGATCTGCCAGTCCTCGAGACCGAAGCCACCATTGTCGCGCGCGTCGATCATGCTGTCATTCGATCCCGGCGAGAGGCCGTAGAGCTTGTGGTCGAATTCGTCGCCATGCGCGGCGATATCGGCGAAATCATGCACGCCCGCCTCATAGACATAGGATGGCACGGCCCAGGTATATTTGGCGCCCTCGAGATTCTGGGTGACCGTCACGACCGAGCCATCTTCCTTGAACGGCTTGTAATACTGTGCCATCGCCGGATCCCAGTAGCCAAGGAAGGCGTCGACATCCTTCTTGGCCATGAATTGGTAGATGATCGGGATGCTCAGCAGCTCGACATTGGCACTATAGCCCAGCTGTTCGAGAAGAACCTGCGCGATGCCCGAGGTCAGGGCCGTATCGGTCCAGCCCGGCTCGGCGAGCTGGACCTTGCTGCAATCGGCTTGTGCAAAGGTGGCGGAGGCAAGGAAAGCGCTGGCAGCGAGCGCCGCTCTGGCGGTCATCATATTCGTATATCCTATCCTGTGGTCTATAAGCTGACTCTGCGGTCAATATACGCATTGTTAAGATAAGTTGACCTATCGGTCAATCTACTCTACCGAAAACGTCCCGATATAAGAAGGAGGGCTGCTTTTGGGACGCAGACCGTTATCGCAGATCCGGCGCCGCGAATTTGCCCGAGCCGCGCATCAATGCCTTGCGCGTTACGGCATGGCGGGCACGACGCTTGCGCGTGTGGCCGAGGAGGCGGGGGTCTCGAAAGCCAGTGTGCTGCATTATTTCGGCAATAAGGACGATCTGCTTGAGGCGGCCTTGCGTCATGGCAACAGCGCCCTGCGTGACGAGGTTTCGGCGCTGATGAAAGTGGCGCGAAATCCGTGGCAGCGGATCTATGCGGTGGTCGAGGCCAACCTCTCGCCTCGTGCGTTCCGCCCCTCGATCGCGCAGGGCTGGATGTCGCTCAGCGCGGCCGTGCCCTATAACCGGCAATATCAGCGTATCCAGACGGTGATCTATGCCCGCACCCGCAGCAATCTGATCGGCCCCCTGCGCAGCCTGTCCGAGGCGCAGACCGCCGAAGGCATGACCGATGCGCTGATTTCCGTAATAGATGGTGTCTGGATGCGGTGCGGATTGAGCCTCGGCGGGATGACGGTAAAGGACGCCCGTGACCAGATCGAACTTCTTCTCGACGCGCGCTTTGCGGATACGCCCGAGCGCCGTGCCGCGCGCCAATGCATGGCCGAGGCCTGCCGTGTGCTGATGCTGTCCAAGGGGATCACGGACTGATGGGGGCGGTTCTGCCGCCCGTCAGCTCCTGAACCGCAGCCGGTCGATCAGCAACCTCAGGGCCGAGCTGAGGTTGTGCCGGCCCATATAGCACAGGTGATAGCCCGCAAAGGCCGGACAGAACTCCGCGAGCACACGCCGCAGCTCTCCGGTCGCGAGATCGGCGCGGACCTCCGGAAGCGGCAGGAAGCCGATGCCGTGGCCGGCGCGCACGGCCTCGCGCACCAGAGCCGGATCGTTGAGGATGAATGGGCCGGTCAGCTTTTTCACGATCTCGGTGCCATCCGCCTCGAATTCCCAGTCATAGACAGGGCCATCGGCACGGTGACGCATCAGAAGGCAGTCATGCTCTTCCAGATCGTCGGGATGGAGGGGGGTGCCGCGGCGTGAAAGATAATCGGGCGCGGCCACGGCGGCCATTTCCAGCGGGGGCCCGACCGGCACCGCGATCATATCGGGGCTCAGATGCTCGCCTAGCCGGATTGCGCAATCGAAGCGGTCCTCGGCCAGATCGGAGAGCCGTCCGTCGCTGCTGATCTCGATCCGCACCTCGGGATAGTCGCGCACCAGCTGCGAGACCACCGGCCAGAGGTAATCGCGCGTGGCAGGCGCGCTCGAGGTCACGCGCACCAGCCCCGAGGGGCGCTCGCCCAAGGTGCGGATCTCCTCGATCCGGTTGCCCAGCTGCGCGAAGCTTGGCGCGAGCGCCGCCAGAAGCTGTGCCCCCGCATCGGTGGGCGTCACCTTGCGCGCGCTACGGTTCAGCAGCCGGATGCCGATCCGGTCCTCGAGCCGCCGGATCGTATGGCTGACAGCGGATTGCGAGATGCCCAGCCGGTGTCCGGCGCGGGTGAAATTGCCCTCCTCGCTGACGGCCAGAAGGGTCGAGAGATCACCGAGCAGTTCGCGGTCCATGAATATCTCCTGAAGTTCGGTCATGCTGTGACCAGTTTGTCAGATGTTCTGCCGGAAATCTTGTCCCATTGCATGAATCCTGTTCATGGGGCCGATGCCTGATGGCGGCCTTATCCAGCGGGCCGGATCGCGCCAGATTGGGGGCAGGACGTATATGATGATGGAGTTTCCCATGACCGAGCAGACAGATCCCGCAGATCCCGCCCGTCGCGACCTTCTTCTGGGGGCGGGCCTCGGGGCCGCAGCCCTGGGCATGATCACCCTGAGTGCCGAGGCCGCGCTCGCGCAGGCCACGCCCGAATGGGACAAGACCTTCCCCCGAAGCGCGCGTGTCGATCACCGCAAGGTCGCCTTTACCAACCGCTACGGCATCGCGTTGGTGGGCGATCTCTACCTGCCAAAGGAGCACCGTGGGGCGCTGCCCGCCCTTGCCATCGCCGGCCCTTTCGGCGCGGTCAAGGAACAGGCGGCAGGCCTTTACGCGCAGGAGATGGCCGAGCGCGGCTTTGCGGCGCTGGCCTTCGACCCGTCCTATATCGGCGAGAGCGGCGGTGTGCCGCGCTATGTGGCCTCGCCCGATATCAATACCGAGGATTTCATGGCGGCGGTCGACTTCCTTGGCCTTGCGCCGGAAATCGACCGCGAGCGGATCGGCCTCATCGGCATTTGCGGCTTTGGCGGCAAGGCGCTGAATGCGACCGCCCCTGACAAGCGGGTAAAGGCGGTGGCGGTGACCTCCATGTATGACATGAGCCGCGTGATGGCGCATGGTTATAACGATGCGATGAGCGGCGAGGCGCGTCAGGCCGCCCTCGAGGCGATGAGCCGCCAGCGCTGGGAGGATGCGGCCTCGGAGGCGGCGCCGGAACGGGCGGGCGGATTGCCCGACAGTCTGGAAGGGATCGATAATCCGGTCATCGCCATGTATCATGGCTATTACAAGACGGATCGGGGCTATCATCCGCGCGCGCTCAACTCGAATGGCGGCTGGAACACCACCTCGCCCCTGTCCTTCATGAATATGCCACAGCTGACCTATCTCGACGAGATCTCGCCGCGTCCGGCGCTGATCATCGCGGGCTCGGAGGCGCATTCGCGCTATTTCAGCGCAGATGCCTATGCGCGGGCGGCCGAACCGAAGGAATTGGTGATCATCGAGGGCGCAGATCACGTCGACCTCTATGACCGCAAGGAGATCATTCCCTTCGACCGGCTTCAGGGTTTCTTCGAGACCCATCTGGCCTGAGCGCCCTCCGCTTGCCTTCTCCGCAGGCTGGCCGCAACTATGCAGGGCACGCCCCGCCGCAACACAGCGGGCAGCCCTATCCGGTGGAGCGGTTTTCCGCGCCATCCAACCCGAGGAGACAACCATGAAAATCATCCGCGCAGGCAGCACGCCCTCCGCTCCGGGCCCCGAGGCCTATTTCACCGGCACCGTGCGCATCGACCCGATGTTCCAAGCCGACGCACCGGGCCGCACGAGCGGTGCCCATGTCACGTTCGAGCCCGGCGCGCGAACCGCATGGCACACCCATCCCGCAGGCCAGACCATCATCATCGCCTTCGGGCGCGGGCGGGTCCAGCGCGAGGGCGGGCCGGTCGAGGAGGTGAGCACCGGCGATGTGGTCTTTTTCCCAGCAGGGGAGAAACACTGGCATGGGGCAGCACCGCAAACCGCCATGTCCCATATTGCCGTGCAGGAGAGTATCGACGGCTCCCCCGTGACATGGCTCGAGAAGGTGAGCGATACCGATTACGGTGCCTGATCGCGGTAGGCACGGGGAGCGCGGATTTCGGGTGGCTGTTCCTTGTCATCCACCCGCGCCGCGCGGGCATCTTCCATCCGGCAAAAGCTGAGGACCGCCTCCCCGAGGTGGAAGACGGGCACGGTTATGCGGCGCCTTGCGGGAAAGAATGCGAGCAGTTCTGCGGAGGGCGCGAAGACGAGCGCCCCCCCCGAGGGCCGCGCGGCGAGCCGGATCGCATCGAATTCAAGCACCCGCCCGACACTTGGATAGACCGCCTTGTAGACGCTTTCCTTGGCCGAGAAGACCGCAGCCGCCTGCCAGAGCAATGCATCGCTGCCATGATCGAGGAGCGCACGTTCGGACGGGCCCAACGCGACCGAGAGGATGTCTTGCGCGGTCTGCCACTCCGGCACGCCTTCGATATCGACCCCCCAATGGCAGCCGGTCCCGCGATGGAGCAGACAGAGCGTGAATGGCCCCCAATGGCTGAGGCTGCCCCGCGTGCCCGGAGGCCAGTCGCGGGGCGCGCGGGGCCGGCAGGGCACGCGGCTCGCGGGCAGGCCGAGTGCCTGTTGGCCCTGCGCCACGAGCCTGTCGGCACGCAGATGCGCGGGACCGTCATCATGGCCTGTCAGCAGGATGGTCATGGAATCGGGGCGGCACAGGAGCCTGTCGGCATGTCGCGGCAGGCGCATGGGTCAATGCTCCGGCCGCTGCGGCTCGAGCACGTCCTGTAGCTGGGCATGGACACGGGCGATGATCGCATTGATGCGGGCGGGCGAAAGACCCTCGCGCGTGGCCAGATCGCGCTGTCGTATCCCGCCCAGCCTGTGGTCCAGAAAGATGCTCCGGTCGCGGTCCGGCACGCGGGCCAAACCTTGCTCCAGGAGATCCAGGCGCTGTCGGTCGAGCAATAACCGCTCGGGATCGGCCTGCGGGCAAGGAAGTTCGGTGACCGGCTCCGCTCCCGGTTGGCGCTTTGTGCGGCGATACTGGTCGATGGCGAGATTGCGGACCATGCAGCCAAGCCATGCCTGCGGACGGGCGATCTGCTCGCGCCGCAACGGACAGTCGAGGCAGCGCAGCGCCGCTTCCTGCAGGACATCCTCGGCCTGATCGCGGTTTCCCAGCACGCGCATGGCCTGACATAGAAGCCGTTCGCGTCGTGACTGTAGCGTATCGAGCAGATCCGCCCGCAGGGCGGTATCGGGCAAGGAAGGGGGGGCAGCAACGGGCATGGCATCACCTGAAAAGGGAGGGATCATCTGCCGGGCGCGTCGCTGAGTAGATGGGCCAGACCTAGCACGGGCAGTGTTTTACAGACAAGGCTCTCCACAAGTCAGGCGGCGCCCTGACGCCGCGGCATGGGCAGGAGGCCGCCGGATGCGGCCTCCCCTCCCGCTCACTCGGCGGCGAGGCTGTGGCGGCGCGCCTGCGCCAGCCCGATCAGGCTCTGTGCCAGCTCGTCCGCGCGCAGCGCCAGCACCGACAGGAGCGTATCGCTCAGGCCATGGGTGCTCTCGCTGAACCCCTGCACGAAAATGCCGGGGGCAAAGCCGTTTTCCATCGGTAGGCGATAGCTCCGGTCGGGCAGATCGCCCGTCCAATGCGGCGCCAGATCGCCCAGCAACCGCCCGTCGATCCGGCGCTCGAACCCGGTGGCGAGGATCACCAGATCGGCGGCGATCTCCTTGGGCCCCTGTGGCCCCGCAAATGCCAGCACCACGCCGTTTTGCCGCCTATGGGCGCCGGTGAGCCGCTGTTCGGGATGCACGCCCAGACGGTCCTCGCCGGTGACGCTCTGCTCGTAGAGCCGGTCATAGAGCCGCTCGATCAGATCGGCATCGGCCACCGAATAATTGGTGGCGGCCAGCGCCCTGAGGGTCTCGTGCCGCTCTGTCTCGGAGCGGGCATGGAACCGGTCGGTGCCTGCGGGGTCGAAGATCTCGTTGACGAAAGGCGTATCGTCGGACGGCCGCAGGGCGGTCGCGCGCAGCACTAGATCGATCCTGGGCGCTTCGGGGCGGCTGGCCAGATCGTCGAAGATCTCGGCCCCGCTCTGGCCGCCGCCGATCACCGCCACCCGCATGCCGGGCTTCAGGCGGGGCAAAGCGCGGGACAGGTAATCGCGTGAATGGATGACACGCGGATCATCGCGCAGGGCCTCGATCGCGGCTGGCCAGCGCGGCTGGCCACCGGGCGCGAGGATGAGATTGCGCGCCGTCTCGGCCCATTGCCGCCCCTGACGGTCCTCGGCAATCACCGAGACCGCGTCGATCCGCCCATGGCGCTTCACGGGGGCAAGCCCCACCACCTTGCGGTCATAGGTGCAGACAGGTAGCTGGCCCGCCACCCATGCCAGATAGTCATTGAACTCGACACGGCTGGGGAAGAAGGTCTTGCGGTTGATGAACCGCCCGAGCCGCCCCTTGGCATGCAGATAGGCCACGAAGGAAAACGCGCTTTGCGGATTACGCTGACTGACCAGATCCTTGAGGAAGGAGACCTGCATATCGGCGCCTTCAATCATCATTTCAGGATGCCACGCGAATTGCGGGCGCGCTTCGAGAAAACGGGTGCGCAGCCCCGCATTCCGCTCGTGCAACGCCACGGCAAGCGCGAGGTTCGAGGGGCCGAAGCCCATGCCGATCAGATCGAATTCACTATCGTGAGAAGTCATTACCAGTCTCCTTTATCCAGAAGGCGCGCGGCCGATAGCCGGAGCGGCTGGCCGTCTGTGGGCGCGGGGCGCGCCCATGCGCGGGTCTCGAAGAAATGCTGGCGGTCGAGGGCAACGAGGCTGGCACGTTTATGGGGGAAGTCGAAATCGCGCAGATGGGCAAAGCCCGCCCGCGCCAGATTGCGAAGCTGCTGGGCATGGCTGGCCTTCGGCTCTCCCATGATGCGGGCACAGCGCGGCTCGGACAGGAACATGTAATGCATGAGCGAGGGCAGCCATGCGGTGATATAGTCCGCCCCGCGCACGCTCTCCTCGCCCACCAGCACATGCCAGCCCCGATCAAAGGGGCCTGCCTCGTAATGCGCGCCGATCCGGTTCTCGCGACACCAGTACAGCTCGAAATAGGCGAAGGGCATGTCATCGAGCATCCCGATCACCCCCGTCATATGCGGATCGGCCAAAAGCCGCTCGAGATAGGCCTGATGGGCCTCGAGGCTGCCCGCCTCCTCGAAAAAGGCCGCCACGCGCGGGTCGTTCTGCCAGCGGTGGAACAGGGGCAGATCGTCCATGGTGAGCGCGCGCAGGCCGAATGTCTGGCCGAGCCAGGGAATATAGCGGCGATAGAGCTGCCCTTCCGGCGCAGGCGGGCGCAGCGGGTGGCGGCCATGGGGGCCCTGCCGCCAGACCAGCGGATAGGCGGGCGCGTCATGGCACAGCCAGAGATCGGGCACCTGCCAGAGCGTTTCGGGCAGAACGAAATCCCCGCCCGCGCAGGCCAGCGCCACGCCCTGCGCCCTGAGCCGCGGGAGCAGCGGCGCCCATGCCGCCCCATCAAGACGCAGCGCCACCTCCGGCCCCTGCGCGGTCAGGCGCTCGCAGGCGGACAGCGTTTTGGCGAAAAGCTGATCGGGGGGCATAGGGATTTCAGGGGCCGCAAGCGCAAGCCGCCCCTCGCCATGATCGCTGACCGCGAACACAGTGCCGCAGGGCAGGGTGACGGCCTGCGGGAAGGGAGAAAGATCATCAGGCATGGGTTGGCTCCTCGGGGGGCAGGGCAAAAGCCCAGTGCAGGGCGCGATTGATGGCAACAGGCAACACCGACATATGGGTCTCGCCGGCATAGGTCTCGTAGTGCGTCTCGATCCCCATGGCGGCGAGCGTCTGGGCCATCTCCTGTGCGGCCGCCACGGTGCGGGTGCGGGCTTTCTCGGCCAGACGGAACTCGGCATCGGGGGCCGCGCGCTGGAAGGGAGCAAGGATGTCCCCCTCCCATTCGCCCGCCGACAGGTGCACACGCGGCGCGGTGGTGGTGGGCGGGGTGAACCCTGCCAGATGTTCAAGAATGAAGCTCTCCTCCCATGTGATCGCGGGGCTTGCCGCAATCACATGGCGGAACGCGGCCGGTTGCGTAAACATCAGCCACAACGCGAACAGCCCGCCAAAGGAATGGCCGAATAGCGCGCGGTTGTCCGGGTCGAGCGGGGCGATTGTGTCGAGGAAGGGGCGGACATCTTCCAGCAGGAACCGCGCCATCTCGGCGCCCCCGCCCGTGCGCACCTCCGGCCCGCCTTCATGGAAGGGCGGGTAGCTGCGGCCCGGCGGCGGGCCCAGATCCCAGCTGCGGCGGAAGCTGTCATAGGGCGCATCGCTCGGATAGCCCACCGCCACCAGCGCGCCCCAGCCAAGCCCCGTACCCGTCGGCCAGAAGGCCTGTGCCCGCATCGCATCAATGGCGGTGCCGATCACCGCATTGCCGTCAAGCATCCATAGCGCGGGCCAGCCCGCCTGTGGCGCGGGGCCTTCGGGGAGCCAGAGGAACACCCGCCTGACCGCGCCGGTGATGCTGTCCTCGAGGTCGAACCACCGTGTGCGCGGCGCGAGCCCCTGTCCTTCGGCAAGCAGCTTGGGGCTCATTGCGCAGCCTCCATCTGTTGGGCGGCCGCAAGCGCCTGCGTCAGATCCGCCGCGAGGATCTCGACCGGCTCGAGCCCCACAGCCAGCCGGATGGTGCGCGGGCTGACCCCGAAGTAGCGGAAGGAATTGGCCGCCCCCGCCAGACCGCAAGCCGCACTGCCCGGCACGATGAGGCTCTCGGGCCCACCCCAGCTGACCCCGATCCGGATCGTTTCGAGCGCATTGCAAAAGCGCGCCACATCGATCCCCTCGTGCAGATCAAAAGCGAAGAGCCCGCCATAGCCGGCAAGCGCGGAGGCCGCCCATGGCGCGAGCCCCGGATGATTGACGGCGCTGATGGCGGGATGCGCGGCCAGTTTGCGCGCCAGCGACAGCCCCGAGGCCATATGACGCCCCATGCGCAGATCGAGCGTGCGCATGCCGCGCAGGATCAGGAACGCATCCATCGGCGACATGCGCGCGCCGTAAAGATGGGTGGCCTCGTGATCGATCCGCGTGATCAGCTCCCGCGATCCCGCCACCAGCCCGCCCAGCGTATCGCTATGGCCCGAGAGATATTTCGACGCGGCATGGACCACCAGATCGATGCCCAGCGTCGCGGGCTTCTGATAGAGCGGCGTGGCCCAGCTGTTGTCGATGACGCTGAGCGTGCCTGCCGCGCGGGCCGCTGCGGCCAGCGTGGCCAGATCCTGCTCGTGGAAGGTCCAGCTGGTGGGGCTCTCCAGATAGAGGAGGGCCGCCTGCGGCAGGGCCTCCATCAGGGCATGGGTGTCGCGCCCATCAATATAGACGGTCTCGATGCCAAAGCGTTTCAGCACGGTCTCGCAAAGCCGGAAGGCATCGGAATAGAGATGGCGCACGGCCACGACCCTGTCTCCGCTTTTCACGAAAGGCAGGATCGCGCCACAGATCGCCGCCATACCGGAGGCAAAGCCGCGCGCGGCCTCGGTCTGTTCAAGCCGCGCGATCAGCCCCTCCAGCTCGCTCACCGTCGGATTGTCGCCGCGCGAATAGATAAAACGGTCCGAGCGCCCGGCGAACACATCGGCGATCTGGTCATAGCTCTCGAAAAGGAAGGAACTGGACTGGAAGATCGGGGGCGCGGAGGCCGCCAGCGCATGGGGGCGGGCAGGGCTGATCAGGTCATCAGGCCCGTTCGCTGTGTCAGGCCCGATCTCTAGGTCAGGCCCGATCTCTAGGTCAGGATTGAGGGTCATGGGACATCTCCCTTGGTTGGAATGGGGTGGGGGCGCTGCGCATCATCCAGAGCGCGAGCGCACCGCCGAGGAGGGTGGCAAGGGTCAGTGCGGGGGCGAGCCCCGCCACGCCGAGGAGGGGCAGCATCAGCGCCAGAAGCGGCCAGAGCAGCCAGCCCGCAGGCGCAAGGCCCAGACAGCTGGCGCGCAGCGGGTCGATCCGTGACTGCAGCAGGATCTGCACCTGCAGGCGCAGCGCGAGGGCGGGCAGCCCCAGCGCGAGCCAGCGCAGGAGCGGGACGGTCTGGCCCGCAAGATCCGGACCTGGGGCAAGGAGCGCGGCGAGCAGGGGGGCCAGCAGGAGGATGGCCACGCACGTCCCCGCCCCCGCCCCGATCAGGGCGCGCAGCCCGTAGCGGAACACCGCGCGCAGGCGGGCGGGATCGCGCGCGCCGATGGCATGGGCCAGAAGCGGCTGGAGCCCCAGCGCGAACCCTTCCATCGGGAGCTGCACGATCAGCAGCAGTCTGAGCGCAAGCCCCAAGGCGGCCAGAGTGGCGGTATCGCCCAGCACGAGCGCCAGATGCAGGACCGCCATCATGCTGAGCGTGGTCAGCAGCACAGATCCCGCCTCCGGCAACCCGATCCGCGCCATATCGGCCAGAGGGGCGATACGGTCCAGACAGGGGCGGCGTGAAAGGGGCGCAAACCACAGCGCCCAAGCGCCAAGCGTGACACTCTGCGCGCAGAGCGTTGCGATCGCCGCCCCCTCGAGCCCGTAGCCAAGCCCGAAGATGAAGAGCGGATCGAGCGCGATATTCAATCCGAAACAGAGCGCCAGAAGCTTGAGGCTCGTGGCAGAGGCGCCGCGCCCGATGGCCAGAAAATCGCACTGGATCTGCATGAGCGAGCCCGCCATGGTCAGGATGAGGAACGGGAAATATCCGCGGGCAAGCCCCGCGAGAGGGTCGGTCTGCTCCAGCCCCAGAAGGCCCAGAACCGGTGCCTGCGCCAGCCAGAGCGCGCTACAGAGCCCCGCCGCAAGCCCCAGCGCCGTGACCAGCGCAAGCCCTGCAACGGCCCGCGCCATCTGTGTATCCGCCGCCCCCAAGGCGCGCGCCGTCAGGCTGGCCGCGCCGATGCCGATCCCGATCCCGAGCGCCGCCACCAGTCCCGCAAGCGGTGCCATCAGCGAGAGCACGGCCAGAGGCTCGGTGCCAAGGCGCGCGACGAACCCCGCATCGACCACCTGATGAAGCGCATTGAGCGACAGCCCCGCCATGACAGGCAGGCCGAGCTTGCGGGCAAGTCGGGGAAGATCGGGATCTGAAAGGTCTGGGGGGGCCATCTGGGCGCCTCGGTTTGGTCGGTCCTGCTCCCAAGACGCGCCAGCCGCTCCGGAATTCACCCCCACACGCAAAAATAATTTTTTCGCGCGGTGTGGTGAATTTCGCGCCCCCCGTGGCGTCTAGGGAAATGACCGCCGGCCCTAAGGCTCCGCTCGGCCGCTCCGATTGCATCGAAGGACAAAGACGATGACCGATCCTCTCTCCGCGCCGCTCTGGCGTATCCTGCGCAACCATGAAGGCCGCTTCGGGCTGTCGAAGGCCCATCATCCGGTGCCCCTTGGCTGGGAGCCGGTGGGGCCCGCGCTGCCGCATGAAGCGGCCCTTGCCGATCTGCGCCAGCGCTGGTGCGATATGCGACCCCTCGCGCTGCAGGAGGTCCGCCCATGAGCAAGGATCTTCCGTTCGAGACCATGCGCGCGCTCAGCCCGATCGAGCGCCGGATTTATGCCCATGCCCGCGTGGGCGAACTGGCGCCGTTCACCCCCGAGATGCTGGTGCTGGAATTCGATCACGATGCGCAGAAGGGGCTCGATGCGGCGTTGGCGCAGGTGCTGGCCCGCCATCCGCTCTTTACCGCACGGCTCGAGCCGCAGGCGGGCGGCGAGGTGCTGCGCCATCAGGATGGCCGGACCCTGCCCGAGCCCTGCGCGCCCGAAGACTGTCTGCCCGCGGCGCTGGCGCGGCTGACACCCGATCTCGAGACGGCCCCTGTCCGGGTGCTGGTCAGTGGGAGGCAAGATGGCGGACGGATCGTTGCGATCCGTGCGCATCCCCTTTTGGCCGATGACGGGGTGTTCGCCTCGGTCGAAGCCGCACTCTGGGAGGCCATGGGGTCGGGGCCGGAACCGCGTGATACCGCTCCGGCGGCCCCGGTGTCTCTCGAGGACCGCCGCAGACGTCTGGCGGGATGGAAGGCGCGGCTGGCGAGCTATCCTGTCGCGCAGCTCCCCGCCATGCCCGTCGATCCCGCCATAGCCGCGCGGGCGGCGCGCTCTACGGCGCAGGCGCAATTCGACCTGCCTGCGGGGCTTGCGCCCGAGGACGTCGAGACAGCACTGGCCACGGCCCTTGGTGTCGTGCTCGGACGTTATGGCGAGGGGGAGACCGCGCTGCGTTTCGTGCTGGGGCAGGGACCGGAGCGCTCCGTGGACCGGCAGGGCACAATCCTGCCGCTCTGTCTGGCCCCCGAGAGGATGCGTGGCTTTGGGGCGGCCTGCACTGATACCGCCCGCCGGATCACGGAGGCGCGCGCCAATGCGCTTCCCGCGGAGCTGCTGGAGCAGGAAGAGTTGGCGCGCGAGGGCGGACCGCTCGGGGCGGTAGCGCTCTATCTTCGGCCCTTGCGCGCTCTGCCGCAGGGGGTCGGGCGGCGCGCGCGTGCCATGCCACCACTGGCCGAGGAGGTGGTGATTGTGGCCGAGCCGGGCGAGGGAGTGCTGCACATGACGGCCAGCGCCGATGCCACCCGCCATACGCCGGCGCAGATCGAGGCGCTTTTGCACCATATCGGGCGGGTGCTGACGCAGGGCATGGCCGCACCCGAGGCGCCGCTTGCCCGTCTGCCGCTGCTGACGCTCCCCGAACTCGACCGGCTGTCGGCCCCCTATCCCGATACCGGCCCCATCGATCCGCGCCCGACCCACGAGATCATCGCATGCCATGCGCGTCGGACCCCCGACAAGACGGCCATCATCTGTGGTGACACGCAGCTCAGCCATGCGCAAATGGAGGGGCAGGCCAATGCGCTGGCCCACCGGCTGGTGGGTCTGGGGGTCGGCGCGGATGTGCCGGTGGCGATTGCCATCGAGCGCGGGGCCGAGGCCGTAGTGGCTATTTTGGCGGTGATGAAGGCGGGTGGGGCCTATATTCCGGTCGAGCCCGACCATCCGGCGGCACGTAACCACCATATCCTGCGCGATGCGGGGGTGCGGGTTGTGCTGACGCGCAGGCGCTATGCCGACCGTCTGCCCGAAGGGCTCGAAGCGGCGGTGCTCTGTCTCGATGATCTGAACGACGCGCCGCGCCCCGATGCGCCGCAGGTGCGGATCCATCCCGACCAGCTGGCCTATATCATGTATACCTCGGGCTCGACCGGCAAACCCAAAGGGGTGGCCGTCGAGCATGGGCCGCTCTCGCATCACAACCAGACCACCGCGCGGGTCTACGAGATGAGCGAGGAGAGCCGCGAGCTGCCCTTCCTGCCGTTTTCCTCGGATGGCGGGCATGAGCGCTGGATGGTGCCCCTGATGATGGGGGGCTCGGTGGTGATCCCCGATGGCCCGCTCTGGACGCCCGAGCAGACGCTGGACGCGATGCGCCGCCACGGCTGCAACAATGCCTCGATCCCCACCACCTATCTGCAGCAGCTGGCAGAATGGGCCGAGGAAACGGGCAGCGCCCCACCGATGCGCCTTTATTCCTTCGGGGGTGAGGGACTGGCGCAATCGACCTTCGATCTGTTGTCGCGCGCTCTTGGGGCCAAGACCCTGATCAACGGCTATGGTCCGACCGAGACGATCATGACGCCGATGGTCTGGAAAGTGCCTGCAGGCACACGGTTTACCGGCACCTATGCGCCTTTGGGCCGTGCGGTGGGCGACAGGCGGGCCTATGTGCTTGATGCCGAGATGATGCCCTGTCCTGCGGGCGTGGTGGGCGAGATCTATCTGGGCGGCACGGGGGTCGCACGTGGCTATGTGGGCAAGCCCGATGTCACGGCGGACCGCTTTGTACCCGACCCGTTCGGGCCGGATCTGGATGGCAGTTCGGGCGGGCGGCTTTACCGCACCGGCGATCTGGGGCGCTGGCGCGAGGATGGCACGATCGATTTTCTGGGCCGTGTCGATCTGCAGGTGAAGATCAATGGCTACCGGATCGAACCAGGCGAGATCGAGGCCGCCCTTCTGGCCGAGCCCGAGGTGTCGGAGGCGCTGGTGCTTTTGCGCGAAGACGGCGGGCAGAAACGGCTGATCGGCTATGTGACGGGGCCTGCCACCGGCGCGGCCTCCGAGGAGCGTCTTGCGGCGGCGCTGGCGGCAAAACTCCCCGCCCACATGCTGCCCGAGGTGGTGATGGTGCTGGAACGGATGCCCACCAATCCCAATGCCAAGCTTGACCGCGCCGCCCTCCCGCTGCCCGAGGCGCGGGGACGGCCCTGTCTGGGCGTGGCCGCCGAGACAGAGGCCGAGGCACTGCTGCTGCCGCTCTGGCGCGATCTTCTGGGCCAACCCGAGATGGGCGTTACGGATGATTTCTTTGCGATGGGGGGCAAGTCGCTGCTGGCGCTCAAGGCGTTGGCAGGCATGCGCAGGCTCTGGCCCGAGACGGTGTTGACGATTGCCGATCTGTTCGACGCCCCCACGGTGCGCGCCCTCACCGCGCGGATCGGGGCGCGGGGGACCGGACGGCGGGCGATCGCCCTGCGGGCGGGCGGCACACGTCCGCGGCTCTATTGCTTCCCCGGTCTTCTGGTCTCGACCCGCGAATACCAGCGGCTGACCGATTATCTTGGCCCTGATCAGCCGGTGACGGGCTTCCTGTGCCAGTCGCTCAACGAGGAAAAGCGGCTCAATGTCTCGGTCGAGGAGGTGGTGGCCGAATATGCCGCCCATATCCGTGCCGAGGCACAGGGCCAGCCTGTGGCCTTCCTTGGCTGGTCATGGGGCGGGCTTCTGGCATGGGAGGCCGCGCGGCAATTGCAGGGCGCGGTCGATCTACGGCTGATCGGCATGGTCGATGTCTGCGATCTGGGGCCGGAATTCACTCCCGGCGTCGCGCCGCAATTCGGGGCGGGCGAGCGCGAGGCGCTCGAGGCCGATCTGGCCGCATGGCTCGCGCGCACGAAGATGCGGGCGCAATGGGACCGGCTGATCGGGGCGATGGATGCCGAATGCTACGCCCAGTTCCTGCGCTTTATCGGCAATGAGGCCGAGCCCTTGCCCTTTGACGGGCCTGAAATCTCGAGCCGCGAGCACACCTTCTGGGTGCTGATCGACAATGCGCTGGTATTCCGCAGACACCGCCAGCAACCGCTCGATGTGCCGGTGGCGTCCTTTAGTGCGGGCGACAGCCTCTCGCGCGGGCTGAACCTGCTGGATTGGCGCAGGCTTAGCCCGCAGGCCACGGCGGCGCAGGTGATCGCGGGGACCAACCATCTGCGCATCATCGGCGAGACGGCTTTCCATACGCGCCTCAAGGCGCGGCTGGATCAGGCTTTCGCGGGGCTCTAGCCGCGCGTGTTGCGGGCCGGAGACACTGACGCAAAGGCAGTCCGGTCCGCAATGCTCTCGGGTGGTTGACATACCCGTGAGGCTGGATATGGTCCGCGCATCCTAGGTTGTCCCCAGGCGAGCGCTGACCTCCATGTCAGTTCCGGCGCGGTTGCGCCCTTGCTTTTGGGACATTCTTGATGACTTCTCCTCTCCATACCCCATCGCGCATGGTCCGGCCTATGGCGATTGCAGCCCTCATGGCCAGCACGGCGCTGACCCTTCTGCCGGTGCATCCGGCGATGGCGCAAGACAGCGCCGACGGGCAGAGCGCGGGCAGTGACACCTACGCCCTGCCGCCGATCATCGTGCGCGAGAACCTTGCCTATTCGGGCGCGGTCACAGGCTATCTGGCACCGGCCACCGAGACGGGCGTCAAATCCGGCGTGCCGCTGGCGGAGGTGCCGCAATCGATCACCGTTGTCACCTCGACCGAGCTCGAGGCCCGCAAGCCGCGTCAGGTCGAGGATGCGATCGCCTATTCGGCGGGAGTGAATGCCTCTACATGGGGCACCGATGACCGCTATGACCAGTTCTCGATCCGTGGCTTCGATATGGGGCCGAATGCGCTTTACCGTGACGGGTTGCCGCAGAAGGCGCTGAATTTCTCGGGCTTTACGTCAGACCCCTATATGATCGAGCGGGTCGATGTGCTGCGCGGTCCTGCGGGCGTGCTCTATGGCTCCAACGACGCAGGCGGCATGGTCAATCTGGTAACCAAGCGCCCTGTCTTCGGGCCACTGGCCGAGGTGGAGGCCAGCTATAACAGCAATGACACCGCGTCTGTCGGCTTCGATCTGGGCAATGTGCTCAACGAGAGCGGCACGCTTGCGGGGCGGCTGACGGGGCTTGTGCGTCGGGGCGAAACCGATGTGGAGGACTCGGCCAATGACCGCCAGTTCGTGGCCGGATCGCTGACCTGGGCGCCCACTGACGCCACCTCGCTCACCGTGCTGGGCCATGTACAGCATGACAGTCTGACGCCGATCCTTATGGGGCCGATCAATGGCGAAGATATCGATCCGAGCTGGGGCAGCCTGCCGGATGACTGGCTGTTGCACGAGCCCGATTACAACGAGATGAAGACCACCCAGCAATCCATCGGTTGGGATTTCACCCATGATTTCGGCGGCGGGCTGCGGCTCAACCAGCGCCTGCGCTATGCCCATCAGGACACCGATTACCGTCAGCTCGATTATTCCTACGCGGCAGAGGAAGGGGTCTATTACTACCCGTTCCACAATGTCGAGGACGCGCGCTCGCTGGGCTTCGATACCAATCTCGAATACGGTTCGACCGTGTTTGGCGCCGAGAACAGTCTGACGTTTGGCGCCGATTACCAGCTCAGCCGTTACAAGGTGACCCAATATCTCGATGATAGCACCTATCTCGTGAGCTATGATGATCCGAGCTATGATTTCGATGTGACCGAACCGGGGCTCTCGTCGGTGACGCACTCGCGCTACGAGGAGCGCGGGCTCTATCTGCAGGACCATATGAAGTTCGATCAGGGCACCACGCTGACCTTCGGCCTGCGCCATAGCTGGTTCGAGACCAAGCAGACCGATGATCTTGCAGGCACGAGCGATACCCAGAAAGATCAGGCCACGACCTACATGATCGGGGTGACGCATGAGCTGGCCAACGGGCTGACCCCCTATGCCAGCTATACCGAGGGCTTCACCCAGAATATCGGCAAGACGATCACCGGTGCCGCGCTTGATCCGTCCAAGAGCCGCCAGTTCGAGGCAGGGCTGCGCTATGCACCAAGTGCCGATCTGATGCTGAGCGGCGCGGTGTTCGACCTGCGCAAGACCAATGTGAAGGATTACGACACCACCGATCCGACATGGTCGAGCTTCTCGCAGGCCGGCGAGATCCGCTCGCGCGGGATCGAACTGGAGGCGCGGGGGCGTCTGACCCCGACGCTGCAGGGTGTGGCCAGCTATACCTATCTCGATACCGAGATCACTAAAAATGGCGATGCGAGCCTGATCGGCAATGAAAACGCGATGGCCCCGCATCACCAGATCTCGCTCTGGCTCGATCAGGACCTGTCCTCGTGGGTGGAAGGGCTATCGGTGGGCGCGGGCGCACGCTTCGTATCCTCTTCGTATTCGACGCAGGACAATCTGCGCAAGACGCCCGGACATACGCTGCTCGATCTGGCCGTCCATTACGAGGCGGAGCCGCTTTCGGTCGATTTCGGGGTCACCAACCTTCTGGACCGCGACTATTACGGCGTCTGCTATGACGGTTATGGCTGCGCTTTGGGCGAAGGTCGCGTGGCCACGCTGACCCTGAGCCGCACCTTCTGATCGACGACCGCCCCCAAGCCAGCCCGATTGCCAGCAAGGGACGCCGTAGCGGATATCGCCATGCGTTCTGTCTTACCTCTCCTTTTTTCCCTTTGCGCGGTCCTGATCGTGGCCGCGCTCTCGCTGTCGCTGGGGGCGCGTGTCATTCCCGTGGCCGATATCTGGCGCGCTCTGACCGATTTTGATCCCGCGCGCCCCGCCGATCTTATCGTGCAGGGGCTGCGTCTGGGGCGGACGCTGACAGGGTTCACCTGTGGCGCCGCGCTCGCCGTTGCAGGGCTGCTGATGCAACAGATCAGCCGCAATCCGCTGGCCGATCCGGGGCTTTTGGGCGTCAATGGCGGCGCGTCTCTGGCGGTGGTGCTGTGTCTGTGGACGGGAGTGGCGGGCGGGCCGGTCGCGCTGGGGCTTGTGGCCATGGCAGGGGCGGGGCTGGCGGCGCTTCTTGTCTTTGCCATCGGTGGCGGCAAGGCGGCGGACAGGGCCGCGATCTTGCGGCTGACCCTTGCAGGGGTGGCTATTTCGGCGCTGGCGCTGGCGCTTGTCTCGGCCATCGTGCTGCTTGATCAGGGCACACGCGACCAGTTCCGATTCTGGACCATCGGCTCGTTGGGGGGCGCCAATCCCGAGCGGTTCAATGTCCTGTGCTGGCCAGTGATCGCAGGTGTGGGGCTGGCGCTTTTGCTGTCACGCAAGCTCGATGCGCTGGCTCTTGGACATGCGGGGGCACGGGCCGTGGGCGTGCGGGCAGGGCCTGTCCTGCTGCTGGGTCTTGGGGCCGTAGCCCTTCTGTCGGGGGCCTCGGTGGCAATGATCGGACCGGTGGGCTTTATCGGGCTGGTGGTACCGCATCTGGTGCGCCGGTTGGTGGGGCCGCAGGTCATGGCGGGCGTGCTGGTGGCGGTCCCGCTGGGCGGGGCGGTGCTGCTGGCCTGCGACACGCTGGGGCGGGTGCTGGTCCGGCCCGCCGAGATCCAGACCGGTCTGATCCTCGCGCTGGCGGGTGGACCCTGTTTCCTCCTGCTGATCGGGAGGCTCGCGCGATGAGGGCGAAGGCGGTTTTTTCGCTGGCGCTTCTGGGGCTGGCGCTGGCGGATCTCTCGCTGGGGCGGTTCCTGTTCTCGCCCGGCGATCT
This sequence comes from Thioclava sp. 'Guangxiensis', assembly GCF_045348365.1. Classification (NCBI taxonomy): domain Bacteria; kingdom Pseudomonadati; phylum Pseudomonadota; class Alphaproteobacteria; order Rhodobacterales; family Paracoccaceae; genus Thioclava; species Thioclava sp. 'Guangxiensis'. The sequence goes on along the minus strand of NZ_CP155824.1, from coordinate 496,945 downwards.
GCGGGCCATTCTGGCGGCGGGGCCTGCGGGGGAGATGTGGGTGCTGCTGATCGATCTCCGCCTGCCGCGGGTCATGCTTGCGATCGGGGCGGGTATGGCACTGGGCCTCTCGGGGGCGCTCTGCCAGTCGCTCTTTCGTAATCCGCTGGCCGCGCCCGAGATGCTGGGAGTGACGGCAGGCGCCACATTCGGGGCGGTGCTGGTCATTCTGGCAGGGGCGCAGGGGATGGCGGTGACGCTCGGTGCGGGAGCAGGGGCGTTTGGCGGATTGCTGGGGCTTGTGGTTCTGGCAGGGCGGGCCTGTGGACTGAGCCGCCTGATCCTCACAGGCGTCGGGCTCACGCTGACGCTGGGCGGTCTCACGGGACTTCTGGTGGCGCAGGCCGACGACCGGCTGGCGGGAGATGCGATCTTGTGGATGACCGGATCGCTCAACGGCAGCTACTGGGCCCGCACCGCACTTGTCTGGGCTGTGGTGCTGCCGCTGTGCGGGGCAGCGCTCTGGGCGCGTGGCGTTCTTTTGCGCCTTGAAATGGGTGACGAGCTGGCGCGTGCGCTGGGGCTCAGGGTCGCACCTGCACGGCTGGGGGTGCTTCTGATCGCCGCCATAGCGGTGGCCTCGGCGGTCGCTGTTGTGGGGCCGGTGGGCTTTGTCGGGCTGATGGCCGGACCTCTGTCCCGTGCGCTCTCGCGGCAGATGGGCGTGCGCACGAGCGGCCCCGATCTGGCAGGGGCGGCGCTGTGCGGCGCGCTGGTTCTGGTCGTAGCCGATCTGATGGTCACCGCCACGGCCCCTTGGGCACTGATGCCTGCGGGGGTGTTCACAGGCATCTTGGGCGCGCCGCTTCTGGTGGTGCTGGTCGGGCGATCCGGCCGGAAAGGAGACGGAGCATGGGCATAACTGTCGAAAATCTTGCCATTTCCTATGAGCGGCACCGGGTGCTCGACGGGATCGACCTGACGCTGCCCAAGGGCTGCGTCACCGCGATCATCGGCCCCAATGGCTGCGGGAAATCCACGTTGTTGCGCGCGATCGGCGGCCATTTGCGGCCCGAGCGGGGACGTGTGAGGATCGAGGGCGATGATCTGGTGTCACTGCCGCCCAAGGCTCTGGCGCGGCGGCTGGGGCTTTTGCCGCAGGCCCCGCTTGCGCCCGAGGGGCTGCGCGTGGGGGAGCTGGTCGCGCGCGGTCGTCTGCCGTGGCTCAGGCCGTTCCGCCCGCTTGGTCCGCTCGATCAGGCGGTGATTGCCCGTGCCATGGAGGCCACCGATATTGTCGCGCTGCGCGACAGGCCGGTCGAGGCGCTCTCGGGCGGGCAGCGCCAGCGGGTCTGGATCGCGATGGTGCTGGCGCAGGATACAGGCTGGCAGCTTTTTGACGAGCCGACCACATGGCTCGATCTGCCCCATCAGCTGGAAGTGCTGAAACTGGTGCAGGCGCTCAACCGTGCCGAGGGACGCTCGGTGGTGATGAGCCTGCATGATATCTCGCTCGCGGCCCGTTTTGCCGATCATATCGTGGCTTTGCGCGCGGGAAAGCTTGTGGCCGAAGGGCCTGCGGCGGAGGTAATCACCCCCGACACGCTGAAGCGCGTCTTCGATCTTGAAGCGGATGTGATCCCCGATCCGCGCCATGGCACACCCCTTGTCCTGCCCTATTGAGAGGTGGTTATGCTCCGTCTTGTCCTGACCGTGCTGATCTGCCTGCTGCCCCTATGCGGGCAGGCGCAGGACTATCCGCGCGAGGTGACCCACAGGCTCGGCGTCACCCGCATCGATCACGCCCCCGAGCGCATCGTGACGATCGGCTATCACGAGCAGGATTTTCTCTATGCGCTGGGGATCGCGCCGGTGGGCGTGCATGAATGGTTCGGCAACAAGCCCTATGCCAGCTGGGTCTGGGCCGATGAGCCGCGCCGCGCGCTTGGCGGGCGGCCTGCGGTGCAATATGGCTACGAAATCGATATCGAATGGGTCTATGCCCAGAAACCCGACCTGATCATCGCAAGTTTCTATAACCTGAGCCCCTCGCTCTATCACGCGCTGTCGCAGATCGCGCCGGTCATCACGGGGCCTGCGGGCGAGGATGTGTGGAGCGTGCCATGGACCGACGAACTGCGTCTGATCGCGCGGGCTACAGCGCGCGAGCCGCAGGCGGAGGCGGTGATCGCGCGGATCGAAAACCGGATCAGCCGCATGGCGCAGGCCAATCCCGCCTTCCGTGGGCAGCAGGCCACGACCGGTTTCTATGCCTCCGACCATTTTGTGGGCTATGACGGGCGATCGGGCGCGAATGCCCTTCTCCAGCAGCTCGGCTTCGTGCAGCCGCCTGTTTTCGACGCGCTGGCACAGTCGACCGGCCAGTTCTCGGTGAGCCGCGAGCGTATCGATCTGTTCGATCGTGATGTGGTGCTGTGGCTGGTGGATCCGGCAAGTGCGGACGCGATCCGGCAGATGCCGCTCTACCGTGCGACACGTCTGGCCCGCGACGGGCGCGCGATCTGGGCCGATCCGGATCTGGCAGCGGCGCTCTCGTTCATGACGCCGCTCTCCATACCCTATGCGCTCGATCGGCTGGAACCGCTTTTGCAGGCGGCCACAAGGCAGCGCGACCCGGGGCCTTGAAGGCAAATCCTCCTTGTCCGGCGGCTCCGCCCGGCCGCCCTGCTCTATCTGCTCGATACCGATTCTTTACAGGTGACATATAGAGAGGACTGCAGCGCTTTCGGGAGGCGCGTGCGTGCATTTGGAGGAATGCTATGTCGTTGACGAGGAATCTGAGTATATCGGTCAAGCTGCCACTCATCATAATGGCGCTCGTGTTACTATCGGTTTCCTTTGTCTCAGTGCTTACGGGGCAGATCGTTCTTCAAAGATTGGGGGACGAGGCGACAGAGCGGTTGACCGCGGATGTAAAAGACCGTGCCAACCGTCTCGAGGTGTTTTTCGACCGGGCAGCGCTGGATATCGCCACAGCTGCCGCGGCGAACGAGACCACGCTGAGCCTGACGGATTTCAGTATGGTCTGGGGAATGATGGCCGCGAACGAGGAGATGGATCCGGCGCAGATCCTGACCAAGGCTTTCGTAACCGATAATCCCTATCCGGCGGGTGAGCGTGACAAGCTCGATACACCCACCGAGCGGGTGAATGATTTCAGCTATTCCGGACTTCACGAGCTCCATCATCCCGGTTTCCGCTCGATGATCGAGGTCTATGGCTATTACGATGTTTTCCTGGTCGATATGCAAGGGAATGTCATCTATTCCGTTGCAAAAGAAACCGATTTTGCCACAAACCTCGAAAGCGGGCCCTATAGCGAGACGGGGCTTGCGGAAGTGTTCCGTGCCGCGAGAGATCTCGAACAGGGCAGCGTTGCGTTCTCGGATTATTCCTTCTACGCCCCCTCGAACGGGATGCCTGCCGCTTTTATCGGCTCTCCGGTCATCGATCCGGGCGGAAACAGGCTCGGTGCCATCATATACCAGCTTCCGACGGATCAGATCGAAGCAATTGTAAATAATCCCAACGGGTTGGAGGAGACGGGGCAGGCCTATATCGTCGCGCCTGACGGGATATTGCGCTCGGAGCTGCGGTTCTCGGATACACCTGCATTGCTGACGCGCCGGGTCGATAGCATTCCGGTTCAGGATGCGTTGGCGGGCCAGACGGGCGCGATCGAGAGCGGAGCGCTCGATGGTCATCCAGCCTTTATCGCCTTTACCCCCGTGCAGGTCTTTGGGCAGACATGGGCAATTGTTGTCGAGAAGGGCGCGGACGAGGTTCTGGCAACCCAGCGCTACGCGGAGAAGATCCAGCTCATCCTCGTGCTGTGCGTATTGCTTGTCTCGGTGGTCGTGGCCATGCTCGTCTCCCGTAGCGTGACCAGACCACTTGGCCGTGCCTCCACCGCGATGCAGGCGATCAGCCTGGGGAATTATGCGACCGAAGTCCCCGATACCCGACGCGGCGACGAGATCGGCAAGATGGCCTGCGCGCTCGAGCAGTTCCGCACGGAGCTTGCAGCGGCGCAAGCGGCCAATGTGGAGAACCGGTATCGCAGTGCCGCGTTTCAGGCCTCCGCATCGGCCATGATGGTCGTCGATCATGATCTCAAGGTGTTTTTTGCCAATGCCGAGATCCACAACCTGCTGCGGTGCTCGGCAGGAGCCATCGCCGGGCATGGGGACGCGTTCGACCCCGACGACATTATCGGCACGCCGATCGGGATGTTTTTCTCGGAAGAGGAGCGCAAGACCGTTCTGGCCGCGCTTTCGGATCCATCGCAACTCCCATGCCAGCTGCAAGTAAAGTTGGGCGAGAGCCGTTTGCAGGTCAAGCTGTCGACTGTCGAGGACGGGCAAGGCGAGACGATCGGGTTCATTGTCGAATGGGCGGATGTGACAGAGTCCTATCTGAATGCCGCAGTTCTGGGCGCGCTGGACAAAAGCCAGGTCGTAGCCAGTTTTTCTCCCGATGGTGTGCTGACATCAGGCAACGCGCAAATGTTGCGATCCTATGGCATAACCGAGGCGGATATACCGGCCATGCCGCGATTGCAGGACGCCGCGCCGGAGCTTGCAGAGGCCTACCGGAAGCTACAATCAGGCGAGCCGGTGCTCGATGTCTTCCCCGGTCCGCCCGGACCCAATGGTAAATCGGTCCTGATCGAGGGGATATTTGCGCCGGTGCAGGACGAGACCGGGAATATCATGCGTCTGATGTTGATCGGCAAGGATATCACAGAGGCCCGGCATGCCCTGACGCAGGCGACGGCCGCGCGGGCGCAGATGCAGGCGGCACAGGAGAATGTCGTCCATGCACTCCGTAACGGGTTGAAAACGCTTGCGGATGGCGATCTAACCACCCGTATAGAGCAGTCTTTCGATATGGAATACGAGGGACTGCGTTCGGATTTTAACGAGGCGCTGCGCAAGCTGGAAACCGCCATGCAGGTCGTGCGCGAAAATTCGGTCCGCATCACCGGCGATGCGGCTGAGATCTATTCGGCGGCGAATGATCTTTCGCAACGCAGCGAACGGCAGGCGGCAACGCTCGAAGAGACCGCCACGGCGCTCGACGAGCTGACGATCTCGGTCCGGTCTTCGGCCGAGGGGGCAAAGCACACCAGCCAACTGGTTGAGGGCGCGCGCGATCATGCCGAGAAATCCGGCGCCGTGGTGCAGGAGGCGGTCGAGGCGATGGGCGAGATCGAGCACTCGTCCGAGCAGATCAACAAGATCACCGGAATGATCGACGATATCGCGTTCCAGACAAACCTCCTCGCGCTGAATGCCGGGGTCGAGGCTGCGCGGGCAGGTGATGCCGGTCGAGGTTTTGCGGTGGTGGCCTCGGAAGTCCGGGCACTGGCGCAAAGATCGTCGGAGGCCGCGCGGGATATCAAAGGCTTGATCTCGTCTTCGGAGCTACAGGTGAAACGTGGTGTCGAACTTGTCTCGCAGGCGGGGGCCGCTCTGGAGAAAATCGTGTCGAGCGTGGCGGAGATCAGCGTCAATGTAAGTGCCATCGCAACATCTTCGGGCGAACAATCGGTAGGGCTCGCCGAGGTGAACGAGGCGGTCAACCAGCTGGATCAGGTCACACAGGAAAATGCCGCACGGTTCGAGGAAACAACCGCCGCAACCCATGCGCTGACACAAGAGACCGAAACTCTGTCCCAGACGATCGCGATGTTCAAAGCCGGCCCGAAAACCGCCGCCGGGGGAGTGATGCAGCAGCCTAAACCGGTAGATGCCACACATCGTGAACCCGTCCCGACAGTTCCCCGACGGGTCCGGCCTGCCGAAGCCCGTCGCGCAGCTGCAGCATCCGTCAAGATGGCTGACGGTTGGGATGAGTTCTAGTCCGGTGGCGAGATCGGCAAGGTCCTCTGCACCATTACGAAGCGAGAAGAAACGGAGCACCTATGACCGGTCCACGTGATGGCCGCCCCCAGCCGGAAGCGTCCCGTGCCCTGCATCAAGGCGGGATAGAAGCACAAGCGCTTCGGCGGTATCATGCCAGAACTCGAGATATGTCGGCGCAAAAGCGGAAATATCGGGCTTCCGGCCATCTGTCGCGATGCGCGATTTATGGATTTTTATCGAAGAGCGGAGGATGAGAGGGATCACTCGACAGCCAGCACTTCCCATGAAGGCTTAAACTTTTCGGAAGGTGGGCTTGCGCATGCCGGATCATGATGAGCCCGCGCTGGGGCTCACTGCGCGCCATTCGCCGCATGGGACATGCCGCCAATATCTTCGATATTCACCCTAACGTCATCCAAAGCCTCGAGCAGTGGGGCCGCCCGTGTAGCCCCCCAGGTCACGGGGCGCGGGGGGGGGGCGTAACGGAACGACGTCCCGAATTTGCGTTGATTGATAATCCGGAGAGTTGCGACGGCGGCACCCGATGATCTCGCCAAGCATGCTTGCGGCAAAAGAGCGACGGGTCGGCCCGGACCTTGCGCGGGACACCGATCGCTCGGGCCAGCCTGACAAGAGGAGGTGTTTGGCGAGACCTTTGCTGGCGATTGCCCACCCACGATCAGACCGGGCCGCAGCAGCTCCGGCCCAAATGCGGCAGCAGGGCGGACCGGTATTACCCTGCTCTGGAACAGGGGACAACCTGCACAGGTTGGCCGGAGAAGGCTCCGAGATCTATACATCCAACGCCACATAGGCGCCATGCCGAAGGGGTCTTGCCGGAGGCGGCAAGGACCAGCGCGGGCACCGGTGGCAGATCGGGCGTCCAGACCCACCAGCCCTCCTCGAAATGCCCTCCATCGCCCGGTTCCATGCCGGCGCCCGAGCCTTTGACCGCCGCCTGTGCCAGATGCAGGCGGTGGTCCGCGGTGATCTCCCATGTCTCGCGCCAGTCCTCGCGCTCGACCGAATGGGTCCATTCCAGGGTAAAGCTGCCGCCGGAGCCAAGGGCGATCATCATCGCCCCCGCCATCAGACAGCCGCTCATGCCGACACCGGAGCCTTGCGCCGCCACAGGAGCAGCCCGAAGAGGGCGGCGAGGGCAAAGCCCGCCTCATCGGTCACGGGCAGGGCCGCCACCAGCGTGAAGGCCGCAGCCACCGCGATCAGCCGCTCCCAGAGCGCCAGCCGCCGCCCCAGCCAGCCGATAACGCAGGCCCCCCAGAGCGCCAGCGCGATCAGCGCCTTGAGCACGATATAGGCGACCGCGGGCCAGTAGCCGATGGTTCCCGCCAGCGCACCGCCATCCTGCAGCATCAGCGCGGGCGTATAGACGGCCATGAACGGCACCACGAAGCCCGCAGCCGCCACCTTGATCGCCTCGAAGCTGATCTTCAGCCCGCTTTCCTTGGCAATCGGCGAGGCGGCAAAGCAGGCCAGCGCGACCGGCGGCGTCAGATCGGCCAGAATGCCGAAATAGAAGACGAACATATGGCTCACGATCAGCGGCACGCCCAGATCGAGAAGCGCGGGGCCGGCGATCGAGGAGGTGATGATGTAATTGGGGATCGTAGGGATGCCCATGCCGAGGATGATGCAGGTGATCATGGTCAGCACGAGGCTGAGAAAGAGACTGTTCTGCCCGACCGAGACGATGAACTGGCCGAACGTATTGGCCGCCCCCGTCAGGGTCATCACCCCGATGATCACCCCCACCAGTGCGCAGGCGATCCCTACGGGCAGGGCGGTCTTGGCCCCGTCGGCGAGGCTGTCGCGACAGACCGCCAGCGTCTCGCGCCCGCCCTTGAAGGCCGCGCAGGCCGCGATCAGCACCGCCAGAACCAGCAGGAGCGCATGGATGCCGAAGCTGAAGAAGGCCGAGGCCGCAAGCCCGAGCACGATCCAGAAAATCACCCGGATCCCCGTTGACCCCATGCCCATGGCGATGGCCGCGCCGAGGATCAGCATACCGGTCAGCGCAAGCCCGATGGTGCCCGCAAATAACGGCGTGTAGCCCGAGAAGAGCAGCCACACCAGAACGGCGAGCGGAAGGATCAGATACCAGCCCTCTTTCAGCGCCTTGCGGGCCGAGGGCATCTCCTCGGGCGAGAGGCCGCGCAGGTCGCGCTTTCCGGCCTCCAGATGGACCATCCAGAATGCTCCTGCAAAATAGAGGATGGCAGGCACCAGCGCGGCCTTGACGACCTCGACATATTGCACGCCGAGCGTCTCGGCCATGATGAAGGCCACAGCGCCCATGACCGGTGGCATGATCTGCCCGCCCATCGAAGCGGTGGCCTCGACGCCTCCGGCAAAGGCCGCACGGTAGCCGAAGCGCTTCATCAGCGGGATGGTGAACTGGCCAGTGGTCACCACATTGGCAACGCCCGAGCCCGAGATCGTGCCCATGAGCCCCGAGGACAGCACCGAGACCTTGGCCGCGCCTCCCATCCTGTGGCCGACCAGCCCCAGAGAGACATCGGTGAAGAGTTTGATCATGCCCGCTTTTTCAAGGAACGAACCAAAGAGGATGAAAAGGAAGATATAAGTCGCAGAGACATAGGTGGGGATGCCGTAGATCCCTTCGGTGCCATAGGCGATCTGCTCGACCACCTGCTCGAAGGCATAGCCGCGATGGTTGAAGGGCGAAGGCAGATGCTGGCCGAACAGCGCATAGGCCAAAAATAGCCCGCAGATGACCGGCAGGGCCGGTCCCATCAGCATCCATGCGGCAATGAAAACGGTGAGCACCGCCATGCAGCCGAAGACGAGATCGGCGGGCAGGGGATCGCCCGCGCGCATGAGGAGCGGCGTATATTCGACCCATTGATAGGCTGCGACCGCAACACCGGCTGCGGCAAGAAGCCAGCAGAGCCCGCGAAGCGGCGCGCCCCAGCCGCGCCCGAGCGCCAGAAGCGGAAATCCGAGCGCCATCAGGAAGCCCACATGCACCGCCCGCATCACCTGGCTCGGCAGGTCGATGATATGGGCCGCGATGGAGATCTGGTAGAGCGAGAAGGCCACCGCCAACCAGAAGAGGAAACGTCCCGTCCGCCCCGGCGGAAAGCGAGACGCCAGCGGGTTATGCAATTCGGCCATAGCTTCGGCCCGGCCCTGTTCGGCCGTCATCTGTCCGGTCATGTTGTCCTCCCGTCCTGCGGACAGCCCGACAGGTGTCGGACCGCCGCAAGGGTCCGCTTAGAGCAGGCCCTGTTCCCTGTAGTATTTCTCGGCGCCCGGATGCAGCGGGATCGGGGAGTTCTTGATGGCGTTCTGGATATCGATGCCACCGGCCGCGGCATGTGCCGCCTTCAGCTGGTCGAGATTCTCGAACAGGAGTTTGGTCATCTGATAGGCCAACTCGTCCGACACATTGGTGCTGGTGACGAGAATATTGGTGATCGCCAGCGTCGGAATATCCGCGTCCTGACCCGGATAGGTGCCTGCGGGGATCACACCTGCCGCATAGGGCGCCCCCAGCGTATCGGCCACCTCGGCGGGGATCGAGACATAGGTCACATCCTGCGTCGAAGACAGATCCTTGAGCGCCGCCGAGCCAAGCCCCGAGCTTTGCAGGGTCGCGTCAAGCTGGCGGTTCTTCATCAGTTCTACCGATTCCGCGAAGGGCAGATACTCTACCTTGCCAAGATCGTCATAGCTCATGCCAAGCGCGCCGAGGATCTTGCGGGCATTGACCTCCGTGCCCGATTTGGCCGCGCCCACCGACACGGATTTGCCAGCCAGATCCTTGACCGTGGTCGCGCCGGCTTCCGCCGCTGCGGCGATCTGGATATAGTTGGGATAGATCGCCGCGATGGCGCGCAGCTTGTCGAGCGGCTTGTCAAAGCCGACATCGGCATTGCCGTCATAGGCATCCTTCACGGAATCGCCGAGCGCGAAGCCGATCTCGCCGCGGCCCTGCTGCAGCAGGTTCAGGTTCTCGACCGAGGCTTTGGTCGATTGCACCTGCGCGCGCGCGTCGGGGATGTTCTTGGCGTAGATATCGGCCATGGCCACGCCAAGCGGATAATAGACACCCGAAGTGCCGCCCGTCAGCACATTGATGAATTCCGTGGCCATAACGGCAGGCGCGGAAATAGCGAGGCTCCCGGCGATCAGCGCGCCGAGCCCGAAGGTCTTGATCATGATGGTCCTCCCAAAGACATATCCGCAACAGAGCACCCTCCCGTGATGCCGCGAATGGAGGAACTATGGGCAAGCGATCCGCGCGGGGCAAGTGGCTATGGCCGTTCCTTGGCAAACTAATTCTTCCAGGCTTGTGGCATATCTGTGCCGGGGCGCCCGCAAGGCGGCCTGTGGCCGGTGACGCGCGGAGTTGACAGCGCAGCGTCAATGGCGTCACTCTTTTGCACGACAGTCATGCAAAAGTGGAATGATATGCGACGGCGGCGGTTTCTTCCCTCCCTGAAAACCCTGACCGCCTTTGATGCGGTCCTGCGCCACCGGAGCGTAACCCATGCCGCAGAAGAGCTGAACCTGACGCAAAGCTCGGTCAGCCGGCTTGTCTTCTCGCTCGAGGAGCAGCTCGGCAAGGAATTGTTCACCCGCGAAAGACGCCGCCTGATCCCCAATGCCGTGGCGCTGGCCTATCATAAGGATGTCGCGCGTGTACTCGATATCCTCGAACGTGCCAGTATGGCGGTGGTGGCCAATCCGCATGGCGGCACGCTGTCACTGGCGGTGCTGCCGACCTTCGCGACCCGCTGGCTCGGGCCGCGTCTGGGCGAGTTTCTCGCCGCGCATCCCGGCATATCGGTCAATCTTTCCACGCGGATAGGGCGCGTGGACTTTGCAGGGGAAGCCTTTGATGCAGCTATTTATTTCGGTTCGCCCGAAGGGGCGGGCACGCGCTGTCTGAAGCTTCTGGACGAAAGAATGACGGCCTGTGTCTCGCCCGAATTTGCCGCGCGGCACCCCCTCGTGCGGGCCGAAGATCTTGGCCGCCTGCCGCTTCTCAAACTCGAATCGCGACCCCATGCGTGGGCGGACTGGTTCATGGCGCAGGGCGCCGCCCCGCAGGAAGGCGAGGGAATGCTGATGGACCAGTTCTCGATGATGATCCAGGCCGCGATCTCGGGGCTGGGGGTTGCACTTTTGCCCGACTATCTGGCGCGCGCCGAGATCGAGAGCGGGCGGCTCGAAGCGGTCCTGAAACCGGCGGTTCCGGTCCGGGGCGCCTATTGGCTGACTTGGCCCGAAAGCCGCAACGAAACTCCGCCGCTTACAGCTTTCCGCGCATGGCTCAGCTCTCTTTGAGAGATATTATCATGCAGTGCCTGCATGGATATATGCGCAAATTCCGTTTTGCCAGCAACAGACCGCCTGCTAGCCTCCTCCGGACGTTCCTTCTTGCTTCCATCCGGAGACATCTCATGGCCGCTTCCCACAAGGGTATTCCCTATAACTGGTCCGATCCGTTCCTCTTCGACGAACAGCTGGGTGAGGAGGAACGGATGATCAGCGCGGCCGCACGGGCCTTCTGTCAGGACCGTCTGGCGCCCCGCGTGGAACAGGCCTATCTGGACGAGCACACCGATCCCGAGATCTTCCGCGAGATGGGCGAAAGCGGACTTCTGGGGGTCACGGTGCCTGAGGAATATGGCGGCGTGGGGGCCTCCTATGTGGCCTACGGGCTTGTGGCCCGCGAGGTGGAGCGCATCGATAGTGGCTATCGCTCGATGATGTCGGTGCAATCCTCGCTCGTGATGTTTCCGATCCTTGCCTATGGTTCTGAAGCGCAGAAGCGCAAATACCTGCCGCACCTCGCCGCCGGCACGATGATCGGCTGTTTCGGCCTGACCGAACCCGATGCGGGATCGGACCCGGCAGGCATGAAGACCCGCGCCATCAGGACCGAGGGCGGCTACCGGCTCACCGGCTCCAAGATGTGGATCTCGAACAGTCCGATCGCCGATATCTTCGTGGTCTGGGCCAAATCCGAGGCCCATGGCGGCAAGGTGCGCGGCTTTATTCTCGAAAAAGGCATGAAGGGCCTCTCGGCCCCCAAGATCGCGGGCAAGCTGAGCCTGCGCGCCTCGATCACCGGCGAGATCGTGATGGAGAATGTGGAGGTGGGCGAGGAAGCACTCCTTCCGGGGGTCGAGGGGATGGGCGGGCCGTTTGGCTGCCTCAACCGTGCGCGCTACGGCATTGCATGGGGGGTGATGGGCGCAGCCGAGGACTGTTTCATCCGCGCGCGCCAATACGGGCTCGACCGGCACCAGTTCGGCCGCCCGCTCGCCGCGACCCAGCTCTACCAGAAAAAACTCGCCGATATGCACAGCGAGATCACACTGGGGCTTCAGTCTTGCCTGCGTGTAGGCCAGCTGTTCGACGAGGGCCGTTTTGCCCCCGAGATGATCTCGCTGATCAAACGCAATAATTGCGGCAAGGCGCTGGATATCGCCCGTATGGCCCGCGACATGCATGGCGGCAACGGTATCCAGATCGGCTATCATGTGATGCGCCACGCCCAGAATCTCGAGACGGTGAATACCTATGAGGGAACGCATGACGTGCATGCCCTCATCCTCGGGCGGGCGATCACCGGTCTTCAGGCCTTCAGCTGAGGGGGCGTCATGCCACAGGATGCGCCACTCAAGGGGCTCGAGGTCGTCGAACTGGCGCGGATTCTGGCCGGTCCGTGGATCGGCCAGACGCTTGCCGATCTGGGCGCGGAGGTGATCAAGGTCGAGGCGCCCGAGGGCGATGACACCCGCCGCTGGGGCCCGCCCTTTGTGGAGCGGCCCGACGGGGCAGGGGGCACCGAAGTGACGGCTGCCTATTTCCATGCCGCCAACCGTGGCAAGCGCTCGGTCACCTGCGATTTTACCGATGCGGGGGATCTGGCGCGGCTCAAGGCGCTGATTGCCGGAGCCGACGTCGTGATCGAGAACTTCAAGGTTGGCGGGCTTGCGAAATTCGGGCTTGATTATCCCAGCCTGAGCGCGATGAACCCGCGCCTCGTTTATGCCTCGATAACGGGGTTTGGCCAGACCGGACCACGCGCGGCGCAGCCCGGATATGATTTCCTCGTTCAGGGCATGTGCGGGATCATGGACCTGACCGGCGCGCCCGAGGGCGAGCCGCAAAAGGTAGGGGTGGCTTGGATCGATATCTTTACAGGCCTTTATGGCGTGATCGGCATTCAGGCGGCGCTGGCCGAGCGCGCGCGCTCGGGGCTTGGCCAGCATGTCGATCTGTCGCTTCTCGATTGCGGCGTAGGGGTTCTGGCCAATCAGGCGACGAATTTTCTCCTTGGAGGCGTCACGCCCACACGGCTTGGCAATGCCCATCCCAATATCGTGCCCTATCAGGTCTTTCCCGCATCCGACGGGCATCTGATCATTGCCTGTGGCAATGACCGGCAATTCGCCGCGCTCTGCCGAGCGCTCGATCTCGGGCCGCTCGGGACCGACCCGCGCTATGGCAGCAATGCCCAGAGGGTGGCGCATCGCGAGACGCTCTGTGCGCTGATCGCGGATCGAACGGCACAGGCGGAGAAAGCGCACTGGATCTCGGCTCTCGAAGGGGCCGGCGTGCCTGCTGGCCCGATCAACAGCGTGCCGGAGGCGCTTGATGAGCCGCAGATCCTCCAGCGGGGGATGCGGATTGCGCCCGAGGGCATAGCGGGCCTGCGCACGCCCATCTGCTTCTCGCGCAGCACGCTCTCATTGAGCCATGCGGCCCCGAAGCTCGGGTCGGGCGACGGGGCGTTCGGGTGTGGGCTGACGGAGGTTTCGGAAGACAGCAAATAAGATCCGCCTCGCCCTAACCGGTAGCCGCTCCACCGCCCTGTCTCATTCTGACAGGAGACAAGGGCTCATATATCTCAAACTTTAGATGAAGACTGCCGTCCGTGTGCCTGATCTTCATACTTTATTCGACTTTGCGCCCTTAATCGTGAGCAAGGCGACTATGTATTTGAGAGTGAAATGAGAGATAAGTTCCGGACCGTATCTGGTAAGCTCCTGTTGGCAGCGGGGGCTGCTATCTCCGCTATTTTGTTGGCATATACCGCCTTCAATGGCTGGCAGACCTCCGCACGCGTCAAAAGTCAGGTGATGGATCTTGCAATCCATAAAGCCGCATGGGCGGCAGAGCAGGTCGGAGGCTCCCTCACGCAGGCGACCTCCGCAGCGACAGCCCTCTCGGGGCTGCTCGAGGGCTATTTCGACCATGGCGGGGGCGAGACGACGCAGGTGATCGACATGCTGCAGGACGTCTCGCTACAATATGAAAACCTCTATTCCTCTTGGATGTCGGGGATGCCGGACGGGTCGACAGATGCGTTCGTGACAGGCGGCGAAGGCCGAAACGAGGCGGGGATCTTCACCCCCTACTGGACGAAAAACGAACAGGGCACGGTCGATCTGATCACCTTCCCCGTCGATACGGATGCGGAATGGTTCAAGGCGCCGGTCGAGGAGAACCGCCCCATTGCAACAGAACCCTACAGGGCTGTGGATGGAACTCTGATGACGTCGATTGCCGTGCCGGTCCATCATGATGGCCGGACGATCGGGGTGGCGGGTGTCGATATCACTTTGGGCAAGCTGGATGCGCTTCTACGCCAGATGAAGACCTTCGAGGGCGGCCGGATGATGCTGGTCGATGCCGGTACCAAATGGGTGGTTGGCGAGGACGAGAGCCAGCTGATGTCGGTCTATGACGCGCCGGGCAGTGACCTTGTCCGCGATGCACTCTCGGATGGCCAGCCGCGTGTCATCACGGGGTTCGAGGACGGGCGCACCCGCCTTGTCATGCCTTTTACCGCCCCGGGTATGAACCGGACTTGGGCGACCATCCTCGATGTGCCCAAGGCCGTCTTCGCGGCGCCGGTGATCAGCCAGCTGCTGTCTGCCGCATTGGGTGGGGCGCTTATCTTGCTTCTGGCGTTGGGAGTGATCGGCGCGGCCGCATCGCGTCTGGTGCGCCGGCCGCTTGCCGGGATGCTGGCCTCGGTCGATGATCTGGCGGCGGGGCACTATAGCGCACCCGTTCCGGGCACGCGCGGGCGTGACGAGATCGGCGCGATGGCACGTTCGGTCGAGACCCTGCGACTGGGTCTGATCGAAAAAACGGAGCTGGAGGCCGAGCAGGCCCGCATGCGCGAGGAGGCCGAGGCGGCCCAACAGGCGCGGCTCGCGGAAGAGGCGCGCCAGCGGGAAGAAGCCGAGGCCCTTCGTCTTGCGCAGGCCGAAGCCGAAGCCCGTGCCGAGGCGGAAGCCCGCAAAGCGCGTGAGCGCGCCGAAGCGGAGAAATCCGCCCGTGCACGGGAATTGTCGCAGGTCGTGGATAGTCTGGCAGGCGGGCTGCGTGCCCTCTCCAAGGGCAATCTCGATGTCACCCTTCAGGAGCGCTTTGCCGAGATCTACGACCCGCTGCGGATCGATTTCAATGACACGGTCCGGCATCTGACCGAGCTGGTCTCCTCGATCAGCCATGCGACACAGGAGATCAATGGCGGATCGCACGAGATCGCCCGCGCGACGAGCGATCTGTCCCAACAGACCGAGACGAGCGCCGCCACGCTGGAGCAGACCGCTGCAGCGCTCAACGAACTGACGGTGTCCGTGCGCTCGGCGGCCGAGAGCTCGCATCATGCCGACGGATTGGTGCGCGATGTCTCGCAAAAGGCCAGCGCCTCGATGTCGGTGGTCGAGAATACGGTCCTCGCGATGGAACAGATCAGCGCCTCGTCCTCGCAGGTGTCCAAAATCATCGATGTTATCGACGACATCGCGTTCCAGACCAACCTTCTGGCCCTGAATGCCGGTGTGGAAGCCGCCCGTGCGGGCGATGCCGGACGGGGCTTTGCGGTGGTGGCCTCCGAGGTGCGCGAACTGGCGCAGCGCTCGGCCAATGCGGCCCGCGAGATAAACGATCTGATCATGAAATCAGGCGATCAGGTGACCAACGGCGTGACGCTTGTCAGCCAGACCGGCGAAGCCCTGCGTGACATACTCGAGAGCATCAAGGTCGTCTCGGTCAATGTCGGGGATATCGCGGCGTCGGCAGATGAGCAGTCCTCGACCATTGGCGAGATCAATACCGCAGTCAACCAGCTCGATCGCGCCCAGCAGCGCAATGCCGCAGCCTTCGAGGAAACCACCGCCGCCTGCACCGCGCTGAACCGGCAGGCTCATGATCTGGCAGGGCTGGTCGGCCAGTTCCGCCTGTCCGAGGAGCACCGCCGCGTCGCCTGACGGTGCAGGGGCACAGGGGCGCGGCTGTTGGGACGGCCGCGCCATTATCCCCGCGCTTTCCGCTTCGGGGACCGGATCGCCTTGTTCATGCAGTGCTCGTGCATGATGCTGTCCGAGGGGATCTGGCTATCGGAAGGGGGGCAGGCAAAAGCCCGCCCCAGCTTCTGCTTGCCCTCACAAACCCACGGGCTAGCTGCCGACAAGCGACGGATGCGGGGGGAGATGACACGAGAAGAGATCATGGTGGCCTATCGGGGCTATATCGCGTGCCTGAACGGGCGGGACTGGCAGGATCTCCACCAGTTTGTTGGCAAGGACGTGATCTATAACGGAACCCGCATCGGGCTGGAGGGCTATGCAGGGATGCTCGCTGCGGATGTTCGCGCGATCCCCGACCTTCAGTTCACGATCGCCGCGCTCGTCTGCGACCCACCCGTCATCGCTGTTCGGCTCGCCTTTGACTGCTCTCCGGTGGGGGATCTCTTCGGGCTGGCAGTGAATGGAAAGCAGGTGCGCTTCGACGAGCATGTCTTTTACGAATTTCACGATGGCCGGATCCAGAAAGTCTGGTCGCTGATCGACAAGGCCGCCATCGCCGAACAGATATGACACAGCGCGGGTGGGCCTCCCGCGCGCACCATCCCTGACAGATCGAGGACACCGCCATGACGACAGACGTTCTACACATCCCTGAAGATAACGAGATATTCCAAAACTATCGTGCCGCTTTCGAGACATACGGGTTTTCGCCGGCGGTCAGATCCGGCGGGTTCCTGTTCATCTCGGGACAGGTAGGTGTCCGGCCCGATGGCAGCGCCCCCGCGGACATCGCGGGCCAGACCGAATGCGCCCTGCAAAGGATCGGCGAGCTGTTACGGATCGCGGGCCTCGGGTTTGCCGACCTCGTCGATGTTACCAGTTATCATGTGGATATCGCGGACACATTGCCGGCGTTCATCGAGGTCAAACAGCGCTTCATCAAAAGCCCGTTCCCCGCTTGGTCGATCATCGGCATCTCCGGCCTGAGCCGACCCGAGCTGAAGATCGAGATCAAGGCCGTTGCCGCTTTGCGTGAATGAGCCGCTTCGGGAACGGAAACGTTATGACCGATGCTCTTCGCGCATAGGCCATGCAGGATACGCATTAGACATCCGGCACGAGGCGGAGCTTGGTGGGGTCATCGACCGCCCGCGAGGGGCGGAGAGGCCAGTCACAGGACACCGGATACACCCATGTCGGATCAAAAATTCTTTGCCAATATCGAACGTTTCATCGGTAATACCACGCCGCATCTGGACCTGACCGACGGTCTGGCCGAGCGCATCACCCAGTGCAACTCGACCTACGCCGTGCGTTTCGGGGTCAAGCTGCGCGGGCGGATCTACAGCTTCGAGGGCTGGCGTTCGGTGCATAGCGAGCATATCGAGCCGGCCAAGGGCGGTATCCGCTATGCGCCTGATGCAACGATGGACGAGGTCGAGGCGTTGGCGGCGCTGATGAGCCTGAAATGCGCGCTGGTCAATGTGCCTTTCGGCGGCTCCAAGGGCGCGCTGCGGATCAACCCGTCGGACTGGACCGAGGACGAGCTCGAGCGTATCACTCGCCGCTTCACGCAAGAGCTCGCCCGCCGAGACCTGATCCATCCGGGCCGTAACGTGCCTGCACCCGATATGGGCACGGGCGAGCGCGAGATGGCATGGATCGCCGATGAATACCGCAAGACCGGCCGTGCCGATGCGATCAATGTCAGCGCCTGTGTGACCGGGAAGCCGGTCGCGCGCGGCGGGATCGAGGGGCGGGTCGAGGCCACGGGCCGCGGGGTGCAATATGCCGTGCGCGCCTATCTTGCCCATCCCGACATGCCGGCGGTTTCTGGGCAGAAACAGATCAGGGGGCTCTCGGTGGTGGTGCAGGGTTTTGGCAATGTGGGCTATCACAGCGCCAAATTCCTCGCCGAGGATGGCGCACAGATCGTGGGGATCGTCGAGCATGATGTGGCGATCTTCGATCCGAAGGGCCTCGATATCGAGGCGGTGGCCGCTCATCGCCGCGCGACAGGCTCGATTGGCGGGTTTGCGGGGGCCGAGACAGTGCCGAGCGCCGAGGGCCTGACCCATATGGCCGCCGATATCCTGATCCCAGCCGCCAAGGAGGCCGCGATCACCGAAGGCAATTGCAACGAAATCGACTACCAGCTGATCGTCGAGGCGGCCAATGGTCCGGTGACCGCCGCCGCCGAAGAGGTGCTGGGGGCGCGCGGTATCCGCATCCTGCCCGATCTCTTCGTCAATGCGGGCGGGGTTGTGGTGAGCTATTTCGAATGGGTCAAGAACATCACCCATATCCCCTTCGGCCTGATGGAACGCCGCCAGCAGATCGCCACCGGCATGTCGATGGTGAGCGCGCTCGAGCAGATGTCGGGGCGGTCGATGACCGATGATCTGCGTGCCTCCATCGCGCGTGACACGCAAGAGATCGACCTCGTGCGCTCGGGCCTCGAGGAGATCATGACGCGGGCCTTCGGCGAGATCGCGGCGCAGCATGCCCGTATGCCCCAAGTCAATCTGCGCACCGCCGCCTATGCCGTTTCCATTGCGCGGATTGCGGATTACTATCGCGCGATTGGCCTGTGACGGGCCGCTGGAACGGATGACGTGAATGGATATACGCTGGCTCGAGGACTTCCTTGCCCTCGTCGAGATGCGCAATTTCACCCGCGCGGCGGAGTTCCGCAATGTCTCGCAGGCCGCTTTCAGCCGGCGGATCCAGTCGCTCGAACATTGGGTCGGCACTGCCCTTATCGTCAAGGGGGCGGTGCCGGTCCGGCTGACCGATGCGGGCGAGGATTTCCGCGCCGAGGCCGCGGCTTCGGTCGAGCGGCTTCTGGGGGCGCGCGCCAAGATCCGCTCGAGCCAGTTCGCGCTGATGTCGCAGGTGCGTATCGCCACGCCCAACTGCCTTGCACGATCGGATTTCAAGCGGGTGCTGAAGATGCTCAAGGGGCGGGTCAAGTGCTCCTTCTCCGTCATCGTCGGCAATACGCAGGATGTCACCGCGCGTTATATGGCGGGGGATGCCGATATCCTGCTGTGCCATGACAATCCCGCGCTTCCGAGCCCCATCCATACCGATGCGCAAGAGCGGCTGGTGGTGCGGCGCGACCGCTTCCTGCCCTATGCCGTCCTCAACCGGCACAAACGCGAGGCCTTCGGCTTTCCGGGCACCGAGAAAGCGCCGTTCCCGCTGATCGCCTATTCGCACAAGGCCTATTTCATGCGGCTCTTCGAGCATGTGCTCGAACGCGCGCCCGTCGATCCGGCCTACAGGATCAGCGTGCAATGCGATATGTCGGACGTCCTCAAGGAGATCATCATGGAGGGCCACGGGGTCGGCTGGCTGCCGGTCAGCGCGGTCGATGATGCGGCGGCGGGGGTCATCGGCCCGATCGGCGGGCCGGAATGGGCGCTCGATGTCGAGATCTGCGCCTATCGCCCGATCCGGAAGCTGGCTCCCGAGGTCGAGGCGCTCTGGGCGGCCCTCAAGGAGGAAATCCGTAATGGACATTGATGCGGCAGAGCTTCAGTCCTTTCTGACCGATCTGGATGCCGATATCCGTGCCCGCGCCGATTGGGGCGAGGTGGCCGATTATATCCCCGAGCTGGCCAAGGTGGACCCTGCGCAATTCGGCGTGGCTGTCGCGCTGGCCGACGGGCAGGTGCTGCAAGCGGGAGCCGCCGATACGCGCTTCTCGATCCAGAGCGTCTCGAAGGTCTTCACGCTCGCTTGCGTGCTCGGGCGCAGCGGCGAGCAAATCTGGACACGGGTCGGGCGCGAGCCCTCGGGGACGCGGTTCGACTCGATCCTGCTTCTCGAGCAGGAAAAGGGCCGCCCGCGCAACCCGTTCATCAATGCGGGCGCGCTGGTGACCACCGATGCGCTTCTGGCAGGGCGTGCCCCGCGCGAGGCGCTGAGCGAGGTGCTGGCCTTCTTGCGTCTGGCCGCGGGGGATGAGGATATCCATATCGACCGCGCTGTGGCGCTTTCGGAGGAGCGCACCGGTTTTCGCAATATCGCGCTCGCCAATTATCTGAAGTCCTTCAATAATATGACCAACCCGCCCGAGATGACCTTGGGCACCTACTTTCACCAATGCGCCATCGAGATGACGGCCACGCAGCTTGCACGGGCTGGGCGGATGATTGCGCAGCTGCCACGGGCGCCCGCGATCCTTGCCCCCGAGAAAGCGCGTCGTCTCAATGCCTTGATGATGACCTGTGGCCATTATGACGGCTCGGGCGATTTCGCCTTCCGCGTAGGGCTGCCGGGCAAGAGCGGCGTGGGCGGCGGCATTCTGGTCATCGCGCCAGGAGTGGCCTCGATCGCGGTCTGGTCGCCTGGGCTGAACCTCTATGGCAACTCCCATATGGGAACATTCGCCGCCGAACAGATCGCCCGTTTCACCGGCTGGTCGGTTTTCGGATAAGAGGTCGACGATGGAATGAAGCAGGGGTGAGCGGCCTGCATGGCCTAATGCAGGGCAGTTTCTAAATGTCGATGCCATCCGCCGCCGTGTCGTAACTCACGCTAGCGGGAATGATACTGGGGGGCGCTACGATGTCTGGATATCACCCGAACGCTGTGATGTTCACAGCGATCACGGTTTCTAGCGGAAAGCTGAAACGACCTGCCCATTGCCGGGATGCCGCACCGGCCCAGCGTTTTCCCGCGGACCATCTCACCGATGCCTCGGCACCCGCGACATTTTAAGTGACGAAGGCTGTATGGGCCGCAGCTGCCAAGGCCAACTCGGCAGCAAGCGGACGCAGAGTAATGTGCTGAAGGGTCGCAGATCCGCGTCCGCGCTCTGAAAAACGTCATACAGGCTATAACCTCTCTAGGCCATCAAAGGCTTGTTCGCCAAGCAAATTGGCCCAAGGAAAGCCCGCGCATTTGCGCGATCAGCGACAAAGGATCCAAGCGGCGCTGGAAGATCGGATACAGCCCTTGATAATTTGAAACTGCACCAAACTGCCCACAAGGAAAGTCTACCCGCATTGCAAACTATGCTTTGTATCCTGACCGGGTAGACTGCAGGTTCTTGTACAGGCGTCCAGATCGCAACGCCGCTTAGATTAATGTACGTAGTTTTGTAAAATGGGCGTTACAGAACACATATTCCATTATAGCCATGGTTACATAATGTTGATTATGACGTTAATCGGGCTTAAAAGACATAGACACAATTGGTAAAAATGATGTGGCCCGCGAAACTCGGACAGTGTCGAATCTGGATCTGAACGATCTGGAGTTTGACGTGATGAGTAACTTGTTCTGGCTGACCGAGGCGCAGATGAAGCGTATTGGCCCCTATTTTCCGAAAAGCCGTGGGCGACCTCGCGTCGATGATCTGCGTGTGTTGGGCGGGTTATCTTCATTAATCGCAATGGGTGGAGGTGGCGTGATGCGCCCAAGGAATACGGCCCGCCCAAAACGCTCTACAATCGTGGGAGCCGAATGGGTGTCTTCGCTCGGATCATGGAAGGCCTGGCCTCCGAAAATTCCGACACTCGAACCGTGATGATCGATGCGACATATCTGAAAGCGCATCGCACGGCGTCAAGCCTGCGGGTGAAAAGGGGGGCGTGGACGCCTGATCGGCCGCACGAAGGGCGGGATGAACACGAAGCTCCACGCCATCGCCGACATGAAAGGCTGCCCGATCCGACTGTTCATGACAGCAGGTCAGCTCAGCGACTTCACCGGTGCGCAGGCGTTGCTCGACAGCCTGCCACAGGTGAAATGGATGCTGGGCGATCGGGGATATGATGTGGATTGGTTCAGAGAAGCGTAGAAAGACAAGGGGATGAAAGTGTGAATCCCGAGTCGGAAGTCCCGCAAGGCACCCATCGGATCTGACAGGCGCCGCTACAAGCGACGCAATCGCATCGAGATCATGTTCGGACGACTGACGGACTGAAGGACTGGCAGCGGGTGGCTACTCGATATGACTGATGCCCTATCACCTATCTCTTGACGATCGCACTCGCTGCTACTGGCTTATTCTGGCTCTGGATGGAAATGAGCGCTGACCCTAGATCTTTCCGCATATCCTACCCGCAGGGCTCCCAGCCGAATTGCAGGCCCATACGACCGGCATCGAACGCTACATCGGCGTGCGCTACCGTCTCCTCGACGGAATACTAGAACATATTTGACGAATAGGCCCGCATCCGGTCACAATAGGCCCCGCAGAGCACTTTGCCCTTGATGTCGCAATGTCGCGGTGATGCCCGCATCGATGGAGATCTTTACGATCCGCGCATTCTGCGAGCTATCGGGGCGGGCTTCGATTTCGGGTAGTCGCGAGCAGGTCGCCGCGTGAGAAGACCTCGCCCGCGCGAGCCTGTGTCTCCAGATCAGTTACAGCCTCGCGCAACAGCCCACGCTCGTCAGTGACGTAGAGCATGGGGCGGCTATCCACGTGACCGCTGCCGATGGAGGTCGGCGGCACGTTGAACGAACCGTTCTGGTAGGTGGGCCTCATGGCGAGGGGCTCCACGGGGAAGACATCGAGCACCGCGTCCCCGAATGCGCCCTCACGCTGGGCGGCCACGAGGGCCATATGATCGATTACCCTCGCGCGCCCCACGCTGACCACCCCTGCCCCGCGTGGCAGAAGGCCCAGACGGGAGGCAGAGACGAGGTTCTTGGTCTCGGGGGTCAGCGGCAGGCTGGAGAAGAGGATATCCGTGCGGGGCAGCACATCGTCGAGCGTGCCGACGGGCAGGCAGGCATCGAGAGCGGCGGTGGAGCGGCTACTGCGGGTCACGCCGGTGACCACCGCGCCCAATCCGCGCAAGAGCGGCACCGCAGCCGAGCCGATCCCGCCCACGCACAGAAGTGTCCAAAGACGGATGCCCATGTTCACGCCGTCTTGTAGCTGGCGAATTGCGGGGTGGCATAGTTGGGCATCAAGGCCGCCGTCAGGAGGAACACGCCACCTTTCGCGCCATGCACACCCGAGGCATTGGTCAGCGCCACACCCTCGGGCAGATAGGGGTCAGGGTCTCGATGCCCGCCGAGATCACCTGGATCCAGTCGAGCTTCGGCGCCTTAACACGCAGCTCGCGCAGGTCGGGTTTGCAGCAGGCAAAGAGGATATCGGCCTGTGCCACGGCGGTCTCAAACGCCGCAGAATCGGCGTTTTTGGAGATCTCCATCCCGGTGATCCCCGCCTGATCCAAAGCCGCGCGCAGACGGTCGGCGCAGAGCGACAGGGGACCGCCATCAGTTTCAATATGGATATGCATCACGCCTGACGCTCCATCGCGATCGCATCCATCTCGACCAGAAGGCGCGGATCGTTGAGGCGGATGCCCACCGTGGCGCGCGCCGAGAATGGCGCATCGAAATACTCGGCATAGACAGCGTTCATCGCGGCGAAATCATCGCCATTCACCGGAAAGATCCCGACCTTCATCACATCGGCCATGCTCAGCCCGCCCGCCTCGACGAGCGATTTCATGTTCTCGAGAACCTGCCACGTCTGGCTGGTGATGTCGGCACCCGCCAGTGCCCCGCTCACTGGATCGATCCTGACCTGCCCCGACACAAACAGCATAGGACCGTTGCGCCGCTCGGCAGAGAGCGGCGCGGGCCCCATCGGGCGATCGGATTGGGTGAGACCGGGATGAGCGATTATGATCGTTTACGGTCAGGAACAGTTTTAAATTTGCCGCAGGTTTTCAGGGGGACATTGCCGCTGGCAGTGTCCTTCAGGCGGAGCGCATATAGATTATGACCGCCAGAACGAATAGCATGCTTGTAATGTGATGCAGATCAAGAAAGCCGCAAAGGAACCCAGCGTTCAAATGCAGCCCACGCGGAACCGGAGGCCAATACGCACAGCGGCGCGTATGAAAACTCCCGCCCCTGCGCTGGCACGGGCGGGATGGACGGCACGAACGCCCCGGGTGCTTACGGGGTGGTTTCAGCCTTTACCTGCGCCACCTCTTCGGGCGACATCGTGCCGGTCGTCTCGACAGTTCCATCGGTGATCTTCCACAGGCGGAACGGGCCGGTGATATCGCCATACTGATCGAAGGCGACAGGGCCGATCACCCCCTCGTAACGGATTTTCTTACCTTCCTTGATCAGCTCCAGCGCCTTCTTGAACTCGGCAGGACCTGCATAGATCGGTTCGCCCTCGGTGCCGGTCACCTCGGGGATGGCGGCGCGGATCTTGTCAGGCGTTGGTTCGCCTGCTTCGGCAATCGCCAGCGCCACGATCGCCCCCGCATCATAGGAGCGGTCGGCGGCGGGCGCATCAGGGGCGATCCCGCCCGAGAAGCTCTCGAAATTATCGTAGAAATATTTGGTCGAGGGGCTCTCGGACGTGCCCGAGGAGGTGCCATAGGCCGCCTCGAGATATTGCGCCCCGACAGCTTTGATAAAATCGGAGGAGTTCATCCCGTCATTGAGAAGGAATTTCTGCGGCCCGCCCGAGGAAATCCATGCCCGCGCGATGGTCGCGCCATCGACCGGATAGGAGATCAGGTAAAGCCCCTCGGGATCCCCTTGCAGCGCGGCGGTCGCCTCGGAGGAATAATTGGCCTGTTTCTCGTTATAGGGGGTGACGGAGGTGATCTCGCCGCCGAGCGCGGTATAGGCGGTCGTGAACTCGCGCATCATATTGACGCCGAAATCATTGTTCACATGAATGATGGCAAGCTTTTTCATGCCCTGATCGATGGCATATTTGGCCGCAGCCGTCCCTTGCAGCGCATCCGAGGTAATGGTGCGGAAGAAATAGCCGCCCGTCTTGCCCTCCTGCCCCAGCTGGGTGAGTGTGGGCGAGGAGGAAGCGGGCGAGACCTGCACGACCTTGGCGGGCGCGGTCACCGAGGTGAGGATCGGCAGCGTTACCGAGGAGATGATCCCGCCGATCACGACCGGCACCTTCTTGATATTGACGAGCTGTGTGGCCTGATCGACGGCCACATTGCCCTGGCTCTGGCTGTCGCGGATCTCCGACGCGATCTGGCAGCCCCCCGCGCCACCTGCCTCGTTGAAATCGCGAAACGCCATATCCACGGCCTTGGCACCGGCCTGACCATAGACACCGGCGGGACCAGTCAATTCCATGACCATCCCTACGTCGATCTTGCAATCCTGGGCCATCGCGGCGGAGCCAAAGGCGGCGCTGGCCGCTCCGGCAAGCAGTAATTCCTTCATATCAGTCAACTCCTGTTGGAAATGCCCTTTGTCGGGCGGGGATCGGAGGCTCAGGCCTCTTCTTTATTGAGATTGTATTTCATGATGGCGCCGTGGCGGCCGTGACGGTCCCGCTCGAGTTCGTAGACATCTCCCTTGAGCGGGACGGATTGCGCCAGCACCGCCTCGATCGCGGCCAGATCCTCGGGCAAGAGCGCCAGCGTCCCGATCCGCAGATTGGCCGCCAGATGCGCACGGTTGCGCGCGCCCACGATGACCCCTGCCACCTGCGGGCGGGTCAGCATCACCGCCGAGGCCACGGTCGCGATATCGCTCCGGTGACGGTCGGCAACGGTGCGCAGACATCCGAGCAGGCTCTGGAACAGATCCCAGCCGCCGAAATCCTCGATGATCAGATGGTATTTCGTGAGCGAGCGGTTCTCCATCTCGCCCTTGGGATCGGGCCGGCCCAGCCAGCGGTCCGACAGGAATCCGCCCGCCACGGTGCCATAGCACAAAAACTGCATCCCCTCGCGCGCGGCCAGAGCGGCCATCCGCTTTTCGGGGCGCAGGTCGAGGAGCGAATACTGGGTCTGGAGCGTGGCCAGACGGATCCCCGCCCCGAACATCGCTGCCACCTGATCGGTGCCGAAATTGGTCCCCGATAGAAGATGGATCAGCCCCTCGTCCTGAAACTCCCTGAGCCAAGATGCCGCTTCGAGCCAGTCGCCCTGTGCGTAATCCCACCAATGGAACTGCACCAGGTCGAGTCGCTCGACCCCGAGCCGCTGCGCCGAACGCGCCACAGTTTCCCGCAGCATCGGGCGGGTGAGGCGGGCAAGCTTGTCGAGATCGGGCACGCATTTGGTATGGACGCGGATCTGGCCAAGCGCCTCTGCCCCGAACCGGCTGGCATAGGTGCGGCGGAAGGCGCCGATGATCTCCTCGACGCCGGTATAGATATCGGCGCAATCGAAGGTGGTGATGCCGGCCTGCGCGGTGGCGACCAGATCCTCCACCGCCTCTGCCTGATCGATCGCGCCATGTCCGCCCGCCAGCTGCCAGCCGCCACGGATCACGCGGGAAATCTCGTAGCCTGGGCCGAGTGTGGCGCGGGGGAGGGTCATGTCAGTCATCCTTTGTCAGAGATACGGCGGTGGTCTGGGCATGGCTGAAGCGCCGTTTGCCCAAACGGGTAATCCGGAAACGGGTGGAACAGTTCGGGTCGGGACAGGCCACCTCGGCATCGGTGCTCATCCAGTCATTGGGATGGGTCTGGCGCTGTTTGGCCGCCAGCAGCGGCAGCACGGCAGACAGCGAGTAGATCGAGAACCCCTGTCCGGGCGGCAGATGGAGCATCTCGCCGCGCAGCTCGAAATAATCGCCGCGCTTGGCGTTGCAATAGATCGCGCCGCCCTCGGGAGCCGTCACCTCGACCCGCAGGTCCCAGAGCTCGAATGTATCATCCATCGCCTGCCGCCTTTCGCATATCATCGCGGATCAGCGCGAAGGACTGGGTGATATCGGCATGGAGCGCACGCACCGCGGCCTCGGCATCGCGTGCCTCCAGCGCCTCGATCAGCGCCCAATGGTGATGCACCGCCGTCAACGAGGGGTTGCGCCCGTAAATGATGGCCGAGGCGCGCACACAGGGGCCCGACTGCATCCACAGGCTGCGCACGATCGGCAGCAACACATCGGAGCCCGCCGCCCCGTAAATGGTGAAATGGAACTGGTGATTGAGCTGCGAAGTCTGGCTGGCATGTTCCTCGTCGAGACGGTTGAAGGCGGTCTCGCATTCGGCAGTCTGGGCGCGCAGCACGGCCCAGTCCTCGGGGGTCAGCCTAGGGACGGCCATCCGCACCAGTTCGCCCTCCACCAGACAGCGCGCCCGCGCCAGATCGGTCAACCGCTCCTCGGTGATCAGCGGCACACGCGCCGAGCGGTTGGGCATGATCTCGAGTGCGCGCTCGGTGGCCAGCCGCCCCAACGCCTCGCGCACCGGCATGATCGAGACACCCATCGTGTCGGCCAGCGCCTGCATCCTGAGCACCTGCCCCGCCGCGAAGGCACCATGGGTCAGCGATCGGGTCAGCTCGTCATAGACGCGGGTCTGCAGCGAGGCGCGGCCGACCCGCGCAAGGCCCGGCACGGCGGTGTCGGGTGGCCCCGCAATGGGCGAAGTGCTGTCCATTTAATCTCCCGCATCATCAACCAAGGATATTTCACCTTTTTGACTTGCCATGGCGAAATCTGTCAATGATCTTTGATCAAAGATACAATGAAACCGGAACCCCTGCCTAAATGCGCGGCGATTCCGGCAGCAACAGGGAAGAGGGAATGGACCAGACCCGAGAGGCGGTGCTTGCCGCCCATGGTCTCAGCCGGAGCTTTCAGGGGGTGCGCGCCGTGGACAATATGTCCCTGTCGCTCCATCCCGGCGAGTTGCTCGGCCTGATCGGCCCTAACGGGGCCGGAAAGACCACGATGTTCAATATGCTGGCGGGCGCGCTGCCGCCCTCTTCGGGGCGGATCGAGCTTGCGGGACATGACGTAACCCGCGAAGGGGCCGAGAAGCGGCTGGGCCGCGGCCTGGGCCGCAGCTTCCAGATCCCGCGCCCTTTCCCCGAGATGACGGTGCTGGAAAATGTTCTGTGCGGGGCGCAAAGACAGAGTGGCGAAAGCGTCTGGGGGGCGGCCTTCCGGCTGGGGGCCGCGCGCCGTGACGAGACCCGCGCGCTGGAGAAAGCCCGCCAGATCATCGAGTTCCTGCTGCTGGGCCATCTGGTGGATCAGCCCGCGCGGGTGCTTTCGGGCGGGCAGCGCAAGCTGCTGGAACTCGCGCGCCTGTTGATGGCCGATCCCAAGGTGATCCTGCTCGACGAGCCCGCCGCCGGAGTGAACCCGAGCCTTCTCGAGGAGATCATGGGCCGGATCGTCGTGCTGAATGCGCAGGGCGTCTCGATCCTGCTGATCGAGCACAATATGGATATGGTGGCGCGGCTATGCTCGCGCGTAGTGGTGATGGCGCAGGGTGCCGAGCTGGCACAGGGCGCCCCCGACGCGGTGATCCGCGAGCCACAGGTCATCCGCGCCTATCTGGGAGATGCCGCATGAAAGATGTGTTGCGTATCCGTGGCCTGCACGCCGGCTACCAGCCCGATCTGCCGATCCTCAAAGGCGTGGATCTGGTTGTGGGCGAAGGCGAGTTCGTGGTGCTGCTTGGCCCCAACGGGGCGGGAAAATCGACGCTGGTCAAGACCATCGCGGGGCTGGTGCCCGTCCATGAGGGCGCGATCAAGCTCTACGGCGAGGAGATCTCCAGACTGCCCGCCCATCTGCGGTTGCGCCACGGGCTGGCCTTCGTGCCGCAGACCGAGAACATCTTCGCCCAGATGAGCATACGCGAGAACCTGCAGCTTGCCGCGCAGATCCTTCCAAAGGCAGAGCGGGCGGAACGGATGGCCGCGATGATGGAGACCTTCCCCGATCTGGCCCGTCGCCCCGCCACCCGCGCGGGTAGCCTCTCGGGCGGGCAACGCCAGATGCTGGCCGTGGCGCGCGCGATGATCGTGGACCCGCAGGTGCTGATCCTCGAC
The DNA here is from genome assembly GCF_045348365.1 of Thioclava sp. 'Guangxiensis'. Taxonomy (NCBI): domain Bacteria; kingdom Pseudomonadati; phylum Pseudomonadota; class Alphaproteobacteria; order Rhodobacterales; family Paracoccaceae; genus Thioclava; species Thioclava sp. 'Guangxiensis'. The sequence goes on along the minus strand of NZ_CP155824.1, from coordinate 467,980 downwards.
GAGCCCTCGGCAGGGCTCTCGCCCCTGATGGTGGCGGATGTGTTCGACCGCCTGCGCGCGATCAACCAGACCGGCATCACCATCCTTCTGGTCGAGCAGAATGTCCGCGCGGGGCTGGGAATTGCCAGCCGCGGGGTCATTCTGGTCGAGGGTCGTGTGGCCCATGATGCGCCATCGGCCATCTTGGCCAATGATCCGGTGGTGGCCGATCTTTATCTGGGTGGCCATGCCGCCGCCCCCGCGAGGGAGGGCGCGCTATGATATTGCAACCTGTCATGGACGGCCTCGTGAACGGGGCAATCATCGGCCTTGGCGCGATCGGCGTCACACTCACCTATTCCATCCTGCGCTTTGCCAATTTCGCCCATGGCGAACTCCTCAGCTGGGGTGCCTATCTGGCGCTCACCATCAGCGCGGCGCTTGGCGCGATGCTGCCCGCACTCGGCACGCCTATCGGGCCGTTCAGCTTCGGCTGGTCGGTGCCTATTGCCATGGCCGGATCGATCCTCGCCACCGCCGCGCTGACATTGGCCACCGACTGGCTGCTGTTCGAGCGGCTCCGGCGCTCGGGAGCGGCCACGATCATTCTGGTCATGGCCTCTTTCGGTGCGGCGCTCGCCCTGCGCAACCTCATCGAATTCGCCTATACCTCGAGCCCGCAATATTTCACCAATGCGCTGCAGATCAGCCGCGAGATCCTGCCGGGCCTCAGGGCCACGCCCGACCAGATGCTTGTGGTGGGGCTGGGCGTTGTGCTGGTGATCGCGGTGCACCTGGTGCTCACGCGCAGCGCCGCAGGGCGCGCCATGCGCGCCGTGTCGGAAAATCCGCAGCTGGCCGCTCTTGTCGGCATTGATGCGCGCGGGGTCATCCGCATGGTCTGGATCCTCGGTGCGGGGCTTGCCGCCATCGGGGGGATCATGTCGGGGGTCGTCGTGCAGATCCGGCCCACCATGGGCCATGACCTGCTGCTGCCGCTCTTTGCCGCCGCCATTCTGGGCGGGATAGGCTCTGTGCCAGGCGCCATGCTGGCAGGCCTCATCGTCGGGCTGGCCGAGGCCTTCACCGTGCAGATCATCGGTGCCGAATGGCGGGCGGCGGTCTCCTTTGTCATCCTTGTTGCGGTGCTTCTCCTGCGCCCGCAGGGTATTTTCGGAAAGGCAATGGCCTGATGGATCTTCTGATATACGCCGCCTTCTTCCTGACCATGGCGCTGACCTATGCCGTCATCTGTCTGGGGCTGAACCTGCAATGGGGGCAGACGGGGCTGTTCAACGTGGGGATCGCGGGCTTTGTGGCCGTGGGTGCTTATGTCTCGGCGCTGCTGACCACCCCCGCCATCGACGGACGGCTCGGCGGCTTCGGCCTGCCGATCCTGATCGGCTGGCTGGGCGGCGGGCTGGCAGCGGGTGTTTTATGCTTCCTCCTCGGAGCGCTGACACTGCGTCTGCGGGCCGACTATCTGGCGATTGCCACATTCGGTGCCGCCGTTGTCATCCAGCTGGCGCTTCTCAATCTGGAGGGGGTCACCGGCGGGCCCTTCGGCATCGGCTTCATCCCCCGTCCCTTCAGCATCCTGCAAAGTCACGCCAACCTTTTCACACTGGCCAATCTTGGCGTAATGCTAGCGACGGTGCTTCTGAGCTATCTGGTGCTCGAGCATCTGGTGCGCTCGCCCTGGGGCCGCGTGCTGCGGGCGCTGCGCGAGGACGAGACCGCCGCGCGTGCGCTCGGCAAGGACCCCGTGACCTACCGCCTGCAGGCCTTTGCCATCGGCGGCTTCTTCATGGGGCTAGGCGGTGCGGCACAGGCCCATTTCATCGGCTTCATCGCGCCTGACAACTATCTGCCCATCCTGACCTTCCAGGTCTGGACCATGCTCATCGTAGGTGGCTCCGGCAATATGCGCGGCGCCATTCTGGGCGCAGTGCTCGTCTGGGCGATCTGGGCGCTCTCGGGATCAGCGGTCAGTGCGCTGTTTCCGCCCGAGGCGCAGGCCCGCGCCGCCTCGCTGCAGATCGTCATGATCGGGGTGGCGCTCTGTGCCGTGCTCCTGCTGCGTCCGCGCGGGCTCCTGGGCGAGGCGGGGACTTTGCGCGCGCGTCGTCCTGCCCTGTTTTCCAAAGCCTCGCTCTCCAAAGGCACTCACTCCAAAGGATCCAAAACCAATGCCTGACAGCTCTTTCTCCACCCCCCTGCCACGCATCGATCTGGCGCCGGGATTGAATATTGCGCGGCTTGTCTGCGGCTTATGGCAGGTGGCCGATCTGGAAAAGGACGGCACGACGCTTGACCCGGTGCTGGCGGCCCACCAGCTTGAGGCCTATGCCAAAGCGGGGTTCGACACATTCGATATGGCCGACCATTATGGTAGCGCCGAGATCATCACGGGCGAATTGACCAATCGGGCCGGCATGGGCGGCGTGCGTGCCTTCACCAAATGGTGCCCCGAACCGGGCCCGATGACGCCCGAGATCGTGCGGGCGGGGATTGTCGAACGGCTCGAGCGGATGCGGACCTCGCGTATCGACCTCCTGCAATTCCACTGGTGGAGCTTCGAGGACCCGCGCTGGCTCGATGCGCTGCGCGAGATCGAGGCGCTGCGGCAGGAGGGGCTGATCGGCGCGATCGGTGTGACCAATTTCGATGCGACCCATCTGGAGCTGGCGCTGGCCGAGGGGATCGAGATCGTCTCCAATCAGGTGAGTTTCTCGCTCGTCGACCGCCGTGCGGCAGGGGCACTGACCGATCTTTGCGCCCGCTATGATGTGAAGCTTCTGGCCTATGGCACGCTTTGCGGCGGGTTTATCTCGGAGAAATGGCTGGGCCAGCCCGAACCCACCGAGATCACCGACTGGAGCCGGATGAAATACAAGCGTTTCATCGATGCGGCGGGAGGATGGCCGACATTTCAGGACCTTCTGGCGGCGGCCCACGAGATCGGGCGCAAACACGGGGTCTCTCTTTCGAATGTCGCCTCTGCCTGGGTGCTGGAAACGCCTTCGGTTGCCGCGACCATCATCGGCGCCCGCATTACAGAGGCCGAGCATCGCGCGGATAACCTGCAGATCTTCGGCTTTGCCCTCGATGACGAAGATCGCGCCCGCCTCGAAGCGGTGTTTGCGCGGATGAAGATGGTGCCGGGCGATTGCGGCGACGAATACCGTAAGCCGCCGTTCCTGACTGCGTCCGGCGATCTTTCCCATCATCTCAATTCCATCGCCCCCCTCCATCCGGCGCTGCCCGACCCTATTCTGCCCGACCGTGCGCGGGTCTTCTCGGGGTCCAGATGGGAGCCTATCGCGGGCTATTGCCGCGCGGTGAGGATCGGCGAGCGTATTCTGGTGTCGGGCACTACGGCCACGCATGGCGCCGATCATGCGATCGCGCCCGACAATGCGGGCGCACAGACGACCTATATCCTCGACAAGATCGTCGCGGCGCTGCGCGCGCATGGCGCAGGTCCCGAACATGTAGTGCGCACGCGCATCTATCTGACCGATGCGGAAGATTGCGAGGCGGTCTCGCGCGCCCATGGCCGCTTCTTTGCCCAACACCCTCCCGCCAACACCCTGTTGCAGGTCGCCAGACTCATCGGGCCCTACCGCGTGGAGATCGAAGCCGAGGCCATGCTGTCCGCCTGACCTCCCTATAAGATGCCCAGACGCGCGCCCCCGAACGGGGCGCGTTTTTGCGTTGACAAAGGGCGATGCAGGATACAGCTTCACGTTGTGCCCTTGGGAGGGGGTGCAGGAACAGGTTCGGGGAGGACCCTGTTTCGCTTTCAGATTTCGGCATCCGACGTAAGCGCCGGACAAACCATCTTTATCGCGCGGGGGACCATCCCCTTGCGCAAGAAGCATTTTTACGGGTCCCCCCGACAGGCCACGCCAGATCATGCCCCTACACGGCGATCGGGCCATGTCATTTTCAGGAGGAACCCGATGCAAAATCCGCTCTCACACTGGACCCGTCCGCTCACGATCATGAGCCTGCTCATGGCGTCCTTCCTACCAACCCAGACCATCGCCCAGAGCGTGAGCCCCGCCCCGATCGATTATGGCGCAAAGGCCGGTGCGCCCCTGACCGAGGTCGGGACCTATCCGTGGCTCGCCAATGCCGCGGCGCTCACCAGTGACGGCACGATCTTTCTCGGTCTGCCGCGCTGGCCCGGCTACGAGGCGACACCCGGTATCGCGGTTCTCGACCCGCAGACCGATACGCTACGCGCCTTTCCGGGAGGCGCGTGGAACAGCTGGACCCCCGACGCGCCCACCGGCGAGGCGCTGGTAAATGTCAACACGATCCATATTTTCGATGACGACACGCTCTGGGCGGTCGATCAGGGGACACCGTTCTTCGGGCCGAAGGTCGATGAGGCCGCCGCCAAGGTGCTGCAATTCGACACCAAGACCGGCAAGCTCCTGCGCAAGATCGTGCTCGGCCCCGATATCCTGCCGGAGGGCGGCTCGCTCAATGATCTGCGCCTCGATGCGGAAAATGCCTATTTCACCGATTCCGGTCTGGGCGGCATCGTGATCGTCAACCTCGAGACCGGCAAGGCGCTGCGCAGGCTCGACGGGCATGTCTCGGTCACCGCAAATCCCCAGCGCCCGCCCATCGGCGAGAAAGGCCAGATCCTGACCAATCCGCAGGGCGCGCAGATACAGGTCCATTCCGATCCGATCGAGATCTCCCCGGACGGGCAATGGCTCTATTACCAACCGCTGAGCGGCCCGCTCTACCGTGTGCCCACCAAGGCGCTGCGCGATGAGACCCTGTCCGAGGCGGATCTCGAGAAACAGGTGGAATTTGTCTATGACACGCCACCGCTCGTGGGCACCGCGATGGATAGCAAGGGCAATCTCTATATGGCCGAGATGGACCGCCCCCGGATCACGGTGCTCTCGCCCGACGGAACCTTGCGCGTTCTGGCACAGGATGACCGGCTTTGGGGTCCGGATGCGATGGTAATCAGCGATGACCGCGCGCTTTATGTTCCGATCCCGCAGACCGGACGACTGGCCGCCAATCGCGGGCCCGACGGCAAGAACATGATCGAGCCGCCCTTCCACCTGTTCAGGATGGCCCTGCCCGACTGGGCCGGCGACCGCGAGCGCGTGCCGCCGGTTTTCAGGTAAACGCGGCTAGAACCGAGCCCGTCCCTCCGCCGCTTATACAGGGCATAGGGGCGGCCACTCCTTCCCTAGGGGAAATCCGTGCGACACCCGGAACAACACCAGATCACACATCAAAATGACGTATTTTTTCTGACGTGAGAACAACAACTTGAAGAAATCCGTTCCTATCCTCACGCCCCTGTGAGTTGCGCGACGGAGATGTGGGCATAGCTGGATCTTCATTAGCTTGCTTAGTTAACGTTCCCATTTCGGAACGGGCCAAGCACGCAGCCAGCAATGGAAAGCGAGCCCATGAGCCTGAAGCCCCCCTTATTGACCCGCAGACGGCTGCTTGCCAGCGCCGCCGCGGGCCTCAGCCTGATATCTACCGGCGCCTATGCGCGTGTTCTTGATGGGACCGCACCGTGGCAGCCCTTTGCAGCCAATCCGCCCGAACAGGGTTGGACCGGCACATGGCGGTTTTTCAACGAGGCCGAGGCCCGCACCATTGGCGCGATGGCCGATAGGATGATCCCGGCCGACGATCTGTCGGTCTCGGGGCGCGAGGCGGGCTGCGCCGAGTTCATCGATGGCCAGCTGGCCGGAAGCTATGGCACGGGCGAGAAGCTCTATATGCAGGGCCCGTTCAAGGAAGGCACGCCCGAACAGGGCGACCAGCTCCCCTGGACCATGGCCGAGCGCTACCGGATGGGGCTCGCCTCGCTCTCGGAATATTGCCGCAAGACCTATTCCAACGAGTTCGCCGATCTGGACGGAGAGACGCAGGACGAGGTGCTGAGCGGGCTCGAGACGGGCGATATCGCCCTCAGCCCGATCCCGTCCAAGACTCTGTTCTCCGATATCCTGAACAATGTGATGGAGGGCTTCTTTGCCGATCCGCTTTATGGCGGCAATCGCGATATGGCCTCTTGGAAGATGCTGGGCTTTCCGGGCGCGCGCTATGATTACCGCCCCTACCTTATGAAATACAACGAGAAACTCGACCTAGAGCCGGTCTCCATGGCAGGCCGCGCAGCATGGCAAACGGAGGCGACCCAATGACCGGACCAGCAAAAAGACTTCCCCATACGGATGCCGTTGTCATTGGCCTTGGCTGGGCCGGATCGATTATCGCCAAGGAAATGGTGGATGCGGGGCTCGAGGTCGTGGGGCTCGAACGCGGCGCGTGGATCGAGACGGGGGTGGATTTCAACATCAATACCGCGCCCGACGAGCTGCGCTATGCCCGCCGTCAGGAGCTGATGCTGCAGACTGTGCAAAACACCGTAACCGCGCGCAACAACAGTGCGCAGGAGGCGCTGCCGATGCGCAAATGGGGCTCGTTCCATCCCGGCAATGGCACGGGCGGCGCGGGGCTGCACTGGGCAGGCATCACATGGCGCTTCCAGCCCGAGGAGTTCCGCCTCGCCTCGTATCTGAGCGAGAAATATGGCGATGAGGTCGACCCGAACCTAACGTTACAGGACTGGGGCACGGACTGGTCGGAGATGGAACCGGCCTATGACTATTTCGAGCGCATCGCAGGCGTCTCGGGCAAGGCCGGCAATATCAATGGCGCGATCCTCGCGGGCGGCAACCCGTTCGAGGGCGCGCGCACCCGCGATTATCCCACCGGACCAACGATCCCCACCTATGCGCCCAAGCTCTTCGCGCAGGTGGCCGAGGATCTGGGTTACAAGCCTTTCCACACGCCCTCCTCTATCCTCTCGGAAGCCTATACCAATATCTACGGCATGCAGATGGGCCCCTGCACTTATTGCGGCTTCTGCACCAATTACGGCTGCGCGAACCTGTCCAAAGCCTCGGCCATTACCTGCGTGCTGCCTGCGCTTGTGCGCCAACAGGGCTTCACCGCCCGCACCCGCTCGGAAGTGCTGAAAATCGAGACCGATAGCACCGGCACCAAAGCCACTGGCGTGACTTTCGTCGACTCCGACGGGCAGGAATGGTTCCAGCCCGCCGATATCGTGGTCTCCGCAGCATTCACCTTCGAGAACGTCCGGCTGATGCTCCTGTCGGGGATCGGCACGCCCTATGATCCGGCCACGGGCAAAGGCCAGACAGGGCGCAACTACTGCTACCAGACCGCCAATAATGTGCGGCTCTTTTTCGACGACAAGGAATTCAACAGTTTCATCGGCGGCGGCGCCATCGGCATGGCCATCGACGAGACGAATAATGACAATTTCGACCATTCGGGCTTGGGCTTCGTAGGCGGCGGCTCGACCCGCGTGGGGCCGATCGGCGCGCCGCCCATCGGATCGCGTCCCGTCCCCGAGGGCACACCGAAATGGGGCAGCAAATGGAAACGGGCCACGACCGAGAACTATAACCGCTCCATGTCGATCGGCTGCGAGAGTTCCTCCTATGCGCAGCGCGGCAATTACCTTTCGCTCGATCCCAATTACAAGGACCGGCTGGGCAGACCGTTGCTGCGCGTCACTTTCGACTTCCCCGAGAACGATCTGAAGATGTCGCAATATGTCACCGACAGGATCGAGGAGATCGGGCGCGCGATGAACCCGCGCTCGATCGAGCGTAACGCGATGACGGGCCATTGGAACACCGTGCCCTACCAGTCCTCGCATGTGGTGGGTGGCTTCGTGATGGGGGCCGATCCCGAGACCTCGGGGACCAACAAATACCTCCAGAGCTGGCAGGTGCCCAATCTCTTCGTGGTCGGCGCCAATGCCTTCCCGCAAAACCCGGGCTACAACCCCACGGGCACGGTAGGCGCGCTGGCGGTGAAAGCCGCATGGGCCATCACCCGCGACTATCTGAAAGCCCCCCATCAACCGCTGGTGCAGGCATGAGGAGCGCGCTGATGAAACCCGTTCTGATCGCCGCGCTTCTGGCAGGCACCGCCGCCCACGCGCAGGATTTCAACGCCGTCGAGAAAGGTCGCAAACTGGCGATCACTGCCGATTGCGCCGCCTGCCATACGGGAGATGCGGGAGAATTCGCAGGAGGTGTGCCGCTCGAGACGCCCTTCGGAACGCTTGTGGGCTCGAACATCACCCCCGATCAGGCCACGGGCATCGGGCGCTGGACCAAGGAAGAGTTCCGCCGCGCGGTGAAATCGGGCAAGGCCGCCGACGGACATCTCCTCTATCCGGCCATGCCCTATACCGATTACGCCAATATGACCGATGCCGATGTCGATGCGATCTACGATTATCTGCAGACGGTGCCTGCGGTCCATAACGAGGTCGAGGAGAACCAGCTGCCCTTCCCGCTCAATATGCGGGTGGCGCTATATGGCTGGAACCTCGTCAACCAGACCGATGCGACCTACGAGACAAACCCCGACAAATCTGAGGAGTGGAACAGGGGGCGCTATATCGTCATGGGCCCGGGCCATTGTGCCGCCTGCCACAGCCCGCGCAATCTGACGGGCGGCGAGAAGACGGGCGATGATTTCCTGACCGGCGCGACGCTCGAGAACTGGCATGCGCCCGATATCACTGCCGATCCGCGTCTGGGCGTGGGCGGATGGTCGGAAGACGAGATCATTGCCTATCTCAAGACCGGCCATAACGCCTATGATACCGCGTCGGGACCGATGGCCGAGGAAGTGGCGCTGTCTTCGTCGAAATGGAGCGATAGCGATCTTGCCTCGGTGGCGGCCTATCTCAAGGAAGGCGAGGTGGACGCGCCCGCCTCTGCCAAAGCGCCCGACCCGCTCGATGCGCAAAGCGCCAGTATGCAGGCGGGGGCCGCGATCTATGGTGACCGGTGCTCGGCCTGCCATGCGGCGGATGGCGAAGGTGTGGCGGGGCTCTACCCGAAGCTTTCAGGCGCGCCTCTGGTGATGGCCGATGATCCGACCAGTCTGGGTCGTGTCGTGCTCGCGGGGTCGCAGGCGGGGGCGACGGCTGCGGCGCCTACAGGCCCCGTGATGCCCAGCTTCGGTGCAACGCTCGATAATGCCCAGGTGGCCGCCGTGCTGGATTATATCCGCAACTCGTGGGGCAATGCCGCGCCTGCAGTGGATACGGGCGACATGGCCAGCCTGCGTAAGGATCTGCAAACGCAGTAGCACCGGAGGGCGTGGCCGGTCTGCAGTGCGAGGATGGGGCGCACAGGGGTGAGCAGCGCGACACGCCCGGTCAGCGAGGCGTCATGCAGGTGGAAATCCACCAGCATGGACAGCCCCGTGCCGGTCGGCAGCGCAGTGCCTTCGGTCGCCATCGGACCCGACCTGCCGCCCCTGCCGGTGTTCGGGGTCTGTGCTGCGCTATGGGCCAGCCCCAGCCCCAGCGCAACGCCAAGGGCCTCCTTGCCGTTAATCCCGCCCTCGGCGGGACGCCTATGAAACCGCTAAGGAATTATCCTCGTTCAGCATTTGGATGGCATCATCGGTCAGAGACGGGCTCTGCCGAGAGCCGGCTTTCGCGATGGACCAATCCACATGGCAGCCCTCGGCCCCCATGATCCCCTTGTCAGATGGCTAGACCGGCAGGCTCTGCGGGACGCGCCCTGCCCCCAGATCCGGGGCGGGGGTCACTACCGCGCCTGTGCGGAAGTAGCTCTGCAAATTGCGCAGCACCAGCGCCTCCATATCACGCCGTGTCTCTTTGGTGCCTGACCCGATATGCGGCAGGAGCACCACATTCTCGAGCGCAAGGAATGCCTCGGGCACATGCGGCTCGTCGGCGAAAACATCGAGCGCCGCTCCCGCGATCCCGCCTCCGGCCAGCGCCCCGAGAAGGGCCGCCTCGTCCACCACCGAACCGCGCGCCACATTGATCAGATACCCCCGCGGCCCCAGCGCCTCGAGCACCTCGGCCGAGACCATCCCTTCGGTCGAAGCCCCGCCCGAGACCGTAAGCACCAGCATATCCGCCCATGCCGCCAACTCGACCAGAGAGTCCTCATAAGCCCATGGTTGGCCGATCTTCTCCATCCGTCCGGTATAGCGGATCTCCATGTCGAATGCGGCCGCGCGGCGGGCCACCGCCTGCCCGATCTGCCCGAGCCCCACGATCCCCAGCCGCTGTCCGCTGATCCGCGTGGCGAGCGGGAATTTCTCGCGGCTCCAGCGTCCGGCCCGCACGAAGCGCTCCGCCTCGCTGATCCGGCGCGCGGCGTCGATCATCAGCCCGAGGGCCAGATCGGCCACGCAATCGCTGAGCACACCGAAGGTGCCCGCCACCTGAATGCCGCGTGCACGGCAGCTGGCAAGATCGATCCGGTCAAGCCCGACCCCGCGGCACGAGATCACCTCCAGATCGGGCAAAGCCGCCAGTAGGTCATCGGGGACGCCCACCGGCGCCGAGGTCGCGATCCCGCGAACCGGAGCGCCGGACTCCGCAAGCGCGGCAAGCGGTGTATCGCATTCCCATAGTCTGAGCACATCGAACTCTTCGGCCAGTCGGGCATCAAGACCCGGCGACAGCGCACCGGTCTGCAATATTCTGGGTTTCATAGCGGCTGTTCCGTCTGTGAAGTAAAAGGGGATGGTCGGAAAGCCCGCCCGCATCCAGCGCATGGATGCGGACACGCCCAGGCACTCACGCCTCGCGGCGGCGCGCCTCGGCTGCCGCCTGCGCACGCTTGTGTCGGCGCAGACCCAGCTGTGCCCAGAGCGTGTAGATCACCACGATAAGCGTCATAACAAGGATCGTGCCCGAGATCGGCTCGGTGAGGAAGGGCAGGAAACTGTCCTGGCTTTTCTGCAGGCCACGACGCAGGTTGGTCTCGATGATCGGGGCCAGAATGAAGCCCAGAAGCAACGGGGTCGTGGGTAGCCGCGCCTTTTTCATCGCATAGCCCACCAGACCGAAGGCCAGCATGGTCCAGACATCGAACATGCGGTTGTTGATCTCATAGGCGCCGATCACACAGAGCGAGACGATCACCGGCAACAGGATATTGCGCGGCACCGCCAGCACCTTCACGAAGAAGGGCAGCCCGAAGAACAGCGCCCCCAGCATCGCCACATTGGCCACCACCAGCGCGGTGAAGATGCCATAGACCAGCACCGCATCATTATCGAACAGAAGCGGTCCGGGGGTAATGCCATGGATCATGAACCCCGCCAGAAGGATCGCGGTGGTATTGTCGCCCGGTATGCCCAGCGTCATCAGCGGCACCATCGCCCCGCCCGTCGAGGCATTGTTCGAGCTTTCCGAGGCCACGATGCCGTCGATAATGCCGGTGCCGAATTTCTCGGGCGTTTTCGAAGCTTTCCGCGCCGCACCATAGGCGATGATATTGCAGACGGCGGCGCCCAGACCCGGCAGGATGCCAATGGCCACCCCGATGGCCGAGGAACGCAGCGCGTTCCATGTCTGGCCCAATGTTTCCTGCAGCGACAGCCCGAAACCCCTGATCGGATGGCGTTTGAGATCCTCGGCACTGACCGCGCCATCGGTATCGCCCTCGGCATAATCGAGCACCTGCGAGATCGCGAACAGCCCGATCAGCGCCGGCAGGAGCGAGATCCCCGCATCCAGCTCGCTGATCCCGAAGGTCAGGCGCGGGAAACCGGTGATCGGCGCCATGCCCACCAGCGCGACCGAGACCCCGAGCACGGCGGCAATCGTGCCACGCAGGAGCGAATTGCCCGACAGCCCCGCCACCAGCGTGAGCGAGAAGAGCGCGATGGAGAAATACTCGAAAGGCCCGAATTGCAGCGCCACATCCGCAAGGAAGGGCGAGAGGGTAAAGAGCACCACAAGGCTCAGCATGCCCCCGATGAAGGAGAACACGATCCCGATGCCGAGCGCCCGCCCCGCCTCGCCGCGCGCCGCCATCGGCGCCCCGTCGAAAGTGGTGGCGATCGAGGCGGGCGTGCCGGGGATCTTGAGCAGGATCGCCGAGATCAGCCCCCCCGAGGTGCCGCCGATATAGAGCGCCATGAGCAGGGACAGCCCCTCGACGGGGCTCATTCCGAAGGTGATCGGCAAGAACAGCGCCACGCCCATCGTCACCGTCAGCCCCGGAACGGAGCCCACGATAATGCCGACGATCGTGCCGCCAAGGATCATCAGAAGGGTTTTCAACGTCAGGACGGAAAGAATACCGGTAAGTATCATCGTTGGGTTCCTTTCGGCTCAGCCGAGCAATCCGGCGGGGATGGTGACCTGAAAGACAAGCACGAACAGCGCATAGCTGCCCGCAGCCACCGCCACGGAAATCCCCAGATAGAGCGGCAGACGCGCGCGTCGGAAGGGCGAGATGATCAGGATCTGGACGAAGATATAGAGGGCCGAGCACAGGATATAGCCAAGCACCGGCAGCGCCGCGACATAGGCCAGCATCAGCACCAGCGACACGATCACCGCAAGGCCGCCACCGATGAGCGGGCGGTCCTCTTTGGGGGTAGGCGCATCGCCCTCAATCGGGCGGGGGCGGAATGGCGCTGCTTTCGGCCTGCGGACATCGCCCAGCAGCAAAAGCGCGCCCAAGGCCACGAGAAGCACCGCACAGAGCTTGGGCATGAAGTCAGCGCCCACGGCGGAGCGACCGAATTCCATGATATCGAGGCTCGAAAGATACAGGCCGATCCCGAGCAGGATCATAGCGCCGCCTGTCAGCGCGTTATGGTAACGGAACATGGTGGATCTCTCCCGATCCGTGAACATGCGCTCGCGGCTATGTCACAGCAGGCACCGGCCGGACGCAGAGGCTCCGGCCGGTGGGGCTATCGGGGGCGCTCAGTTGCCCTGCTTGAGAAGGTCAGCGTATTTCGCGTAGATCTCGCGCTGGCCTGCGGCATAGGCCGCGCTGTCTGCGGGGCTCATCCATGTGGGCGTCACGAAGATCTTTTCCGCCTCGGCCTGGTAGTCTGGGTTTTCCACGACACGTTTCATCGCGGCAGAGAAGATCTCGACGGTCTCCTCGGGCGTGCCTTCGGGCATCGCGTAGAAGAAGAACTTGTTGAAGGCGAGCGGATAACCCTCCTCCGCGGTGGTGACCACATCGGGGATCAGCGGATTGCGCTCGGGCGAGAGCAGGCCGAGGCTCACGAAATCACCCGAGGCAAAATAATCGCGCGCAAGACCATACTGGATGTTGATCATATCGGTCTTCTTGCCCTTGAGCGCGACCATCTTTGCCGAGTTGCCGCCAACATCGACCATATTCAGCTTGATCCCCATCGCCTCTTCCAGCGCAAGCCCCACCAGATGCGGATAACCGCCCGTCAGGATCGCGAATTCGACCTCGCCCGGATGGGCTTTGGCATAGGTGGAGAAATCGGCAAGACTTTTGTAGGGCGCGTCGTTACTGACGGCCAGAACTGTCGTATTGTCCAGCACACCGATCCCCGCCATCTCGAAATCCGAGAGCGTGATGTCGGACATGCCCATCAGCTCGGGGATCATCGATTCATTGTGGTAAAACAGAACCGTCTGGCCATCCGGATCGGCATCGCGCACGCGTTTCATGCCGATCGTGCCGCCTGCGCCCTTCACATTGACGATAACGAAGGACTGACCCAGCTCCTTCTCCATATACCGGCTGAAGAGCCGCGCATTGAGATCGGTATCGCCGCCCGCGCCGACCGGCACGATGACTTGGACGGGTTTGGACGGATAGCCTTCCGCGTAGGTGGCCGAAGACAGGGCAAAGCTGCCCGCCAAGCCGATCACCAGCTTGGCAGCGAATGTTTTCAAAGACATGTTTTTCCTCCTCTAACGCGCCGGACCAACCCTCGCCGACAGTTTCCTCCCTCTGTCGGCATGGGCCCGCGCGACGGTAATCTCCGTCGGGCGATACGGCGCTACCCGCAAGACTACCAGCGTCGCGGAGATTTTACCTTCCAAGAATGGATCGACGTGATACATTTTTTGTATCGAATTCATGGAGGGAACAATGGCCTCGGAAAAATTCTAATTCTTCCAGCTGCGCTGCTTCGTGGCGGTGGCGGAGGAGCTGAATTTCCGGCGAGCGGCGGAGCGGCTGAACATGACCCAGCCGCCTTTGTCGCGCCAGATCCGGCTTTTGGAACATGCGATGGGGGTGACGCTGTTCGACCGCAGCAAACGGCAGGTGATGCTGACCCCTGCTGGTGCCAATCTTCTGGTCAGCGCCACCGAGATCCTGCAGCGCGCCGAGTTCGCGCTGCTCTCGGCGCGACAGGCCGAGCGGGGCGAGTTGGGCGCGGTAACGATGGGCTTTGTGCCTTCGGCGGGGGTGGGATTCGTGCCCGACATCGCCGCGGCGCTCACCCGCGAGATGCCCGATGTGCGGTTCCGGCCCGCCGAGATGATGAGTTACGAGATCGTCGAGGCACTGATCAGCGGCCAGCTCGATCTGGGGCTGACCCGAAGCCCCGGGCGTCGCGGCGAACTGAATGCGCAGCTCGCCGTCAGCGAACCTTTTGTCCTTGCCCTGCCTGCAGGACACCGCCTTCTGACGCGTGACGAGATCACGCTGTTCGATCTGGATAGTACCGATTTCATCGCCTATTCCTCCGAGCGCGGTGGCGCGCTGCGCAAGATACAGGATGCGCTCTTCGCCAATGAAGGGATCAGCCCGAGGATCCGCTTCGAGTTGAGCCAGACCCATTCGATCCTGCATTTCGTCAATCGTGGCCTCGGGATTGCACTGGTCCCGCGCAGTTCGATGCAGTTGTCCCTCGACGGGCTGCGCTACCGCCCGATCGCCATCGGAGACAGGTTCCGCTCCAAGATCTACCTGTGCAGCGGCCCGAAAACCCCCTCTGTTCTGCTGGCAAGGGTGGTCGAGGTCATGATGCGGGCCCTGACCCACCCGAATGGACATCTCTGGAGTGATCCACCTGAGTGAGCAGCTCGCGACAGGCGCGCGCCGCATGTCCAGCTTGTGTGATAATAGTTGGAAAAAGACGAGATATTTGCCCTTTTTCGAGGCATATCTGAATATTCACACCTAATTTTCCTGAATTGATCTGTATATGCGTGGAAATGTGTGGAGAACTATTGCAATGAAGGCGGGCAGCAGGACCGCTTATCCCCACCGCTCGCGCCGGAGACACCCGCCATGACCCAGCCCTCCCCGCCCAGATCCGCACTCCCCTCACCTATCCTGATCGTCTGCGCCGCGGCCATGTCGCTGGCACTGGCCATGGGGATCGGGCGCTTTGCTTTTACCGCGATCCTGCCGGTGATGATCGCGCAGAACGCGCTTGATCTGAAGCTGGGCAGCACCCTCGCCTCCGCCAATTATCTGGGCTATCTCGTGGGAGCGTTGGGATGTATGGCCATCCCCTCCCGCCAGTCCAGCGCGCGTATCCTGCGGCTGGGGCTGCTGGCGACCGTGCTGGCATCGCTGGCCATGATCATCCCCTCCCCCACATTATGGATCGCCCTGCGCTTTGCGGCAGGGGTGATCAGCGCGGTAACCATGGTGCAGACGGCGCGCTGGTGCTTCCTGTCGCTTGCCCATCTGCAGCATGCGAAACTCGGCAGTGCGATGTTCACCGGCGTGGGGCTCGGCATCGGGATCTCGGGGCTGATCTGTATGGCGATGATCGCAGCCGATCTCGACTGGCAGAGCCTCTGGGTCAGCTTCGCACTGATCGGCTGTCTGATGGCGGGGTTTGTATGGTCTGTCGCCACGCCCGCGCGCGAGGCCCTGTGCACACCCGCCTCGGCCCGTGCACAGCCCGCCGCACAGGCTACCGCGCCGCGCCCGCAGGCCAGCCGTGCAAGGCTTGCGCTCTTCGTGTTGGCCTACGGGCTTGCAGGCTTTGGCTATATCATCACCGCCACCTATCTACCGCTGATCGCCCGGATCGAACTGCCCGGATCGGCGCTTGTCGATTTCTTCTGGCCGCTCTTCGGTTTTGCCGCAGCCCTCGGCTCGTTCCTGGCTACACGCCTGCATGACAGGCTGCCGCCACAGAACATCCTGATCCTGTGCTACCTGATGCAGAGCGCGGGCGTGATGTGGACCACATTCCGCCCCGATGCGACGGGGCTGGCGGTGGGCGCGCTTCTGGCGGGCCTGCCCTTCACGGCAATCAATTTCTTCGCGATGGATGTGGCACAGCGCCTCTATCCCAACCGCGTCTCCCAACTGATCGGACTGTTGACGGCGGCCTATGCGATCGGGCAGATCCTCGGCCCCGCAACGGTGCAGCTGGTGCTGCACCATGTCAGCGATCTGCAATCGGGGTTCAACCTGTCTCTGCATATCGCGGGTGGAGCGCTGCTGGCGGGGGCTTTGGGCTTTGTGGCTCTGGGCGTTCTGCGCCGCGTCTATGGCCCCGTCAACGCTACGCTCACCCGTAATTGAGCCGATCTGAGGGAAATCCCCACCCGCGCCCTTGCGTTTTGGCGCGCGGGCACCGAGCATCGGCTTGATCCGAGATGTTCGAGTGGAAGGACCGTCCATGCCCCGCAACCGGTATTACAATGGCCCGACCTCCGCCCATTTCGACGGGCTGCGCTTCCACTCCGCGGGCCTGCGCACCGACCGGAGCCTGCGCGAGATCCTTCGATGGAAGCGCAACGGCCAGCGCGCACAATGGCCAGCCCATGTGCCTGTCACCCCGGTGCAGCCTCCCGCGCGCAGCAATCAGGCGCGGATCACCATGGTCGGCCACTCCTCGACCCTGATCCAGATCGCAGGCCTCAATATCCTCACCGATCCGGTCTGGTCGCATCGTGCGAGCCCGGTGCGCTTTGCCGGCCCCAAACGCGTCATCCAGCCCGGCATCCGTTTCGAGGATCTGCCGGAGATCGACATCGTCCTGATCAGCCATAACCATTACGACCATCTCGATATTGCCACGCTGCGCCGTATCGAGGCGGTCCATCAACCTCTTTTCATCCTGCCTCTGGGGACCGATGCAACACTTGCGCCTGTGGTGCCGCGCGCACGCCTGCGCAGTGGCGACTGGCATGACAGGATAGAGGCAACGCCGGAATGCCGCATCATCCTGACCCCCGCCCATCACTGGTCGGCCCGTGGTCTGGGCGACCGGCGTATGGCGCTCTGGTGCGGGTTCTGGATCGAGACGGCAGCGGGCCGAATCTGGTTTGCCGGAGATACGGGCTATGGCGACGGGGCAATCTTCCGCCAGATCCATACCGATCACGGCGCCCCCGACATCGCGCTGATCCCGATCGGAGCCTATGCGCCGCGCTGGTTCATGGCGGAACAGCATGTGGGCCCCGAAGAGGCTGTGCGGATCTTTCAGGATGTGGGCACGGCCCATGGTCTGGGCATCCACTGGGGGACTTTCCAGCTCACCGACGAGCCCCGTGAGGAGCCCGTCACCCTATTGGCGCAGCATATGGATGCCGCAGGCATAGCGCAGGAGCGATTCCGTGCCTTCGCGCCTGCAGATGTCTTCATCAAGCCTTGAACGCGGCAAAGCTCAGCCCAGCACGGCAGTGGCAATCCATAGGCACAGGCCGAAGGACAGATGCGCCGAGAGGGTCTTTGCGAAACTCGCCCAAGGGTCGGGCGCATTGCGCCCGCAGATCCCTCCACCCATTGCGGGCTTCATGAACAGAAGCGGTGCCGCCAGTGTAAGGATACCGTAAATCGCCCCCGCAAGCGCCGAATTGGGCAGACCAGCCAGCGCCAGAATGGCCAGATAAATCACCGCATAGGCGATGCCGATCACATAGTGGAAAGCCCAGCCAAGCGCGTTCTCGTGCCGCACCGCCGGACGTTTACCGATAGCCGCATCGATCACGCGGCCCTCGCGGGCGATGCCCACGACCCAGCGGCCCACCTTGCCCCAATGCGGACGGGAGCCATCGAAATAGCGCAGGAATCCGTATTGCCACAGATCCGCAAGGGCTGTGGCAACAAGGCCGATCAACAGGGTGGTCACAATCATCATCCGCTCTCTCTAGCGCAGGTGCTCACACATGCGCCAGTGCCCATTCCCAATCGGGTGACAGCATCTGCCGCCGTGCGCGCATCAGAAGCGTGCGCGAGTATTTGGCGAAATCAAAGGCGATGGGGGAGTTCAGGCTCTGATGCACGGCCCACAGCCCCCAGCGGGTGATAGCGATCCCGATATAGAGATAGGTGCGTGCCAGAGCCTCGGGACGGACCTTCCCCTCATACATCTCGAGAATGGAGGAAATCCCGTGCAGATCATCGAAGAAGATCTCGAAGCTGAACATCGCCACATCCCAATAGGGATCGTTGGCGGCGGCATATTCCAGATCGATCAGACGGATCTCGCCCGCCTCGTTGCGCATGTAGTTCGAGATATAGGCATCGTTGAGGCAGCCCACGAGATCGATCCCCGAAGCCTTGATCGCAGCGCCCGCGCGGCGCGCCTGCCAGAGCATCTGCTCCAGATCGCGCGGCAGGAGGGGCGAGTCATTCGTGCTCTCGCGGGTCACGGTGCGGGCAAAGCTCTCGAACTGCTCGAGGCCGGTATTGGCCTTCTCGAGCATCAGATCGTCATGGATGTCCTTATAGGCCGTCATGATCTTGGCGCGGATCTCGGCATCCTGCGCATCGAGCACAGAGCAGCTGCGGAAGCCCTGAAGGAACTCGTGGACCTCCAGCCCCTCGTCATCATCATGATAGATGACCTGCGGACCTACCCCTTTGGCGGCGGCGATCTTGGCCGCACTCAGCGCGGTATGACGGTCGATATAGGCACTCGTGCCCGGACCGTGCTGCTTGACAAAGAACATCTCGCCCGAGGTGTTATCGCGCACGCGCCAGTTGATATTGGTGATGCCGCCATTGATGCGGAAGGGCGTGAGATCGCGGCCCTCGAAATGGGGAACCTTGGCAAGCGCCTGAGTGATATCGATCATGCTTGGGCCTCCCGCAGCAATCGGGCCATGTCATTGGCAGAGATCTGGGTGCGCAGCCGGACCAGCCGGTTGGCCGCATATTTGTAAAGCTCGGGGCCCTGACGTTCGGGGAAAACCTCGCCCAGCATCAGCTGCATGGCCCAAAGTGCATCATCGAGCATGCCGTAAAGCTTCAGCCGCGCCATCTGCGGGGCGGTGGCAGGCGCGCCGGTATAGGCCGCGATAAAGGCCTCGCGGTCCTCGTCATCGGCGCAGATCTCCTGCGCCATCGCCCCGAGATCGCGCCAGATATCGCCCATTGTCGCCCGGTCGAAATCGATCAACTGCACCGATTTCTCCGGCCCGATCATGATATTCGAGAGCGCGTTCTCCCCATGGCAGGCGCCCGGCTGCATGGGCGTTTCGCAGGCTTCAATGATCCGCTCGACCCAATCGGTAATCTGGTCCCATCCCATACGGATGGTCACCGGCGGGACAAGAACCGGATGACGGCGGATCTCCTCAAGAAGCCGCGCGAACTCCTCGCGCAGCGGGATCGCACCGGACAGCGTCGCCCCCTCATGGAACCGTTTCTTGGCGGCCAGCACTGCCGAGAAGATTTCGGGATCGAGCATATCGATCAGACCCGCTGGACGCCAGTCTTCGCCCAAGCGGACAAAGCCCATCGTCTGCGAGACATCATCCGCGCCCAGAAGGTCCGGCGTCACCCCGAGGGCCGCCGCGGCCCGAGTGGCCTCCACCGCGCCTGCAAACCCGTGCGGCAGGAAGATCCCCTGATAGAAGCTCTTCACCAGCGCGGCCTGCCCCCCGATGATGGCAGGACGGGTCAGCCCGTCGAGCCCCTGATGCATCGGATTGGCAATGGCCGGCAGGCTGTCACCCGCAGGTTCGGCACGCAGTGCCGCAAGCCCCGCGATTTCCCTGTCTGACAAGGGAGGCAGGGGGGCGCCGTTTTGCGTAAGACTGGCTTGCGTCATGCACGATCACTCCCCGACGGTTTGCGGAAACGGCTTGAGCGGACCGCGGGCTGCCTCATAGGCGAGGCAGGCGCTCAGGATCGCCGCATCCTCGCCTTTCGCCCCGATCACCTGAAGCCCGACGGGCGAGGTGCCGGCAAAGCCGCAGGCGACCGTCGCCGCAGGCTGGCCCGTCTGGTTGAAAAGCGCGGTGAAGCCAACGCCCCGATGCGGAAACTCGGGATCGGCCGATGTAAATTCGGCGGGATAATTGGCGACAGGCATTGTGGGTGCCAGCACCAGATCATAGGCATCGGTTGCCCGATTGACCGCGAGCGCGGCCTTTTCCACTGTCGACAGCGCCTTGGCGAAGTCCCGCGCGCTCATCGCATCCCCCTTGTCGCAGCAGCGCGTCAGGATCGGCAGCATATCGCCGCGACGGTCTTCGGGCAGGCCAGCGCGCTCGGACGCCGCCTTGACCGCGAAATAGCTCGTCAATGCCTCGAGGAACGGGAAAGGCACGGGGTTGTCCATCTCCGTCACATCGGCGCCCAGCCCTTTGAAGACCTCCGCCGCCTTGCGGATCAGCGCCCCCACCTCCGGTGCGGGGGCATCGCTATCGCCGATAGAGAGCATAAGGCCGATACGCTTGCCCTTGAGATCAGCCGGCGTCAGCGTCGCGGGAATGTCCATACCCGGCTCGTAGGCTTCGGCATCGGGTAGACCCAGCACCGACATCATCAGGATCGCGTCACTGACATCGCGGGTGATCGGACCCGCGGCACGGTCACGGCTATAGGGCAGATGCGGGATCGCACCAGCCGTGGGCTTGAGGGCAAACAGGCCGCAATGGGTCGCGGGAAGACGGACCGAACCGCCGACATCCGAACCTACTGAAATCGGGGCAAGCCCTGCGGCCACGGCTGCGGCCGGACCCGCCGAGGACCCGCCGGTATTGAGCGACAGATCCCATGGGTTACGGGTCACCCCATTTGCAGAATTCACACCCGCACCGAGGAAGCCCATATCGGGCATCGTGCCCTTGGCGAAGATGATCGCACCGGCCTCGCGCAAGCGGGCCACGGGCGGGCAGTCCTTGGTGTCGGGAGCTACATCGCGGCGCGCCTTCAACCCGCGCAGCATGACCATACCTTTCACGGCAAAACTGTCTTTGATCACGCAGGGCACGCCGTCGAGCGGTCCCATCGGTGCGCCCGCTTTCCAGCGCGCCTCCGATGCTTCGGCCTGTGCCATCGCGCCTGCCGCATCGACCTCATAGAGCGCGTTGATCTTCGGATTGACCTCATCAATGCGCGTCAGAAGCGCCGTCATGACCTCCACGGGCGAAAGCACGCCGCTTTTATACTGCTCGATAAGTTTGGTGGCGGAGAAATCCCACATAGAGATTGGCCTTTCTTATACGCTCCGGACCGGCCTCTGTGGCGGTCGGCAAACGGCCCACTGGGGGCCGGTGGAATTTGGCGGGGCCTGCCACGGGGACGGGCAGGCCCCATAGGACGCCCTCAGGCGGGTTGGCGACAAGCCGCGATGCGCGCGAGCATGGCCGCGTGCAGCTCGGGCGTGGCCGAAGCCAGCACATCGCCCTTGGACGTAAGGCCCAGCGGCGCGCCGCTCCAATCGGTGATCACACCGCCCGCGCCCTCGATGATCTGCACCGTGGGCAGATAATCATAGGGCTGCAGGCCGATCTCGAGAACCATATCGCAATAGCCCGAGGCAAGCAGGCCGTAATTGTAGCAATCACCACCGAAGCGTAGGAGATGGACCGCCTCGCGCAGCGCCTCGTAGACCGGACGGGTCTCGCCGAAGAACAGCTCGGGATCGGTCGTGTAGGCACGCGCCTCGGCCAGATCGGTGCAGCCGCTGGTCTTACAGACCTGGCCGTTGAACGTGCTGGGCTGGCCTTTCTGCCCCTGCCAGCGATCACCGAGGGCCGGCATGTCGATCTGGCCCAGATAGGGCGCGCCGTCGCGCAGGCGGGCAATCAGGTTGCCGAAGAGCGGGTGACCGGAGACGAAGGATTTGGTGCCGTCGATCGGATCGACAACCCAGATATCGCGGGCATCGAGCTGCGTTGCCGCCTGTTCTTCACCGAAGATACCGTCTTCGGGGAAGCGCTTGGCGATCTCTTGGCGCATGAAGGCCTCGATCTCGCGATCGGCGACGGTCACGGGCGAGCTGTCGGCCTTGTCATCGACCTTGAGGTCACTACGGAAGTAATGCAGCGCCTGCTCGCGCACGGCATCTGCGACAGAGGCGGCAAAGGAGAGTTCGGGCGAGGAGGTCATGGTAAGTGTCTTTCGTTGCGTTCATGTGGAGTTTTTAGGATTATTTGTGGAATCGCAAGAACAGACTTGGAAAAAATGGTGATTTTCCTCATCTGCTAAAATTACAGGCAGTTTATACTGTGCCAGACACTGCTTTATGGGCTGCAGTGATGCAATTTAGGTGAGAACGCCGCCAGAAGACGCTCCTGCCACATGCAATTTGTGGACTTCCTGCGGCAAACGCCCTTATGAGTCGGTTAAGTAAGGAGATGCCAAATGTGGTCCCATGAAAGACACTCGAAAATCCTGCAACTGCTTGAGCAGGAGGGTAAGGTTGCCACCAATCTTCTGGCGGACCGCTTCGATGTCTCGCGCGAGACGGTGCGGCGCGACCTTCTGGAAATGGAACGCAGCGGTGTTCTGAAACGGGTCCATGGCGGGGCTGTCACCCAGGAACAGGTCGAACCCGAGCCCGCCTTCGAATCGCGCGTCTCGCAATTCACCGACCAGAAACAGGCCATCGGCGAGCTGGCGGCGTCTTTGATCCCGCAAGGGTCCACCTGCTTCATCGACGCCGGCAGCACGACCACCGCATTCGCTCAAACCCTTGCCAGAAAAGGCGATTATAGGGTCATAACCAACTCCTTCGACATAGCGCGGCAAATGACGAAGGGGCGCAATTGCGACACGCTTCTGCTGGGCGGCACGCCTCATGTGGATGTGCCCGCCACCTATGGCGAGTTGACACTTTCAGAGATCGACCGCTTCCGTGCCGATTTCGCGATCATCTCGCCGGTGGCCATCGACCAGCTTCGCGGATTGACCAGCTATGAGCTTCATGAAGCTGAGGTCGCCCGCAAGATGATCCGCAACGCGCATAGCTGCATCGTGCTGAGCCATTCGGCCAAGCTGAACACCGAAAGCCGTGTGGGAATCTGCCGCCTCGACGAGGTCGAGCATCTGGTGACCGACAGCCATGCCGCACCGTTCAAACTCCCTCGCGGCGAGACCCATTACGCCGAACTCGGCTGAAATTATCCCGATTTGCACATTTGGCGCGGAATTCTGTTATGAATTCCGCGCCTTTTTCATGCCAGACATCCTCATTCAATAAACTTCTTGATTGAATATTAGACAGAAGCCTCGCAATCGCCTAATTTTCCAACACACAGGGCAATCGGTCTGGCAATTCTCGCACTACGCCCGAGAATCTCTTGACCGTTTTGTGGATCAATGTGGAAATGAAAGGCATCTGGAGTGTGGATTAGCAAATTGCCACAATCCAGCACATCATAAAAAACCGGAGACGACCGCGGTCCGATCTACCCGCGCACACCCATCTCCGGCATGAACAGGGAACGGATCTTATGGCTCTCAATCGCAGAACCTTTCTGAAGTCCACCGCGGCCTTGCCGCTGGTTTATGCCATTCCGGGCACCGCGGCATTTGCGGCCGAACCCGGCCATGTGCGCTGGCTCAGCCCCGAAAACACCACCGGTAACTGGGATCCCTCGGGCAACACGACCCAGGCCAATATCCGTTGCGAATTCCTGACCTATGACTCGCTGCTGCGCTATCCGATGGTGCCGGGCGATGATGTCCTCAAGCCCGAACTGCTTCTGGTCGAGAGCTATGACATGACCGACGGGCACACCGTCGATTTCGTCCTCAAGAAAGGCGTTAAGTTCCACGACGGCTCCGAGCTGACCGCCAATGACGTGAAGGCCTCGCTCGAATATTACAGCCGCCCGGGCATCGCGCGGGCCTTCTATCCGGGACCCGTAGGCGTCACCGTTAAGGATGATTACACCTTCACCGTCTCGGTTCCCGATTTCCCTGCCCACTCCTTCCTCTTCCTGCAGGTATATTCGCCGATCCTGCGCGCCGCCGACATCGCCGAGCCCGCCAAACTGCAATCGGGCATGAACGGCACCGGTGCCTACCGCTATATCGGCAGCTCTGCCGATGGCCACAGCTTCGAGCGCTTCGCCGATTACTGGGGGCCGCTGAACGAGGACGTCCAGAAGATCACCGTGCGCTACGTGCCCGATGGCAACGCCCGCATGCTCGCCCTGATGTCGGGCGAGGCGGAGATCATCGAACGTCTGGAGCCCGAACAGTTCGCGAGCCTCTCGGCGGAATCCAATGTCGCCACCCAGAAAGTGAACTCGGTCGAGAACCGCTACCTGCATTTCCGCTGCAACAAGCCGCCCTTCGATGATTATCGCGTGCGTCGTGCCGCCGCTGCGGCCATCGACCGCGAGGGTCTGCTGTCGCTTGTGGGAGATGCGGGCTATGCCGCAGATAGCGTTCTGCCGCCGATGAAGCTGGGCTATACCCATCAGGAAGATTACGGCAAGTTCGACCCCGAGCTGACCCAGAAGCTGCTGGCCGAGGCGGGCTATCCGAACGGTCAGGGCCTGCCGCCGATCGAATATATCACCTCCACCGGCTTCTACCCCAAGAGCAAGGAAGTCTCCGAGGCGATTGCCGCGATGTTGCAGGCGCAGGGCTTCCCCGTCACGCTGACCGTGATGGAAGTCGCCGCATGGAATGATAAATATTACAACGTCAATGCCGGCAACATGATCGACGGTGGCTGGGCGCCCGACAGCCCCGAGCCGAATATCCAGATCATGCTGCAATACTACTCCAAGATCGGTCTGGTCACGGGCGTAAACGAGCCCGAGCTGGATGCGGTCCTGCTCAAGCAAGTGTCCGAGACCGATATGGACAAGCGCGCCAAGATCATCAGCGACGAAGTGCTGCCGATGGTCGCGGAGAAGATGCCCAATCTGGTGCTCTACAACTCCAACATGATGATCGCCACTTCGGCCGCGCTCAAAGGCGTGCGGATGACCGCGGCAGGCGATCTGGATATGACGCAAGCGACCCTCGCCTGAGGTCCTTTTTCCCCGAGGCCATCCTCCCGCGAGGGTGGCCACTCTGACAGCGACTGCGAGGAGTTCCATGATAGCTATCGTCTCGTTTCTCACCCGACGCCTTTCACAAGGTGTTGCCATCATCCTCCTCGCAGCACTGATCGTTTTCACGCTCCTGCGCATCGGTCCGGGCGATCCCGCACGGATGCTGGCGGGCGGCCTCTCCGATCAGGCCAGCGTCGACGCGCTTGCCAAGGAAATGGGGCTTGATGACCCCTTCCTCGTGCAGTTCGGAAAATATGTCGGTGGCATTGTCCTGCATGGCGATTTCGGAAAATCCTATGTCCGTTCGGAATCCGGTCTGGCAGGAAGTGGCGGCGACAATCCGACCGCCGGTAAGGCCGATGTGATCGGTCTGATCGCGGCACGCCTTCCGCTGAGCCTCGAGCTTGCCGCGCTCGGCATGGGGCTGGCGCTGGTGATCTCGGCTCCAATCGGGATCTGGGCAGGGCTCAACGCGGGCCGCATGCCCGAAGCACTGACCCTGATGGGCTCCTCGATCCTCGTCTCGATGCCCAGCTTCTGGATCGCGGGGCTTCTGGTTCTCCTTGTCTCGATCAAGCTGCAATGGCTTCCACCAGTGGGCTATAACGGCTTCAGCTATATGATCCTTCCGGCCATTGTGCTGGCCATCGAAATGGCCCCCATCTTCATCCGCACATGGTCCTCCGCCATCTCGTCGATGACGCGTCGCGATTTCATTCAGGTAGCGCCTGCCCGCGGTCTCGACCGTCGCACCATCTTCACCCGCCATATCCTCCGCGGCGCGGCCGTGCCTTTCATCAACACGCTCGGCGTAATGCTGACCGGCCTGATCGGCAGCCTTCTGGTGATCGAATTCGTCTTCGACTTCCCCGGACTGGGCAAACTGACCGTCGAGGCTGTGCTGCAGCGCGACTTCCCGCTGGTGCAGGCCATCGCCATCATCATCAGCGCCTTCTTCGTGGCGGTCAATATTGCCGTCGATTTCGTAAGCGGCCTGTTCGACCCGAGGCTTGAATACTGATGACACTCGAAACCACCAATATGACCCCCGCCAAGCCCAAGACCAAAGAACTCGCCATGGGTCGCCGTATCTGGCTGGCCACACGGTCCTCGCCGTGGTTCCTGGGCGGTGCAATCCTCTTCGCTGCCCTGCTGGTTCTCGCCTTCGTTTCGGTCTTCGTCTTCAATGTCGACCCGACCAAGATGAATTTCGTGGCGAAATTCAGCGCGCCTTGGGGCTTCGAGGGCTCAAACCCCGACTTCCCGCTCGGCACCGACCAGCTGGGACGTGACATGCTCTCGCGTGCCCTGGTGGGCCTGCAGATCACCTTCGTGATCGGCGTGGCCGCAACCTTCCTGTCCTTCGTCATCGGTTCGGCCGTAGGGCTCTATGCCGGCTTTGTGGGCGGCAAGATCGACCAGCTCCTGATGCGCGTCGTCGATATCCAGCTCTCGATCCCGCCGATCATCCTGGCGATCACCATCCTGGGTCTGGCTCGGGCCACACCCGCGCTGATCATCTCGGTTCTGGTGCTGGCGACATGGCCTAACTATGCCCGCCTGACCCGTGCCAGCGCGCTGGCCGAGCGCTCGCAGGAATATGTCCGTGCCGCCCGTGTGCTGGGCGCAGGCGATATCCGCATCATCCTGCTGATGGTCGCCCCTGTCGCGCTGCCGCCCATGGCCTTTGCCGCCGTGTTCGACCTTGCCCGCATCATGATTTTCGAATGCGTGCTCGATTTCCTCGGCATCGGCCTGCAGCCGCCAATCCCGACGCTTGGCTCGATCATCGCCGATGGCCGCAAATACCTGATGAACGCATGGTGGGTCACCGTCCTGCCGGGCCTGTTCCTGATGCTGCTCCTGCTGTCGCTCAACATGATGGGTGTCGCGCTTGAACGCGCCCGTAACGCCGTCTTCGAAGGAGAGAAATAATGTCCGATCCCCTTCTCAAAGTCTCCGGTCTGAGCATTACCAACACCGCCAACCCTGCCCTACCGCCGATCCTCGACAACCTCTCGCTCGAAGTCTCCAGAGGTGAGGCCGTGGCCATCGTCGGTCGCTCGGGCGCGGGTAAAAGCGTGCTGGGCCGCGCTTTGGTCGGCTGGATCGAGCGCCCTCTGGGCCTGCAATCGGGCCGTATCGAGATCGCGGGCGAGGACATCCTTGCCGCCCGCGGCGGTGATCTGCAGCGTCTGCGCGGCACCGGCATCGGCTATGTCGGGGCGGACCCGACCCGTGTGTTCGACCCGACGCTGAGCGTCGGCACCCAGATCGCCGAGAAATACCGTATGCTGCGGCCCGATGTCTCGATGAAGGAGGCGCTCGAACGTGTGCATGAACTCTTCGATCTGGTACGGATCCCGGAGGCGCGCCACCGGATGGACGAACTCCCCTCGAAATATTCGGGCGGCATGATCCAGCGCGCGGCGATCGTGGATGCGATCATCGGCGAGACCAAGGTCGTGGTGGCCGACAACGTCACCCAGCCGCTCGATGTGACGGTGGCCGCCCAGATCATCCGGCTCTTCCAGGATCTGCGAGAACGTCTTGGCACGGCATTTGTGTTCATCACCTCCTCTGTGCCGGTCATCAAGGATTTCGCCGACCGGATCATCGTCATGGATGAAGGCCGCGTGGTCGAGGAAGGCCCGACCCAACAGCTGATCGATGCGCCCAAGACCCAGCAGGCAGAAACCATGATCGCGCAGAGCCCGCGTATCTGGGGAGCACAGGCGCCCGAGAGCCTGTCGGCGGCCGATGTGATGAACCGCCCGCCCGCGCTGGCCATTACCGGCCTCAAGCGCAGCTATAAGGTCCGACGCAAGGACAGGCTCTTTGGCAAGGTCGAGGTGCAGGCCGTGCGCGGCGCCGATTTCGATGTCTATCCGGGCGAAAGCCTTGCGATCGTGGGGGAATCCGGTTGCGGAAAATCCACGCTGATGCGGCTTCTGACCTGGCTTGAGGCCCCTGACGAAGGTTCGGTCTCCTTCGAGGGGCGCAATGTCGGAGCCTTCACCACCAAGGAACGGTTTGATCTGCGCGCACAGTTGCAGCTGGTGCTGCAAGACCCCTATGGCTCGATCCCCGCGCATTGGACCATTGGCCGCACGATTTCGGAATCGCTCAGGCTCCACTCAAAGCTCGGGGGTAAAGAGCGCCGCGCCAAGGTCGAGGCCACGATGGCCGAGGTCGGGCTGGACCCGTCACTGCATGACAAACTGCCCAGCGGGTTGTCGGCAGGTCAGCGCCAGCGGATCAACGTGGCCCGTGCCATCGTTCTAGAACCCAAGGTGCTGCTTCTCGACGAGACCTTCTCGGCGCTCGACCCGATGGAACAAACGCCCCTCATCGAGCTCTTCCGCCAGCTGCAACGCGACCGCGCGATCACTTGCATCTTCATCAGCCACGATCTGGCACTGGTGCGGCGCGTGGCTTCACGGGTGGCGGTGATGTATCTCGGGCGGATCGTGGAAGCGGGCCCCAATGACGAGCTGTTCCTGAATCCGCGCCACCCCTATACGCGCGCGCTTCTGTCGGCGGCACCCACGCTTGAGGCCTCGCCCTACGATCCTGCGGAATGTCTGGTCGATGGCGAACCGCCCTCGCCGATCCGCCTGCCCCCCGGATGTGCCTTTGCCGAACGCTGCCCGGCCGCACAGGCGAAATGCCGCGAGAGTGACCCGCACCTGCATACGGCCGGAGAGCGCATCCGCGTGGCGTGCCATTTCCCGCTCGCGCCCGATAAGGTCGTCAAATCCGAGGCTATACCGGCAGAATAATACCACAGGACGCCGCCCGCGGGCGGCGTCCTGACCCCGGAGGATTATACCCAACCGGTGGCGTAGAAGAGCGCGATAACAAGGAAGGAGGCCAACGTCTTCAGAACTGTCATCACGAAGATCGGACCATAAGCCTCGCGGTGGGTCATCCCCGTGACCGCCAGCAATGTAATGATCGCTCCGTTATGCGGAAGGGTATCCATACCCCCCGCAGCCATCGCGGCGACCCGGTGCAGAACCTCCATCGGGATGCCCGAGGCATTGGCCGCCGCCACGAACTGGTCGGCCATCGATCCGAGTGCAATGCTCAGACCCGCCGCTGCAGAGCCCGTGATCCCCGACAGGATATTGATCGTCACCGCCTCGTTCAGAAGCGGATTGGGAATCGCGCCAAGTGCGTTGGCCACCACCACAAAGCCCGGAAGCGCTGCGATGATCGCTCCGAAGCCGAATTCGGACGCCGTGTTCATCGTTGCCAGAAGCGCGCCCGCGATGGCCGGTTTGCTTGTTTCGGTGAAACGCCCCGCAAGCGGGCGGCGGGCGACCACCAGCACGAAGAGGATCGCCACGATCATTCCTGCCATCACCGACCAGATGCCGAGGTTTGACTTGACCGCGACCTCTGTGGCCTTCGCCATACCCGGAAGCTGGAGACTGAAGTTCTCGCCGTAAATCACCGGTAGCCAGCGCGTCAGGACGAAATTCACAACACCCACCAGCACCAGAGGCGCGATCGCGATCAACGGATGGAACAATGCCGTATCGTGAGACGCAGCCGGATCGGCATCGTCATGTGCGCCGTAGCCCTCGCCCGCCGCCTGCGCCTTGCGGCGGAGATGTTCCAGATATTGCCAGCCCAGCAGGAAGATGAACGCAGCTCCCAAGAGCCCCAGCACCGGTGCCGCCCAGCTGGTAGTGCCGAAAAAGGTGGTGGGGATGATGTTCTGGATCTGCGGCGAGCCGGGGAGTGCATCGATGGGATAGGTCATTGCGCCAAGCGCGATGGTTGCGGGCAAAAGCCGCTTGGGGATGCCCGCCGCACGGAAGGCCGCCGCGCCGAACGGGTAGATCGCGAAGACCACCACAAAGACCGATACACCGCCATAGGTCAGCAGTGTCGCCGTCAGCGCGATCACCGCAATCGAACGCTGCGCGCCGAAAAGCCGGATCATTGCCTGCACGATGGAGTGTGCGAAGCCCGATACTTCCATGAGTTTGCCGAAGATCGCGCCGAGCAGGAAGACCGGAAAATAGCTCTGCACGAAGCCCGCCATCTTTGCCATGAAGAGGCTCGAATAGGCGGGGGCCACGGCGGCAGGCAGGGTCAGAACAACCGCCGCCATCGCGAAGATAGGTGCAAACAGGATGACGCTATGGCCGCGATAGGCCGTGATGATCAGTCCGGCCAGGGCCGCCAATACGATCAGGACGCTCATGAGGGGATCCCTTATAGGATGGCTTTACAGGAGAGGCGCCCGGAAATGGCGCGTAAAAATATTCCCTCCGCCCGGAGGCGGCGGAGGGTCAGGGCAAGGTTTGGCCTGCGGCCGCGTAGAAGATCAGAATTCCTCGTAGGCGCGCATCACGTCGATGCTCTTGGTATAGGCGGAGCCGATCCCGATCAGCATGGCGGTGCCGGCAGCTGCCGCAACCTCCTCGGCTGTCGCACCCGCGCGCTTGGCCTGATAGACATGCGAGGCGATGCAGCCCTCGCAATGCAGCGCCACCGCCACGCCGATCGCGATCAGTTCGCGGGTCTTGGCGTCGATCGCGTCATTCTTGTG
The DNA here is from genome assembly GCF_045348365.1 of Thioclava sp. 'Guangxiensis'. Taxonomy (NCBI): domain Bacteria; kingdom Pseudomonadati; phylum Pseudomonadota; class Alphaproteobacteria; order Rhodobacterales; family Paracoccaceae; genus Thioclava; species Thioclava sp. 'Guangxiensis'. Next base: position 437,375 of record NZ_CP155824.1, on the reverse strand, counting down.
GCCTGCCTCGCGCACGGCGTTGAAGGCCTCGATGATTGTCGGATTGGCGTCCTTCAGAAGCGCCGAGTCTTTCTGGATGCCCTTGAGCATATCGGTCCATTGCGACATGTCTTGCTCTCTTTTCTATAGGTTATTCGGTTTCGGCCGGAAGATCGGGATGACTGCTCCACTCGCTCCACGAGCCAGGGTAAAGCCGCACGCCCTTCAGGCCCGCAAGTTCCAGCGACAGGAAGTTATGCGCCGCACTCACCCCCGAACCGCAGCTCGCAACCACCTGCGCCATCGGGCGATCGCCCAACACGGCCTGCCATTCCTCCCGCAGCGCCTCGGGCGATTTGAAAAGCCCCGAAGCATCGGTATTTTGCGAGAACGGCCGGTTCAGCGCCCCCGGAATATGCCCGCCACGCGGATCGGTGGTCTCATTGATCCCGTGATATTTCTCGGCCCCGCGCGCATCAACGGTGACAAAATCACCGCTTTCGAGGCTGGCTTTCACCGCCTCAAGATCGACAATGCGGGTGTTATCGGGTTGCGCGCTTACCGTGGTCGGCGCGAATTCCGGCACCTCGGAGGTCAGAGGGAGCCCCGCCGCCTGCCATGCCTGCATCCCGCCATCCAGCACGGCAACCCTCTCGAAGCCGATCCAGCGCAGCATCCACCACATGCGGGCGGCGGCGGCATTGCCGCCACGGTCATAGCAGACCACCTGATCATCGCTGCGCAGCCCCGCCTGCCCCAGCCAATCCGCAAAAACATGCGGGTCGGGCAAAGGGTTGCGGCCATTGCTCCCGCTCCGCGGCCCCGACAGAACGGTCTCCATCTGCGCATGCAGCGCATTGGGGATGTGGCTCTCGAGATAGGCGGCGTGGCCGGCTTGCGGGTCGCTCATCGAATGGGTGCAATCGAAGACGCGCCATTCGGGATGGGCGGCAAGCTCCTCCACCGATACAATCGTATTGCTCATTGCACCTCTCCCTTCACGGCAACCGGCAGATCATGGTTGCGGCCCCATTCGTCCCAGCTGCCGTCATAGACCTGCCAGTCATCGCGGCCCAGACGGTGCAGAGCGAGCGCCAGAATGCAGGCGGTCAACCCCGAGCCGCAGGAAATCGTGACCGGCTGATCCAGATCCAGCCCCGCCTCGCGGAACTTCGCGTCAATCTCTGCGTCAGGCAGGAAAGTGCGCGCCTGCGGGTCCAGAAGATTGGCCCAGTAGAGATTGAGGCTATTGGGGATATGGCCCGCCCGTGCGCCCGGATAGCGGTCGGTCTCGGTGCCGGCCCATCGCCCTGCGGTGCGGGCATCGATGATCTGCTGGCCCGCGTTGGACCGCTCAAGAACATCGGGCGCCAGTGCCAGAAGGTCGCGGCTCTCCCCCGGTGCGAAGACCGTCGCGGAGCGTTCGACCACGTCCGTCTCGAGCGCGCCGCCTGCGGCCTTCCATGCCACCATGCCGCCATCGAGCACCGAGACATTGTCATAGCCGAACTGGCGGAACAGCCACCACACACGCGCTGCGCTATAGAGCCCGGGCACATCGTAGACGACGATATGCTGGCCCGCGGCTATGCCCAGCTTGCCGACCTCGTCGATGAAGCGCGCACGGCTCGGGATCTTGCGCGGGCGCGGATTATCGGGATCGGCAATGATATCGAGATCGAAGAACAGCGCACCGGGAATATGCGCGGCGGCATATTCCTCCTTGGCGTTGCGACCGGTATCGGCCAGATGCACGGTGCCATCGACGATCACCACATTCGGATCGGCAAGATGGTCTTTCAGCCAGTCCGCACTGACCACGGGGCCGGGATATGTCATTGTCAAACCTCTCCTTCCGTGGCGCTTAGCGCAGGGATTTGATGATGGCCGAGAAATCCTCGCCACCAAATCCGGCTTCGACGAATTTCTCGTAGATTTCGGTCACATGCGTCCCCAGCGGGGTGTTGGCCGAGACCGACCCTGCCGCCTCCTGGGCCAGACGCAGATCCTTGAGCAACATGGTCGCCGCAGCCCCAGGTTTGTAATCGTTGTTCGACGGCGCGGTCGGCACGATGCCCGGCACGGGGCAATAGCTCGTCAGCGCCCAGCACTGGCCCGTCGATCCCGAAGCCACATCGAACATCGCCTGTGCCGAAAGACCCAGCTTCTCGGCCAGCGCGAAGGCTTCGGAGACGGCGACGATATTCACACCCAAGATCATGTTGTTGCAGATCTTGGCCGCCTGCCCCGAGCCCGCCTCGCCGCAGCGCACCGATTTCTGGCCCATAACGGCCAGCACCGGCTCGATCCGCGCGAGCGCCTCCTCGGAGCCGCCCAGCATGAAGGTCAGCTTGGCCGCCTGTGCACCGGCAACACCGCCCGAGACCGGCGCATCGACGCTTTGCAGACCCGCCTGAGCCGCCATCTGGTGGATCTCGCGTGCGCTCATCACGTCGATAGTCGAGCTATCGGCGATCAGCGCACCCTTCTTGGCATGGGGCAGGATCTCGGCCCAGACGTCGCGCACGAAAGAGGCATCGGGCAACATGGTCAGGATGATGTCGGCACCAGCCACCGCCTCGACTGCGCTGTCAGCCAGAGCCACGCCATTCGCTTCGGCCTGTGCCCGCGCGCCTTGTGCGGGATCGTAGCCCGTTACCTTGTAGCCGGCCTTCACCAGATTGGATGACATCGCGCCGCCCATATTCCCCAGACCGATGAATGCGATAGTTTGATCTTCCATGATGCCTCCGGTCGTAACCTTTTAAATGCGGGCCTAAGCTGCCCGAACCACCCTTGCGTGGCCTCGCGCGCTGTGCCGTTCTCCCATTCAAGTAAAGTATTGAATGAAGCATGGTCAATGTAATCGGGGCTCGACTTGACCTCGACCGGACAAATTAAGAAAATGCTCCCGTGTTTGGCTCGGAGAGTAGGAGATCGTCATGACGAAGGTCCATCCGCGGAATATGGTGTTCCACCGCATGGCGGAGATTTCCCGTGCCTTGGGCAATCCGCACCGGCTGGTGCTGTTGCAACTGGTCTCGCAAGGAGAGCGCAGCGTGGAAAGGCTGGCCGAACTGACGGGCCTGTCTATCGCCAATACCTCCCAGCATCTGCAATCGCTCAAGCGTAACGCTCTGGTCGTTGGGCAGCGCAAGGGCAAGCATGTGCATTACCGCCTGGCCAGCGACCAGATCCTGACCGTGCTGCAATCGCTCTCGGTGCTGGCCGAGCAAAGCAGCGCGACCCTGCGCGAAGTTTTGTCGGATTACTTCCGCAATCTGGATGCGCTGGAACCCGTCTCGCGCGATGAATTGCAGATGCGGCTGCAGGACGGGGCGGTGACGGTGCTCGATGCCCGTCCGGAAGACGAATACGCCCTCGGTCATCTGCCCGGCGCGCTGAGCGTGCCCGATGAGACAATCGAGGCAATACTGGCAAAGCTGCCCCGCGATCAGGAAATCGTCGCCTATTGCCGCGGCACCTATTGCGTGTCGTCGTTCCGGCTGGTGGCGAAGCTCAGGGCGATGGGGTATAATATCCGCCGTCTCGAGGAAGGCTTTGCCGAATGGCAGGCCGCAGGCTTCGATGTGGAGCGCCACGCCACGTCCTAGGCCCGCTCCGCCGCAGCGGCGACAGGGCAGCCATTCAGACCAGCCCCTTCAGCCGCGCGGTCATCGCCGTGGCGATACTGTCGAGAATGCGAACCGGCACCTCCTCGGGCAGAGCGTCATAGCTGCGCGCGATGGCACCCTCGGCCCTGTCCCGCAGCTCTTCGCATAGCTGCGCGATCATCTCGCGCGAGAGGCCCGAGGCCAGCCCCGTCTCGATGATATGGCGTCCGGCGATATCCTGGACGCGATAATTGTTGGACCCGCCCCAGCGCATGGCCAGCCGGAACTCCTTGCGCTCGATCTGGCGGCTGTCCACACCCGGCTGCACGCTCAACACATCATAGAGCGGGGTCATCCGGAAGCGCCCGCCCGGTGCCAGCGCGAGGCTAAAATTCTTGGCATGCCCATCGGTCGCGCCCATCAGCCAGAAGAGCACATTGGCCCTGAAGAAATCCAGCCGGTCCTGTAGCGGCTGGTCGCTGCCGCGCAAAAGCGCCATGATCTCGGCGATGCCCGGCCCGCCCTCGTTCTGGTATTTGCGCGAGGGCGGGATGGACAGCGCCTGGCACATATCCTCCTGCGGCAGCCGCAACAGCCGCCCGTCCCGCGCCCAACGCCTGTCGAAACGCTCGACCACCAGCACCTTCTGGTCCTCGAACCGCGCGATCCGCGTCTGGGCCACCGACAGCCCGAAAGCCTCCAGAAGGGTCAGGCACAGATGCTCGTTCTCGACGCTGTCCGACAGGTCCATTCCGTTGGGCAGGCGTCCGATCTGGGGCTTGAGGATATGGGTCGTGGGTGTGGTGCCATCGGGCTCGATCCATTGTCCGTTCTGGTACAGGAGCGCCGTCTTTTCCTGCGCACCCGCAATCGAGATGCGGAAGCCGCTTTCAGCGCGCAGCCCCAGTGGGGCGAGATCCAGATCGCGCAGACGGGCGGCGATCTGCGCCTCGTCCAGCACGGTGCCGCTGAGCCGGTCGAGCGCCTGCGGCGCCTCGCCCTCGGGCAGAAACTGCAACGCCCCTACGCAATCGCGCCCGATGGCCGACAAAAGCCCGTAGGTATCGGCGCCCTGCGCCCCCACCCGCTCGGCCACACGGCGACGGATCGGCTCGTAATCGGGCAGCAGGTTGTCGAACACCGCCAGCACCACCGCACCACTATAGCGGCCCTCGCGGAGCGGCAGCGAGAGCGAGACCGGAAAGCTATGCTCCCAATCGAGCCAGTCACGGCCATAGGCAAAATACACCGCTCCGCTTGCGGCGCGGGCAAGCTGACCCACCTGACGCCCGTTGAGATAGACATCGAGCGGCACGAAATGGCGTTTGCGCCCCATCAGAACAGGTCCTCGAGATCGCCCGAGCGGCTACGGGGGGTGACATGCAGCTCCAGATCCAGCACCGCCAGAATATCGAAAACCGTCTCCAGCGTCGGCACCACCGCCCCGCTTTCCAGCTTGGAGATCGTGGCCTGTCCGACATTGCTCAGAGTTGCGAGCTGGGTTTGTGTCAGGCCGCGCGCCTTGCGGGCAGCGCGGATCGCATGACCGATATCGGCGGGCGTGCGGGCCAATAGGGGACCGGGATGGGGCATCAGGCTCTCCTTCGGTCGAGAATATGCCCCAAAAGATATAAAATTTCAATATGTCCTCTAGCGTATAAAATGGAAATATATACCAGAGGCCATATTTTGGAGTCCATTGGCCCGCTTGTTCCCCCTCAGTCGACAAGCGCCTCTTCGACAGGGGCGGGGGCCGCGGCGCAGGCCTGCACAAGGCGGGCCTCGGCGGCCTCGAGTTCCGCCACCCAATGCGCCAGCATCCAGTCCATCCGCCCCGTCGGCGCCTCATCGGCAAAGACCGTCTCGCAGAGCGAGGCCCCGAGCCGGAACCGTGCGGTCACGAGCTTGGCCAACGTCTCGGCTCCGCGCCCGTAATTGTTGGGCGCACCGCCGCGCGGGCTGCACATGCCGGAGAAATAGAGATTGTCCAGATTGGCCGCCAGAAGCCCGCCCACCTTACGGGCCGGGAAATCGCCGATATAGTCCAGAAGCCCTTCGGGCAGGAAGGGCACGGGGGCCAGATAGCCGGTCGCCCAGATCAGCGTGTCGACCTGCAGCGTGCTACCATCGACGAAGGTCACCTGTCTGCCCTCGAACCGCGCGATCTTGGGCACAGGCTTCACCCGCCCACGCTGCGCCCAATAGGGAACCAGCGTGGAGAAGGTCGGGGGCCGCGCGCTCCAGTCCTCGTCGGCGGGCTGCGGGAAGCCGTAGGATTGCGGCTCGCCCACCGACATTTTCACCATCAGATGGTTCATCTCGTCGCCCGAGGCACCGGGGAAATGCGCGGGGAAGGTCAGATCGGCGCGCGGCGTGCCGAAGAAGGATTGCGGCACGAACCATGTGGGCCGGTTGAGCGACATATAGGCCTGCCGCCCCGAGGCGATGGCATCGGTGACCATATCACAGGCCGAATTGCCCGAGCCCACCACCAGCACGCTCTCGCCCTCCATATCCTGCGGGCTGCGATACTGCGAGGTATGCATCATCTTGCCGGTAAAACGGCCCTCTACCTGCGGGATGCGCGGCGACCACAGATGGCCATGCGCCGCCACCACCGCATCGAAATGCTGGCGTGTGCCATCACCCAGCGTGATCTGCCAGCCTTTAGCGCCCTTCTCGACCGGCTCGGCCGAGACGACCTCGCAATTGAAGCGGATATGCGGCAACAGGCCGGCCTTCTTGGCGACCGAGCGGATATAGTCGCGATATTGCTGGCCTGTAGGGAATTGCGCCGTGTCCTCGGGCATCGGATAGCCCTTGAAGGCGGTGGCCTTGCGCGAGGTCAGCAACTGCACAGAGTCGTAGACATTCGCCCAGACCCCTATCACATCGCCCGATTTCTCGAACGCCTGCACCTCGTAGCCCTCGGCCAGCAGCTCGCGGATCGCCACGAGACCGGTCACGCCAGAGCCGATCACACAGATACGTTGCGGTTTCTTGTCCATCATCTTCTCCAATCCGTAAAATGTTGCACCAAGGCTCAGCTCATCAGCTCGCCGCCGGTGACCTTGATCGTTTCGCCCGTGACGAAGGGAGCGCCCTCGCGGCTGGCCAGAGTCCAGACCCATTGGCCGATCTCGTCGGGCTGGGCCACGCGCCCGAGCGGGATATGTTTCTCCGCCCCCACCATCCGACCGGTCGCGGCATTGCCGGGGGTATTGACCCAACCCGGCGCGATCCCGTTGACGGTGATATCCGAGGCCGCCACAGTTGCCGCCAGAACCCGCGTCAGCGACACTACCGCGGCCTTGGAGGCGCTATAGACCAGCTGCCCGGTCGAGGCGGTAAACGCATCCGCCGAACTGATGGTGACGATCGCCCCTTTCGTGCCATGGGACTGCATTACCGAAATCGCTTCGGCCGCCACGTTCAATGTCCCCAATACATTGACACTCATGATCTTTGTGAATTTCTCTTCGGTGTAATCCGCCAGCGTGGTGGGCGGGAAGATCCCGGCGGCGGTCACGGCGGCATGCAGATCGGGCCCGATGCCTGCCTCCTTGATCGCCCGCGCCACTGCGGCACGATCGGCCACATCGACGACGGCGGTGATCAGACCGTCCTGCGGGGAGAGCGCGGCCAGACCCTCGGGTGAGAGGTCCATCGCCAGAACCCCCCAACCCGCCGCGATAAAGCGCCGCGCAAAGGCCTGCCCCATGCCACTGCCCGCGCCTGTGACGATAGTCCACTTCTTACCCATAGGCTTAACTCCGTTTTCCAAGATAGGCTTCGGTCATCATCGGGGCATCCGCCACGACCGAAGGGGCGCCTTCCAGCACGACATTTCCTGCGGCCAGCACATAGGCGTAATCGGCGACCTTCAGCGCCGCGCGGGCATTCTGTTCGACGATAAAGACCGCTACCCCGCGGGCACGGATCTCCTCGATAATCTCGAAGACACGTTTGACCAGCGCGGGCGCCAGCCCCATGGAGGGCTCGTCCATGATCACCAGCTCGGGGTTGCGGATCAGCGCGCGCCCGAAGGCCACCATCTGCTGCTCGCCGCCCGAGAGCACTCCCGAGGGGCGGTGCAGGAGCTTGGCAAGCGGCGGAAACAGCTCGACCACCTTCTCGATATCGCGGGTCGAGGCGCCGCGTTTTGCGCCCGCCCATGCACCCAACTGGAGGTTTTCCAGCACGGTGAGCGAGGCGAACATCCGCCGGCCCTCGGGCACAACGCCGATCCCGCGTGACATACGTTTTGGGGTCTTGTCGGCGGTCACCGCCTCGCCCTTCCACAGGATGCGCCCCTCGGTCACATCGGTGGTGCCCGAGATAGTTTTCATGGAGGTGGATTTTCCGGAGGCATTGCCCCCCAGAAGCGCCACGATCTGACCGGGATAGATGCGGTAGCCGACATTGCTCAGCGCGCGGAAGCGGCCATAATTCACGCTGACATTGTCAAGCTCGAGTAGCGGCACGTCCGAGACGGCCTCTGCAGTCTGGAAATTAGCCAAGGAATGCCTCCACCACGCGTTCATCTGCTTGGATCCGGGCCACCGGCCCATGGGTGATGATCTTGCCGCTGCTGAGCACATAGGTGCTGTCGCAGAGCTCGCTGATCACCTGCATCTTGTGCTCGACGAGGAGCATCGAGATTTTTCGGGTGTCATTGAGCGCACGCAGCTGGTCGGTCAGCTCCTCGGTCTCATGCGGATTCATCCCCGCCATCGGCTCATCGAGCAGGAGAAGTTCGGGCGCCGACATCAGCGCTCGCGCGATCTCGACCCGCCGGCGATTGGCGTAGGAGAGTGACAGAACCTGCTGGCCCGCGCGTGGCAAGAGCCGGTCCCCGAAAAGCGCCATGATCTCGTAGGCGCGCTCGCGCTGGCGGGCCAGTTCGCGCCGTGCCTGCGGGGTGCGCAGGATGCTGCCAGCAAAGCCCGAACCGTAATGGATATGGCCGCCCAGCAGGATATTCTGCTCGATCGTCAGGGTATCGAAGAGCCGGATCCCCTGAAAGATGCGCCCCAGCCCCGCCTTGGCGCGGCGATTGGCGGGGATGCCGCGCATCTCGCGCCCGCCGATCCGCACCTCACCCTCATAGGCGCCCTGATAGGCCCCTGAAATCACGTTGATAAAAGACGATTTCCCCGAGCCGTTCGGTCCGATCAACCCGATGATACGGCCTTCGGGCACCGTCACGCTCACATCCTCGAGCGCCTTCACCCCGCCATAGGAGAGCGAGAGACCGGAGACGCTCAGCGCAGGGGTGTCGGTGGGAGTAGTATCAAACATCACTGCCTCATTTCTTGATCAGATTGGTGATCTTGGTCTTGCCCAGCAGCCCTTCGGGGCGGGTGGCCATGAGGATCACGATGAAGAGCCCCGCCAGAAGCTGGCGATATTCCTGCAAGGGACGCAGCACTTCGGGCACAAGGATGATGATGCACACCCCCAGGATCGAGCCGCTGATGCGCCCGAGCCCGCCGATCACCGCCATCTGGAAGATCAGCAGACTCGCCGAAACGTCAAAGCTCTTGAAGCCGACATAGCCCAGATTATAGCCCAGAAGCGCCCCCGAGAGCCCCGCAAGTGCCGAGCCTATGGCGAAGAAACAGATCTTGGGCGCAGCAGTGTTGATGCCCACCGAGGCGGCGGCCAGCTCGTCATCGCGGATCGCTTCCATCGTCAGGCCGAAACGGCTCGAGACGATCCGCTGCGTGGCCAGCAGGCTCAGAAGCACGATCCCCACCGTCCCGAAATAGAAGGCCGGACCGATCCCCAGATCATAGCCGAAGAGGCGCATGGTCGGCACGCCGGTCAGCCCCGTGGCCCCGCCCGTGACGCTGCCCCATTGCAAGATCACGTCGATGACGATCAGGTTGAAACCCAGCGAGACAATGAAGAGATAGTCACCGCTGATCCGTAGCGCCGGAAAGCCCACCAGCGCACCGACCCCGCCCGAAATGACGATCGCCGCCAGAATGGTGATCGAGGCATCAAGGTTATAACGCACCGCCAGCACCGAGGAAGCGTAGGCGCCCACGCCCACAAAGGCCGCCTGACCCATCGCCAGAAGCCCCGCATTGCCGATGATCAGGTTCTGGCCCACCGCTGCGGGCACATAGATCACCGTCAGAAGCGCGGCCGCCTGCCAGATGGGCGAGAGCCCGAGCAGCGGGATCGCCAGCACGATGGCAAGCCCGATCACCCAGCCCGCGACCAGCGCGATGCGGCCCCTGGGCCAGGGCAGACTCCTCCCCTGCCCGATTGCTCCCGTATTTTCCATATTCGACACATTGCTCATGATGGCCTCCTCAGGGACGTTGCGCGATCTGCACACCCGCGATCCCCGTGGGACGCAGGAGCAGGAACAGGATCAGCAGCGAGAAGGTGACGGTATTGAGGAGCGCCGAGCTGACATAGCCCGTGACCATCGCCTGCACGACGCCCAGCAACAGCCCGCCCGCAAAGGCCCCCCAGACGCTCCCGATGCCGCCGATCACCGTGGCGGTGAAGGCATTGAGTGTGCCGGTAAAGCCCATCGTGATGGAGAGGGTGTTGTAATAGGCGCCATAGAGAATGCCGCCCACCACGCCGAAGATCGCGCCCACCACATAGACGGTGACCACCACCCGATCGACCGGCACCCCCATCAGCTCGGCGGTCGCCAGATCATCCTTCACCGCGCGCATGGCGCGACCCAGATCGGTTTTGGTCGTGAGGAACCACAAGAGCCCGGCCATGGCCAGCCCGACCACTGCGACGACCAGCTGCAGCGGGCTCAGCACCACGGGACCGAGATGGAAGATGTCATCCTGCATCGGGAAGGGCATCGGGCGGATGCGCGAGGACCAGATCAACTGGGCGACATTCTCGATGATGAGCCCGATCCCCACGGCCGTAACCGTGGGCGCCATGCGGTTGCCGCGCACGGGCCGGTAGGCGAAGCGCTCGATGGCAATGGCCATTACCGCCCCCGTCAGGAGCCCAGCCACGATTGCCAGCCACAAGGGCGCGCCCCCCGCAATCAGCGAGGCGGTCACGAAGGTGCCGAACATATAGACATAGCCATGGGCGAAATTGATCTGCTGCAGAATGCCGTAGACCAGCGAATAGCCCACCGCGAGCATCGCATAGACGACACCGGCGGTCAGACCGTTCAGCATCTGGGTTGCAAGGAATTGCATCGGAAAACACCTCTCTGGGATGCGCGTCCATCGCGCATGGCAAAGCCGCTGGCCGGAAGCGGCCCGATTGGGGAAACTGGAGAAGATGCGCGGGACGGCACCCGCGCATATCGGGCGTCAGTCGGCGTGAAGCTCTTCGGTGCGGGTCTCATCGAAATCCCACGACCCGTCCTTGAGCTGCAGCACAACGAGCGCGCCACCGGTATTGTCGCCCGTCTCGTCGAAACGGATCGGACCCATCGCACCGTCATATTTCGAGGCGAGAATTGCCGGCATCAGATCGGAGGTCTCGCCACCATTATCCTCGATCGCCTGTTTGAGCACATAGATATTGTCATAACCGGCCGCCGCCTGAACGCCGGGCGTAGCATCGAAAGTCGCTTCATAGACGCTCACAAAGGCCTGGTTCTGCGGGCTAGGATTGTGGACATCATAGACATTGGTCACCCAAGTGCCCTCGGCGGCCTTGCCTGCCAGATCGACATATTCGGGCACCTGTGTCTGAGCATTGGCCAGAAGCGGGATCTTCTCGCCGCCAAAGGCCCGCACAGACTGGCTGACCGCAGCACCCATATCGGCATAATAGCCCGCAAGGAACAGGGCATCGGGTTTGGCGGCCGCGACATTGGCCAGCAGCGAGGAGAAGTCATTGGTCGAGCCCGAGACATAGGTCTCGGAGGCCACGATCTCGCCGCCCGTTTTGGCCGCCGTATCCTTGGCGATATCAAGCAAGACCTGTCCGTAATCATCGCTGGGATAGAGCACGGCGAGCTTCTTGTATCCCAGCACATCGGTGCCGAGCTCGACACTGCCCGCGCCTTGCAGATCGTCATTGGGAATGATGCGCGCGAAATTGGCGAAGCCCTTTTTCGACAGGGCAGGTGAGCTGGCGGTCGCGGCAATGACCGGTAGCTTGACCCGTCCGAAGATCGGCATCTGTGCCAGCGTCGCCGAGCTGCAGACATTGCCTACCACCGCCACGATGGAGCGGTCCGAGATGATACGATTGGCCGCCGTGGCCGCCTGTGTGGGATCGCATTGGTCATCCAGCTCGGTCAGCTCGATCTGCTTGCCACCGATCCCGCCCGCCTTGTTGATCTCGTCGATGGCCAGATGCAGCCCGTTCATCGTTTCGATCCCGTAGGCCGCGGCCGGTCCGGTCAGGGGGGCGCTCGAGGCGATATGGATCGTGTCGGTATCGGCGGCGAACGCCTGACCCGTTGCCCAGACCACCATGACAGCGCCAAGCGCCGCGCGGGCCGAGGCTGTGGAACTGTGTCGCGTGAGTATCGGCAAAGAAATGTGGGACATCTTGTTTGCTTGCTCCTGTTGGGACATGGGCGGGATTATGACAACCATGTGCAAATTGAATTTTGAATCAGTAAATTGTCAGCCGCCTCATAATTTTATAGGTAACATCAGGCAAATAATGCACGATGCAGGACAAGTAAGCAGAAGCATAAACAGGCCTGTCAATAGTTTTGAAACTGACGAATTACTGGAGAAAATCCGACAATATCTATTTTTCATGCGATTTTTAGTCTTTAAAACAAGGAAATTTTCCAGCTTGCGCCGGATTGATCAGAAGTGTTTTATTCATTGACTAAATATCTTTTGCTGATTTATGGGGCGATACCACCCCGCTCCAGAGAGGGAAGCCCGCAAAATGAGCAAGATGCTTTTTGGTACTGACACCCAACCATCGGCAGAAATGGCCGTCGCGCTGGTCAATTCGTTGCCCGAACGCGGCGGGCAGGAAGGGCTGCCCGATAGCGAGTCGCTGCTGAGAATGGGGCGCGCGCTACAAATCTTCTATCAGCCCGATGGCTCACAGGCCGAGCTACTGGCCATGCGCAATCTGCGCCAGCGGCTCAATGAAATTATCCGCACCCCAGAGCTGCAACCGCGCATGGATATGCTCAACGAACTGTTCTTCTCGGCCTCGGCGATCCCGCAGATCGTGACCCACCCCGAGGATCCGACCCCGCATTTCCATTATACGCTGGAGGATGCGAGCTATATCGACCATATCAAGGCGATCACCACCTACGCACTGTCGCGCCTCATCATCATAGGGGAATGGGGACGGCTGCGCACCTGCGAAGGCCATGATTGCAACCGGCTGTTTCTGGATACGACCCGCAATGGCAAGCGGCTCTATTGCAACAGCAAGACCTGCGGCAACCGTATCCATTCGGCCCGCTATCGCAACCGTGCGGCCTCCTGACAAGGCCGCCAGCGAATAAGCGCGCCACCCCGGAAGGTGGCGCGACACGTCCTAGCGGAAGGGCGCGAAGAACAGATCCTTGACCTGATCGGGATTACAACTGGTGGCCACCTCGATCGGAGGACGCCCTGCCCCACGCCGCGTAGCGCCTGCCTCGGGCCCCTCCAGCGTCACCGCCAGAGGTGTCACTGTCAGCCCCAGAAGATCCGGCATCACCGCCGACATCACTGTCAACGGATCATGAAGCCCGCATCCGATCTGGCCACGGGATTTGTAGAACTCCAGATAGAAATGGCTCATCTCGCGCAGGAAGGCCCCATGGGTGGGGTTGATCCCTTCGAGCGCCGCGAAATCAGCGGCATCGAGCAGCACCTTATTGGTCACATCCAGCCCGACCATGCGGATCTTCGCGCCGCTCTGCACCACGACATCCAGCGCATGGGGATCGTGATAGGTATTGGCCTCGGCCACGGGCGAGACATTGCCCGGCACATCGAGCGCCCCGCCCATGAATACGATCTCCGCCAGATTGCCGGCAAAACCGGGATCGAGCGCGATCGCATGGGCGATATTGGTGATCGGCCCGACAGGGCACAGGACCAGCTCGCCACGATATTCGCGCGCCATCCTGACCAGAAACTCCGGCGCGCTCTCGGAGATCGCTTTGCGCGACACGGTGATATCGGTAATATCGCCAAACCCTTCCGGCCCGTGCACATGGTGACTGGGCTCGATCGGCCCGTTCACCAACGGCTTGGAGGCCCCCTGCGCCACCGGTATATCGAGGCCCGCCCGCTCGACCAGATGCAGCGCGTTGCGGGTGGCCTGCTCGACCGTCACATTGCCAAAGACCGTTGTCAGCCCCAGCAACTCGATCCCGGGGTGCGCAGCGGCGTAAAGGATCGCCATCGCGTCATCAACGCCCGGGTCCGTATCGATAATCATCTTCATGTCTTCAATCCACATCCAGCATGTCGGGCCGAAGCCCGCTGTCATCATCCAGCGCATAGTCTAGGCGATACCGCGGCCATTGGAAATCGCGGCGCGAAAAACGGGTCCTCTGGAGACCGGTGAGCGGGAGCGCAGGCCCGCCACGCACCGGAGTCTACGGTGTTCTGCAGCACGTTACCGGCAAGCGCCCATCTGTTCGCCCCCGTATCGACAGAAGCAACAGGCCTGCGCATCCGCCGCGGGTCGTCGACTGGCCGCACGGCATCACGAGGCATTCGGAGACAACCCTGCGGCTTCGCTCCCGCTCGAACACGGGTTATAGTTGCAATAATGTATACCGAAATGACCAGCACAGCGCATAACCAACCCCGCACAACACGCGCAAAAGACAGGCACAGCACAAATATAACGCTTAAAATTCGGATAACATTGCAAATACTATGTAAATTTTCATATTCGTGAATATCGGATATGGAACGCCTTTTCCAACTAGGTATACTGAAACCAAAAGAGGTTTTCATGACTCCCCAGACCCAGCCCGAAAAACATCAACCACAGACGCGCGGATCGGAAATCTATGAAGGGCTGAAGGCGCGGCTCATCAGCCATGAGTTCCGGATGGGCGATCCCCTGCGCGAGGAGGATGTCGCAACATGGTTCGGCGCGAGCCGGGTTCCGGCACGGGATGCGCTCAAACGGCTCGAGAGCGAAGGGCTGGTCGAGCGCGTGGGGCGCAAATATGCCGTGCGCAACTACAGCTATGACGAGGTCGAGGTGACCTACCGGATCAGGGCGGCGCTCGAACATCTGGCAGTCGACCGGCTGGTGAAATCCGCGCGCGACGAGGACCTTGACCGGATCGCCCATGTTCTGGACCGGCAATCGGGAGCCCTCGCCAGCAGTTCGCGCGCCGAATTCAGTGTACTCGATGCCGATTTCCACATGCTGATTGCGGAGCTTTCGCAAAATAGCATGCTCGTCGCCGAGACCCGCCGCGTGCTCGACAGGGTCCGTCTGATCCGTTCGAACGAGCTCGAACGCGATAACGGTCCGGCTGCAGCCCTTGCCGACCACCAGCGGATCTTTGCAGCACTCGCCCGCCGCGATGGCGCCACCGCCAAGGCCGAGCTCGACTTCCATTATGCAACCACGCTGAGGTTGCACGAAATCACCCCAACTCCCAAGGCCTGACCGGCACCGAGGTATCGAATGTCTTCCCCTTCCACCCCGCAGCCCGCAAACCGGCCGGATTGCAGCGTCAAGTTTCCAGCCTATTGGGGCGATGTCGCGCAGGAATCCGCACTGGGCGCGGCCCCTCTCGCGGGCGAGGTCCGTTGCGATGTGGCGGTGATCGGTGCGGGCTATAGCGGGCTGACGGCTGCGATCGCGCTGGCCGAGCGCGGGCTCGATGTGCGCCTTCTCGAGGCGGGCCATGTCGGCTGGGGCGGATCGGGGCGCAATTCCGGCTCTGTCATCCGCGGCTTCAAGACCAGCCGCACGGGGTTGATCGCCCAATATGGACGTGAGCGCGGTGGCGCGATGGCAGCATTCGGCGACGGGACCGTGCAGCAGGTCTTCGATCTGATCGCGCGCTTCGATATCAGATGCGATCTGCGCAAGAACGGCTGGATCCTGCCCGCCCATAATGCGGCGGGGCTTGCGCGCACCAGGGAACGTTGCGAGAGCTGGACGGCCGATGGCACGAAGGGCCTCGCGATGCTCGACCGCGCCCAGACGGCGGAGCATCTGGGCACCGAGACCTATATGGGGGCGATGATCGACCACGAATGTGGTGCGCTCAACCCGCTGGCCTATGCGCGCGGCCTTGCCCGTGCGGCGCAGGGCCTTGGCGTCATCCTCCATGAAAACAGCCCTGTCACCGGCCTCGAGCATGGTCCGGACGGCACAAGGGTGCGGACCGCACAGGGCGTAGTCCGGGCCGGACAGGTGCTGATCACCACCAATGCCTATGGCAATGGGCTCGACCGTGAAAGCGGCGCGCAGCTGGCCACCATCCACACCCATATGGTCGCCACCGACCCGATCCCCGAGGAGATCGCGGCACGGATCATGCGTCACGGCCAGTCGGCCTCCGACAGCCGCCGCATCCTGCATTACTGGCACATGGAAAGCGACCGGCGGATGCTGTTCGGCACCCGCGGCTTGCTGGACGGGCCGCGCAAGAATGGCGATTTCGCCCATGTCATCGCCTCCCTGCACCGCATCTATCCCGAGCTGAAAAACATCGGCATCAGCCATCGCTGGGCCGGACGGGTCGGGATGACGCGGGACTTCATGCCCCGTATCGACCAGCCCCGCCCCAACATCTGGACGGCCTATGGCTATTGCGGCCGCGGCGTGGCGATGGCCAGCTCCTATGGCACCCTCGTGGGCAAGGTCATGGCCGAAAAAGGAAATCTGGCGCAGATCGAGGTTCCCAACGGTCCCGCACCGAAGCTGCCCGCATTGCCGCTACGCCGGATGGGAATCGTCTCGGTCACCCAGCTCTACCGGATGATGGATATGGTCGCCTGAGGGCGGCCTTCCTTGACAAGCCCATGATGGCAGGTACATCTAGCCGCGATTATACATCCGGCCCCTGATGTGCCTGCGCGCTCGGGGCCCTGCATTTCCAGGACCATCGCCATGACGACAGACAGCCTCCGCAGCTTCGGTGAACGCCTTGCAGAACTTGCCGCCGCACGGGGCGAGGCGCTGGCACTGGTCTATATCGCGGCCGATGATCGCGAGACGCGGTTCTCCTGGGCCGAGATGGATGCGCAGGTCAACCGCTATGCCCGCGTGCTGATGGAAGAGGGCGTGACGCCGCGCGATGTGGTGGCCTTCGGGCTGCGCAACTCGCCCGCCCATCTGTTCACGACGCTGGCGATCTGGCGCCTCGGCGCGACGACGATGGGGTTCGATCCGAACCTGCCCCCCGAGACGCGTGACGCGCTTCTGTCGCGGGTCGAGGGCAAGCTGTGCATTCAGGAAACGCCCGATCCCGATTGTCTGGACCGCGCGACACTCGAGGCACGGGCCGCGGCCCAGAGCGCCGATCCCGTGCCCAATGTCACCTCGCATCCGGGCAAGATCCTGATGTCGGGCGGCTCGACCGGCCTGCCCAAACTGATGGCCGATGACCAGCCCTATCTGCGCGCGCCCGGCAAGACCTGGGGCGATGTGGCGCCGGCGCTCGGGTTCCGCACCGATCAGGTGCAGCTGACCTGTGCGGCGATGTCGCATAACGCGCCCCTGACATGGACCCAGAACGGCATCTTCGAGGGCAACACCACCATCCTGATGGAGCGGTTCGACGCGGCAAAGGTGATCGCGGCCGTCGACCGGTTCAAGGTAGGCTTCCTGCTGACAGTGCCCACCATGCTGGTCAGGATACTCGATCTCTGGCCCACCGCCAATGCCAGCTTCGCCTCGCTCCATGCGCTCTACCACACGGCGGCCCCCTGCCCTGTATGGCTGAAGAAGGCATGGATGGATATTCTTGGCCCCGAGCGTGTCTACGAGATGTATGGCTCGGGCGAGAATACCGGACAGACCGTCATTACCGGCCCCGAATGGCTGGAGCATGTGGGATCTGTCGGGCGGGGCTTCGAGACCCAGATCCGTATCCGCGATGCCCAAGGCGCGCTCCTTGGACCCGACGAGGTGGGCGAGGTCTTCATGCGCCCCGATGATCTTTCGGGCCGCTCGCGCTATCTGGGCAAGGATGCGCCGCAACCGCGTGCGGATGAGGACGGGTTCTATTCGGTGGGCGATGCCGGATGGCTCGACAAGGATGGCTACCTCTACCTGTCCGGACGGCGCGATGACGTGATCAATACCGGCGGCCATAAGGTCCATCCCGAGCGGGTCGAAGCAGCCCTCCTGCGCCATCCGCAGATCAACGACGCCGTCTGTTTCGGGGTGGAGGATCGCGACTGGGGACAATCGGTGATGGCGCTCGTCTCGGGCCCCGATGCGCTGGATCTTGACGAGGTGCGCACCTTCCTGCGCGCGCATCTGGAGCCGGGCGATATTCCGAAAACGCTGCGTCAGGAAGCGGCCCTGCCCCGCGACGGGTTCGGCAAGATTCGCCGCAAGGCGCTGCAGGCGCAGGAAAACGCTGCCCGCGCGCTTATGGAACCCTGATCCCGCGCGAGGCGATCTCGGCCTTGGCATGGCGCAGGAATGACTGGATCATTATGTAATTCAATCGGTTATGCTGGGTGATCGCAGAGAGCGTAATGTTGACCCGCGGCTCTAGCGCCACCGCGCGCAGATGCCGGAAGCGCGAGGATGTGGCCGTCAGCGCATCCATGATCGTAATGCCCAAGCCTTCCTCGACCATATGCCCCGCCACATTCATGAAGCGCACATCCATATCGGGCACCAGCCGCGCACCCTCCTTGCGGAAGGCCGCCTCGATCAGCGAGGCGATCCGGCTGGAGGTGCGCGCATTGATCATCACCTGATCCTCCAGATCGCGCGGGTTGACCGTGATCCGCCGCGCCAGCGGATTGGCCTCGTGCACCGCCACGACCATCTCCATTTCGGCCAGCGGCTCGAAATCGAGCGTGCTGCGCGGATGCGGCTCCATCGCCAGCCCGATATCGACAACGCCCTGCTCGACCTCTTCCATGATCACATCGAGCCGCTGCGTCTCGAGCGAGATCTCCACACCGCGATGCTCGGCCCAGAACCGCGCGAGCACACGCGGCAGGAGTGTTTCCGACAGCTCGGAAGTCGCCACGATCCTCAGGCGCCCTTTCTTGCCCGATTTCAGATGCGCCGCCGTCTGGTTGATCGCCTCGGCCATGCGGAATAGCAGCTCCGCCTCGCCCAGCAGGATCAGCGCCTCCTGCGTGGGGTTCATCCGCTTCTGCGAGCGCTCGAACAGCGCAAAGCCCAACGTTCCTTCCATCGCCTTCACCGCGTTACTGACGGCGGGTTGCGACATGCCCAATGTCTCGGCGGCGGAGACGGTCGAACGGGTGCGCACCACGGCACGCAGAATCTCGAGCTGACGGAGGTTCATGTAAGCCTTTCAGGAGGAACCGGTTAGATGACCGAAGTTTATCCATAAAATTCCGAATCATCAATAATTTTAAGATATCCATGAGCATCAATAAATAATCCATAGTGATATTGCCGGAACCCCGATGCTGCCGGATAGTGGTCCAATGGTCACCAACCCCCTTCAGCACTCCGGTGACGTGGATCGGGCCCGACAAAAGGGCAAGAGTATCAAGGATTAAGAGTATGGATTTGTTGGCAGGCGTTCGCGTCCTCAGCTTCAATCACTATCTAGCAGGGCCGCTTGCAGCCCAGACACTGGGCGATCTTGGCGCTGACGTGATCTGCATCGAACCTCCGGGCGGCGCCTTCCAGCGCAACTGGGCGGTGGCCAATAAATTCGTGGGCTCCGATAGCGTCAACCATCTGGCGACAGGGCGGAACAAACGCTCGATCGTGGTCGATCTGAAATCGCCCGCGGGTGTGGAGGCCGTGAAGAAACTGGCCGCCACCGCCGATGTGGTGATGGAGAATTTCCGCCCCGGCACGATGGAAAAGCTCGGCATCGGCTACGAGACCCTGCGCGAGATCAATCCGCGCCTGATCTATGCGGTCTCGTCGGGCTTCGGCACCACCGGCCCGTGGAAGGACTGTCCCGGACAGGATCTGCTGTTGCAGGCGCTTTCGGGCCTTGCCGCCCGCACGGGTCAGGCCGACGGGGCTCCCACCGCCGTGGGCACCGTGCTCGTTGATCAACATGCCGCCTCGCTCTATGCCATGTCCATTCTGGCGGCGCTCTATGCCCGCACACAAACCGGCAAGGGCCGTCTGGTCGAGGTGAACCTCTATCAGGCCGCCATCGACCTGCAGGGTGAATCGCTCACCGCCTTCCTCAACGGCGCGCAATCGGACAGCCCGCGCGGCCCCTCGGGGATTGCCTCGTGGTTCAGCCCCGGCCCCTATGGCATCCACGCAACCGCCGATGGTTTCCTTGCCATCTCGATGGCGGCCCCTTCGGCGCTGGCCAAAGGGCTCGAGGCGCCCGAGCTCGCGCAATTCGGCGATGACGAGAGCTTCACCAAGCGCGAGGAGATCACCCGCGCGGTGAGTGCGCGTCTGGCGCAGCATCCCACCGCGTATTGGTTGCCGATGCTGGAGGCCGCCAAGGTGTGGCACGCGCCGGTGCAGGATTACCCCGACCTGATGGACGATCCGCAGCTCTCCCATCTGGGCGCTTTTGAAACCACCACGAATGCCTCGGGCGAAGAGATCACCATGGTGATGCACCCTGCCCGCTATGATGGCCAATCCCCCAAAGCCCGCCTGATCCCGCAACCGCTCGGCGCCCAGACCCGCGAGGTTCTGGCCGAGCTGGGGCTGAGCCCCGACGAGATCGAGGCCCTGATCGAAACCGGCGCGGTTCGCGCTGCCTGACTTGACGCGCCGCCTCGCGCGGCCCCTCCGGAAGAAGAACATGATCGATTTCTCCATCCCCGAAGAAACCCGTATGCTGGTCGACACCGTGCGCCGCTTCGTCGAGACCGAAGTGCAGCCGCTCGAGGCCGAGGTCGAGGAAACCGCCCGCGTGCCCGCCGACAAGCTCGCGGTCATCAAGGCCAAAGCACAAGAGCTGGGCCTATATGCCATGAATATGCCCGAGGATGTGGGCGGCGGCGGCCTGAGCTGTGTGGACCACTGCTTTGTCGAGGAAGAGCTGGGCAAGACCTCGGATGCGCTGATCCGCCGCGTCTTCGGTCAGGTCTATCCGATGCTTCTCGAGTGCAAGGGCGAGCAGCGCGAGAAATATCTCCTGCCCACCGTGCGTGGCGAGAAGATCTGCGCCATGGCGATCACCGAACCGGGCGCGGGCTCGGATGCGGCCTCGATCTCGACCAATGCGGTGCTCGAGGGCGACGAATGGCTGATCAACGGCACCAAGCATTTCATCTCGGATGGCGATATCGCCGATTACGTCATCGTCATGGCCCTGACCGATAAGGATAAGCGCGCCCGTGGCGGCATCACGCTGTTCCTTGTGGACAAGGGCACCGCGGGCTTCAAGGTCTCGCGCACCCAGCCGATGATGGGCCATCGCGGCTATGGCCATGCGGAACTGGTATTCGACAATGTACGCATCCCCAAAGACGCGGTGCTGGGCGAGGTCGGTCAGGGCTTCAAGCTGATCATGACCTCGGTCGAGGAAATCCGGTTGGCCCATATCGGCGCGCGCGCCGTGGGCATGGCCACGCGCGCGCTCGATCTGATGCGCGACTATGCCGCCGACCGCAAACAGTTCGGCCAGCCCATCGGCGAGTTCCAGATGGTCCAGAAACTGATCGCAGATAGCGCGACCGAGATCTTCGGCGTGAAGATGATGGTGCTGAACACCGCTTGGGACATCGATCAGGGCCGCGATGTGCGCACCAAGGTTTCGGCGGTCAAGGTTGCTGCCTCCGAGATGCAGGGCCGCGTGGTGGACCGCGCCATCCAGGTCTTCGGCGGGATGGGCTTCACCAAGGAGATGCCGCTCGAACGGATGTATCGCGACGCCCGCGTCACCCGCATCTATGACGGCACCTCCGAGATCCACCGCATGCTGATCGCCCGCGGCGTGATCAAAAAAGGTTTCGATATTCTGGGGGTATGAGCATGAGCACTCTGAAAACCGGCGACAGCTTCGCCTTCCGCAAAACCATTACCGTGGCCGAACAGGCGATGTTCACCGGCATCAGCGGCAACTTGGGCGGTCTTTACGTCGATGCCACCCGCGCCCGCGCCTTGGGGGCCCCAGCACAGGTGGCTTTCGAATTGATCGCTGGCGCCATGGCGTCCACGGCCCTCAATCGCCTGGCCGGTCCCGAGTGGCGCATCATAGGCGTGGCCTTCGACTTCCCCGCGCCCGTCCATATCGGCAATTCGGTTGAGGCCCGCGCCGAGGTCACCGCCCTGACAGAGACCGAAATCACCTGCGCGATCACCTGCACGCTGAACCCCGAGGGCACCGTTGTGGCCACCGGCACAGCACAACTTGTGCCCTACGCAGCCTGAGCGGAGGCCGATATGTATGATCCCAAATCCTTCGACGATCTGGAGGTTGGCGACAAGGTCACCCTGAACAAGACCGTCACCGAAGCCGATGGCGCGCTCTATATTGCCGCAACCGGCGATTTCGGCCCCGTCCATGTCGATGAGGCCTATGCCGCCGACACCCGCTTTGGCAAACGTCTGGCACCGGGCATCATGGTGGCGGGGCTGTGCACCTCGGTGCTGACCGCCGAGCTTGTCGGGACCATTGGCGTCTCCATCGAGGACCGTTTCTGGTTCACCGGCCCCGTTTTCTATGGCGATACGATCTCGTTCTCGGTCTGGATTGCCGAGAAGGTCGAGGAGAACCGGACCATCATCTGGGAAGCCAGCGCCACTAACGAGACCGGACTCGAGGTTCTCAAGGCCCGCGCCACGCTGAAATTCCCCCGCCGCAAACCTGCCGCCTGAGGAGCACATCATGAGCAAACTGACAGGCAAGGATCTGCATGGCCTCACGGTCGCGACCGTTCTGCCGTTCCTTGAGGATATGTCCATCGACTGGGCGGGCTATGACCGCGTGCTGGACCATTGCGCCTGCCCTGCGGGGATCACGGCGGTGCTGGTCAATGGCCATGCGGGCGAGGGCGGCGCGCTCAGCGATGCCGAGCGCGTCGAGGTAATCCACCGCACCCGCGCCAAGATCGGCACCAAACCGCTTCTGGCAGGCGTGATCGCCCATGCGACCGATGTGGCCATCGATCAGGCGCGTCAGGCCGAGGCCGCAGGCGCCGATTGTATCGTGGTCTTTCCCGCCATTCCGCTGGGAGGGGGCGCCTCGCTGACCGCCCGCGCCCCCGGAGCCTATGTCGAGGCCATCGCGCGGGCCGTCTCGCTACCAGTGTCGATCTTCCAGTATCCGCTCGGGTCGGGCATGGGCTATGCGCCAAAGGTGCTGGCCGAGATCGCCTCTGTGCCGGGTGTGATCGCGGTGAAGGAAGGCTGTGACAGCATCCTCGCCTATGACGAGAACCTGCGCGCCCTGCGCGCATCGGCCCCCGATGTGGCGGTGCTCGCCTCGAATTTCAACTGGTTCCTGCCGCAGCTGGCCATCGGGTGCGACGGGATCCTGTCGGGGCTCATCAGCCTTGTGCCGGATCTGTTCATCGATCTGTGGGCCGCCGCAAATACGAATGATCTCGTTGCCTTACGCGCAGCCAATGACCGTCTCTATCCTGTGATCCGTGCCATCTACCATGAGCAGCCGGTTATGGATATGCACACGCGAATGAAGACCGGACTGAAAGAGATGGGCATCATCGCCAATGACGCGCCCCGTGCGCCCCTGATGCCGGTGCTGCCCGAGCAAAGGGCCAAGATCGTCGCCGCCCTGCGCGCGACCGGACAGTTGGCCGAACATGTCTGAGGACCCCATGGACGACGCCCCCTTCACCCATATCGTGCGCGTGGATATCGACCCCGAACACGAGGACGCCTTTGCCGAATGGTATGTCAGCCAGCATTTCCCCGATCTGCTCGCCTGCCCCGGCTGGTTGAGCGCCCAACGCTATATCACTGTGGGCGAGGGCCAGAAATATGCCGCCGTCTACGAGGTCGCAGGCAAATGGGCCTTCGACACGCCGGAATTCCATAAGGTGAAAGGCTTTGGTCCCTTCACCCCCCATGTCAGAAATTTCGCCCGCGTCCAGATCCGCGCGATCACCGAGAAATTCTGATAAGACCGGCCGGGGAGGCATGGTGCCTGCCCGGTTTCTGATAGCGGCCATGAAGACGCCGCGTCGACCAACAAGGGAACTCCCAGATGTTCAAACTCCCCAAGATTGCCGCATTGAGCGTCGCACTCGTGGCGCCGCTGGCCGCCCATGCCCAGTGCACGCCCGCCATTGCCGATGCCGACCTGATCGATGCGGGCAAGCTGCAACTCTCGATCAACCCCACCAACCCGCCGCAGCAATTCGTCGACAAGGACGGCAAGCTGCAGGGTCTGAATGTGGATCTGGCCGACGAGATCTCCAAACGCGTCTGTGTCGATGTGGAGCTCGTGCGCATGGACTTTCCCGCGATGATCCCCGCCATGAAGGGCGGCCGGATCGACGGGATGAACACCGGCATGTTCTGGACCGAGGAGCGCTCCAAGATGATGTGGACCGTTCCCTATTCGGAACAGTCGATCGCGGTCATCGCGAAACCGGGCAGCGATGCGACGCTGGCCTCGGAGACCGATCTCCAGGGCAAGACCGTGGGCGTCGAGACCAACAGCTACCAGCAGAACTGGCTGAAGAAGCTCAACGAGACCAATGTCGCGGCGGGCAAGAAAGAGATCGACATCCGCGGCTTCGCCACCGCCAGCGCCGTTGTGGCCGCGCTACAGGCCGGTCAGGTCGATAACGCGCTGGTCGTCGACAGCGTTGGCGCGGATCTGGTCAAGCGCGAGAAGGCGAAAGAGGTGCTGACGGGCCTTGGCAAGACCCGCACCACGATGGCATTCGCCAACAAGAACGTGGCCGATGCTGTCGTGAAGGCGATGGACGAGATGCAGGATGACGGCACCTATCAGGCGCTCTTCGACAAATGGAAGCTCTCGCCGCTGCCCGAGGGCGAGAAAGTGTCCATCGCGGGTCCCGGCCCCTCGAACTGAGGGCGTAAGCTGAGCCACTGAGTGCATAAAAAAGGATCACGCCAATGACCGTATTCGATCCCGAAGCCTTTTTCGGCTATCTGGTCAACAGCTTCCTGATCGGCGGCGTTGGCGTGACCATCGCCCTGACCGTGGCCTCCGTGATCGGGGGCCTCATCCTTGGGACAGCCATCGCGATGGCGCGTATGTCTCCGCAACGCCTGATCAGCCTGCCCGCCCGCGCCTATATCTGGTTCTTCCGCGGCACGCCTTTGCTGATCCAGCTGGTCGTCATCTATACCGGCCTGCCGCAATTGGGGCTGAAGCTCGATGTGATCACCTGTGCCCTTGTCGGGCTGATCCTGCACGAGGCCGCGTATATGGCCGAAATCGTGCGCTCGGGCTTCATGTCGGTGCCCAAAGGCCAGACCGAGGCAGGCTGGTCGCTCAACCTCTCGCCCTTTACCATCTTCTGGCGGGTGACCCTACCGCAGGCTTTCCGCCTGATGGTGCCGCCTCTGGGCAACTCGATCAACAGCCTCCTCAAGGCCACCTCGCTGGCCTCGGTCATCTCGGTCGAAGAGATCATGCGCCGTTCCGACGAGCTGATGCAGCAGGATTTCCAGACGCTCGAGGTTTATGCCGCGGCCGCCTGCTATTACCTCTTGCTGACCACGCTCTGGGATCTTGCCCAACGCCGGATCGAGGCGCATTTCGCCCGCTCCTTCACCCAGACTGCGGCCAGAAAGCCCAATCCCAAAGCCGCCTGAACCGAGGGAAACGCTATGCCCGATTTCACCCCAGCCAAGACCCATGGCACCCCGATCCCCGCCGTCCGCATGGCCGCTGTCTATAAATACTATGGCGAGTTCCGCGCGCTGACCAATGTGAATATGGTGGTCAGTCCCGGCGAGCGGGTGGTGGTCTGCGGCCCCTCGGGATCCGGCAAATCCACCCTGATCCGCTGCATCAACCATATCGAGAAACATGATGATGGCATGATCTCGGTCAATGGCACCGATCTCAACGGCACCCGCGCCAATATCGCCAAGGTGCGCTCGCTCACGGGGATGGTGTTCCAGGGGTTCAACCTCTTCCCCCATATGACCATTCTCGAGAACTGCGTGCTGGCACCGATGTCTTCGCTCGGGCTCGGGC
Organism: Thioclava sp. 'Guangxiensis'; assembly: GCF_045348365.1. Taxonomy (NCBI): domain Bacteria; kingdom Pseudomonadati; phylum Pseudomonadota; class Alphaproteobacteria; order Rhodobacterales; family Paracoccaceae; genus Thioclava; species Thioclava sp. 'Guangxiensis'. The sequence continues at coordinate 411,575 of NZ_CP155824.1, read as the reverse complement.
GACCGGAGGCGGAGGCCCGTGCCATGGCCTATCTGGCGAAGGTCCGCATCGCCGAACAGGCACATAAATATCCCATCCAGCTGTCGGGCGGCCAGCAGCAGCGCGTGGCCATTGCCCGCTCGCTCTGCATGGAACCCGAGATCATGCTCTTTGACGAACCGACCTCGGCGCTTGACCCCGAGATGGTCAAGGAGGTGCTGGAGACGATGGAGGTGCTCGCGAAAGACGGCATGACCATGATCTGCGTGACCCACGAGATGGGCTTTGCGCGTCAGGTCGCGGACCGCGTGGTGTTCATGGATCGTGGCGAGATCATCGAGGAAGGCCCGCCCGCGGAGTTTTTCGACAGGCCGCAAAGCGCGCGCGCCAAGGAGTTCCTGGCCCAGATCCTGCATTGAGCCGGACCCGATTATCCCCGACTGGCCGTATCCTTCCGGATGCGGCCTTCTTTTATGGCTCCTGCGGTTCGGTGCCATACAGGCAGACAGGAAAATGGCGGGCCCCAACACACGGGGCCCGCCATCCACACACGCTACTCGTTATGCAACCAACACACTCGTTACATACATAGGCTGGACCCTATTTCGGGCCCATAACCAGATCGGGCAACCACAGAGTGATCTGCGGGAAGCTTGCGATCAGGATCAGGACGATGATCGGGGGGATCATCAAAGGGAGGATGGCGACCGAAAGGCGCTCGAATTTCACGCCCGAGACCGCCGACATCAGATAGAGGCCGACGCCCAGCGGTGGCGTGGCGATACCCAGCAGCAGGGCCAACGTGATCACCATCCCGAATTGCACGCGGTCGATCCCGAAGGCATCAGCGGCAGGCAGCAGGAGCGGCAACAGAATGATCTTGGCGGGCGAGGCTTCCATGAAACAGCCGATGATCACCAGAAGCACGATGGTGAACACCATGAAGACCCAACGCTGGTTGATCGCCTCGAGAAGCCCCGAGGCGAAGGCCTGCGGCACCTGCTCGAAGGCGAAGAGCCAGCCCATGATCTGCGAGAAACCGATGATCATCATGATCAGCGCCGAGAGCCGTGCCGAGGAGGCCAGCGCGTCCCAAATGCCGCGCGCCGTGAGCGAGCGGTAGAACAGGCCGATCAGGATCGAATAGCCGCAGGCAATGACGCCGGCTTCGGTCGCGGTGGCAAAGCCGAAGACGATGGCGCCAAGGATGATCCCCGGTGCAATCAGCGCGGGAATCCCTTCCATGGCGCTGGTGCCCACCTGCCGCAGGGTGGCGCGGTTTTCACGCGGCATCGGGGTCCATGTCGAGACCACGCGGATATAGAGAATGAACGACAGCGCCACCAGAATGCCCGGCACGATCCCTGCAAGGAAGAGCCGCGCGACCGATTCATTGGCAAGCCACGCATAGACAATGAGCGAGATCGACGGCGGCACGATCGGCCCCACCAGCGAGGTGGCCACGGTCAGTGCTGCCGAGAATTCCGGCGAGTAGCCGCGCTCGCGCATGGCGCGGACCTCGAGCTGTCCGAGCCCCGCGATATCGGCCGTGGCCGCCCCCGACACACCCGCAAAAAGGAGCGAGGCGATGACGTTGACATAGGCCAGACCCGCCCGGAAATGCCCCACCAGCGCGAGGCAGAAATTGAAGATCCGGTCGGTCAGCCCGACCGCATTCATCAGGTTACCGGCCAGAATGAAGAAGGGGATCGACAAGAGCGCGGGCTTGGCCGCCCCATCGAGGATCTGCTGCGGCACAACCAGAGCCATATCGCCGAAACCGGCAAAATAGAGCCCCGCAATGGAGCTGGCGCCGATGGCGATGGTGACCGGAACACCCAGTAGCATAAGCAGGATAAACCCGCCGATGACGATGAACCCAAGTGTCATTCGGGCGCTCCCTCGACTGTGTCATTGCGGACGAAGGCCTCGCCCTGCCCCGTCAGGATACGCAGGAAATCCAGCGCGAAATGCGCAAAAACCAGAATGGACGAGATAAACAGCGGCCCCGAGCGGACATAGATCGGCAGGTCGATGGCCTCCATCGGCTTGGATTGCAGCTTCAGGAGTTCGGGCGCCCCGCGCAGGATTGCGGCCATCGTCAGCATCCCGATCACACAGACCAGAAGCCCGCCCAGCTTGCGCACGGGGCGCGGCAATCGCGTCATGACGATATCCACGACCACGTCATGACGCAGCCGGATATAGACGAAAAGCCCCAAAAGCAGCATCCAGATGAACAGAAGCATCGTCCAGTTGAAGATCCAGCCATAGGCCACCCCGAGGAACGAGCGGGAGAGCACGTTATAGAGGTTGAGCCCGACCATTACCGCAAGGATTACGGCACAGATCACGCCAAACACCATCGCAATGGCATCCAGCACGCTGTCGCAGGCGCGCACCAGCCCCTTCGGGCTGGTAGCTGGGGAATTTCCGCCGGAGACCGCCATGATTACTTGTCACGCGCGGCGTCGACCGCGTCCAGAAGACCTTCGGGCAGTTTGCCCTCCTTGTCATATTCGGCGTAGAAATCTTTCATCTTGGCCACCAGCGGTGCGGTGTCGAACTCGAAATTCACATTCACGCCGTCATGCGCCTCGAGATCGGCCTTGAGCGTGGCCGACTGTTTGGCCAGAAGGTCACGGCCATAGGCTGCTGCTTCCTTATGTGCGCGCAAAAGCGCCTGCTGATCGGCCTCGGGGAGCTTTTCCCATGCCTTCTCGCTCATCATGAATGCCACTGCCTGCGGATATTCATCGGTGCGGATGATATTCGGCGCGACCTCGTAAAAGCGCATCGATTCAATCGATTCAGCAGGTGCGGTCACCGCGTCGACGATCCCGCGATTGATGCCGTCATAGACCTCGCCCCACGGCAATACGCGCACTTCGGCGCCCAGATAGGTCCAGGCATCGATCATCAGGTCGCTCTGGTACTGGCGGATCTTCAGGCCTTTGATGTCATCTGCGGTCTCGATCGGCTTGGTGGTCAAGAGCGTGCGGAACGACCCGCGCGGCATCGCCGGAATATCGCCCAGCACGGAGATGCCCGCCTCGTCCTTGACCTCGTTCAGCCAGCCCTGGAACAGATCGCCATCGATGAAGCGCGCCCAATGGTCATAATCGTCGAACAGGAAGGGGGAGGCCGCGAATTTGATACCCGGCTCCCAGCGCGACATGAAGCCCACAGCCGAAGGCGCCAGCTGGATCACACCTGCCGAAAGCTGTTCGACCACCGAGTCCATCGAGCCGATCTGCTCGTTGGGATAGATCTTGATCGTCAGATCACCATTCGAATACTCGTCGACCAGATCCGCGAATTTCTGATAGGTCTGCCCCTCGAAACTGTCCGGCGTCATCATCGACGACAGCCGCCATGTTTCGGCATGGGCGGGCAGAGCAAGACCGGCGGCCATCAGCGCACCAGCGATACGGAACATCATCGACATCGTGTAACTCCTGTTGATCAGACAGCTCATGAACTGGTCTCACGGCTGATTATAATTTGCAAGCATTCTTGACTTGTCACTATATATAATTCGGATGATAGTAGGGCAATGATGTCAAGCGCGATTGATAAAATGATGGATGTTCGGGCCCTCGAGGCCTTCGAGGCGGCCATGTCCTGCGGCTCGATGACGGCCGCCGCAAAGCAGCTGAATATCGCGCAACCGACGGTGACCCGTCTGGTAAAAGAGCTCGAGGCCGAGGTCGGGTTCGATCTGTTCCACCGTAATGGCCCGCGGATCACGCCTACCGATAAAGGACTGAAATTTCACGAAGAAGCCCGCCGCGTGCTGGGCGGCCTCAAACTGATCCGCGACCGCGCCGAAGCGATCCGCAGCGAACGGCAGGAAGCTCTGGACATTGCCGCCACGCCCACGATGGCGGGCGGTCTGGTGGCGCCTGCGCTGCAGCTTCTGGCCGAAGACCTGCCGCAGGATGTCGATCTGCAGACCATGACTGCCGATCATGTGGTCGAGGCGCTTCGCAACCGCACCGCCGATCTGGGCATCGCGGGCTTTCCGCTCGATGCCACGGGCCTCGTGGCCCATGTGCTGTGCGAGAGCACGCTTGTGGTGGCCCTGTCCGACAGGGCGGCCCGCGCCTATCCCGATGGCCGGTTCCCGCTACGCGATCTTGCAGGCAAGCGGTTGATATCCGCCGGAAACCGCTACCGGCTACGCCCCCTTATCGACGCCGCGATGCAGGCCGCCGGTATCCGCCCCTCGGGCTCGATCACTTCCAATTCCTCGCTCAATGCGATCATGGCCGCGCGGGCCGAACTGGGCGTGGCCATCATCGATCCGGTCACCGCCTACGGCATTCCGGTCAAGGGCACGACGATCCTGCCGCTCGACACACCGATTCCCTATCTCTGGGGCCTGTTCAGCGACAGCCATCGCGTGACCACCCCCGCCCAGACGCGCTTTGCCGAGATGTTCCGGCAGGTATGCGCCGATCTCATCCCCGATTGCCGCTTTCCCGACCCTTCCGAAAACGACGCCATCGCCCAGACCTCCAGGATGTTGCCATGACCTCCCCCATCGGGCTGCCCGCCCTCGAAGCCGATCTTGCCCGCCAGAAGACGCTGCTGAACCTTCCGCCCAGGGCATGGATGCCGCGGACGGATGGCGTTCTGGATGTGGCGATTATCGGGGCGGGGCTTTGCGGGCTGGTGGCCAATCTGGCGCTCTCGATGGAGGGTATTTCCAATGTGCGCCTGTTCGACCGCGCGCCCGCACATCTCGAAGGGCCGTGGATAACCTATGCCCGCATGGAAACCCTGCGCACCGTCAAGGAGGCTGCAGGCCCCGCGATGGGCATTCCGGCGCTGACATTTCGCGCGTGGTTCGAGGCACAATGGGGCTTCGACGCGTGGGAGGCCATGCATCTTGCCCCGCGCGGGATGTGGATGGATTACCTGATCTGGTATCGCAAGATGACCGGCGCGGATGTGCTCAATGACTGCGATGTCACGGCGATCACCCCCGAGGGCGATCTGTTCCGTCTGACCACCTCGCAGGGCACATTCATGGCACGCCGCGTGGTGCTGGCAACAGGGCTCGATGCGCTTGGCGCGCCCCGTCTGCCTGCCGTCGCGCAGGGGCTCCCCAACGGCAAGGTCTATCACTCTGCGGATGTGTTCGACACCAGGAGCCTGAAGGGCAAGCGGGTGATCGTGGTCGGCGCTGGTGCCTCGGCCATGGATAATGCCGCAACCGCTCTCGAGGAAGGCTGTGCAAGGATGGACCTTCTGGTCCGCCGCCCCGCCATTCCGGTGATCGACAAATTTACCGGCACCGGATCGCGTGGCATGACCGCAGGCTATGTCGGCCTGCCCGATGATGTGAAATGGCAGATCATGGACGAGGGAGACCGCTTCCCTGTGCCGCCGCCCAAACATTCGGTCGAGCGGGTCGCGCGCCATCCGAACGCGCATCTGCATGTGGGCGCGGCCGTGCTGGCTGTGGAGGAGACCGCAGAGGGCATCCGTGTCACCACCCCCAATGGTGCGATCGAGGCGGATGTCGCGATCTTTGCCACAGGCTTCACCATCGATCTCGACGCCCGTCCCGAGCTGGCGGCCTTCGCCGGCCGGTATAGGACATGGGGCGATGTGGTGGGGCCCGAGCGCGCCGCTACCAATCAGGGCCTTGCCTCGCATCCCTATCTGGCGCGTGATTTCTCCTTTATCGAGAAGGCTGGGGGCAGCTGCCCCTCGCTCAAGCGCCTGACCTGCTTTGCCTATCCGGCGGTGCCCAGCCACGGCAAGGTCACCTCGGGCGTGCCCTCGGCCTCCGAGGGCGCGCGGCGTCTGGCCTCGGGGCTCGTGCAATCGCTCTTTGCCGAGGATGCCCAGATCCATCTCGACCGTTTCCGCGATTACGACACGCCCGACATGACGGGCGAAGAATGGCTGCCCGCCGATCTTACACCGACTGCCTGAGAGGATACCCAAGTGACCGATACGTCCCTCCATTCCCGTTCCATCGTCATCGACGCCCTGCAATGCTCCGATTTCAATCGCGAGATCCTGCTCGAGGCGCAAAAGGGGGGCGTGACCGCAATCTCGGCCTCTTCCGTTTTGTGGGAAGATTTCCGCGGCGGCATGGACTATGTCATCATGTGGAAGCAGAAACTGGCAGAGAATGCCGATATCGCCATGCCCATCAAGACACTGGCCGATATCGAACGTGCCAAGGCCGACGGCAAGGTCGGCATCATCTTTGGCTGGCAAAACACCTCTCCGGTGGAAGACAGGCTGGACTATTTCGGGATCTTCAAAGATCTCGGCGTCAATATCATGCAGCTGACCTATAACACGCAGAACTTTTTCGGCGCGGGCTATCTGGAAGAGAAAGACAGCGGGCTGACCGGCTTTGGCCGCGAGGCGGTGGATGCGATGAACGAGGCAGGGATCATGATCGATCTCAGCCATGTGGGCATCCAGACGTCGCTTGATACCATCGCCTATTCCAAAAAGCCGGTCGCGGTGACCCATTGCCTGCCGCGCGGCCTGCGTGATGTGCCGCGCAACAAGCCCGACGAGGTCTTCAAGGCCTGCGCCGATAAGGGCGGTGTCATCGGCACCTCGCTCTTTGCGCCGGGTCTGGCCGCGGGCAATGATGCGAGCGTCAAGGATGTGATCGACGCGATGGAATATACGATGGATCTGGTGGGCGAGGACCATGTCGCCATCGGCACCGATTTCAACCATAACCGCGCCCGTCCCGGCCCGTGGCTTCTCTGGGCCAACAAGGACAAGGGCACAGGGCGCACCCTGACCGAATTCGGCTCGGCTAAGATCACCAAGCCCGAAGGCATCCGCCGCAACGACGAGTTCCCCAACCTCACCGCCGAGATGCAATCGCGCGGCTGGTCGGAAGAGCGCATCACCAAGATCCTCGGGGCCAACTGGCTGCGGATGTTCGCCCAGACCTGGGGCTGAGACCCTGAGACAAAAACGGCGGGAGATATCTCCCGCCGTTTGTCATCCCACCTCTGCTCACCCCTCGAGCGGCACGAACCTAGCGGTCGCCGGATCGGCGCTATAGCGCGCGACCATCGAAGCCGCGTCCTTTGACAGCTGCGTCACCGCATCGATGATGCGGGTCAGATCCTCCTCGTCATGGCACCAGCTCAGATCGAGCCGCGTCCAGCCGGGCTTGGCCAGTTCCTCGCCCGCCTGTAGCCGTGCCAGCAGCGCCTCGGAGGCCGCGCGGTCGATCTCCAGCAGACGGTGCGCATAGGGGCCCGCGCAGGCACAGCCGCCCCGCGCCTGAATGCCGAACCGGTCCGACAGCATCCGCGTGATCAGCTGCGGGTGGATCTGCTTGCCAGCCTCATCGAACATCTGGAAAGAGAAGATCGGCAGCGCAGCCGCCTCCGGTTTGCCAAGGATCTTCAGCCCCTTCAGATCGCGCCACGCTTCCAGCGCACGCGCCCGCAGCACCACCTCGCGGTCATGCAGCCGCTCGGTGCCGATGGCCGTTTTCACCATCAGCGCGAGGGCCGCGCGGATATCGCCGATCACATTGGGCGTGCCCGCTTCCTCACGCGCCTCGACGCGCCCCGAATAGACCTGCGTCCAGGGCGAAACGAAAGATACCGTGCCACCCCCCGGCGCGGCAGGCACCTGACGTGCCACGATGGTGTCGCGGATCAGCGCGACGCCGGTGCCGCCCGGACCGCCGGCGAATTTATGCGGCGAGAAGATGATCGCATCGATCGGCGCGCCTTCCAGATCCATCCGCATCGCCAGATGCGGCGCACCACAGGCATAATCCCAGATCGACAGCGCACCATGCGCCTTGAGGAGTTTGGTCACCGCCGTCACATCGGTGAGCTGGCCTGTCACATTCGACGCCGCCGAGAAACTGCCAACGATCAGATCGGTCCCTTTGGCCGCCACAAGACGCGCCTCCAGATCGTCCATATCGACCCCGCCACAGACGGCCTCCCCGATCTCGATCACCTCCGCCCCGCTTTCGCGCCAGGGCAGGATATTCGAGTGATGCTCGTAAGGCCCGATCAGCACCGTCACCTTCTCGCCCGCCGCGCGCCGTGCAGGGATGTCCAACAGCCCGATCACACGGGTGATTGCCCCCGTGGCCCCCGATCCGGCAAAGAGCACATGACAATCGGGGCCACAGCCACAGGTTTGCGCGATGATCTCGCGCGCCTCGGCCCGCATCCGTGTGATCACGCGACCGCAATGCGAGGCCTCGGTATGGGAGTTGGAATAGATCGGCAGGATCTCGGTCATCACAAACGCCTCCACCTGACGCAACGCGCGACCGGACGCGATATGATCGGCATAGAGCATCGATTGCGTGCCAAAGGCCGTCTCGAACGCCATGCCCCGCCCGATCAGCCCCTCACGGAGCCATTCGATGATATCGGGACGGTCGAGTGAGGCCTGGAAACGCTGGAGCGCGGTAAGAGCAGTCATGGGGAGGATCCGTTGTTGATTTCCCTAACCCTACGCCGCGACTTTCGCGGATTTTCACCAAATTGATTGCTTGGCAGTATATAGTTTGGGTCATATGATCGAAAAATGGAAAAGAATCTCGATCATATCGACCGTCGCATCCTTGCCGCGCTCCAGCGTAACTCGAACCGTTCGCAGCGCGAGCTGGCCGATGAGGTCGGTCTGTCGCAAAACGCGCTCTGGCGGCGGCTGAAGCTGCTGGAAGAGGCCGAGGTCATCACCGGATACACCGCCCGCATCGACCGCGCGGCGGTGGGCATGGGGCTGGTGACCTTCTCGATGATCCGCACACGGCACCATTCGGGGGACTGGCTCAAACGCTTCCGCCAGCATCTGCACACCATCCCCGAGGTCGTGGGCTTCTACCGCATCAGCGGCGATTACGACTATATGCTGAAGATCGTGAGCGAGGATATCCGCGCGTTCGACGCCGTCTACCAGCGCATCACCGAGAAAATCGAGCTCGATACCGTCACCTCCTATTTCTCGATGGAGGCAATCATAGATGACGGGCCCCTACCGCTGTAAGGGCCCGTTCTGTCGTGAAAAAATCAGTCGATATCGAAGACGACGCCCTGCGCCAGAGGCAGCTCCTTGGAGTAGTTGATCGTATTGGTGGCGCGGCGCATATAGGCGCGCCACGCATCCGAGCCGCTCTCGCGCCCGCCGCCGGTTTCCTTCTCGCCCCCGAAAGCGCCCCCGATCTCGGCCCCCGAGGTGCCGATATTCACATTGGCGATGCCACAATCCGAGCCCCGTGCCGAGAGGAACATCTCCATCTCGCGCAGATCGGTGGTGAAGATCGACGAGGACAGCCCGCCCCCCACATCGTTATGCGTCTCGAGCACCTCGTCGAAATCGCTGTATTTCATGACATAGAGGATCGGCGCGAAGGTCTCGCGTTTGACCGGACCCGCCTGCTCGGGCATCTCGACCAGCGCGGGTTTCACATAATAGGCCGCATCCGGCCCCACCTGTTCACGCGAGCCGCCATGCACCACGCCGCCCATCTGGCGGGCTTCCTCCAGAGCGGCAACCATACCGTCATAGGCGGCCTTGTCGATCAGAGGCCCGACAAGGGCGGCCGTCTCCAGCGGGTTACCCACGGTGACCGAGGCATAGGCCTTTTTCAGCGCGGGCACGAGCTGGTCATAGATGCTCTCATGCACGAAAAGACGGCGCATCGTGGTGCAGCGCTGGCCTGCCGTGCCCATCGCACCAAAGGCAATCGCGCGCAGCGCCATGTCCAGATCCGCCGAGGGGCAGACGATGCCCGCGTTATTCCCGCCAAGTTCGAGGATACATTTGCCAAAGCGCGCCGCCACTTTCGGCCCCACGATCCGGCCCATACGGGTCGATCCGGTGGCCGAGATCAGCGCGACCTTCTCGTGATCCACGATCACCTCGCCCAGTTCCGGTCCGCCCACCAGCACCTGCGACAGCCCCTCGGGCGCATCGGCGCCGAAGCGGGCCAATGCACGCTCGAATACGGCCTGACAGGCAAGGGCCGTCAGCGGGGTCTTTTCGGAGGGTTTCCAGATGACGGGATCGCCGCAGACAATCGCCAGCGCGGTGTTCCAGCACCACGGCGCACAGGGGAAGTTGAAGGCGGTAATCACACCCACCACGCCCAGCGGATGCCATGTCTCCATCATCCGGTGGCCGGGACGTTCGGTGGCGATGGTCAGACCGTAAAGCTGGCGCGAGAGACCCACGGCGAAATCGCAGATATCGATCATCTCCTGCACTTCGCCCAAGCCTTCGGAAGGCGATTTGCCCGCCTCGATCGAGACCATGCGCCCGAGATCGGCCTTGGCCTTGCGCAGTTCCTCGCCGTAGAGCCGGATCAGCTCGCCACGGCGCGGAGCGGGCACCATGCGCCATTTGCGGAAGGCTGCCTGCGCTCCGGCCACCATCGCCTGCGCCTCGTCCACCGTATGGGCATTCAGGGTGGCCACCACCTCACCCGTCACTGGCGAGATCACATCCATTCCTGCGGCATCGAGCGCGACCTGCGCGCCGCAGGCCTCCATGGTCTCGCGGGTGATGGTCGAAAGGGGTTTGCTCAGCATGGTCATGTCCTTCGCGTTGGCTCCGAAAGCCCGATTTGCCAGAACCCTAGCGGCTTGCCCCAGCCCTGCCCAGCAAACAATCGGACTACCCCCATTCCGCCCGCGCATGGCGCCTTGAGGGAAGACCTTCGCCCGCAGAGCTGCTAGATCTGGCCCGAGACCGGAGGAATCCCCTATGATCGAGCGCCGCAACCTGCCGGATATGAAGATGCTTCAGACCTTCGAGGCCGCCGCCCGCCACGGCAATTTCACCCGTGCCGCCGAGGAGCTTGCCCTGACCCAGAGCGCGGTCAGCCGGCAGATCCGCGAGCTGGAGGCGCAGATCGGGTTCGGGCTCTTCGAGCGGGTGCCCGGACGGGTGGTGACCACACAAGAGGGACGCCGTTTCCTCCATGATGTGGAGCGGCTTCTGGCCATGGCGGAGACCACCATGCGCCACGCGCGCGCGGGCCTTCCCGACCACCAGATCCTTGCCATCAATGCACTGCCCACCTTTGCCGAACGCTGGCTCCTGCCGCGGCTCGACGGCTATCTGGCGACCCATCCGCAGACCCGTTTCGACATCACGACCCGCCGCGGCATTTTCGATTTCACAACCACGCAATGCGATCTGGCCATCCATTACGGCCAGCCGCTCTGGCCTGGGGCGGTCTGCACCTATCTGTGTAGCGAGATCGTTCTGCCTGTCGCGGGCGGGGCGCTGCGCAAGGGCGGCCACGTCACAGTCGGCGATCTGGCCTCCGCGCCCAAGCTGCATGTCAGCGAGCGACCGAGCCTTTGGGCGGACTGGTTTGCCACGATGGGCTCGGACGAAAAACCGCAGAACGGGCACTGGTTCGACCAGTTCTCGCTGACAATCGAGGCGGCAAAAGCCGGTCTGGGCTACGCGCTCCTGCCGCGCTACCTGATCGAGGCCGAGCTTGCCTCGGGCGAATTGACAGTGGTGCTCGAGGCTCCACATTCGACCGACCAGGGCTATTATATCGTGACACCCGAGGGCCGCAGCCAAGCGGTGGAGACCTTCCGCGACTGGCTTCTGTCACAGGTCAGCTTCCGGCCGCTGGCCCGCGATGGTCAATCTTCAATCATAGGATGAACTACGCCCGATATCCCTCTGGTATTATGCACTAACCTTCCCGTCTCAGATCGGCCAGAACCTCTCTCACCGCGGCCCGTCCCGCCCGGGTCGCGCCCACGGTCGAGGCACTCGGACCATAGCCCAGAAGATGCAGGCGCGGATGTCCCTCCACCTGCGTAGCCAGCCGTCCCGTCATGGTAATACCGCCTTGCGCGTTGAACAGCCCGAGCCCAGCCAGATGCCCGAGCGCGTTGCCGAACCCCGTCGACCAGATCACCGCATCCGCCCTATGGGCCGTTCCATCGGGCAGGATCACCGCCTCTTCCGTCATCTCGGTGAACATGGGCTTCGGGTCCAGCACCCCGCGGCTCCGCGCGCGTTCGAGCACCTCCGAGGGCGGCAGGCCGGTAGCCGAGACCAGCGATCCGGGCGGCAGCCCTGCCCGCACCCGTGCCTCGACCCGGGCCACCGCCGCGCGGCCATGTTCGGGCAGGAACGAGCCCTCATGGTAGCGCGGCGCGCTTCGGGTCGCCCAGTAGCAATGTGCTACCTGCGAGACCTCCTCAAGGATCTGGATCGCCGAGATCCCGGCCCCGACCACCACCACCTCCATCCCGCGAAACGGCGCCGCGTCGCGATAGCCCTGCGCATGGATCTGCAGACCCGTAAACCGCTCCGCCCCCGTGATCGCGGGCCTGTAGGGCGCGTCCCATGTGCCTGTCGCATTCAACACCGCCCGCGCTGAAATCCGCCCCCGATCCGTCTCCACGAGATAGCGCCCGCCTCGCAAGCTGACCTGCCGGACAGAGACGGGCCGATGCACCGGCAGGCCGAACCGCGCCTCATACTGGTGGAAATACTGCGGCACGGCATGCGCCGCCTTGATTTCGGGGCTGTTCTCCAGCCCGAGGCTCTCGGCCAGACCGAACCCGCCCGGCAAGTCATGCACCCCGTTGACCGTGCTGAGTGTCAGCGAGGGCCAGCGGAACTGCCACGCCCCGCCCGCTTCCGGTGCATGATCGAGGATCGTGAAATCGCGATCGGGCCGGAGCCCCGCCTCGCGCAGATAATAGCCCGCCGACAGCCCCGCCTGCCCGCCGCCGATCACGACGACGTCGAGTCTGGGAATGGCGCGCGGCTGGGTTGGGCGTATGCTTTCCATATCCGGACTATGGGCCGGATCCGCCGCTGCACCAATCCGGCAGGCAAACAGAGCGTGCTTGGCCCAAACGCACAGGCGCCAGACATTCTGCGGACGCGAACATGCCCCTGTCTTGCCAAAGCCGGTGGCCATCCGCTGCGGTTTTCTCTAGCGTCGCGACTGTCTGATCAGGAGCCCCGTCATGAGTTTTGCCCCCGATGCCTTCCGCCACCATCCGGGATTGGCCGACAAGATCCGCGATCCGGCGGTGAGTTTCTTCCGCGATCTCGATATGGCCGAGATCGACCGGATCTGGGCCGAAGCCGGAGAGCAATCCAACCCGCGCTATGACGATGCGACCCGCGAGGCGATGCGCCACGAGGCACTGGCGCCCTATCGCGGCAAGGATCTGTGGGTCTTTGCCTATGGCTCGTTGATGTGGGATCCGGCGGTCTATTTTGCCGAGGTCCGGCGAGCGCGGCTCGAGGGATACCGGCGCAGCTTCTGTCTGGTGGACCGCTCTGGCGCGCGCGGCACGGCGGAGGCACCGGGTCTGATGGCCGCGCTGGATCACGGGCCCTATTGCGACGGTCTGGTGTTCCGTCTGGCCGCCGAGACGGCGGATCGCGAATCCGAGATCATCTGGCGGCGCGAAATGATGGCGCCATGCTACAAGGCGGTCTTTGCCCCTGTGGAGACCGCGCAGGGTCAGGTGGAGGCGCTTTGTTTTGTGGCCGATCCCGAGGCCGCCATGATCGAGACCGGCATCTCGCATCACGACCAGCTGCGCTATCTGGTAACCGGCACGGGGCGGCTCGGTAGCAGCCGCGAGTATCTGGCCAATGTGCTGGCGGGATGTCACGAGCTGGGCATTGCCGATCCGGCCCTCGAGGCGCTCCTGCGCGAGGTGGACGGACTGCGCGAGATGCGGCCCTAAGGGGCGGCAGATCCCAATCCGGCAGTAGCACCGTGATTTGCCCTATTGGCCACACCCTCTGCGCCTCCGCATCGATGCCAGTATCAACCTAATCCTGAAAGACGATCTGCGGCACCCGATGCGCGGAACGGAAAGGCTGCGTGCAGGTGGCGCCCGCTCCCCACAAGAGCCCGTAGAAAACGCCGACTGAACATTGCCTTGTGACATCAAGCCCGATGAACAGGCCCTCCCGCATCCGGTCTCTCTCCCGTTCCCAAATCTCGGCGCCAGATCATCGGTCGCGCCCCCCGCAAACAGAAATCCGTCGAAAAGACCGCAGGATCAGTCACATGGCAACCCGCTCAGGCGCGTCCGGGCATAGATCGCTCGCCCGTAACGCCGCCATAAGCGCCTCGGCATCGATGGCCTTGCAGGTGCCGCCCCCTTCAGGGCGGGCAATCGCCACATCCTCGGCGGCCAGCATCGCGTTAAGCACCGCCTCCTCCACCGCCTCTACCGCGGCCAGATAGACCGGATCGAGGAGCTCGTCATTGAGGCTCACCATCTGCCGCCACGGGCCCGAGAGCTGCGGCAGATCCATCTCGTTGGCGGTCGAGAAGGCAAGGAAAATATCGCCGGAATTGTTACCCCCCGGGGTGCCGCCGCGCCCGATGCCAATCGACGCCCGCCGCGCGATCCGCTCAAGCTGCCCCGATTGCAGCGGGATATCGGTGGCCAGCACCACGATGATGGAGCCCCGCTCCGCAGTCATTCCGGGGATACGGTGTTCGGAGAACTGTCCCCCCACCTTCTGGCCCGCGACCGTCAGCCACGGGCGTAACCCGTGATTGGCCTGCACCAATGCGCCCAATGTAAAGCTCTGCCCGTCCAGCATGATCCGCCGCGACGAGGTGCCGGTGCCGCCCTTGAATTCGTAGCAGATCATCCCTGCCCCGCCGCCGGTATTGCCCTCGGCCACAGGGCCCGTGCGGGCGGCATCGATTGCCTGACGGGCATGCGCTTCGGTGACGTGCATCCCGTTGATATCGTTGAGAACACCGTCATAGGTCTCGCCCACCACCGGCAGCGCCCAGAGGTGGTTGTGTTCCCAAATATCGGCATAGGTCTCGATCATCCAGCGGGTCGCGGCCTGATGGGCCGCACCCACCGCATGGGAATTGGTGATCAGGATCGGCCCGCAAAGCCAGCCGCCATCGCGCACCCAATGCGCGCCCGTCATCTCGCCATTGCCATTGAGGCTGAACTGCCCCGCCCAGACCGGTTTCGGCTGCGCATCCCGCCCGCGGGGCAGGATCGCGGTAACGCCGGTCTGCACCGGAATGCCGCGCGTGGCCAGCGACGGATCTCGTGACGAAAGGAGCTCCATCGTCCCCACCTCGACCCCTGCCACATCGGTAATAGCATTGAGCGGGCCGGTCTCTCCCCCAAGGGCGATCCCGAGATCGCGGGCGCGTTTCTTGTCAGTCATGGGTCAGGTCTTTCGGGAGCGGATATAGAGGCCGATGCCCGCCACGATCACCGTGAACAGGAGCATCATGGTCGCGATGGCGTTGATCTCGGGTTTGATCCCGCGCCGCAGCATGCCCCAGATATGGATCGGCAGGGTGGTATTACCGGTGCCGGCGATGAAATAGGTGATCACCAGATCATCCATCGAGATGATGAAGGCCAGAAGCCCGCCGCCCATCACACCGGGCGCAATGGCCGGCAAGGTCACCTTGCGGAAGGTCTGGGCGGGGGTGGCGCCCAGATCGGCCGAGGCCTCCTCGATGGCCGGATCATATTGCGCAAGCCGCGCCGAGACGGTCACGAAGACGTAGGAGATCAGGAAGGTGCACTGGCCAAGGATGATCGTCACGACCGAGAGATTGATCCCGATAATGATGAAGAAGATCAAAAGCGCGATGCCCAGCACGATATCGGGCATAACCATCGGCACCATCATCAGCATCCGGTAGAACCCCGCCAGCCGGAACCGGTAGCGCGCCACCGCCAGCGCAAGCGCCGTGCCGAAGACGGTCGAGATCACGGAGGTCGAGAAGGCGACGATCAGCGAGGTGCGAATCGAGGCATAGAGCTGGTCGGTGCTGTCGATATAGGTGGAGCTGTCCGAGAGCGCGGTCTTGATGCCGAAGAGCTCGCGATACCAGTCAAGCGTGAAGCCGCTCCAGATCATCATATTGACCGGATTGGCGTTGAAGGAAAACACCACGACCAGCAGGATCGGCGCATAGATGAAGACGAAGAAGGCGATGCCGTAAAGCGTCAGATAGGGGCGTTTCATGCGCGGCCCTCCCTGCGGCCAAGCCGTAACTGCACGACCAGAAGCACCAGCACGGCGGCCATCACCAGCATTGCCAGCGCCGAGCCGAAAGGCCAGTTGCGCGCCGACAGGAACTGCTGCTCGATCAGGTTGCCGATCATCACGACCTTCGCGCCGCCCAGAACCGAGGGCACGATGAAATTGCCCATGGCAGGGATGAAGACAAGGATCGCCCCGCCCAATATCCCGGGGAATGTGGCAGGCAGGATCACCTTGCGGAAGGTTTGCAGGCGCGTGGCCCCCAGATCGGCAGAAGCCTCGATCTGGGCGGGGTCCAGCCGTTCAAGCGCGCCGTAAAGCGGCAGAAACATGAAGGGGATGAACACATAGGTCATGCCAAGGATCACCGCGAAATCGGTATAGAGCAGCTCGAGGGGCGCATCGATCAGCCCCAGTGCCATCATGCCCTGATTGAGAAATCCGGTAGGTCGCAGGATCAGCACCCATGCAAAGAGTCGCACGATCAGGCTGACGAAAAACGGCAGCGTGACCAGAAACATCGCCAGATTGCGCGTGGTGGGGCGCATTCGCGAGATCCAGAACGCCGCCGGATAACTGACAACCAGTGTCGAGAGCACCGTCAGCGCCGCCAGTTCCAGCGAGCGGGCGAAGATCTGCAGATAGACGGGGTCGAATTTCTCGTATTTCGTATCGGCCCAGCCGAGGATGCGCCCGTAATTGAGATGGAAGAAGCTCCATTCCACCCCGCCATAAAGACCGGGCATCAGGAAACTGTAGACGAGCATGATGACGAGCGGACAGAAGAAGAAAAACAGCAGGAAGGCGGTGGGCACCGACAGGAGCCCGAAAAGCTGGACACGCTTGCGCAGGGCCAGTTTCATCGCGCCACCTCATCGATCAGATGCAGATCGCTCAGAGAAGCATAAAGCCGGATTGTGGCGCCCTGTTCGGGCACCCAACCGCCCGCGCGCAGGAGTGCGTGCAGCGGGCCGAAAGACGCGGTCTCCAGCGTGATCTGGCGATCCTTGCCGGTATAGGCCTCCGCGGTCACAATGCCATCGAAGGTCAGATGCGGGCCCTCGGGCGGGGTCAGATGCAGCGCCTCGGGGCGCAGCATGGCGGTTGCCTCGGCCCCTTTATGCGGGCTGGCAAAGCGCTGGCCATCCGCCAGCTCCGCTTGCCCGCCCGCGACACGCACGGGCATCAGGTTGCTCTCGCCAAGGAAGCGCGCGGTGAAGAGGTTCTCGGGGCGGCGGTAGAGTGCGGCAGGCGTGCCCAGCTGCTGGATCTGCCCGCCTGCCAGAACGGCGATCCGGTCGGACATGGTCAGCGCCTCTTCCTGATCATGGGTGACAAAGATGAACCCGATCCCCAGCTCGCGCTGGATCGATTTCAGCTCCTGCTGCATCTTCTGGCGCAAGTTCTTGTCAAGCGCCGAGAGCGGCTCGTCGAGCAAAAGCAGCTTGGGCTTGCCCGCCAAGGCACGCGCTAGAGCCACCCGCTGCTGCTGGCCGCCCGACAGCTGCGAGATCGACCGTTTCTCCAGCCCCGAAAGGCCTACCAGATCAAGCATCTCGCCCACACGCCTCTTGATCGTGGCGCGGTTTTCACCTGCGATTTCCAGCGCATAGCCAACATTTCGGCCCACCGACATATGCTCGAACAGCGCGTATTTCTGGAACACGGTATTGACGGGGCGCTGATAGGCGGGCCAGTCCGTCATCGCGGTGCCATCGATCAGGATATCGCCCGCATCAAGGCTCTCGAAGCCCGAGACTATCCGCAAAAGCGTGGTCTTGCCACAGCCCGAGGGACCCAGAAGCGTGACAAATTCGGCCGAGGCGAGTTTGAGAGACACCTTGTCAAGCGCGATCAGCGTGCCGCCTTCGGGTGTGCGGAAGCTCTTGCTGGCGTTGAAGATTTCCAGAGGTGCAGCCATGGTCGTCCAGTCTTTCCGGCCCGTAAAAACAAAAAGGGGCCGTCAGGTATTAGGGGGTGGGGGAGGCCCCGAAGGGCCTCCCCCGTCACTCGTTACTGTGCGGTTTTGATCCGCGTCCACTCACTATTATACAGCTGCAGGTCGCGCCCCAGATCCTCGAAGATCTGGAGTTTGTCCAGGACGTCCTGCGGCGGGTAGATGGTCTTGTTATCGGCGATCTCCTTGGGGATCAGCGCCTGTGCCGGTGTGTTGGGCGTGCCGTTCATCTGCTGCTCGACATTGAGCGCGGCAATCTCGGGCTTGAGGTAGAATTTCAGGAATTTCACGGCATTGTCGAAATTGGGCGCCGTTTTCAGCACGCAGATATCTTCCTGATACATGGTCGCGCCTTCTTCGGGGATGATATAGCCCAGCGTGTCGGGATGCTCGTTCACGAAGATATTCGCCCCCACATACCATTGGGCTGCCGCCACATCGCCCGAGGTGACCAGCGGGATCGAGTCATAGGAGAAGGCCGAAATGCCCTTCTTATGCGCAATAATATAATCGGCGGCTTTCTCGACCTCGGCCTCGTCGGTGGAGTTGACCGAGGTGCCGTTCATGATGTGACCGACACCGATCACCTCACGCAGATCGTCGAGCATGATGATCTTCTTGCCCGCATCGCCGAGCGCGAAGAAATCCTTCCAGCCGGTGATATCGCCTGCCAGCGCCTTGTTATAGACGATGCCCACATTGCCAAAGGCATAGGGCAGGCAGAATTTGCCCTCGGGGTCGGTCTTGGCGCGCAGGAATTGCGGATCGATATTGGCGAAGGCGGGATCCTCGTTGATATCGGTCTCGGCCAGAAGATCCAGGTGGGACATGATGTCCTGCATATGGACCGAGGGGAAGACGATGTCATAGCCCGTAGCCCCCGCCTGGATTTTGGCCAGCATCTCCTCGTTCGAGCCATAGGTATCGAGGCTGACCTCGATCCCCGTCTCTTCGGTGAATTTCTCCAGAACCGCCGGATTAATGTAATCGCCCCAGTTATAGAGCGCGAGTTTCCCTTCGGCCTGCGCGCCCAGCGGGGTCAGGGCAAGCACGGCCCCGAGCGCAAGATATTTCATCGTCATTCATTTCTCCCCGTCAGGCATGACGTGTTTTTCTTGTGCTCTCAGGGTGGTTGTTTACTGTCATTTTCGTCAAACGTTAGTTTTCTGTCATGCAGAGGTTCTCCATGCCAATCGGGTTTTCCTCCTTTTCCGATGCCCCTCTCGACGAGTTGGCGCGCAAAATTGAAGCAGGCATGGCCGATCTGCCCAAACAGGAAGCAAAAGTTGCACAATATATCCTCCTGAACCTCGCCTCGATTCCCCTCGAGACGGGGCAATCCATCGCCTCCAAGGCCGGCGTTGCCGAAATTACCGTGGGGCGGATGCTGCGCCGGTTCGATTGCGCGGGGATGAAAGAGTTCAAGGCGCTGTTGCGCCAGCGCTATTCGGTCAGTGGCGAGGTGATGGGCCGCAAGAAGACAGAACTCTCGCGCGACTGGCAGGAGCAGCTGACCGTCGAGATGCACGGGGTGCAGATGGTCTATGACCAGATGGAGACCCCCGCTTTCACGCAGGCGCGCGATCTTCTTGCGGGATCGGGAGAGGTCTATGTGACCGGTTTCCAGACCATCCGCGGTCTGGCCGAGGATTGCGCCCGCAGGCTGGCTCTGGCGCGCGACAATGTACGGTTTCTTTCGGGACATGACTCGATGCTGTCGGAATGGATCGCGCCGGTTCCGGAGGCCGGAAGCTGTCTGATGATGTTCGATGTAATCCCCTATGCCGCCGAGGCCGAAATGATCGCGCGGATTGCCAAGGATCGGGGGGCGGGCGTGGTTCTGATCACCGATGAATACTGCCATTGGGCACAGGGACTAGCCGATGCGGTGATCAATGCGCCCTCGAAAACGGGGCTGTTTCTGGAATCCACGCTCGGGCTGCATGCGGCGGCGAGCCTTCTAGTCCATGCCACCGCCGAGGCGGGAGGGGCGGATGTCGCCGGACGGATGCAGGCATGGAAACGGATGTCGCACCGGCTGAAGCTGTTCTAGCGCCGCGTTCAGGGTTAAAATACAGCGCATTTTACCGATCAGGCCGATTATCCACGCGACAGAAGAGATCCTTAACAGACGCTCCCTAGCATCGGTCCCGATAAATACATGGGTAGGCAAGGGCGCTGTTATGGCAAAACCATCCTCTGGGCGGCATTCGAACGAGCTGCACGACATCTTCGGTCCGGCGCGCTCCGCCTTATGGGTCGTCGGGATTTTCTCGGTGGCCATCAACCTGCTTTTGCTGACCGGACCACTCTTCATGCTGCAAGTCTATGACAGGGTGATCGGGTCGCGCTCCACCTCGACATTGCTGGTGCTGTTCCTGATCGTGGGCTTCCTGTTCACGATGATGGGGCTCCTCGATTATTTCCGCGGTCGCATTCTGTCCCGGATCGGCGCGCAACTTGTGGAACGGCTCGACAGCCGGATCATGCGCGCCACCATGGACCGCACCGCTTCGGGCGGGTTGCGCGGCACACCCGCCACCGGCGCCGCCGAACTCAGCCGGATCAACGCGCTCTTCGGCTCCTCCGCGCTTGGTGCGGTGTTCGATCTGCCGTTCACGCCGCTTTTCGTGGCGCTGCTCTTCCTCTTCCATCCCCTGATGGGATGGTTCGCGATCGCCTCTTCGCTCGTCGTCTTTACGCTCGCGGTGCTCAATCAGCGCCTGACCCATGCCGCCCATGGCGAGGCCAATCGCGCCGCAGCCGAAGCCGAAATGCGCAGCACTACCATGCGGACCGGCATCGAAACCCTGCGCGGATTGGGAATGAGCAACGAGCTGATGGCCCGCTGGCAAGACGCGCGCGAGCGTGCACTGCATCACGCCATGCAAGCCGCCGACCGCAGCGGCGGCTTCACACAAGCCACCAAAGCCTTCCGGATGTTCATACAATCGGCCATACTGGCACTGGGCGCATGGCTGGTGCTGCAAGGTATGCTGACGGCGGGCGCAATGATCGCGGGCTCCGTGCTGCTGGGCCGCGCGCTGGCGCCGGTCGAACAGACGGTGGGTCAGTGGTCGGCCATCCAGAATGCGTGGATGGCGCGGAAATCCCTGACAAAACTGCTCGAGGAGACCCCCGAGAAACCGGTACCGATGGCGCTGCCGCGCCCTGCCGTGGCCTTGAGCGTGAGCGAGATCCTCGTCGCGCCGCCGGGCACCCGCACCCCCACCCTGCACCAGCTGAGCTTCGAGGCCAGTGCGGGCGATGCGATTGCAGTGATCGGTGTGTCTGCCTCCGGAAAATCGACATTGGCGCGGGCGCTTGTCGGGCTCTGGCCTCCACTTCATGGCGAGATCCGGCTTGGCGGGGCAACACTCGGACAGTTCGACCGTGAGGGTCTCGGACGGCTCCTTGGTTACCTGCCGCAGGAAGTGATGCTGTTTGCGGGCACTGTGTCGGAGAATATCGCGCGGTTTACCGAAGGGGCGAATCCGGAAGACGTGGTCCGTGCGGCGCAGACGGCTGCCGCCCATGAGCTGATCCTGTCCCTGCCCCAAGGCTATGACACGCAACTGAGCGATGGCGCCCCCGAACTCTCGGGCGGTCAGCGCCAGCGTATCGGGCTGGCGCGTGCGCTCTTTGGCGATCCGATCCTTCTGGTGCTCGACGAGCCCAATTCCAGCCTTGATGACGCGGGCACCAAGGCGCTCAACCAGTCCATCGCCATGGCCCGCAAACTGGGACAGATCACGCTGGTCATGTCGCACCGCCCCTCGGCACTGGCGCATTGCAACAAGGTGATGCTGCTCGACAAGGGCCAGATCCGCGCCTTCGGCCCACGCGACGAGGTTCTGCGGACACATGTGAAGAATGCGGGCAATTTCACCCGCCCCCGTGCCGTAGGAGAGAACTGAGATGAGCCGCTATTCCACCCGCATGCCTGTCATCGCTGGTCTGACGGTGCTCGCCCTCGGCTGTGGCGGCTTCATGGCCTGGGCGGTTGCGACCGAGATCGATGGGGCCGTGGTTACACAGGGTCGCGTCGAGGTCGAGGCACGGCGCCAGACCCTGCAACATCCCGATGGCGGCCTCGTGTCCGAAATCCTGGTGCGCGACGGCCAGACGGTCGAGGCCAATGCGCCGCTTTTGCGTCTGGATGAGGCCGAATTGCTGGCCCAACGCAGCCTGCTTCAGGCCAACCTCACCGAAACGCTCGCCCGCATCAACCGGTTGCAGGCGGAGGTTGCCGATTTCGCCCAGATCAGCTTCGATCCGGTTCTCCTGGAGGAGGCCGCACGCGATCCGCAGACCGACCGGCTGTTGCGCTCGGAGATCGCACTCTTCGAATCGCGGCGCGACACACAGGCCCGCACCCTTGAACAACTCGTCGAGCGCAAGAAACAGACCCAGGCCCTCATCGGTGGCTATCAGCGGCAGGTACAGGCGGGCGAGCGTCAGCTGAATCTGATCCGGCAGGAACTGGCCGATCAGGCGAGCCTGCTAGATCGGGGGCTGACGCAGGCCAGCCGTGTCTCGGCGCTCTACCGGCAGGAGGCGGAATTGCAGGGCAATATCGGTCAGCTGGAGGCCTCGATTGCCGAAGCCCGCAGCTCTATTGCAGGGTTCGAGATCGAGGGATTGCGCACGCAAGCCTCGCGTCGCGAGGAAAGTCAGGATGCGCTGCGCGCCGAACAGCCGCGCGAACTGGAGATCCGGGAACAACTGGGCGTGGTCGAGACCCGGCTGAGCCGTCTCGTTCTACGCGCGCCGATGTCGGGTCGCGTTCTGGGGCTGAAAATACATACCGTCGGGGGCGTCATCACCCCCGGCCAAGAAGTCGTTTCCATCGTGCCACAAGACGTGCCACTGATCTTTACCGTGCGTATCGATCCGGTCCAGATCGACCGCATTCATGCCGGGCAGCTGGCGATGGTCCGCTTCCCCAATTTCAACAGTCGCACCACGCCAAGCTTTGCCGCGACGCTGCGCACGGTCTCGCCCGACACGATCACCGATCCGGCCACGCAGGCGACTTATTATACGGCCGAACTGGAACTGACGGAGGAGGCGCAAACGGAGTTAGGGGATCTGCCTTTGCAACCTGGCATGCCGCTCGAGGCCTTTATCCGCACCGGCGCGCGCTCGCCCGCATCGGTTCTGGTAAAGCCCCTCGCCGATTATATGGCCTATGCTCTGCGCGAGGACTGAAATATAGAAGTCCGGGCCTTACAGCCCGGACTTCCGGTCGGCCGAGGACCGACTTAATTGGCCGCTTTGGTCTCTTCCAGAGCCCCCGCAGCCGCTTTCGCAATCGGGATATCCAGATTGCCATCAGGCGTGCTGACCCCAACGCCACCAACCACGACACCATCGACTTTGATGGGTGAGCCACCCGGCATCGGTGCCAGATCCGGCACGGCCAGAAGGTTGGTCACGCCGTCCTTATTGAGCATATTCATGAACGTATCGGTATCGGTCTGGAACATCGATGCCGTATGGGCTTTGACCAGCGCGGAAGAATTGCAGTTGGTATAGGCGCCCTGCTCACGTTCGAAATAGATCAACGAGCCCTCGGCATTGGAGATTGCGATGCAGCCTTTGACATCGCGATCTTCCATGCCTTTCTTGGCCGCGGCCACGATTTTCGCAACATCTGCGTCTTCGAGAACCGGCTGCATGGTGACCGCGCCTGCCTGAGTGGCAGCGGCGGCGGCAAAGGCCAGGCTGAGTGCGAACATCTTCATAATCAAAATCCTACTTCTTGTCACGGGCAGACCCGTGGGGAGGTTTGACCGTCACAGGCAGCTGTCTGTGACGGTCGTGAACGCCGCGCGCAAAACCATGCGCGCGGCAGGATGCCGTTGGAGGCGGACACCGGACTTTGCGGTCAGGCCGTTTTACGGCTGCGTTTGACCACCCAGAAAATCAGCGCGATGATCACCAGTGCTCCAATGACAAAGCCGATAATCGCCAGAGCCGCCGCATTCTTCAGCAGGAAGGGCAACGGTGCACCGGCACGGATCGATGCAACCTTGGAACCCGTCAGGCCCGCATCGCCACGGCCGAACTGCGCCGTAACAAAGTTGCTGACCGCGGCGATCTGGTCGTTATCGAGACCCGTATGGATTACCTGCGTTTCGGGCGCGAAGGCGGGCATGACGGCATTGCCATCAGCACTCTCGCGGTGGATCCCGTCGACAATCGCCATCACGAGGTTGTCCGGCGTCTCGGCACCGACGGCGGTGTTATGGGTCAGCGAGGGGAAATGCCCGTCATCGCTGCCTTCGCCATTGATGCCGTGGCAGGCCGCGCAGTTCACGTTATACAGAAGCGGACCATCGGTGGTGCTGGTATCGGTATAATCCTTGGTATCGGACGCCCCCTCGCCCGGCTCGTATTGCGTCCAGTCAACCGGCGAGACCTTGCCATAGGAATAGGCGGGCTGCGCCGTTTTCGAGGTCGCAATTGCAGGGATCGTTTTCAGATAGGCTGCGATCGCATGGGTATCCTCATCGGTCAGATGCTGGAAGCTGTGTTCCACCGCATCCGCCATCGGGCCACCGGCCTGCGCCTTGCCTTCGACATGACCGGTTTTCAGATAGGTCGCGATCTCGTCCTCGGACCAGCCACCAATACCGCTATTCTTGTCGGGCGTGATATTTGAGGCCATCCAGCCATCGACCACGGCGCCCGAAAGGAACTTGTCGCTCTCTTCGGCCATCATCGAGTTGCGCGGCGTGTGGCAGGTCGAGCAATGCGCCAGACCATCCACCAGATATTTCCCGCGGTTCTGCTGGTCATTCAGCTTCGGATCGGGGGTGAAGGGTTTGCCATTGGCATAAAGCAGATCCCATGCCGCCATCTCGCCCGGCAGGTTGAAGGGGAAATCCAGCTCCGTCTTGCGGACAGGATCGGCGTCCACCGGCTTCACAGCCTGTTGGAAATAGGCATAAAGCGCCTTCATGTCGTCATCGGTGATATTCGAATAGGACGTGTAGGGCATCGCCGGATAAAGCCTACGACCATCGGCGCTGACCCCCTCACGCAAGGCACGCGCGAACTGTTCCTCGGTCCAGTTGCCGATACCCTTGGTCTTGGAGGGCGTGATATTGGAGGAGATGATCGTCCCCATCGGCATTTTGAAGACATAGCCACCGGCCATGGCCTCACCGCCTTTGGTGGTGTGGCAGGCCGTGCAATCGCCAGCCTTCGCCAGATATTCGCCCCGTGCCACCAGATCGTCCTGCGCAAGCGCGGGAGCGGCAAAAGCCCCCAGCAGCAGCGCTCCTGCAAGGCCGGCTTTCAAGCGAGCATGCAACATCTCAGACCTCCTTCGCGATGATATCGGCCGAACGGATGCCAAGGGCCACCGCGGTCAGCGTCGGGTTGACAACGCCTGCAGCCGGAATGATCCCGACGGAGGCAATAAAGAGGTTCTCGTGATCGTGGCTGCGGCCCTCATGGTTGACGACCGAGTTTTTCGCATCATCCCCCATGATCATCGTGCCCATCAGGTGGTCGTGGTTCTCGAAGCCGTTGATACGCAGGATTTCTCCGCCCATCTTGTTATTGATGTCGTGATACATCTCGCGCGCCTTCACGGCCCCCGCTTTCACATAATCATCAACGTCGAAATGGATCTTGATCCCCGGCAGGCCGATGCTGTCTTTCCAGTTCGGGTTCGGCTGGATGCGGTTGGCCGGATCGGGCAGCATCTCGAAGAAGGAATAGACATACATATAGCGCGAGGACTGATCCATGATGCGCTCGTCCAGCTCCTTGCCCATCAGGCCCGCCTTGATGGCGGCATCGGCCAGACCGATCTGCGGGTTGCCGTTGGCGAGCGCCGATTTATTGGCCGAATGCTCGGACCGGAAATCGCCATCGCGCCAGTTCATGATGGTGGCCTGCTGCACCGGACCACGGCCGGACCACATGGTATCCTTGGCAAGGAATTCCATCGAGATCCCGATATGGTCCATCAGGTTACGACCCACCATATCGGAAGAGTTGCCGATATCGTTCATCATCATCAGCTTGGCGGTCTCGAAACTATGGGCGGCCAGCACGAAGGCCTTTGCGGTCAGGCGGTGCTCCTCACCCTCGGGGGTCAGGTAGCGCACGGCGGTGATCTTGCCGCCCTCGCCGGTCTCGATCTTGTGGACCACCGCTTCGGTGATCAGTTTCGCGCCCTTCTTGGTGGCGCGGTCGGCATGGATCGAGCCGTTATAAAGCGTGCCGATCGGGCAGACCTGATCGCAGTTATTGTTGCCCTGACAGGCCGGACGGCCATCCCATGGCTTATGGATCCGCACGGTCGGCTCGTGGCAGGTCTTGTAGCCAGCCTCCACCAGACGGTCGTTCAGGACCTGCGCGTTATAGGAATATTTCTCGTTATCGATCGGATAGGGCTTGGAGCGCGGCGGGAAGGCCTCGCCTGCATGGTTGCCCGACTGGTCCTCGGTATCCGAGCCCGCAATCCCCAGCTGGTATTCGGCGCGGGTGTAATAGGGTTCGAGATCGTCATAGCTGATCGGCCAGTCGCGGCCCTTGCCATAAAGCGAGTTCAGCTTGAAATCATTGGGAACATAGCGCCATGTCGCGCCGCCCCAGTGCCAAGTGGTGCCGCCCACCAGCTTGAGCATACCGGGCATCATGTTGAAACTGCCCGAGTTTTCCAGATAACCCGGCTGGTAGCTCGTCGGCGCCCAAGGGTTGTTCGGATAGGGGTCGTTATGGTCGTAATGACGCCCCGAATTGCGGAAATTCATGAGGATTTTCCAGCGCGGCACCGACGGGCCCGCCTCGAGGATGATCACCGATTTGCCTTGATCGACGAGCTCGTTGGCAACGTTGGAACCAACCGCCCCCGAGCCGACCACGATCACATCTGCATCGTATTCTTGAGCCAAAATGGGTATTCCTTATTAGATTTGAAGACGTGGGTGAGCGGTGGCTCAGTTGGTCTTCGGAAGCTCGACCCAATAATCCGTGCCCCAGCGCGAATAGCTCGGGATCGGCGTATAGTCATGGGTCAGCTGGAATGTGAGGGCCTCGGTAAAGGTCACGAATTTCACGTCATCCACGGCGCTCTGCCCCTTGGGCGTGCCGACATAGCCGAGATAGAGTGCCGAGATCATGTCCTGCGCGGTCTGACGGATGCTGCCTTCGAAACCGGGCATATCTTTCAGTGCTTCGATATCGGTCGCACCGCTTTGCGCCACGAATTCCTGCAACGCGTCCATATCCGCGGGGAAGTCGGGGTTGTTCTCGGTGAGTGCTGCCTGCGCGCGCATGGCAAGTGCGGCATTTACGTCCTTGCCGGTCAGCAGGCTGGCCAGATTGGCGACATCGGTCTGCGCGGGTGCGGTCTTTGCAAAGGCGCGGCTGGCAACGGGGGTCACAGCCAGAAGCGCTGCGGTCGTACCAAGAAACTTGCGCCGAGACATCACGCCAGCAGTCTGGCGCGTCGCGGCGCCTCCCGCTTTGATGAAATAATCCATGACTAGGGCTCCAAAAATGTTGCGCGGGACGAATCCCTTCGGATCGAGCGGCGGAATACCGCCGTATACCGAGCCGATTATGCGCGACACTTAGCCTGCGAACATAAATCCGCAATACATCTAAGCATGGCTATTATAACCGAGTTAATTACTCGAAATTACTGATGTATCACAAGTTCGGCAACGATTTGAGCAAATCTGCTACCGCTTCGTGATCATCAAAATCGAGAATACATCTTTGGCGTGTATATCGCATCAGGATGATGCTTTCGCCTCAGCAGCATATACGCCATCTGATG
This sequence comes from Thioclava sp. 'Guangxiensis', assembly GCF_045348365.1. Lineage (NCBI taxonomy): Bacteria > Pseudomonadati > Pseudomonadota > Alphaproteobacteria > Rhodobacterales > Paracoccaceae > Thioclava > Thioclava sp. 'Guangxiensis'. The sequence goes on along the minus strand of NZ_CP155824.1, from coordinate 383,811 downwards.
CGCCTCTCGAGAGTCGAAATCACAATGATTTCACTGGAAAGTCAGTGGGCGAGATCCAGCGACAGCCGCACAAGCGCCAGCTCGACCGTCTCGGTCCCGCCGCTGGTGCAGCCGCTTTGCCAGAACTGCGCTCCGGCGGCATAGAGTCCCGGAGCCAGACCGCCCGTCAGGCATTGGCTGACCACACGGATGAGCATGCCTCGCGCCGTGGCATCGGCCACGGCCTGAACCAGATCCGCGCGCTCGGGGAAGGTCCCCGCACCATAGATCCGCAAGACAACCGCGTCGAAACATCCCAGCTGCGCCGCAAGCGCCTTTGCCGATAGACCGGGGGCGAGCGTGAGAACGCCGATATCCACATCCTCGCGGAACCGCTTACCCTGATCGCCCACGCGCGCGGCCGCCTGCGGGACCGAAATGAAAGCTTGGGGCGCATGGCTGTCAGTCTTTGTCACGCCTGCGCCCGCGAGGATGGCGCCATTCACCGCCACCGTCACGCCGGCGGCGCCGGTGACCAGATGCCCCATCGCGACCCGCAGGCTGTCCTCGGCATCCGCCTTCTGACCCAGAGGCTGCATCGCGGCGCAGAGCACGACCGAGCGCTCGGGCGCGATCACCTGCGAGAGCGCCGCCGCCGTATAGCCCAGCGTATCAGTGCCATGAGTGATCAGCACCGGCCCGTCATGGGCCTCGACCAGATCGGCCAGCCGGTTCCAGTCGGAGGGCATGATATTGGCGCTGTCGATCAGCGGATCGAAGGTCACCACATCCAGCGTCACGCCTTCGGGCAGGATTGCGCGCAGATAGGTCTCGACCACCCCCTCACCCGGCACGAGCCCCTGCTCTGAGGGCACCATACCGATCGTGCCGCCGGTGTCGATCAGACGCAGGTTAGTCATGTGGGTCTCCGTTCGCGTGGCCTCCGGTGCATCTGGCAAATGGACCGGCTTTTGACAACCATGTTTAACGTCGCACCAGCCCGTATCGGTGCATCTGGCGGTGGATCGTGGAGCGGTTCACCCCGAGCCTGCGGGCCGCCTCGGAGATATTACCCCCCGTCTGGCGCAAGATATGGGCCAGCAAGGCGGCGTGGCTTTCCTCCGGCGGAGCGGCTTCGGGGAGGGGCAGCGCCAGATCGGCACAGTCAAGACACAGCCTCTGCTCCAGCCCGCGCCGCGACAGATCCACCGTTGTCTGGCGGGCAAAATCGCGCAGTTCCGACATATTGCCCGACCATGGCTGCTGCGTGACCCATCGTGCAGCATCGGGAGCCAGCGTGACGGGCTGGCGCATTGCCTCGGAGAGCGCCATTTCCGCCAACCAGACCAGATCGCGCCGGTCCCTCACCGCAGGGAGCGCCAATGTATTCTGGTGCAAGGAAAAATATAGATCGCGGCGCAACAGCCCCTTGGTGAAGGCCTCCTCTGTGGGCATCCCAAGCGAGGCGAAAATCCGCATCCGCGCCTTGCGGGGCCTCACCGCCCCGACCGGACGCCATTGCCCCTCCGCCACCAGCGATACCAGCCGCGCCTGCGCTTTGGGCGGCAATTCCTCCAGCCGGTCGAGATAGAGCGCGCCCCCTTGCGCCTCCTCGATCAGCCCTGGCTCAAAACCCTGCCGCGTCTCGCGCCCGAAAATCGCGGGCTCCTCCTCGGCCAGAAACTCGCCACAGCGCAGAGGAATGAATTTCGCCACCTGTCCCGCCTCGCAGATCGCCCGCGCCAGATGGCGTTTGCCCGCCCCCTGCGGCCCCGTTAGCAGGACAGGCCCCTGCGCGAAGGCCAGCTCGCTGGCCCGCGCGATCACGCGGGTCATCGCCGGATCGTCGCGCACAAGGGCTCTGAGCGATTGCGGCATGGGCCGCGCGGGGCGGGAATGTCGGGCAGGCTCGCGGCGCGGCTCGATCGCATGGGCAAAGAGGCGGTGGCCGTCGCGGGTTTCGACGATCCGCTCGCGGGCGGGGGTGTGGCGGGTCAGCTCCTCGATCCGCGTGGGGTCCAGATGCAGGATCTCCGAGATCGGACGTCCCAGCAGCAGATCCGGCCTGCGCCAGTCCTGCCCGAGAGCCTGCGCGATCATCCGCGCCGCGCCATGCGTCATGCCGGTCACACGGCCCGCCGCATCCAGACGCAGCGCCGCCTCGGGATCGGTATCCAGAAACTCGGCGCTGGTGCCCAGCCGCAAGACCCAATCGCGGCGGCTCTCGGCCATGATATTGGCCATCTCTATCCGCCGCGCCGTCTGTTTGACCAGATTGAGCGCCAGCGACTGGCTGACCCGCGCCCGCGGTGAGGACAGCAGCGAGATGTCGAGCACCGCGCTCAGCCGCCCCGAGAGATCATGGATCGGCGCAGCCGTGCAGCTGAGACCGGTATGGGTGCTATCGAAATGGTCGCTCTGATGCACGATGATCGGCTCGCCGCCCATGATACAGGCCCCGAGCGCACAGGTCCCCGCCCGTGCCTCGGACCATTCGGCGCCCAGATAGAGCCCCGATTGCTGCAGGTCCGCGCGGCGGTTCTCCTGCCCCAGAAACTCGACCGTGACACCGGCCGCATCGGCCAGAAGCAGAACATAGTCCTGACCCGCCACCAGCTTGTAGAGATCTTCGATCCCCGAGCGCGCGATGGAGATCAGATCGCCCGAGCGCTCGCGATGCTGGCGCAGCACGCGGTTTGGCACGATATAGGCCTCGGAGCGGCGGGCGGGGTCGAGCTTGTGCTCGCTCAGGCAGCGGCGCCAGCTGGCGGCAATCGCCGGATCGCGTCCGATGGCGGCCCCGTGCGAGACGGCCTCGATTTCGCGGATATGCTCCCTGATCCTGTGCATACGTCCCCCATCCCCCTGCCGCGCCCTGTGGCAGAGCAAAGCCTAGTCCACATCTGCCTATCAGGGAACGGGGTCGTCTGCATGGCGCAGCATTTGTGCGGCAATGCAGCGTAACTGTTGCGCAGAGATGCAACAGCTGCCGCGGGGCCTGCAACAGGTTGCCGCAATAACTCCCTGAAAAGACAGCTTAACATAAGCTGAGCTATTTTGTCGCAGCCAGTGGCGCATCATGGGAGACGTAAAAGTTAAGGAGAAGCGTCAATGAAAGCGCTACGGTTTCACGCGGCCAAAGACCTGCGTGTAGAGAATATCGAAGAGATCGCCAAACCCGGCCCCGGCCAAGTGGCGGTGAAGAATCGTTTCGCCGGTATCTGCGGCACCGACCTGCATGAATATGTTGCCGGCCCGATCTTTGTGCCCTCCGAGCCCCATCCCTTCACCAAGGCGGTTCTGCCGCAGGTTCTGGGCCACGAGTTCGGCGGCACGGTCACGGCTGTGGGCGAAGGCGTGACCCATGTGAAAGTGGGCGACCGGATCTCGTGCCAGCCGCTGGTCATGCCGCGCTCGGGCGATTACTTCTCGGATCGCGGGCTGTTCCACCTGTCCGAAGATCTGGCGCTTGTCGGCCTGAGCTGGAATGGCGGCGGCTTTGCCGAAGGCTGCGTGATCAACGACTATAATGCGGTCAAGATCCCCGACAGCATGTCGGATGAGGAAGCAGCCCTTGTGGAACCCACCGCCGTGGCCGTCTATGCCGCAGAGCGTGGCGAGATCACTGCAGGCGATAGCGTGCTGATTACCGGCGCAGGCCCGATCGGGATGCTGGCGCTTCTGGCCGCCAAAGCTTACGGCGCAACCAAGGTTTTCCTGTCGGATGTCAACGAGACGCGCCTGAAAATGGCCCGCGATATCCTGCCCGAGGTGATCACGCTGAACCCGATGAAGGATGATGTCGTGGCCCGCATCCGCGAGGCGACCGAGGGTGGCGTGGGCTGCGACAAGGTGATTGAGGCCTCTGGTAACGAGGCTGCTCTCAACACCGGCCTGCAGGCTGTGCGCAAACAGGGCACCATCGTTCAGGTGGGGCTCCATACCAAGGACAGCAAGCTGCATTGGCATGACGTGACCTTCAAGGATGTCGATGTGCGCGGCGCATGGGCCTATCCCACCTATTACTGGCCCAAGGTCATCGACCTGATCGCCACCGGCGCGGTCCCTGCGGCCAAGATTGTCACCAAGAAGATCAAGCTCGACGATGCGGTCAAGGAAGGCTTTGACGCGCTGCTTGATCCGGCGGGCAACCACCTCAAGATCCTGATCGATCTGGAGGCATAAAATCCCGCATCGGCGCGCATCAGGGGTTTGAGGAGGCCCCGCGCGCCGATGCTTCACCAGAGCTAAGGGAGGAGAAACCTATGCTCGATACGTCCCAACACGGCGCTTTGCAGGCGCTCGTGAATGACCTTGAACGCGCAATGATCGCCTGTGACGCGCAGGCGGTGGCCGATCTGTTTCTGGAAGACAGCTATTGGCGCGATCTGGCGGCCTTCACATGGAACCTGAAGACGCTTGAGGGGCGTCCGGCAATTGCCGATATGGCGGCCGCACAGCTACCGGTGATCCGCGCACAGGCGCTACATCTGGACCCGTCGGAGGCGGTGACAGAGGCCGATGGCGTGACCGAAGGCTGGCTCCGGCTCGAGACCTCGCTGGGGCACGGCGTGGGGTATATCCGGATGAAAGAGGGCAAGATCTGGACCCTGCTGACGACACTTCATGAGCTGAAAGGCCATGAGGAGCCGCGCAAACTGCGCCGTCCGATGGGGGCCGAGCACGGCCATGACCCGAACCGCCTCTCGTGGAAGGAACAGCGCGAGCAGGAGGCCGCCAGCCTTGGCATCGAGACCCAGCCCTATGTGCTGATTATCGGCGGCGGTCAGGGTGGCATCGCCTTGGGTGCGCGGCTGCGGCAGCTGGATGTGCCGACCATCGTGGTGGATGCGCATGAGCGGCCCGGTGACCAATGGCGGCAGCGCTATAAATCGCTCTGCCTGCATGATCCGGTCTGGTATGACCACCTGCCCTATATCCCCTTCCCCGATAACTGGCCGGTCTTTGCGCCCAAAGACAAGATCGGGGACTGGCTCGAGATGTATACCCGCGTGATGGAGCTGAATTACTGGTCCTCCACCCGCGCGACATCGGCGCAATATGACGCGGCCAAGGGCGAATGGACCGTGGTGCTCGACCGCGCGGGCGAAGAGATCACCCTGCACCCCAAGCAATTGGTGATGGCCACCGGCATGTCGGGCAAGGCGAATGTCCCGCAGATCAAGGGGCAGGATGTCTTCAAGGGCGAGCAGCAACATTCCAGCCAGCATCCCGGGCCCGATGCCTATCGCGGCAAAAAGGTGGTGGTGATCGGGGCGAATAACTCGGCCCATGATATCTGCGCCGCCCTTTGGGAAAACGGCGCGGATGTGACGATGGTGCAGCGGTCCTCGACCCATATCGTCAAATCCGACAGCCTGCGCGAGGTCTGTCTGGGCGCGCTTTACTCCGAAGAGGCGGTGGCCAATGGCATTACCACCGATAAGGCCGATATGATCTTCGCCTCATTGCCCTATAAGATCATGCATGAATGGCATGTCCCGCAATATGCCGAGATCAAGGTCCGCGACGCAGATTTCTATGCGGCGCTGGAAAAGGTGGGCTTCATGCTCGATTTCGGCGATGACGAGTCGGGTCTGTTCATGAAATACCTGCGCCGCGGCTCGGGCTATTATATCGATGTGGGCGCCTGCGATCTGGTGATTGACGGTTCGATCAAGCTGCAATCAGGCAAGGGGATCAGCCATCTGACCGAAACTTCCGTGGTGCTGGAGGATGGCACAGACCTCCCCGCCGATCTGGTGGTCTATGCGACGGGCTATGGCTCGATGAATGGCTGGGCCGCCGATCTCATCTCCCAGGAAGTCGCCGACAAGGTCGGTAAATGCTGGGGCCTGGGCTCCGACACCACCAAAGACCCCGGTCCATGGGAGGGCGAGCAGCGCAATATGTGGAAACCCACCATGCAGGACGGCCTATGGTTCCACGGCGGTAACCTGCACCAGTCACGCCATTATTCGCGCTATCTGGCGCTGCAGCTGAAGGCACGTCATGCGGGGATCGACACGCCCGTTTACGGCCTCGCGCCGCCCCATCACCTGAGCTGACAAAAGGGGCGCTACGCGCCCCTTAAATCCCTTCGGTGAGGAAGATCTCGGCGCGGCAAGCGCCTGCGCGGGCCTCTCGGGCCGCGCGATATTCAGGCGAGGTGTAACAGGCTTTGGCTGTGGCCAGATCGGCAAATTCGATCACCACATGGCGCTCCCAGTCGGGGCCCTCCATCGCCTCGGTCACGCCGCCACGCGCCAGAAACACCGCGCCGTATTTCTGGAAGGCCGCAGGTGCCAGCGCCTGATAGCCGCTATAGGCGTCGGGGTCGGTCACCGTCACCCGCGCGATCCAGTAGGCTTTGGGCATGTCAGCTCTCCTCGCGTTTCAGAAGCGTTTCGGCAATCGCGGAGGCGTCTTTCAGATGCGCCTCGACCGCCAGACGGGCCGCCTGCGCATCATGGGCGGCAATCGCCTCGCAGATCGCGCGCATATGGCCCGGGCCGGACACATCCCGGTCGGCGCTGGTCAGCGTCATGATCCGGAGCCGCGAAATCCGGCTGTTCAACCGGCTCACGATTTCCCAAGCGATAGTGTGGCCCGCGCCCTCGAAGATCACCTCGTAGAACCGTGTTGTGGCCTTGAAGAGCGCCGAGCTTTCATGTTGCAGCGCCGCCGATTCCAGCTCGTTCAGGGCCTTGCGCAGGCGGCGCTCCTGTGCGGGCGTCATATTGCGCGCGCAGGCCTCTGCCGCATCACATTCCAGCTTGCGCCGGATGTCGTAAATCTGGCGGGCATCGGCCCATGTCATCCGTGCGACAATCGGCCCGCGATTGGGCACATGCTCCACCAGCCCCTCGGCATCGAGATAGCGCAGGCTCTCGCGCACGACCGTGCGGCTGACGCCTAGCTGTTCGCACAGAACCCGCTCGATCAGCCGCTCGCCGGGCTTGAACACGTCATTGATGATCGCATCACGCAGGCGGTCAAGCACCACCTCGCGCAGGGTGATCGGCTGCTGGTCGATCTTATTGAGGCCAAGAGTTGTCATGTCATTTTCCTATCAGATCCGCCCTCATACGACAAGCTTGATTGTAGGATTGTATTACGGTATTCCATGAGTCCATAATACTAAAAAATAGATCCAACCGGGAGCGTTCAATGCCTGCTGAGATTCGCAAGACATTGCTGCATATCGAAGACACGCTGATCGAAGGCGGCAAAGTGGCCGAGACCCCTTTGCGCATGATCGCGGCCATCGCCGTTATCCGTAACCCTTGGGCGGGAAAGGGCTTTGTAGAAGACCTCCGTCCCGAGATCCTTGATTGCGCACCGGGCCTTGGCGCGCTGCTGACCAAGATGATCCTTGATGCCGCAGGGGGCGGCGACAAGGTCGAGGGCTATGGCAAATCTGCGATTGTGGGTCTCAATGGCGAGGTCGAACATGCCTCGGCCCTTATCCACACCCTGCGCTTTGGCAACCATTACCGCGAAGCGGTCGGTGCCAAATCCTATCTGGCCTTCTGCAACACCCGCGGTCCGGCCAATGCCCCCCTCTATATCCCGCTGATGGACAAGAATGATGGCGGCCGTCGCAGTCATTATCTGACCATGCAGCTATCGGTGGCCGATGCCCCCGCCGCAGATGAAATTGTCATCGCGCTCGGGGCCTCGATCGGTGGGCGCCCGCATCACCGCATCGGTGACCGCTATCAGGATCTGAAGGAGATGGGTGGCGATGTCGACAACCCTGCATCTGTCTGAGCGTCTGGGGACGCTCGGGGGGATTGACGCAGGCAAGGGCGCGCCACTGGTGCTGATCCATGGGGTGGGGATGAACTCCGCCGCATGGGGGCCGCAGATCGAGGCGCTCTCGGACCGCTATCGGGTGATCGCGCTCGATATGCCCGGCCATGGGCAGAGCGCCCCCCTGCCCGAAACCGCTCGCCTGCCCGATTATGTCGGCTGGCTGCATCAGGCGCTCGAGGCGCTCGATCTGGGGCCGGTCAGTCTGGCGGGCCATTCGATGGGGGCGCTGGTGGCCGGCGGCATGGCGGTCGAGCATCCCGATCAGGTCACTCGCGTGGCGCTGCTGAACGGAGTGTTCCGCCGCGATCCCGCCGCCCGCGAGGCGGTCAAGGCCCGTGCGGCCCTCATCGCGCAGGGCGTGTTCGATCTGACCACACCGCTCACGCGCTGGTTTGCAGAGACCCCCGAGGAGCAATCCGCACGCGAGAAAGTGACCGGGTGGCTGAAGGCGGTGGACCCGAATGGCTATGCCACCGCCTATCGGGCCTTTGCCGAAGGGGACGCCACCTATGCTGACAGGTTTGCCCAGATCACCTGCCCGCTTCTGGCACTGACAGGATCGGGTGACCCCAACTCGACCCCCGCAATGGCCGAAGCTATGGCACGAGCCGCTCCTCGCGGCCGCACGCTCATAATCGAAGACCAGCGCCACATGGTGAATCTGACGGCCCCCGCGCGGGTGAATGCCGCGCTGGAGGAATGGCTTGCGATACCGGCGCTTGCACCGGTTACGGGAGGAGGTGCCCCATGACCCAGCTCGATCCACGCGCGCTCCGCGATGCGTTCGGGTCATTCCTGACCGGTGTGACCGTGGTCACCACCCATGACGAGACTGGCAAGCCCGTAGGCTTTACAGCAAATTCCTTTACGTCCGTTTCCCTTGATCCGCCGCTTCTTCTTGTCTGCCTCGCCAATGGCTCGCGCAATTACCGCGCCTTTACCGAGAGCTGCGGCTTTGCAGTGAATATCCTCTCCGAAGACCAGAAAGACATCTCCAATACCTTCGCGCGGCCCTCAGAGGACCGCTTCCGCGACCTGCATTGGTGGCCGGGTCCCCATGGCGCACCGGTGATCGGTGATGTCTCGGCATGGTTCGACTGCGTTCCCCACCAGATCGTCGAGGCGGGTGACCATGTGATCCTGATCGGGCGCGTGGAGGCGTTCGGCACCAGCCCTGCCGCAGGCCTGGGCTATGCACGCGGGGCCTATCTGCGCCCCGCAACCGAGGCCCGTGCGCTTGACCGGATCGATTCAGGCGTGGAGGTCAGGGTCTCGGCCCTGATCCGCCACGAGGACCGCGTCCTTCTGGTGAGCGACCGCAACGGGGGCCTTGCCCTGCCCGAGACGAAGGTCGGGCGTGACGGGGTCTCGGCCGCACTCGACCGGCTTCTGGAGGCCACGGGGCTCGATGCCCGCAAGGGGTTTCTCTATGCCGTCTATGAAGATACGCGCCGCAACTGTCAGCATATTACCTTTCACTGTGATGCCGCAGGTGGGGTGCCGCAAACCGGCGCTTTCACCGAACTCGTCCCGTCGACATTGATGGATCTTGCCGATCCAGCCACCTGCCAGATGCTGAAGCGTTTCATGGAGGAAACGCGCATCGGCAGCTTCGGGGTTTATTACGGAACGCAGACCAGCGGCGAGGTCCGCACGGTCTCTGCCGGGAGTTAACGGTATGAAATTCTCGCTTTTCGCGCATATGGAGCGCATCTCTTCCGAAGATAATCAAAAACAGCTTTACGACGAATTCATCGAATTGTGTAAGATCGCCGATGAAGGCGGCATGCACGCCGTCTGGACGGGCGAGCATCACGGGATGAATTTCACCATCGCGCCCAATCCGCTTCTCAGCCTCGTGGATGTCGCGCGTCACACCAAACATGTGCGCCTTGGCACCGGCACGGTGATCGCGCCCTTCTGGCATCCGATCCGGCTGGCGGGCGAGGCGGCGATGGCCGATATCATCACCGACGGGCGCCTTGATCTCGGCATTGCCCGCGGGGCCTATACGTTCGAATATGACCGGATGATGCCGGGGCTCGACGCATGGGGCGCGGGCCAGCGCCTGCGCGAGCTGGTCCCTGCGGTAAAGGCGCTCTGGAAGGGGGATTACGCCCATGAGGGCGAATTCTACCAGTTCCCCAAAACCACTTCGGCACCGCTACCGCTGCAAGAGAACGGCCCGCCGATCTGGGTCGCCGCCCGCGACCCCAACAGCCATGAATTTGCCGTGGCCAATGGCTGCAACGTGCAGGTCGCGCCGCTGTGGAAGGGCGAGCCAGAGGTGCAGCATCTGATTGACACGTTCAACGATGCCTGCGCCAGACACCCCGAAATCCCGCGCCCCAAGATCATGCTTCTGATGCATAGCTATGTGGCCGAGGACGCGGCGGATGCCAAGGAAGCGGCCCGCGAGTTCAACCGCTTCTACAACTATTTCGGCGCGTGGTTCATGAACAAGCGCGAGATCACCCAAGGTCTGATAGCTCCTCTCTCGGACGAGGAGATCGCGGCCCATCCGTTCTACACGCCCGAGGCCATGCAGCGCGATCTGGTGATCGGCACGCCCGAGGAAGTCATCGCCCGCCTCCGCACCTATGAAACGCAGGGCTATGACGAATATTCCTTCTGGATCGACTCGAGCCAGAGTTTCGAGCGCAAGAAGGCCTCGCTCTTGCGGTTCATCAACGAGGTGATGCCCGCCTTCAAGAAGGAGGATGCCGATGCAGAGCTTTCAGCAGTATATTGACGGCACTTTTGACGCTGGATCGGTGCAGTTCGAAAGCCTCGACCCCGCAACGGGCGCGCCCTGGGCACTGATGCCCGAGGCGAAATCCGCCGATGTGGACCGCGCGGTGGAGGCCGCCCATCGTGCCTTCCTCTCGCCCGAATGGGCGGGGATGACCGCGAGCGCACGCGGCAAACTGCTCTACCGGCTGGCCGACCTGATTGCCGAAAACGCGCAGGCGCTGGCCGAGATCGAGACCCGCGACACCGGCAAGATCATCCGCGAGACCCGCGCCCAGATCGCCTATGTGGCCGAGTATTACCGCTATTATGCGGGGCTTGCCGATAAGATCGAGGGCGCGCATCTGCCCATCGACAAGCCCGATATGGAGGTCTGGCTCCGGCGCGAGCCGATTGGCGTAGTGGCCGCCATCGTGCCGTGGAACTCGCAGCTGTTTCTTTCGGCGGTCAAGATCGGGCCGGCACTGGCGGCGGGCTGCACGGTCGTGCTCAAAGCGTCAGAGGACGGCCCCGCGCCGATGCTGGAATTCGCCAAGATCTTTGATCAGGCGGGCTTCCCCAAAGGGGTCCTCAACATCGTCACGGGCTTCGGGGCGGAATGTGGCGCGGTGCTGACCCGCCATCCCAAAGTGGCGCATGTGGCCTTTACCGGCGGGCCGGAGACCGCGCGCCAGATCATCCGCAATTCGGCCGAGAACCTCGCCTCGACCTCGCTGGAACTGGGGGGCAAATCGCCCTTCATCGTCTTTGACGATGCCGATCTGGACAGCGCGGCCAATGCGCAGGTCTCGGGGATCTTTGCCGCCACCGGCCAGAGCTGTGTGGCGGGCTCGCGGCTACTGGTCCAGAACGGGGTGAAGGACGCATTTCTGGCAAGGCTGAAGGCCAAGGCCGAAGCCTGCATCATCGGCCCGCCCGATGATATGGGCACCGAGATCGGCCCCCTTTGCACCGCCCGCCAGCGCGCGCATGCACAGGAGCTGATCGCTCGCTCGCTGGATCAGGGGGCGACGCTGGTCACGGGTGGCACAGTGCCGGACCGTGCGGGCTACTATTTCCCGCCCACCATCCTCGATTGCACCCATGCCCGCGAGGCCGATTGCATCACGCAGGAATTCTTCGGGCCCGTGCTGTCGGTCGTGGCGTTCGACACCGAGGACGAGGCCATCGCTCTGGCCAATGACACGGCCTTCGGCCTGGCCTCGGGGGTATTCACCCAAAACCTCACCCGCGCGCACCGGATGATCCGCGCGATCCGCGCAGGCATCGTCTGGGTGAACACCTATCGCGCGGTCAGCCCGATGGCGCCTTTCGGCGGGCACGGGATGTCGGGGCATGGGCGCGAGGGCGGGCTGGCCGCCGCACTCGATTACACCACCGTCAAAACGGTCTGGCTGCGCACCAGCGACGATCCCATTCCCGATCCATTCGTGATGCGGTAAGGACAACTGCCCATTCGGGTGGCGCGGGAGTAATCCTGCGCCACTAGCCCGAAAAAACCTGAGCCTGCCTATGGCTAAGCCACTTTTCCAGTGGCATGGTCTGCACGTGTAATCCGTGCATGAGGCCCGCCATGACTTCCCGCCAGACGCTTTCCCATTGGGGCACCTATGATATTGTCGAAGGCCCCAAAGGGGTGCGGCTGAAGAGCAATGCGCTCGATCCCGACCCTAACCCGATCGGGCTGCACCAGCTTTCGCCCGAGGTGGCACGCACGCGGGTCTTGCGGCCCGCCATCCGCAAGAGCTGGCTCGAACAGGGTCCGGGTGCGCGCCCCGATCTGCGCGGACGCGAAGCTTTCGTCGAGGTCAGCTGGGACAAGGCCGCCGAACTGGCAGGGGCCGAGCTGGACCGCATCCGCCAGACCTATGGAAACAAAGCGATTTTCGGCGGCTCCTACGGCTGGGCTTCGGCGGGGCGCTTCCATCACGCGCAATCGCAGGTTCACCGTTTCCTCAACACGATCGGCGGCTATGTCGCCCATCGCGACAGCTATTCCCTCGCCGCCGCACGGGTGGTTCTGCCGCATGTAGTGGCACCAATGGCTTGGCTGATGAACAACCACAACACATGGGACGATCTGGCCGCGCATTGCGATCTCTTCCTGACCCTTGGCGGGGTGCCGCTGAAAAACGCACAGATCTCGCAGGCGGGTGTCGCGCGTCACCGCGTGCGCGAGGGGCTGCGCCAGATGGCGGGTGCCGGGGTCGAATGTATCAATGTCTCGCCGCTGCGCGACAATATGGAGACCGGCGCACCCGTCGAGTGGCTGCCAATCCGCCCCGGAAGTGACACCGCCTTCCTTCTGGCACTGGCCCATGAAATCCGCGCGATGGGCGCGCATGACCGCGCCTTCCTTGACCGCTATTGCACCGGTTGGGAAAAATTCGAGCCCTATCTGACGGGGCGCAACGATGGCCAGCCCAAAGATGCCGACTGGGCCGCCCCCCTGTGCGGGATCGAGGCCCCCACGATCCGCGCCCTTGCGCGCAAGATGGCCGGCAAGCGGGTGATGATCAATATCGCGTGGGCGCTGCAACGGGCCGAACATGGCGAGCAGCCTTTCTGGATGGTCGTTACACTGGCCGCGATGCTGGGCCAGATCGGGCTGCCCGGTGGCGGCTTCGGCGTGGGCTACGGCGCCGAGAACCTGATGGGTAGCCCGCATGCCGAGCTGCGCGGGGCCTCGCTGCCGCAGGGGATCAATCCGGTGAAGGAGTTCATCCCCGTAGCGCGGATCGCGGATATGCTTCTCACTCCGGGCGCGCCTTTCACCTATGATGGCGAAACCTATAGCTACCCCGATATCCGGCTGGTCTACTGGGCCGGCGGCAACCCCTATCACCACCATCAGGACCTCAACCGGCTGGAGCGGGCCTGGCAGAAGCCCGATACGATCATCGTGCATGAGCAGGCATGGACCGCCACCGCGCGACGCGCCGATATCGTGCTACCGGTCTCGATGGCGCATGAGCGCGAGGATCTGGGCTATGCCACGATGGAGGGGGTGGTGATGCATACCCATAAGGCGGCCGAGCCCCCCGGACTGGCCGAGAGCGATTATGCCATCTTCACCCGCATCGCCCGGGTGATGGGCGTTGAGGAGAAATTCACCGAGAACCGCAGCGAGGCCGAATGGATCGAGAGCCTCTACGGCCGTATGCGCAAGATGTGGGCGCGCGAGGGGGTCGACCTGCCCGATTATGCCGCCTTCCGCGAGGCCGGCGTGATCGATCTGCAGCCCCATGATCCGCCCGAGCAACGCGTGATGCTGAGTGCCTTCCGCGCAGATCCCGAAGGCGCACCGCTCGAGACGCCCTCGGGCCGGATCGAGATCTTCAGCGATGCAATCCATGCGATGGGGCTCCCAGATTGTTTCGGCCATCCCACCTGGCTGCCGCCCGGAGAATGGGCGGGAGAGGCCGCCCCCGACCAGTTCCACCTGATCTCGGACCAGCCCGCCCGCAAGCTCCACAGCCAGCTCGATGCCTCGCCCCATAGTCTGGCAGGCAAGATCCACGGGCGCGAGCCCGCCCATCTCAACGACCGCGACGCCGCGCGTCTGGGTCTGGCCTATGGCGATCTGGTCGAGATCCATAATGCGCGCGGGCGCTGTCTGGCCTCTGCGGTGCCCGATGCGGGTGTGGCGCCCAATGTGCTAAGGCTCTCGACGGGCGCTTGGTTCGACCCCTGTCCCGAGACGGGGCTCGAGCGCCATGGCAACCCCAATGTGCTGACACAGGACCGCCCCGCCTCCCAGCTCTCGCAGGGATGTGCGGCCCATAGCTGTCTGGTGCGCATCGTGAAAGCCACACAGGCCTCAGCGCCCGCTCCCTTCACGCCGCCCGAGCTGGCATAGGCCGTTCAATCGCCCAAGGTCAGCAGCGCCTTGCGGAAGCCGGGTTCGCTCAGCACCACCTCGCCCGCGCCCAGATCACGGGCGTGGGCCAAGCCGACAGAGACCAGATCCTGCGCACGGGCCACCGCTTGCTGTAAGGTCATTCCGCGCCCGAGGCAGGCCACGATCAGCCCCGCGAAAAGGTCGCCGGTCCCGGGCAGAGCAATCGGTAGATGGGTGACCGGATGGCGGCTGGGCACGCCCTCGCCCAAGATGATGCTCTCGATCTTGCCCGCAGGCGTATCGTTCAACACACATCCCGTCACCACGAGCCGCGCCCCGGGCGCCAGACGCAGATCGGCCCTCGCGTCCTCCAGACCGGCCAGCGTGTCGATCTTGCGCCCCGTCAGCCATCCCAGCTCGAAAGGGTTGGGCGTGGCCAGATCGGCCATCGGCAAAAGACGCTCGCGCATTACATCGGCAATGGTTTCGGGCACATAGAGACCCGGCCCCTGATCGCCCATCACCGGATCGCACAGATAGATCAGATCGGGATTCTGCGCCTTGGCATCAGCGATAAAATCAGCGGTTTGCTGGGCCACCTCGAGCGAGCCGATATAGCCCGTCACGATGTAGTCGGCCCGCCGTGGCAGATCGCGTTCCTGCGCCCCTAGGAGAAGATCGGCAAAGAAACCGGGCGGCAGCGCCTGGCCCCGGAGCGTCGGATAATCAGGGGTATTGGAGAAGATCACCGTCGGGATCACCGCCACCTCCAGCCCCGCTGCCTGCATCGGGAAAGCAGCCGCCGAATTTCCCACATGGCCGAAGACGACCTGACTCTGGATCGAGATCACGAAGGGCGGTCGGGTCATGGCGGGCTCCGGCGATGGGTGACGATCATAGGCGATACGCCCCGATCGGGGGCGGGTCAATATTTCGGGCCGCCAATTCGGGCATCCGGTTCCGGCATCCAGTTCCCGGCAGCAGTTCTGGCCCCCTCGTCCGGCCAAACCGCGCATAGGAAAAAAGGGCCGATCCGGAGATCGGCCCAGTCTGGGGGAGAGGCAGTCTAAGAGAGACAGGTTATGCCCAAAGGATATCGGTCCCGCCTCATTCGGCGGGGCTGGCAATCGGGCGATCCTTGCCCTGCGCCTTGGCGATCACCAGTCCCAGCGCGATGAGGAGCGCGGGATAGACGAGCCCCTCGCCCCCGCGCCCGATAAAGAGCGCGGCGACCAGCGCCAGACACAGGAGCGACAGCGCACGGTAAAGCGCCTTGCGCTCGAGGCGCAGAAGGCTTGCCGCCGCACCGGTATAGAGCAGGAGAAAATTCTGCCCCGCCGCCGCCAGAAGCTGCGCCATATCGAGGAGACCGCTGCCCACCAGCGTCACCACGCCCAGAAGCACCGCCACCGTCAGCATCACCGCATTGAGCGGCACGTCATTGCGGATACGGGCGATGGGCGCAGGCAGAAGCCCGTCACGGGCTGCCGAATAGACCATGCGCGAGACCGCCCAGACCGCCGCCGAGAGATTGGCGAAGATCAGCAGGACCGCCAGCGCCGAGATTGCGACGCTCCCGCCGATCCCGAAGGACTGGCCGAAGATCTGCGCGAAGGGCGCAGGCCCCGCCCCCAACACACCGGCCTTGGCCACGACCTGCGAGAGCACGAGATAGAGCACGACGGCCACCGCGAAAGACAGCGCCATGGCCCGCGGCAGATCGCGCTTGGGATTGCGGAACTCGCCGCCCAGATTGGCGCTGACCTCCCAGCCGGTAAAGGCGAAGAAGACCATCATGAAGGCCATGCCCATATGGCTCAGGCTCGGCACCTCCTGCAGGGGCGCGGTTACCGGAGCAGGCGCAGGCGCGACCGCAAGATAGCCCACGATTGCCAGCCCGAGGATAAACACCAGCACCAGCGAGGCGATAAAGGTATTGACCCGTCCGGCGGTTTCCGCCGAGAGGAAATTCACGCCCAGTGCGGCCAACAGGATGATGGCGGCATAGAGCGCCGCGGGCCCGCCGAATGTGGCCGCTACATAATGCCCGCCGGTCAGTGCGATGGCCGGAAGCCCCACCGAGACAGCACCCAGAAACAGCAGCGTCGCGCAGATGCGCCCCTGCCGCCCGAACGCATGGCCCATGATCGCCGCTATCCCGCCCGCGTCGGGATAGCGTCTGCCCAGAATGCCGAAGACCCACAGGAGTGGGGCTGCGGCCACGGCACAGGCGATCCAGATCAGCGTGGCGCTCGCGCCCACTTCCTGCAGCGCCAGACCCGGCAGCGTCAGCAGACCGGCGCCGAGGACGATATTGAGCATCATCGCCGTGCCACGGGTGACGCCGAGAGATTTTTTCAGCTCAGCCATTATCCGCTCCAAACTGGGACAGATCGACCGCCTGGAAGGCGATGAGATAGCGCACGCCATCTTCCATCGCGATGGAGCCGTGGCGCACGCCTGCGGGCAGCGAGATCACCGAGCCCGGCCCGCAGATCTGATCGCCGCCCTCCCAGTAGAATTTCGCATGCCCCTCGAGCACCACCAGGGTCTCGTCATTGTCATGCACATGCCAGGCATGCTCCTTGCCGGGCTGGTCCTGCTGTACCTCGATACAGCCCTGCACGGGCATGAGCGCCTCGACGATCGACCAGTAATCGGCTCTGGTTGCGGAGATCTGGCGCACGCTCGGGGATTTGGGGCTCAGGTTAAGGTCTTTCATGGGATCATCCTTCCTTGACGAGTTTGAGAGGCGGCTTGCCCAGCTGGTGGTAGGGGCAGGCGGGGGTCTCGTTGGTGTCGTCGATAAAATACTGCTGGTATTCGCGATTGGCGGGATCGCCGTAATGGCCGAGCGTCGGCGAGGGGGCGAGCATGTCATATTCGGACAGAAGCTCGCGCACACGGTCCAGCGAACGGGTGATGCTGGGGGCCTTGCTATCGGTGATGCCGTTGAACACCCAACGCGGCTGGAAGGTGATCATGAAGCTGCTCGAGCGGCGGCTCTGGCGCAGCACATGGGCGGGGGTATTGCACACGACAAAGATCGGCTCCCCGCCAAAGGAGAATTCCCATGTCGGATCGTCGAGATTGCGCGAGACACCTTCGGGCTGCGGGCTGTCATCAAGGGCCACCAGACCGTCGAGCAGATCCCAGAACTGGTCGCGATAGGCTTCGAGCGTGTCGACCGGCGTGGGGCGCGCGAAGATCACCAGCGAGGTCATTGCCCCGATCCCGCGGGCCTGCGCCAGATAGCTGCGCAGAATCGGCGCCAGCGTCTCGGGGGTCAACGGCTCGGGGAAGGCAAAGCGCAGCCGGTCCGTCTTGAACCCCGCCACGCCGAAGACACAGGGGAAGGGGCGGCTTTTGCTGGTGAGTGCCGCATCGAATTCGGAAAACACGACCCGCTGCCAATCCTGGCCGCCATACCTTCCGGCCACATCGTTCCGCGTGAGGACTAAATCCATGAATCATGATCCTTGACTGAGTGTTTAAGTGAGTTTGGCCGCGCTGACGTCGCGCCGCATACAGTGCAAAATGCAATTCTCTCTTCGATTCGGAGAAAAATCCCCTATCCTTGTCAGGAATTAAGGAATCGCCATGCAATTGAGCCCGACCGATAATCTGATCCTGGAACTCTTGCGCGAAAACAGTCGTCGCTCGCTGACCGAGATTGCGGATATCATCGGGCTGTCGCGGCCTACGGTGAAGTATCATGTCGACAAGCTGATCGAGACGAAAGTGATCAGCCGCTTCACCATCGAGATGGACCAGACCCATGCGGCCTCGGTCACCACAACGCGCGCGATGTTCGATCTGCGGCTCAAGCGCAATACCTGCTCGGTGGTCTATGCTTCGATCCAACGCTGGAGCGAAGTGGTATCTTGCTGGTCGCTGACCGGCGATATCGACATGCGTATCCTGCTGGAGGCGGCCAATCTCGATGTGCTCGAGGAGCTGCGCGACCGGCTTTCGCGCCATCCGGAGGTGATCGATGTGACCACCTCCATCGTGCTGAAATCGTGGCGCGAGAAGGCCTAACGACCAATCGGGCCGCCATATCAGGCCCCTCTGCCAGACCGCCGCCCCTCCCCCTTTGCCGGTATTTTCTCCGTTCCGGAGGATGTCACCTTGCACCCGCGGCGCGCTTGACGCTTTACGAACCCGCCCTGCGGGCTACCTGCCTGTCAGACGTGACACAGTTTATTGATCACCAGTGAGATCCCTGCCCGGGACTCGGCCCCGAGATCACCCCGATGACCGGCAGGACACCCGCTCGATAATTTCGGGGGCGGCAGCCATCCATATTTGCGCCTCCGGAACCCGTTTCCCGCACTGCCCTGTTGCCATCTTGCGAAAGGGTAAGGGGCCTGCCGCATCCAGCCGCTGCGCAAGGCCCGCGACGGGCGATCCGCCCGCCGCATCCAGCCAAAAGGAACCCGTCACATGGAATCCGTCCAGACCCATATCACCACATTGGATATTGCCGTGATCATCGCCTATCTCGTCGTGGTGCTGGCGATCGGGATATGGGTCTCGATGCGAACCAAGACCGGCGATGACCTCTTTCTGGGCGGGCGGTCGCTGGCATGGGGGGCAATCGGCCTGTCGCTTTTCGCTTCCAATATCTCGACCACAACGATCATCGGGCTGACGGGCTCGGCCTATGCGACCGGCATCGCCAGCTCGGCCTTCGAGTGGATGTCGGGGATCCCGTTGATCTTTCTCGCGCTCATTTTCGCGCCGCTTTATCTCAAGGCAAAGGTCACGACGACGCCCGAATGGCTGGATCAGCGCTATTCGCGCAAGGTGCGGCTCTATTTCTCGGCGCTGACCATTTTCTTCACTGTGGTGGTCGAGACAGCGGGCGGGCTCTATGCGGGGGGCGTGGTGCTGACCACCTTCTTCCCCGATCTGCCGCTCTGGCTCAGCTGTATCGCCATCGGGGCCTTCGCGGGTGGCTATGCCGCCACGGGCGGGCTGAAGGCGGTGGTCTATACCGATGTGATCCAGGCGGTGATCCTGCTGGTGGGATGTTCGATCGTCGCCTTCCTGATGTTCCAATCGCTCGATTTCTCGTGGGACCGCGTGCGCGAGGCGTTGCCCGAAGGACATCTCGATATCGTCAAGCCGATCGACGATCCCGGACTGCCATGGCCGGGGCTGTTTCTGGGGGTGTGGATGCTGGGCTTCTGGTACTGGGTGACCAACCAGTATGTGGTTCAGCGGGTGCTTGGCGCGCGCAGCCTGCCCGATGCGCAGCGCGGTGCGCTTTTCGGCGGCATCCTCAAATGCGTACCGCTCTTCATCATGGTCCTGCCGGGGGCGATGGCGGTGCCGCTTCTGCCCGATCTGCCGACGCAGGATATGGTCTTCCCGACGATGATCACCCAGATCCTACCACCCGGACTGACGGGGCTGGTGCTGGCGGGGCTGGTGGCCGCGATCATGTCGACGGTGGATTCCACGCTCAACAGCTCCTCCACGCTTGTCGTGCATGATTTCCTCACCCGCCCCGATCGCGCGGTCGCGCCCGAGGCCGCGCGCAGATATGGCAGCCTGTGCACGGTGCTCTTCATGCTGATCGCCGTGCTGGTGGCGCCGCTGATCCAGTATGCGGACGGGATCTGGTCCTATCTCCAGCAGGCGTTCTCCATCCTCGTGCCGCCAGTGGTGGCCGTATTCTTCCTCGGGGCGGTGTCCTCGCGGGTGGGCGAGACATCAGCGCTTGTCACGCTGGTCTCGATGCATCTCCTTGGGATCATCCTCTTCGTGCTCGGGCAGGTCGGGCTCTGGCCGCTGCACTACACGATCACGGTGGCGCTGATGACGATTGCCTCCTGCCTGCTGCATCTGGGGCTCTCGGCCACTATCCTGCCACAGCATGCGGCTCCCGACGACCATCTGATCTGGACACCCTCCGACCTTGTTACCGAATTCCGCGGCAGCCGGATTGGGCTGATGGATGTGCGGCTCTGGGCCGTTGCTCTGGTGCTCTGTATGGCCGCGATCCTGATCGCATTCTGGTAGGGGCCTCAACGATAGTCCGAGGGGCTCTGCCCGAACTGCCTGCGGAAGGCCGTAGCAAAGGCCGTGGGGCTGGCATAGCCCGCACGCCCTGCCGCCTGCGCGACAGAGTGCCCCTGCCGCAACGCCTGTGCCGCAGCCTCCAGCCGGATCTGGCGCAGACGGTCATGGACGGTGAGGCCATAGCGACGGCGGAACAGCCTGCGCAGGGTCGAGACGCTCACACCTCCCTCTTCGGCCAATGCCCCGAGCGCGGGCAGCGGTCCGGCCGCCTGCGCCATCCGCTCGACCCGCGCAAGACGCGCCTCCTCGACAGGGCTGAGCCTCGCAACTGCATCCCGCCCCCCCGCGAGACCCTGCACCAAAAGGCTATGGGCCAGCCTCTCGGCCTCCAGGAGCGCACGCCCCTGCAGATCCTGTGGCGGACAGGCCAGAAGGGCGCGGACAGCAAGGATATCCTCGGCCAGAGCGGGCCGCACGGCCTGACGATGAGGCTGACCGTTGAGGATCAAGGGCTGCGCAAAGCCGCGCGCCGCGAGCCACTCCCATGACACCAGAAGCGCCAGCTTACGCACCACCTGACCCGCCCTCACCTTGCGCCGGAAGGCCATCGGGACACCCAGAGCGCTCAGATGCAGCTCGGCGCCCTGCCCGTCCTGTGGACCGATGCTCAACGCCTCCTGCCCCAACATGCCCTCGACCCGTCCTTCGAGCACGAGATGCACCATCACGCCGGGTTGGCGGGTAACATAGGTCACAAGATCCCGCGCGATCACGGTATCCTGCAGCTGCAGCTGTATCCCCGAAGGCAGATCGCGCCGCCCGCGCCCGCCCCGCAGAACCACCTGCGTAGCGGGCAGATTCGCGCCAAAGCCCTCACGGTCGCTGCGTAGACCCGCAGCAATGTCATCCAATGTGATCTCGGTCATGGAAGTCTCCCGATTTTGACGCTCTGGAAGAGCCGATTGGCGGTATCGCAAAGCCCGCCTGCTGTCTTTGTGCGTCATTGCGCTCTATTAGTCGAGTGAAATACTCGGTTATTCAAGGATTGCCCGATGTCCGCGCCCCGCCCCGCCTTTGTCAGACCCGCCCCTCTCAGATCCGGCCTTCTCGCCTCCACGGCCCTTGCTGCCATGACCGCGCTGCCTGTCATGGCGCAGGATGTGGTCGACCTCGACCCGATCACCGTCGAGGGCTCGAGCTACGAGACGGAAGGCGCACAGAGCTATGCTACCGACCTCATCTCGGTCGGCGAGAAAGCCGCGATCAGCCCTCGCGAGGTGCCGCAATCGACCTCTGTCGTGACCCATAAACAGATCGAGGACGGCGGGTATAACACGCTCGACGAGGCGATGGCCGATGTGCCGGGCATCATGGTGCTCAACAATGATGCGGGACGCTCGTCGATCTATTCGCGGGGCTACGAGTTCGACTATCTCTATTTTGACGGTCTGCCTGCCCCCGTCAGCTCGATCTATGGCACACAGCCCGATCTTTCGATCGTGGACCATGTGGAGGTGCTCAAGGGCCCCGCGGGCCTGTTCATCTCGACGGGCGAACCGGCGGGCTCGGTCAATATGCGCCTCAAACAGGCCACCGCCACCGAGTTTACCGGCTATGTGGAGGGATCGACCGATAGCAATGGCCAGTATCGTGGCGAGCTGGATGTTTCCAACAAGCTCAATGCCGACGGCACGCTGCGCGGACGGTTCGTGGCGGCCTATGGAGATGGCGACACGTTCATCGACAATGGCTCGAACGGAGTGCAGAGCTATTATGGCACGCTGGCATGGGATGTGGACCCCGACACACAGCTGACCTTCTCGCTCAGCCATATGGAGCGCGATATCGCGCCCTTCAACGGCCTGCCCACCTATGAGGACGGATCGCTGATCTGGACCGATGCAGGCGCGGGCGTTGTGCCTGACTGGAACGATTTCGATAATACCACCACCGATGCGGTGCTCGCGGCCACCCATACATTCGATAATGGCGGGCGGGTGAAATTCTCGCTGCGCAAATCGTGGCAGGATGCGGATTTCCTCTATGGCTATGCCGGATCGACCGCCGATGCCGAGAACAATATCTCTTCCATCGCCTATCTGGGCCGCGATTTCAGTCAGGACAGCACGGCGCTCGATCTCCATGCCGATTTGCCCTTCACGCTGGGCCAGATGGAGGGCAATGCGATCATCGGGGCCGACTGGCAGAAAGTGACCTCGACCACCTATACCGCGCGCGGCAAGATCGCGGGCAGCTGGAACCTGAATGATTTCGACGCGTCATCCGTGGCCAGACCCGATGCGGCCTATTCGACCCGCGAGGACAGCGATACGACCTCGACGGGGATCTATTCGCAACTCCGCCTGAAACCCGTTGACCGGCTGACCCTGATCGGCGGCGCGCGGCTCAGCTGGTATGAGGGCACGATCGATACGACGACCCTTTCGAGCGGTGCCGTGGCCCATGAGGATTATGACGTGGATGCCCATGTCACGCCCTTTGCCGGTACCACCTACGACATCACGCCCGATGCGGCGCTCTACGCCAGCTATTCCGAGATCTTCATCCCGCAATCCGATCTGGACAGTTCGGGCGATCTTCTGGACCCGGTCGAGGGCCGGCAATACGAGCTGGGCGTAAAAGCCCGCGTGGCCGGCACGCTGGATGTGACGGCGGCCTATTTCAACCTGCGCGAGGACAACCGCCCCGTGGCCGTGACGGGGACCGATTACTACGTTGCGCAGGAAGAGGTGCAATCGCAAGGGATCGAACTGACCGTTGCGGGCGAGTTACGGGAGAACCTGCATCTCTCGGCCGGTTACACCTACACCTATACCGAATATCTCAATGGCAGCTCCGAGGGCGAGGCATTTTCCACCTATACGCCCAAGAACATGCTCAAGCTGCAGGCGATGTATGACATCACCGAAGGCGCGCTGCGGGACTGGAGCGTTGGCGGGCGGCTGACCATGATGTCGGGATTCTCCTCCAAGGGTATCGAGGCACCGGGCTATGGCGTGGTCGATCTGATGGCGGTGAAACGGTTCGACAATGACCTGACCCTGCGCATGGGCGTCGATAACGTCTTCGACAAGGACTATTATTCGCGCGTGGGCAGCACAACGGTGTTCAATTTCCGTGGCGCACCGCGGACCTTCAATGTCTCGCTGACCAAACGCTTCTGACAGACGGGACGTGAAAGACCAAAGGGGTCGGTCCACTGGACCGGCCCCTTTCCCATGCGCATCTTCTGCACTGGCCATGAAAAAGGCCGGGACATAAAGTCCCGGCCTTTCGGATACCGGTGCGGGCGCGTATCGCCCCCGCACTCTGCGCTCAGAGCGCCGCGTCGAGCGCTGCGATGATCGCGTCGCCCATTTCGGCGGTCGAGACCGGCGAGCCGCCTTCGGGGCCCAGAAGGTCTGCGGTGCGCACGCCATCGGCAAGCACTTTTTCCACAGCGGCTTCCAGACGGTCGGCTTCCGCGCCCAGATCGAAGCTGTAACGCAGCGCCATCGAGAACGACAGGATACAGGCGATCGGGTTCGCCTTGCCCTGACCCGCGATATCGGGGGCCGAGCCATGCACGGGCTCGTACATCGCTTTCGGGCGGCCATTCGCCATCGGCGCACCGAGCGAGGCCGAAGGCAGCATGCCAAGCGAGCCGGTCAGCATCGCGGCCGCATCCGACAACAGATCGCCGAAGAGGTTATCGGTCACGATCACGTCGAACTGCTTGGGCCAACGGCAGAGCTGCATGGCGCCGGCATCGGCATACATGTGGCTCAGCTCGACATCGGCATAGTCTTCGTCATGCACGCGCTGCACGACTTCGCGCCACAGGATGCCCGATTCCATCACATTGGCCTTCTCCATCGAGCAGACCTTGTTGCCACGGCGGCGGGCCAGCTCGAAGGCCGAACGGGCCACGCGCTCGATCTCGCTCTCGGTGTAACGCTGGGTATTGATGCCCACCCGCTCGTTGTTCTCAGTGATAATGCCGCGCGGCTCGCCGAAATAGATGCCCGAGGTCAGCTCGCGCACGATCATGATATCGAGGCCCGCAACCACGTCTTTTTTCAGCGACGAGAAATCGGCCAGCGCGTCGAAGCACTGGGCCGGACGCAGATTGGAATAAAGGTCCATTTCCTTACGCAGGCGCAGAAGACCACGCTCCGGCTTGACCGAGAAATCGAGCACGTCGTATTTCGGGCCACCCACGGCGCCCAGCAGGACCGCGTCCACCTCTTGGGCCTTGGCCATCGTCGCATCCGACAGCGGCACGCCATGCACGTCATAGGCCGCGCCGCCGACGAGATCCTCGGAGACATCGAAGGCCACATCGCGCTTGGCGCCGAACCAATTGATGACTTTCTTGACCTCGGTCATGACCTCGGGGCCGATACCGTCGCCCGCAAGAATGAGGATCGAAGGGTTTGCCATGGTAATTCCTCCCGCATGTAACGGCCCAACTGGCCAATAAGACAAGGTTGCGCGAGGGCGTAGCCAATGCCCGTGGCGGGGTCAAGTTCTGAACGCAAAAGAAGATGCAAGCAGGCTTTCTAAAAATTGCGCAGACTGCTGTTGAAACTTTCGGCGACCCGCCCATTGACGCAGCGTCATAGGCAATGTTTCGCAGTCG
This sequence comes from Thioclava sp. 'Guangxiensis', assembly GCF_045348365.1. NCBI lineage: Bacteria > Pseudomonadati > Pseudomonadota > Alphaproteobacteria > Rhodobacterales > Paracoccaceae > Thioclava > Thioclava sp. 'Guangxiensis'. Next base: position 358,750 of record NZ_CP155824.1, on the reverse strand, counting down.
TGAGAATCCGCGCCTCGCGGAATCCCGCCCGTTTCTGCATGATAGCGCAAAAGAGCAGAACGGACATAACGCATGACTCGAAGAATCCTGATTCTCGGGATGGAGGGGCTTTTCGAAGCTGCTGCCGCCCGTGCCTTTCGCGCCGCCGGATGGGATGTCGACCGTTACCAACGCGGCTCGGACATCTCGATTGCAGCGCGTGGCGCGCGCTGGATCCTGAATGCCGCGAACCCGGACCAGACCACAGATCTGGAGCGCGAGCTGCCCGAGCTGACCAAGAAAGTGATTGCGGCGGCGCAGAATTCAGGCGCTGCGGTGATGGTCCCCGGTAATTTCCAAGTCTATGGGCGAAGCGGCAGCGCATGGGGTCCCGATTGCCCACATGCGCCGGTGACCCGCCGCGCCAAGGCACGCTCGGAGGCCGAGAAGCGCTATCGGGAGGCTGCCGATAGCAGCCACAGCATGGTGATGCTGCGGGCCGGCGATTTCATCATGCCGGGCGCACAGTCTACGGTGATGAATTCCGTGATCCTCAACCGGCTGGCCAAACACGAGATTGCAGCCCTCGGTCCCGCCGAGAAAATGCACATCCACGCCGATCTGGAGGATCTGACCCGCGTCACGGTGGCGCTGGCCGAGACCGCGGATATGGGCGGCGGCTTTCTCGATATCCCCTTCCCCGGCACGCGCTTCTCGCCGCGCCAGCTGGCCGAGAGCTTGTCGGCGCAGCTGGATCGCAAGGTGCGGCTGACCGCCTATCCGTGGTGGCGCAAGGGCTTTGGCACTGCAGGCCGCCGGATCGCCCCGACACGCTACATGTATCAGGCCGACCAGATCATCGACGAAGGTCCCTTCCGCATGCTTTTCCCCGATTACGAGACGAAATCGCTGGAGCGGATCGCCTTCGAGCATCTCTATATGCGCGGCATGAAGGTCAAGCCAGAGGGGCGCGCCGCCGCTCAGTCGCCACGGCTGCAGGCACATGGCCAGGCGATGTCGACCCAGACCATCCTGTAACGCGCGCCTTGGGTTGCGGGCAGCACGCCCGCGCCGGTGACCTCCAGCAGATGGTCCGGCAGGATATAATCCAGCCGCAGGTGTTTTCCGCCGAGATCGGCTGTGGGGAGATCGGGCAATGGGTCCTGCAGCCGCGGTGAGGACAGAAGCGTCTCGAGTGCGGCCTTGCGCCCCTCTTTCTGCGCCGGATCAAGATTGGCACGGCCCAGCATAACCAGTGGCGGATCTGCGGGAAGGGTTGCGAGATAGGGCAGCCAGAATGCGGTCTCGTCATGGTTGCGCCGACCGTTACGGTCCTCGGGGCCGTCAAAGATCGGCGGCGTGGCCGACCAGATCAACAGCTCGAGCCCCTCCAGCCGGACGATCCAGTGCACGCTCGAGGACAGACGCTGGACGGCCAGCGCCCCGGGCGAGAGCTCCGCGCCATCTGCCAGCCCTCCGGCCAGATCGCGCCAGAGCATCGCCGACAGATCCTCGACCGCGATCACCGGCAGCTTGGAGAGCAGGAGCACCCCGCCCGCACCCGTGAACCGGCCATAGCCCTGCGCATCGCGGGCCTCGCCATACACCCCGTTCCCGTCCAGATCCTCGCCGGAGGGCAGGCCGCTATTGGGCTGCCGGTGGACGAGATAGGGGTAGTGCGCATCACGCGCGGCCAGCGCCTCGCGCAGGGCATGTGCCGCAGCCTGCTGCCCGTCCCAATCCACGCCGATCAGCAACAGGACATCGGGCGCGAGCTGGACTATCTGCGCAAGGCTCGCGTCGATCCGGGCATTCTTGCCCGACAGAACATCACGATAGAGTAGCCCCGGCCCTTCGCCGCCCAGTTCCGGCCCCCAGATCGCCAGCCGCAAGTCTTGCGCGCCCGCAGCCCCCGCAGCACATAGCAGCCATGCCAGAAACAGGATCAGGCTGTTTGATACTGTCCATCCTCTTCGCCTGCCGCGCGCGCCGACCGGCGGCGCTGTGCGATCAGGGCGGAGACGCGGCCCAGAGCGACACCGCGCATGACAAGAAGTGCAGGCAGGAAAGCCCATGCTGTAACGACCCAGATCAGGGCATGCTGGCTCGCGGGCATCATCGACGGGAAGGCGATCGAGACGAGTTTCAGCGCAACCGGCATGAGGAAAGGACAAACCAGACCGAGACTCGTATTCACCCACGCATCACGGCGCAGGCGCTCCACAACGTCACCGCCCATCGTGGGATCGAAGGTCGGCAGATTGATCCATATATTGAAACGTTCCTGTCCGCCCGGCCAGCCCATAACCCGAAAAACGAGCAGGAAAATGGCCACACCGATCAGGCTGATCCCCAATGCCAGACCGGCAAGCGCGCCCACAAGCCGCTGTGTCTCCGGCGCGGCATGGGCCGGAAGCGACTGCATCATCAGATGGAGCGGGCTATAGGAGAAGTCGAGCTCCCCTGCGATGGCCTGTCCCAGCGCGACCAGCAGCCGGTTGAGAACCGTCGGCTCGAAGGGGGCGATCGCGGCAAGCGAGAGGCTCAGCACCAGCGTGGCCAGCAACAGAAACCGGATACGGTTATAGGGCGCGGCATCCCGGAATTCGACGAGGGAGGGATAGACGGAGCTGTATTCGAACACGGTCAGCGCGGCACAGGCCAGCGCGACGAGGCCGACTATCTGCATCGTGTCGGCCCCTGTTCCGGGCAGGAAGACCGCCGGACTACAGATGATTGCTGCCAACATGAGCGCCCGTAATATGGCGTTTATGAACCGTAAAACCACTGCCCTGCCCTCTGGTCCGCCGGGCGCGATACATGCCGCGCCCTTATACCGGATCTAAGATGTCTGCCTTAATCTTGCCACGATTTTGCCCAGTTTCGCCATCTTTGGCAATCCGGCGCGGGATGGACCGGCGCATTTGGCAGCAAGGGGGCCATTTCTATCACAGGTGACCGGCTGAGGAAGGTCTTTAGTCTAGAAGAAATCCGCTCAATATGTAGTCACATCGCACAACTGAACGGCAGAAAGGAAAGAATGACCCCGCTGGTGCGGCCCTTCCGCGATACATGACGCTCCCCTTGGCTAGGTTTTATGCGCATATCCGCCATGCATTTTATGCAAATATTTTACGCAACAGCCCCGAATTGCGGGTGTTTTTCGATCACCCGATCAAAATATCCCTACGCGCTTTGCTTGACATTCCCGTTATCCCCCTCCGATTTGCGGCAAAGAGTATTGAAAAGAGACAGGTCATGACAGCGGACACATTTGAAAGTTTCCTCGGAACCGTGGGGGGGATCGTCTGGGGCCCCTACCTACTGATCCCCCTTCTGCTGGGCACCGGTATCTACCTGACCCTGCGTTTGGGTGCGCTGCAATTCCTGCGTCTGGGGGCTGCCCTGCGCCTTGGCCTGTGGCGGCGCCATGATGACGGGGCCGAGGGCGATATCTCGCAATTCCAGGCGCTGACCACCGCGATGGCCGCGACCGTCGGCACCGGCAATATCGTGGGGGTGGCCACCGCCATCAGCGTCGGCGGGCCGGGCGCGCTGTTCTGGATGTGGGTGACGGCGCTTCTGGGGATGGCGTCGAAATATTCCGAGGCCTTCTGCGGGGTGCGCTTCCGTGTGACCGACGCGGCGGGCGAGAAATCGGGCGGGCCGCAATACTATCTCGAGCGCGGCATCCCGAACGGGTTCGGCAAATTCCTCGCCATCGCCTTCTCGATCTTCGCCATCTGCGCAAGCTTCGGCATCGGCAACATGACGCAGGGCAATTCGATCGCCTCCAATCTTGAACAGAGCTTCCATGTGCCGGCTGCCGTCTCGGGCGGCATTCTGGCGATCCTGACGCTGATCGTGCTGGTGGGCGGGATCAAATCCATCGGGCGGGTCACCGCAGGCTTGGTGCCGGCTATGATCGTGTTCTATGTGCTGGGCGCGCTCTATATCCTGCTGGCCAATCTCACCGCCATTCCTGCGGCACTGGGCGAGATCTTCTCGGATGCCTTCACCGGCACGGCGGCCTCGGGCGGATTTTTGGGCTCGACCATCATGATCGCGGTTCAGTTCGGTGTGGCGCGCGGGATCTTCTCGAACGAATCCGGCATGGGCTCTGCAGCCATTGCCGCAGCCTCGGCCAAGACCAGCCACCCTGTCCGTCAGGGGCTGGTCTCGATGACCCAGACCTTCATCGACACGATCATCGTGGTCACCTGCACCGGCCTCGTGATCGTCACGACCGGCGTCTGGAACCAGATCGATCCCGAAACGGGCAGCCAGATTTCGGCCGCTATCATGACGGCGCGCGCCTTCTCCTATGGTCTGCCGGGCGCCTGGGGTGACTGGATCGTGACCATCGGTCTCGTGCTCTTTGCCTATTCGACGATCCTCGGCTGGGCCTATTATGGCGAGCGCAACATCGAGCGGCTCTTCGGGCGCGGTCTCGTGATGCCGTTCCGCGTGTTCTTTGCCGCCATCGTCTATATCGGCTGCACGATGCAGCTGGGCGTGGTGTGGAACTTCTCGGATGTGATGAACGGTCTGATGGCGATCCCGAACCTGATCGGCCTCCTGATCTTGTCGGGGCTGATCGCCCGCGAGACGCGCCACTATCTGCTCCACGACCCGAAACTCGAGGCGAATGCGCGCGAGATCGAGGCCTTCATGGACGGCCAGCCCGGCTGGGACGACTGGAAAGCCTCCGACCATACGGTGCATCGCTGAAACGCGCATCACCAAGGAAAAAGGGGGCCAAAGGCCCCCTTTTTCATCTCCGGGTAATACCGCTCATGGGGGCGATCTTCGATCCATCCGAGAAGCGCGAGAGCCGGAAAGGGGTTGGGTCCACGATCGGCGCATGGCCCGTCATCAGATCTGCGGCCAGCCGCCCCGCCCCCGGACCCAGCCCGAACCCGTGCCCCGAGAAACCGGTGGAGACAAACAGCCCCTTCACCCCGTTCTTCACGCTTTCGGTATCGGAGATCACGGGGATCACATCGGGCAGCACATCGATGATCCCCGCCCAGCGTTGCTCGATCTTCAGCCCCTTCATCGCGGGCCAGCGGGCTGCGACCTGATGATAGACCTTCTCGATAAAGCTCGTCTCGGGCTGCGGGTCCATGATGCGGGTCTCCTCGAAGGGCGTCACATCATTGGCAGTCCATTTGCGCTTGGTCTTCAGCCCGTCCACAAAGGCCGAACCGAAACCGAAGCGCAGGCCCCTCCATTCGTTTTTCAGTGCGGGAAGAAAGGCACCAAACAGGCGGAAACTGTCGGGTGTGATCTCGTAGCGGCTATTGGCCGAGGAGGCGATCGTGTAGCCGCCATCCAGCCGCTTGCGCATGGCGAATTCCTTGAACTTGATAGTGCCTTCCGGCCCGCCCTCCAGCGCCGAGGTCCGCAACACGGTGTTCTTGGTGCGCAGCTGCGGCAGGTAGATGCCCATATTATCGAGCATGAGCCGCGACCAGATACCTCCCGCCAAGAGCACCTGCGAACAGGCGATGCGCCCATGTTCGGTGATGACGCCGGTGACCTTGCCACCCTCCACATCGATCATCCGCACAGCGGTATTCTGATGCACCGTGCCGCCGCGTGCCTGCACCGCACGGGCCACGGCAGGCGCGGCCTTTTGCGGTTCGGCGCGCCCATCCATCGGGTTATGGATCGCGCCCTTGATCGGCAGATCCATCCCCGGATAATGGGCCAACGCCTCGTCGCGGTTCAGCATCTTGGCGGGGATCTGGTAGCTTTGCAGCAGATCGACCCATTGCCGCTCCTCCTCCATCATGTCGTCGCTGGTGCAGGTATAGGTCACGCCCGATTGCCGGTAGCCGGTCTCGGCTTCCACGCGCTCGTTGAGGCCTTCCCACATGCGCACGGCTTCCACCATCAGCGGCATCTCGCGCGGGTCGCGATGGGTCAGGCGCACCCAGCCCCAGTTACGGCTCGATTGCTCGGCCCCGATCTGGCCCTTCTCGCAGATCGCGACCTTCAGCCCGCGATCCACCAGTTCCAGCGCCGCGCAGGTGCCTGCGATCCCGCCGCCGATAATCACTACATCCACCGCCCGAGGCAGGGCGGCATCGCTTTCGACCGGGTCTAGCTTCGGTCCTGGCATGGGTCTTCTCCTAAATCGGCGGGACTGTCCCGCCTTATGCGTGAGGCGGCAGGGGCCTACCCTGCCGCAAAGCCTTGAAATTATCGCGCAGCCGGTAGCCAAGAAGCGCCATTTTCGGCGCTACGTCCATATAGCGCGGCTGCGCGGACAGCGGTTCGAGTTTGAGGTCCAGATCGGCATCCGCCACGCCCATCGCCCAATCGGACAGGATACCGCCCAGCATCGAGCCGGTGGGCACGCCGCGCCCCGAAAGGCCCGTCATCGCCACCACTCCGGGGGCCAACTGGTAGAGCCGCGGCACGGTGTGGCGCTGCATGTCCAATTCGCCCGTCCAGAGGAAATCCCAACGGATCTCCTCGCGGATTTCGGGATGCAACCATTTGAGGCGGTCGGTCATGATCTTGGCCGTCAAACTGCGGTCATAGCCGCGCCGGAGCATCGGGAACATCGAGGCGACGATGCGGTTCTGGGCATTGTATTTATAGACATAGATATCGCCGCGCCCGTCCTGAATGGTGGTGCGCTTGGGCAAAAGATGCGCCTGCGTCTCGGGCGACAGGGGTTGGGTCGCCGCTACAAACACCCGCAGGATGCGGAAGGTCTGGTCGAGCTGCGGCCAGCCTGCCACCGTATAGGCGCCGGTGGTATAGATCACCTTCTCGGCCAGCACCTTACCTTGCGGCGTGGTTACAGCCCATTTGCCGCCCTCGCGGGCCGCTCCCGTCACGAGGCTCTCGGTAAAAATCTGTCCGCCTTCCTGCAGCACGGCCCGCGCCAGCCCCCGCGCATAGCCAAGCGCATTCAGCCCGCCCGCCTCCTCATGATACCACCCGCCCATGAAACGCGGCGATCCGGTGATGGCCGCAACTTCCGTGCGGTCCAGCATCCGCGTGCGCGCACCCACCGCGTTATACTCGGCGGCGCGTTTTTCCATCACCTTGATATGACTGGGGAATAACGCGCCCTGCACATAGCCGTTCTGCTCCCATTCGCACTCGATCCCGTAATCACGGATCATCGCGCCCACGCGGTCATTGGCGCGGGTCTGGCGATGGATCAGACGCTCGGCCCAAGGTTCGCCCAGAACGCGCCGCAGATCAGGCAGCGCATAATGGGTGAAGGTCGGGGTGCAATGGCCCGCATTGCGCCCCGAGCCGCCAAAGCCAATCTGGGCGCGCTCGATCACGGCAACCTTCACGCCCTGCTTGGCCAGCTCCAGCGCGGTGGTCAGGCCGGAATAGCCCGCCCCTATGACACAGACATCGGCCTGCACATCGCCCTGCAGGGGCCGCGTTTGCGGTGCGGGCGTGGCCGTGGCATACCAGAGCGTATCCTCGAAGGGGGAAAAGCGGCGGGTCATCGGAGGCTCCTTACAGATCGGTGCGGCTATCAAATGCGTCGCGCAGACCGTCACCTATGAAGTTGAACCCCGCCACGGCGATGGTGATCGCCACGCCCGGCACAATGGCAAGCCAAGGCGCGCTATCGAGATATTGCTGCGCCCCGTTGAGCATATTGCCCCAGCTGGGCAGCGGCGGCTGGATGCCGTAGCCAAGGAAGGAGATATAGGCCTCAAGCAGGATCGCGCGGGCGACCGTGAGCGTCGCGGCCACGATGATCGGGCCGATGGCATTCGGCAACAGCTCGCGGAACATGATCCAGCGCCCCGAAAGACCCAGCATCTGGGCGGCCTGCACGAAATCCTGCCCTTTCAGCGATTTGACCTCCGCCTCGACGATGCGCGCCACTTCCATCCAGCTGGTCGCGGCAATGATCAGCGCGATCATCACGGGGCCGGGCTGGATGAAGGCCGCCAGCGCCAGCAGCAGGAAGACCGACGGGAAGGAGAGGAACGCATCGACGATCCGCATCAGTACCGCCGAAACCTTGCCCCCGTAATAGCCCGAAAGCACGCCGATGACCGAGCCGATGGCGGTGGCGATGATCATCACCGCAAAGCCGATGGCCATGGACACCTGCCCCGCATGGAAGAGCCGTGCGGCAATATCGCGGCCCAGCGGGTCGGTGCCGAAGATATGCGCGCCGGTGCCGGGGGGCGCAAAGCGCGCGCGCAGGTCGATATACAGCTCGTCATAGGGCAGAAGATGCGGCCCGATGAAACAGGCCGCCGTCAGCGCCAGCACCATGAAGAGGCCAAGAAGGGCCAGTTTATGCGAGGCGAAGCGGCGCAGGGCACGCGACTGGAAAAACTTGGCACGCGGCGCGAGATCGGTTGTGGTGGTGGTCATGGGCAAGCCTCCTCAGTCCAGACGGATGCGCGGATCGATCAGCGCAACGATGAGATCGGCGGCCAGATTGCCCACCAGAACCAGAATGGCCGAGGCCATCAAGAGCCCCATCACCACGGGATAGTCGTTATAGCCAAGGCTATCGAGGAACAGACGCCCCATGCCGGGCCAAGTGAAGACAGTCTCGGTCACCAGCGCACCACCCAGCACCATGGGCAGCTGTAGACCCGCTAAAGTGATCATCGGCACCAGCGAATTACCCACGATATGTTTGAAGAGCACACGGCGCGAGGTCAGCCCCTTGGCACGGGCGGTGCGCACGAAATCCTGTTTGATGACATTCAGCGTCGAGGTTCGCATATAACGCGACCAGATCGCCACATCGACCAGCGCCAGCACCATGGCAGGAAGGATCAGATGGCGCAGGTAATCGAGCACCGACCCGTCACCCACCGAATACATATTGCCCGCAGGCAGCCAGCCCAGATGCAGCGAGAACACATAGATCGCCACCAAGCCGAACCAGAAGGTCGGGATCGAGAGCGCGACCATGGCAAAGACCGTCATCGTATAGTCAAAGCCGCTACCGCGTTTGAGCGCGGAGAATATCCCGATGGCCGAGCCGATGGTGACGGACAGAACGGTCGAGGTGCCCATCAGCAAAAGCGTCGCGAAAAGATGGCTGCCGATGACGGCCAGAACGGGCTGGCCATCGCGGTAGCTCTGGCCCCAGTCGCCTACAAACAGATGGCTCAGCCAGTCGATATATTGCACCGGCAGCGGGCGGTTCAGCCCCATCTGCTCGGCGATCTTGGCAAGCTGTTCCTGCGTCATGCCGGGACTGAGGGCGAATTGCGAGAGCGGCCCTCCGGGTGCCAGCGACAGCACGCAGAACCCGATACAGGAGACGATCACGAGAAGGATCAGGCTTTGTCCGAGGCGGGACAGGATGTAGCGCAGCATGTCGTGCCTTTCGGTTGGGGCTTTGGGAAAAACTCGGAAAAGGCCCCACCGCCCTCGGGCGATGGGACAGGTGCCGGAGACAGACGCCTCCGGTCAGGGGGATCAGGTGCGCGACCAGTCGCGGACATTCCAAGTATCGATGCGGTTGTTCACATTGGGCGTGGGGCCCGCCACATCGTCTTTCCAGCCTTTGACAACGGCATATTGGAACATCGGCAGGAAGGGCAGATCATGGCGCATGACGGCCTGCTGTTCCTGATAGATCTTCTTGCGGTCCTCGGGCACAAAGCTCTGCGCACCGGCCTTCAACAGCTCGTCCACCTTCTCGCTCTGATAAGCGAAGGTGTTCTGCCCCGAGCCCCCCAAAGCGGGCGACATCGTGGACATGAAGTAATCCGAGGTATCGGGATCGGCACCGGCCAGGCAGTTGAGCCCAACCACCACGGAGTCGAACTCGGAATTCATCCAGTAATCGCCCCACATCACCGCAGGCGGCAGGTTCTTGATCTGCATATCCACGCCGATTTCCTTGAAGGTCTGCTGGATGAACTGCTGTGCCTGCTCGCGCAGGTGGTTGCCGGCGGTGGTCGAGTTGGTGAAGGACAGCGTCACCCCATCCTTCTCGCGGATGCCATCACCGTTCTTGGTCCAGCCCGCGTCATCAAGGAGCTTGTTGGCCTTATCGATATTGAATTCATGCTTGGGCAGATCGGGGTTATAGTAGAAGCTCTGCTGCGGCATATAGGTCTCGGTGGGCGTCGGCACGCCGTAATACAGCGCATCGATGATCGAGCTCTTGTCGATGGCCGCATAGAGCGCCTGACGCACGGCCAGATCCTTGAATTGCGGGCGCTGCATGTTCAGACCGAAGCTCTCGAAGGTCGCGGTGCCAGCCACCTTGACCACTTTGCCCGGCAGCTTCTCGGCCTCGGCCAGATGATCGGGCGAGATATATTGCAGCCCCACCACATCAATGTCGCCCGATTTGAACTGGGTATACATCACATTGAGATCAGGCACATATTTGATGATCAGCGTCTCGAGATGCGGGCCATCCATATGGTAATCGGTATTGGCCGCCAGTTCGATATGGTCGCCCGCCATACGGGTCTTCCACTTATAGGGGCCGGTGCCGATAGGGCTGTTCATGAAGGGGGTATTGTTGAGATCGGCCTGACCGTCAAAGGCGGCTTTGGGGATCATATAGGTCGAGGCCAGAACACCCGCGAGCGGCGCGAAGGGTTCGGACATGGTCCAGGTGATCTCGGTGGGCGAGACCACGGTGATGTCGCGCATGAACTTATAGCCGGTCGAGCGGAAGGACCGGAAATCGGGGTTCACGGTCAGTTCGAGGCTGAATTTCACGTCCTCGGCGGTGAAGGGCGTGCCATCATGCCATTTGACGCCGTCCTTGAGTTTGACCTTCCAGCTCAGACCGTCTTCCGAGATACCGCCATTGGCCACGGTGGGCACTTCGGCGGCAAGGATCGGGAACAACTGCCCCTCGGGGTCGAAATCGAAGAGCGTGTCGAAAATGGCGTAATAGACACCCTCATCCACCTCGATATGCGGCATCAACGGGTTGAACACGGTGGGCTCTTGCGAAAACGCTAGCACCAGCTGCCCCTCGGGCGACGCACCGGCCGCAAAAGCGGCGTCCTTGCGCAGAAGGCTCGGCCCCATCAGGCCCAGCGATCCGGCCGCCCCCATCATCATCAGGCTCTGGCGGCGGGTGAATGTGGTCTTGTGATCTTGTGTCATCTTACATTCCCTGTTGTTGGTGTCAGGCAAATCTTTTCCGGTCCGCAAAGCGGGGCGCTTGCGGGGAAAGGTCTGTCTGTCGAGAGTGCGGGTTGTTCCCGCTTGGGGTGGAAGTCACGGGGCGATGGGCCGCCCCCTGACGGGTCAGAAACCGCTGATAATCTCTATCTTGGTGCCATCACTAAAGCGGTTGAAACGGAAGGCTTTGGGGTCGACCACCGGCGTGCGGCCGGTGACCAGATCGGCCATCAGTCGGCCCGCACCGGGCCCGATGCCGAAACCATGCCCTGAGAAGCCGGTGGCAATATGGAAACCGGGGATCTGGTCGACGGGCGAGATCACCGGAATGGCGTCGGGCGTTACATCAATAGCGCCTGCCCATCGCTGGGCGATCTGGGCGTCATTGAACACCGGAAACGCCTCGCGCAGATTGGCAAGGGCCTGATCTTGCAGATTGAAGGCGGGCTTGGGGTCGAGGACGCGGTTATACTCAAATGGGCTTGCCTCATCCAGCCGCCAGCGATTGGGGATGCGGGCCTCGTCATAGAAGCGCCCGCCAAAGCGCAGCATCAGCGCCTTCCACTCGGCACCAAGCGCGGGCAGGAAATTCTTCATATAGCGGAAGCTGTCGGGCACGATATCCACGATATTGCGGAAGCCGTCGGCAATCGTATAGCCGCCATCCTGCCGCTTGCGGATCGAGAAGCCTTCCGACCAAATCGCCATTTCGGGGCCACCTTCGAGGGGCTTGGTGCGGATGACCGAGTTCTTCACCTTGAGCTGCGGCAGGCGCAGCCCGTTATTGCGGGCAAACAGGCTCGACCATGCGCCACCGGCCAGCACTACCTGCTCACAGGCAATCGGACCACGCTCGGTCACCACCCCCGAGACATAGCCGCCCGAGGTCTCGATCCCGCGCACGGCGCATTCGGTCAGGATATATGCGCCCTTATCGCGGGCGGCCTCGGCAATGGCGGGGGCGGCCTTTTGCGGTTCGGCGCGGGCATCGGCTGCGGTGAATAACGCGCCCTTCACCTTCATCTTGCACCCCGGATTGAGCTGGGCGAATTCATCCGCCGAGATCATCCGGCTGTCGATCTGGTAATCGCGCAGGTTTTCAAGCCATTTCTCGTGCTCGGCATAGGCTTTGTCATCGACGCAAGCAAAGGCGATGCCCGACCGCTTGAACCCCATATCGCGGCCTGTGCGTTCGGCCATCCCGTCCCAGATGCGCAGCGCCTCGGCCATCAGCGGAACCTCACGCGGGTCGCGTCGCGTAATCCGCACCCAGCCCCAGTTGCGGCTCGATTGCTCGTGCCCGATGCCGCCCTTCTCGCACAGCGCCACCGACAGCCCGCGCTCGACCAGCTCCAGCGCCGTCGAGGTGCCGATGATGCCGCCCCCGATCACCACCACATCCACCTTCTCGGGCAGATCCACATCACCATGAACGGGAACGACAAAGGGACCGGGCATCAGAAGCTCTCCTCGAGCTGACAATTCACATGGAATTCGGCGACACTCGCCGTATTGGGAAGGTTGATCAGCATTTCAATGACCTGCGCAAGATCCTCGGGCTGGGTCATGGTGGCTGTGTCCCGATCGGTCAGGCTTTGCGCCATATCGGTTGCCACAAATCCGGGACAGACGGCCGTGGCGCGGATGCCCTCGTCGAACCCTGCGTGACGCAGCGCATGCGCAAGCCCCACAGCGGCGAATTTCGATACCGAATAGGGGCCGGAGCGCGCCGATTTCACCCGCTTGCCCGACAGCGACCCCAGCAGGATCACTCGTCCCTGCCCCGAGACCTTCAGCCCGTCCCACGCGGCCTTCGCCAAACGTTGCGGGCCCAGCACATTGACCTGCAGGAGCGCGTTCATCTCGTCATCGGAAATGCTCACCACATCCTGCGGATTAGCGATGCCCGCATTGGCCACCACCGCGTCGATCCGGCCAAAGCGCGCCATCACCGCATCCGCCCAAACCTGTGCCGAGGCCGGATCGGTTGCATCATAGGCGCAGACCTGAACGCGCGCCGCATCGGCCCAATCGGGCATGGCAGGGCTGCGCATCCCGAGGCTCAGGCACCAGCCCGCATCAAAGAGACGCTTGGCCAGCACTGCCCCGATACCGCGATTGGCCCCTGAAATCATTACACAGCGCGGGTCACTCATGGGCGGCTTTCCTCAGATTGATATAGGCACTTTTCAGCATGCGCTTGAAGGCATCGCGTTCGGGCGCGGGGATCATCTGGAAGAACTCGGCCTCCTGTTTGCGGATGATCTCGCGCACCTCCAGAGACAGCGCATGGCCCTTTTCGGTGATAAAGAGCGACTGCGCGCGCTGGTCATCAGGCGAAGGCTCGCGCCGGATCACGCCCTGTTCCACCATCCGGTCGAGGATGCGCCCTGTTGCCGGACGGTCGCGCATCAGCACCTCGGCAATCTCGGAGGGGCGGATGCCCGGATAATCGTCAACCAGCAAAAGCGCCGTGATCTTGCCCTTGCCTTTGGCGATCTCCAGATGCGCCATGCGTCTATCGAGATCGCGTGACACAAGGGAATCGATCGAGCGGATATACCAGCTTAGGGTTCCCTCGAGGATATCGATCCGGTGGCCACCGATCACCATCGGCGGATCATCATCGTCATGCTGTGGAAGGAAATCCGCCATGTCGTTCCTTTCGGGGTCTTCCATCATGGTTCCGTCATAAGGACCATCCGGCAAGGGGAAAGTTGTAAAACACAACAATAATGGTTGCACTTTACAACTACTGCACGGATTTCATGCATCCCGACCCGCGACAGCCATGAATGATGCATGGATCCGATGCATCCGGCGAACCGGAATGGAAAAGGCGGTGCAGTGCACCGCCTTCCCTCAAGCCGCCTCCGACGCCGCAAGCCCCGGAATCGCCGAGACCAGATTACGGGTATAGTCATGGCTCGGATTGCGGAAGATCTGCGAGGGCGGGCCATATTCCACCATTTTTCCGCGATGCATCACCAGAATATCGTCGCAGATCTGGCTGGCCACACGCAGGTCATGGGTGATGAAGACCATCGCCAGCTTGCTTTCCTGCTGTAGCCGGTTCAGCAGTTCGAGCACCTGCGCCTGAATGGACACATCCAGCGCCGAGACCGCCTCGTCTGCCACGATCACATCGGGATCGAACATCAGCGCCCGCGCGATACCGACCCGCTGACGCTGACCGCCCGAGAACTCGTGCGGATAGCGGTCAAAGGCCTGCGCATCGAGCCCGACCGTATGCAGAAGACGCTCGGCCTTCTTGCGCGCATCGGCCTGCGTAAGCAACCGGTGCGCCACCGGCCCCACACACATCGCCTGGCCCACGGTGAAGCGCGGGTTAAGCGAGGCATAAGGATCCTGGAAAATCATCTGGATACGGGCGCGCAGCGGTCGGAAGGCTTCCTCGCTCAGGGCGAGCGTATCCTCGCCGCGGAACCGGATCTGGCCACCATCGGCCCCGATCAGCTTCATCAGCACCTTGCCCATCGAGGATTTCCCCGACCCGCTCTCGCCCACGATCCCCAGCGTCTCGCCCTTGCGCAGGGTGAAGCTGATGTCATTGACCGCATGGACCTCGCGCATCTTGCCCAGGAACCCCGAGCGTGTGCGATATGTCTTTTGCAGGTTCTTCACTTCCATCACCACGGAGCGGGTGGTGTCGCGGTCGCGGTCGGCCTCGCGCAGGGTCGGAACGGCGGCGATCAGCTTCTTGGTATAGGGATGGGCGGGCGTCTCCAGCACCGCCTTCGCATCGCCCTGTTCCACCAGATGGCCCTTTTCCATCACAATCACACGGTCCGCGATATCGGCCACCACGCCGAAATCATGGGTAATGAACATCACGGACATATTCTTGCGCCGCTGCACCTTGCGTATCAGATCAAGGATCTGCGCCTGTGTGGTCACATCCAGCGCGGTGGTGGGCTCGTCCGCAATCAGGATATCGGGATCGAGCGCCAGGGCCATGGCGATCATCACCCGCTGGCGCTGCCCGCCCGAAAGCCGGAACGGGTATTGATGCTGGATCAGTTCGGGGTCGGGCAGACCGACTTCGGTCAGCATCTCGACCACCTTTTTCGCACGGCTCGCCTTATCGCCGATCCGGTGGGTATCAAGGACTTCGCGGATCTGGTCGCCGATGGTCATCAGCGGATTGAGCGCCGAGAGCGGATCCTGGAAAATCATCGAGACGGCGCGCCCGCGCAGCTTGCGGAACTCGGATTCGGGCTGGGCCAGCAGGTTCTTGCCACGGAAGGTGATCTCGCCTGCCGCAACCTTCATCACATCGGGCAAAAGCCCCATCACGGTGCTGGCTGTCACCGATTTGCCCGAGCCGGACTCGCCGATGATGCACAGGATCTCGCCCTGCTGGAGATCGAAACTGATATTTTCCACGGCAAAGCGGCGATCAAGCGCCTTGGGCAAGGCCACCGAAAGCCCGCGCACCGAGAGCACGGGCGACGTTTGGGAGGTCATGAGTTTTCCAGTCGTTTGTCATTATTATAGACCTCCAGCCTCAGGGCGAAGCTCGGCCCGAGGCAAGGCCTGTCCGGACAAACACATGGGGGAGGCGAGTATTGCCCGAATAACGGGCAGGTCCATACGGGCCCTGCGCGGAAATTCTCCGCCTTGGGAAAGCCGCAGACCTTCAGAACAGGCTCTGGCCGATCTCGTCTGCGGCATGCCGCGCGCTTGCGGCAAAAGCTTCGAGCAGCGGATCGGTGCGGGAGGCACGACGAATGAACGAGACATCCATCCGGTGACGCGCATCGCTGAGCGGCAACAGACGGAGCCCCGCCCCGATTATCGGGCGCAGCGCCCCCGAGACGATCGCGATCCCCAGCCCCGCCTCGACCAGCGCCAGCATCGACAGCGGGCTTGCTGCCTTCATACCGTGATAGGGCTCGAATGCGAGCGCCGCGCGGGTGGCTTCCATCCCCCCCTGATCCTCCGCGCCCGACAGGCCGATAAAGGTCTCCATCCGCAGGTCCTCGGTTCCGATCGCCGGCCGGTCCGCCAGCGGATGGTCCGCCGCCAGTGCCACCTGATAGGGAAAGCTCACCAAAAGATCGCTCTGGAAGGCGCGATCCTGTCCCAAGCCCAATGTCGCAGGGCCAAGGCAGGCCTCTACCTGCCCCTCGGCAAGCGCCACGACCTGTCCCGCCGGATGCAGCTCTACCGGTTTGACCTGCACCCCCGGCCACGCCTTGCGGTGATGCAGGATGGCCCGCGCCATCAACCCCGAAATGATCGCCGAGGCCGAAACTCCCAACCGGATCGTGCCCGTCAGCCCGTCGCCCGCACGGCGCACAACTTCGCGCGCGGTCTCGCACTGGCTCAGGATCGCGCGCGCTTCGGGCAACAGGGCCTGTCCGGCCTGTGTCAGGGCAATCGGCCTACCGGAGCGGTCGAAAAGCGCATGCCCCAGATCCTCCTCTAATGCCTTGATCTGCATGCTCAGCGCGGGCTGGACGATGTTCAGCTTATCCGCCGCGCGACCGAAATGCAGCTCCTCTGCAAGGGTCACAAAATACCGCAGCTGGCGGGGTTCGAGCATGTTTATCATGTTGGATGATCTTATCCATCAAATACATCTATTTTATTTATCAAGAGAAGCCTCCTAGATCAACTGCCAACAGAAGTATCGTAAAGAGGCCCCATGCATCGTCGCACATTTCTCTGGAGCGGCACCGCCGCCACCTTCGCCGCGGCAGGTGCCGCCAGCGCGGCTCCGGCCAATGCCCCCCCTATGGCCGCGGTCACCGGCGGCCAGATCAGGGGCGAGCGGAAGAACGGACTGAACATTTTCCGTGGCATCCCCTATGCCGCGCCGCCCTCGGGCGAGCGTCGTTGGCACGCGCCGCAGCCGGTGATCGCCTGGGACGGCCTGCGCGATGCGACCCGTTTCGGCGCGGTCTGCCCCCAGCAGGAAGCCCGCAAAGAGCCCGAGAAATCACTGGCAAAGGTCACACAGGACGAGGACTGCCTGACGCTCAACATCTGGGCACCGGAAAGCGCGAAGGATCTGCCGGTGATGGTCTGGCTGCATGGCGGCAGCTTCCGCTTCGGCGCGGGCTCGCTGGCACTCTACCACGGGCAGGATCTCGCACCGCGCGGCGCCGTTGTGGTGACCATCAATTACCGGCTGGGGATCTTGGGGACATTCGCGCATCCGGCTTTGGGCGAAGGCACCGGCAGTGGCGGCAATTTCGGGCTGATGGACCAGATCGCGGCGCTCGAATGGGTGCGCGACAATATCGCGGCCTTCGGGGGCAATCCGGATAATGTGACGCTGTTCGGGGAATCCGCAGGCGCCGTCTCGGTAGGTTATCTGCTGGCGAGCGCAAAGACCAAAGGGCTCATCCACCGCGCGATCATGCAATCGGGCGGCCTGGCCGTGCCGACCGTCATGCGCGATGAGGCGGAAGATATCGGGCAGGATTTCGCGCAAGATTGCGGGCTTGATCGCGACTGTAGCGCCGATGATCTGCGCGCGCTCCCTGTGGCCGATCTGCTGAAGGTGCAGCTGCCGCCCGCCCATACCATGCCCTTTGCCGACGGGATTACGGTAGAGCACTCCCTGACGGACGGGTTCGCCCATGCTGCCCCCGTGCCGCTCCTGATCGGCTGGAACACGGCGGAAGCGGGCTTTTTCGGACCGCGTTACTGGCAAGATCTCCCGCAGGAGTTGGGACAGGACCGTTATGAAGCGGCCAAAGCCGCCTGTTACGGCTATGGCACGCAGTCCGAAGATGCCGCGCGCGAGCAGATTGCCAGCGAATGGTTTGCGGGCATCGGCAGCCGTCAGATCGCACGGACGCAGGCGGCGCGTGCCGAGGTATATGCCTATCGCTTCGGCTGGGTGCCGCCAGAGGCGCGCAAGGAGACCCCGGGCGCAATCCATACCGCCGAGATCCCCTATGCGTTCGGCCATATCAGGCAGGATGGCCCCTCGGGTCGGATCTCGGCCGAGATGGCCGATGACTGGGTGGCGTTCGCACGGGACGGATCTCCGGCCAGCCGCTGGCCTGCCTATAAAACCGACCATCCGCAGATGCAGCTGATCGATGCGCAGACCACCATCGGAACTGATCCGGCCACCGAACTTCTGGATGTGCTGACAGCGATGAACCTGCCGCCCAAGCCCTGACCAGACCAGACCAGACCACATAGACTGAAAGGACTTCATATGCTTGACAAAAATACCCCTCCGGCGGCAAAACAGGGCGGGCCACGCACGCCTCTGGGCCAGTTGCCCCGTCTTCGCGCCGATGGCACCCTCCCCGGTGCGCCGGTGCTTTATGCGATGCGCGATGGTCAGGGGCCACATTACCTGATGGGCGGGCTGGTAGCCACGCTGATCGCGCGCCCGGAAGATACCGCGCAGGCCTATAGCGCCACGATCCTCAGCGGCGGGATGGATGCCGAACTGCCGCTGCATACCCATGCCGAGACCGATGAGGCGATCTATATCCTCGATGGCCGTGTAGAATTGTGGCTGGATGACAGGCTGCATCTGATGACGGCGGGCGATTACGCGTTCGTGCCCGCAGGCACCCTGCATGGTCACCGGATGAAAAGCCACCGTGCGCGCATTCTGACATGGGCGATCGGGGCGAAGCTCGGTGGCATGTGGGAGGCGCTCGGCACCGTGTTCCCGCGCCCTGTCCACCCCGAGACACCCTGCGCCCCCCTCGGCGAGGCACAGATGGACGCGGCCTCGAACGCCGCTGATGTCAGCTTCCGCGGCCCCGTCCCTGCGCAAACTCCGGTTCTGGTCGAGGCGACAGAGATCCCCGAGGGCTATAGCCCCTATGTGCTGCGCGCGGGCGAAGGCGAGCATCTGGTCGCCGCAGACCAGCTGTTTACTTTCCTGCAGACCCGCGCCACCAGTCAGGAGCGCTTCATCACCGTGATGACCGAAGGCCCGACAGGCCCCGCCATCCCGTGGCATTACCACGAGCATCACGCCGAGAATTTCTTCTGTGTCGATGGCCGGATGACAATGTGGGTGAATGGCGAGGAGATCCATCTCAATCCGGGCGACTACATGCAGGTGCCGGCAGGCACGGTGCATTCCTACCGTCTCGACACGCCCTATACGCGCTTCTTGGGCTGGCTGGTGCCGCCGGTCTTTGAACCCTTCTTCCGCTATGTGGGTGACCCGACCGAGATGACCACCTTCCCCGTCGAGCCGCCGCCCTTCCGTTTCGACCGCGTGCTGGCGCATCTTGACGAGCTGGATCTGCAGGTGCTGACCGTTCGCAATCCGGCCTCGGCCTGACGACAGAAGGGCGGCACCCGCAAGGTGCCGCCCTTTTCCGACGGAGATCGGATATCGGGTTCAGTGCTCGAGAATCCGCCCCAGAAAATCGCGGGTGCGCTCGTGCTGCGGGTTCGATAGCAGCTCGCGGGCGGGGCCCTGTTCGATAATCCGCCCGCCATGCATGAAGAGCACACGGTCGGCCACCTCGCGGGCAAAACCCATCTCGTGGGTCACCACCAGCATGGTCATTCCTTCCGCCGCCAGATCGCGCATCGCGTTGAGCACCTCGCCCACCAGCTCGGGGTCGAGCGCCGAGGTCGGCTCGTCGAAGAGGATCGCCTCGGGCCGCATTGCGAGGGCGCGCGCAATCGCCACCCGCTGCTGCTGGCCGCCCGACAGACGGTCGGGATAGGCCCCCGCCTTGTCGGCGAGATTCATGCGCTCGAGCAACTCCATCGCATAGGCTTCGGCCTCGCGGCGGTTCTCGCCCTTCACATGGATCGGTCCTTCGGTGACATTCTCCAGCGCGGTGCGATGGGGGAAGAGATTGAAGCGCTGGAACACCATGGTGACCTTGGTGCGGATATCGCGGATGGATTTGCGCTCGGCCTCGACCAGCTGGCCGTTCACATGGATCGCGCCCGACTGGTAGACCTCGAGCCCGTTCACACAGCGCAGCAATGTCGACTTGCCGGAGCCCGATGCACCGATCAGACAGACGACCTCACCGCGGGCCACTTTGAGGTCGATCCCCTTGAGGACCTCGAAATCGCCATAGCTCTTATGGAGTGCGTTGATATCGATCATTTCTTGCCAAACCTCCGTTCAAGCCAGGATGCGAGGATGAAGAGCGGCACAGAAAGCGCCAGATAGAGGCCCGCGACCAGCGTATAGACGGTCAGGTTTTCGAAGGTCGAAGCGGCCAGCATCTTCGCCTGGAAGGTCATTTCGGCAACCGTGATCACCGAGGCCTGCGAGGTATCCTTCAACAGCATGATCATTGTGTTGCCATAGGGCGGCAGAACGGTGCGCACGGCTTGCGGCAGGATCACCCGCCACATGGTTTTGGTCCAGCCCATGCCAATGGATTGCGCGGCCTCGATCTGGCCCTTGTCCACGGCCTCGAGCCCCGCACGGAAGTTTTCCGCCATATAGCAGGAATAGGCGACGCCCAGACCGATAGAGCCTGCCTGGAAGGCGGTCAGGTCGATCCCCCAACCGGGAAGGACGAAATAGATATAGAACAGTTGCACAAGGATCGGGATGCCGCGCACCACATTGATGAAGGCGCGCGCCGGCCATGCGAGGAACTTGATACCGGAATAGCGCATCAACGCCAGAACCAGACCGAAGACCGTCGCGATCACGAGGGCGGAGAACGCGATGCCAACCGTTGTGGCGGCACCGCGCATCAGGATGGGCAGGTAATCCTGCGCATCTTGGAAGAAGGGAGACATTAGCTTCTCGGATCCGGTCTCAGTTCAGGTTCCATTTCTTGATCAGCTCGTCCAGCTCGCCATCGGCCTTGATCTTGGCCAGACCCGCATTGACCTTGGCGAGGATCTCGGGATGGTCTTTCGACACAGCGATGCCCAGCGGCAGCACGAATTGCGAGGTGTAGCCTTCGGCCATCTTGAGATCGGCAAACTTGCCCTGCCCCATCTGGTAGGCGATGATCGGTTTGTCACCAAAGGCCATATCGATCCGGCCCAGTTCGACATCCTTCAGAAGATCGGCAAGGTTTTCATAGGTCTTGACCTCGCCGATATCGCCCATCTGTGCGAGCTTGGCCTGATAGCTGGTGCCCTGCTGCACGCCGATGGTCTTGCCCTTGGTCTCGTGCAGATCCTCGGAATATTGGGTATCGTCGGTTTTCGGCACGATCAGACCCTCGCCATAGGGGAAGATCGGATCGGAGAAATCGACAACCTTCTTGCGCTCGTCGGTGATCGACATCGCCGCCGAGATCATGTCGATCCGGCCGGCCTGCAGCGCGGGCAGCAACGAGACCCAGTCGGTCGATTGCACATCCGCCTCGAAATCCTCCTTGGCCGCGATGGCTTTGACGACATCGACCATCATGCCGGTGATCTCGCCTGATTTAACATCGAGATAGGTGAAAGGAACGCCGGTCGGCGTCGAGCCGACCTTCAGCGTTTCGGCCATGGCCGGCAAGGCGCCAAGAGCGAGGGCAATAGCGGTGGCGGCAATACGGGGAAACTGCATTCGGTATACCTGGAGATTAGCCAGACGGTCGAGGAGCCAGCGTCGGGCCTGTTTCAGAAGAGATCCTCATCCCCACCTCTATGGTATCTCGGGTATATGGTAAGAAATTAAGGGCAATTTTCTGATGAAAAACTTCAATCTTTCAAAAAATAACATGATCTTGATGCAAACTGCCCGATCGCTATGCAGTTTCGGTATACCGGAATAAGAAGACTTAGATGGGGGGGCCTCTTCGCCTCCGGCACGATCCGCTGGGATCTTTCTCCGATACAGACCTAACTTGCAGGCCCGACAATTGATCAATGCCTGTTGCTAAGCCTTTAATATAATTGATTAACCCCATTTTATACCTCATGTGACTAAACTCTTTGGGAATCATGTTCCTGAGGGTATGTTGCATATGAGGTTTCTGGGTAGAAAGACGGCTGCGGCGAAAACGGCGGCACAGCAGAGGAAGCGGGGACTGTCCTATTTCGACGCAGTTTCATCCTGCTATATGGTGTGCCGGCTCGGCTTCGACCAGATCATCATAGATGTCAATGATCGGTTCGCCCGTGCCGTAGGGTTCACACGCGACGAACTGATCGGCACGGATTATGCACGCCTCCTGCGCGAGAAGGATCGCGCCGATATGGATTACCGCAAGGTCTGGGACGATCTGCGGCAAGGCCACCCGACCCAGTTCATCCGCCCTCGCCTGAACAAGGCCGGCGAGGAGCGATGGTTCGATGTTTCCTATATCCCCGTCGTCAGCGCCGATGGCACAGGTTATGAAGAGGTGCTCATTCTGGCACATGATATCACCGATATGCATTTCCGTCGGCGTGACAACCGCTCAAAGGTCGATGCGCTCTCGCGCAGCATGGCGGTGATCGAATTCGATCTACAGGGCAACATCCTGACGGCGAACCAGCATTTTCTGGATGCGATGGGTTATGGGCTGGACGAGCTTGAGGGACGGCATCACCGGATGTTCATGCTTGACGGAGAGGCGGACACGCCTGCCTATCAGGACTTCTGGCATAAGCTGGCCAAGGGTATGTCCTATAGCGATGCGATCCGTCGTCGTCGCAAATCTGGTAAGACCTGCTGGCTTCAGGCCACCTACGAAACCCTCGTCGACCCTGAAGGCCGTCCGTTCAAGGTCGTGAAATACGCGTTCGACATCACAGCGGTGAAGGAAAAGGAGCTTGAATGCAATGCCAAGCTCGAGGCCGTGGGCGCGGCGCAGGCGGTGATCGAGTTCGACCCGTCAGGCACCATCCTGCACGCAAATCCCCTATTCTGTCAGGCGACCGGCTACCGCGAGGAAGACCTAATCGGCAAGCATCACCGCATTTTTGTCGCGCCGGATTATGCCAATAGCCCCGATTACGCGAAGTTCTGGAAGGATCTGCAGGCGGGAAGCTCCTCTGTCGGGAAATATCAGCGGTTTGGCAAGGACGGTCAGGCGATCTATATCGAGGCCAGCTACAACCCGATCCGTGATGCGTCGGGGACGATCGTCAAAGTGGTGAAATTCGCGATCAATGTGACGGCAATGGAAGTCACCGTCGTCGAACTGGGCAAAGCGCTCGATACATTGGCAGCAGGCGATCTGAACGCTTCCATCGACACTGATCTGGGCCAGCTCGACAGGCTGCGCGCCTCCTTCAACGGCACGGTCGGGCGCTTGCGCGAGATCATCGCGGCCGTCGCGGCCAGCACCGAGGATCTGGTGCATGATGCCCAGTCGATCCGCGTGGGCAGCAACGAACTGGCGCGACGTTCGGAGACGCAGGCCGCAACGTTGGAGGAAACGGCCGCCGCGCTGGAAGAGTTGACGGGTTCGGTCAAGGGAGCCTCCGAACTGACCCAGACGGCCACGGCCCGCGTCCAGTCCACCGCCAAGCAGGCGGAGGCCTCCTCGCAAGTCGTGCAGGAGGCGATCGACGCGATGAAGGCAATCTCGGAGGCCTCGCGCAAGATCTCCTCCATCACTTCGGTCATCGACGATATCGCTTTCCAGACCAACCTCTTGGCGCTCAATGCCGGCGTCGAGGCCGCCCGTGCAGGCGAGGCGGGGCGCGGCTTTGCGGTGGTGGCCTCGGAAGTGCGGGCGCTTGCACAGCGCTCGGCCGATGCGGCAAAGGAAATCTCTTCCCTTCTGGTGGAATCGGAGACCACCGTCGCCAATGGAAGCGCGCTGGTCGACAAGGCCGGGGGAGCCCTGCGCGGCATCCTGACGAGTGTGCAAGAGGTCAACCAGATCATCGCCACGATCGCCTCCTCTGCGGGGGAGCAGGCCAGCGGCATCACCGAAATGAACAATGCCGTCTCGGATCTGGACCGCACGACCCAGCAGAACGCCGCCATGTCGGAGGAAACCAATGCCGCCGTGGCTATCGTCGCCCAGAAATGCGAGGATATCCGCAGCGAGATCGCCTTCTTCTCTCTCGACGCGCCTTTACAGACAGGCCAGACCGCGTATCGCCATGCGGGATAGACAGGCATTGCCAGCCTGAAACGGGCGGCATGGCCCTTTGCCGCCCCCTATCTGTTCTCACGCCGCGCCGGAAAACTGGCGCGGCGGGCCTGTTTTGTTTACCATGATTTACGAGCCGGAGCAGCAAGCGATTAACCGGATTGCGCTATCGTGGAACGGGGCCCAAGGGAGAAGTTCTGATGTCGAGCACCGCCACTATCAACATGATCAACGTGCAGGTCCGCGCCGATGACCAGATGGCCATCGATAAGGCGACGGCCTCAGCCACTGTCGATCCGCGCTATGATGATGGTCGCTTTTTCAATAGCTTATATGACGAGAACCTCTATTCAGATTCCAAATATTACTTCTGGTCCGGCGATCAGGAAGTGTTGCCGATCGGCCTTGGCGATCTGGATGGAAATTACGAGGCACGGATCGCGGGATTCGTCGCCACAATGGCCGAGTCCCTTCCCGAAGTTAACACTCTGCGCCTGTTTTTTAATGAGAATAATTTTACCGAAACCGGCGCGCTCGACCCCCGATACGAGGCCTTTCTGGAGGCCGCCGTTGCCAATGGCTTCGAGCTGGTGATCACCTATGGCTCGGGCGATATTCAGGGTTACGGGCTGTCGGAGACGCTGACCACGGGTGCGGCGTGGTATGACTATCTCTCGACGACCGCCTATTCCAATATGGAAGGGGCCTGGACCGAGATGATGGCATGGATGTCCGCCCATCCCGATGTCGCGGCGGGCGTCTATGGCTACGAGCTGATGAACGAGCCCGACGCTTATGACAAAGGCGCCAATGCGATGGGTGGACAGGCGGGGGAGGAGACCTTTGTCGGGCTCTACGCCCAGCATGTCAGCACGCTTTCGGCCCTGATCTCGGCCCAGCAGGACGGCAAGATCCTCGTGGGCGGCTGGGATTATTCGGCGAATTTCGACATCCTCGCCACGACCCAGATCGATGGCACCAGCGCGCTGGACCTGATCCGGGCGGCGGTGGGCGAGGATCTCGTTTGGTCGGGGCATTACTATGGCAACTGGCACGGCACCGGTAGCGGCACGACCATTGCGCAATACGAGACCAGCTTTGCCGAGACCTTTGCAGCATTGGGGTCCGATGACCTGATCATCACGGAGGTCAATATCCCGGGTGCGGACGCGTTCGACTGGTCCGATCCGACCAATTATCAGTATGATTTCGCGCAGGCGCTGGAGTATTTCTCGGAAAACGGGATCGGCATCGGCTGGTTTCCGGGGATCCAGACAGGCGCATCGAATTTCGCGATCATCCGCAATGACGGCTCGGCCCAATTCCGCCATCCCGACAGTTTCGCCATCGGCCAGCATCTTTATTCGATGGATGAGGCGCCCGAAGACCATGCGGGCGACGAACTGCTCCAGTCACTGCGCATCGACACCCATTCCATCCGCAACGAGGGCTATACCACCGATACAGATGGCGACGGCATTCTCGATGACGGATATGACGGCAGCTATGTCAGCAGCATGGATGTGGCCACGGGCTTCGGCTATGGCGGCAATGACACGATCGACGGCTATGACGATGCCTGGGATTTCCTTTATGGCGGCACCGGCAATGACAGCCTGACAGGGCTCAATGGCAATGACTATCTCTTCGGCCAGGACGGTAATGATACGCTCGATGGCGGCGCAGGAGATGACCATCTTCTGGGCAATGACGGCGATGACCTGCTGGTTGCGGGCCAGGGCAATGACTATCTTTTGGGCGGCGCAGGGGCAGATCTGTTTGTCATTGATGCCCCCGGCACCGGCGATGTGGTGATTGCCGATTTCGATTTCGCATCGGGGGACAGCCTGCGCATCGCAGACCAGCTCTATTCCGCCTCCGGGATTCTGGCTCTGGCAAGTTTCGAGGATGCCGATGGGCGGGGTGGCCTCAACGACGTGCTGGTGCAGCTGGGCAATGACAGCCAACTCCTGATGCTGAACGCCCGCACAGCGCTCGAAGCAGCCGCTGTACCGACCGAACCTGATGGCCGGACCCTGATCGAGGGCACGGCGGGCGATGACAGGGCCGAGGCCACGCTGACGGGCACCGACGGGGATGACCATCTGTTGGGGCTCGGAGGCAACGATGTCCTGTCGGGTGGGGCGGGGGACGATATTCTCGAGGACGGGCTCGGACGCGATATCCTATGGGGTGGCGATGGCGCGGATATCTTCTGCATGGCGGCGGGCGATCATGCGACAGACAAAATCCAGGATTTCTGTGTCGGTCTCGACCTGATCGATCTCTCGGCCTGGGGCGTTCGGTCGGTGGAGGAGGTCTCCATCACACAAAGGTTCAATTCTGCAGGCGACTGGCTCAAGGGGCAGTATATGCTGACCGCGGGCGAAGGGATCACGGCGGAGTCCGTGATCCTGCGCCTATCCGGTTCGGGATATGACATCGTCAGCCCGCTCGATGCAGGCAGCTTCATCTTTTCAGAAAGCGGCCTGATCGATTTCGGCGCCACCGACACGATCACCATCGATACGGTCATTACTGGCACCGCAGGCGATGACAGGAAAGCCTCTGCGCTTTACGGCACTGCAGGCAATGACGAGATCTTTGCCGGCGCAGGGCGCGATCAGGTCTATGGCGGTGCGGGGCGCGATATTCTCCATGACGGTGCGGGCCGGGATATTCTCTTCGGCGGTGAGGAGAGCGACATGTTCTCCATGGCCGCAGGCGACGGTGCGACCGATTACATCAAGGATTTCGAGATCGGCAAGGATATCCTCGATCTGCGCGAATGGGGGCTGAGCGGCCTCGGGGATCTCTCGGTCACATGGCAAACCAAGGGCACCAGCGCCGCGCTCGACCATCTCCTGATCACCACAACCGGCGAGACATCGGAGGCGCTTCTGGTCAAGGTCGCAGGGTTCGAGGCGCTGACCATAGATGACCAGAGCTGGACAGCTACCGATTTTCTGTTCTGAGGCGTTTCCTGCCGGGAGGCGGCGGGCTTCGGTCCGGCGGCCTGCTGATCTGTGACCGGACCAACCAGCCTTCAGATCCGAGGCGGCATCCCACAGCAAGATCCACCGGAGCGGTAAGAACGCATCGGATACGGCACCAACCGCCCGCCCCCGGCCTTGGTCAGGCCATCGATTTCAGCTTCCTTGCGAGGGTTTCCACGTCCTTTTCGCTGGCACGCGGCACGATGCGGTAGAGCGCATTCACAAAACAGAACAGTGCGAAGGCCAGCAGACCGGCACTGATCGCACCGCAGAGCCACTGGCCGAAGGGGTGCGCGCGCAACCATTCGAAGGCGCGGTCCATTCCACCCGCCGCCTCCGGCGCATAGGCATAAGCGGCATAGACGATCAGCCCACCGGCGATCATCAGCACCACACCCTGCGCCACCAGCCCGAGTTGTAGAAGCAGATTGGCATGGGTGGTCACCGCATTCGCCCTGAGCCGCCCGCGATAGCTCGCCCTGATGCCCTTCATCAGGTAATAGACTGCGGCGCCGATGACCGCGACCCCCACAAGCCCGACGGCCAGCCGCCCCATCGGCATACCCATCACGGTGGAGACCATCTGGCCCGAACCACTCCCCGAGCGCGCAAGCAGGGCCAGAACGGCCACCCCACCGATACCCAGATGGATCAGTCCGCTTACGGCAAGCCCTACTCGCGCCGCCAGCCCTTTCAGCTTGGTGCCGTAATCCTCCAGATCCCAGACCGCATCCGTCACCCTCCAGATCGCATAGGCCAGCATGCCGAGCGCGATCAGCACCAGAACCGCATTGCCCAGCATCCCCGAGAGATGCTGCATCGTCTCTTTGGTGCCCTCGGCCTCGCCCCCGTGCAGGATCGACCAGAGCGAGGTCGCCCCTACCGCCAGATAGACAAGCCCGCGGCCTGCATAACCGGCGCGCATCACGGGCACGGACCAAGCAAAATCATCGGGGTCATGGGAGTGGCGTGACATCGGGTTCCTCGCGTTCACAATCAGGATAGCTGGTGGGACAATGCGGATACGGCGGCGGATGTTCCGTGGGTGCAATCCGTGGCAGGCACCGAGCATGGCACTCAACGGCGCTGGCTGCGGACTACGAGGGAACGAATGGCGATGCGCATGGTTGGGTGGCAAAGCCCGATCCGGAGAGGTTTCCCATGTTCGCCAGTCTTACGCTGCCGCTGCTGCTGACCATATTCGCCATTGCAGGTGCGGTGGTTGTTCTGGTCTCGATCAGGGCGACCGCGCTGGCTGATCTCATTGCCGACCGGACCCGTCTGGGCGAGGCGCTGGCGGGCGGGGTGCTTCTGGGCGGCGCGACCTCGCTCTCGGGCGTGGTGGTGTCCGTCTCGACGGCCTACGGGGGCGATGCAAGCTTTGCCGTCTCGAATGCGGTGGGCGGGATTGCCGCCCAGACGCTGTTTCTGGCTATTGCCGATCTGGCCTATCGCAGGGTCAACCTCGAACATGCCGCAGCCGAACCCACAAACCTTTTTCAGGCGGTGATGCTGCTGGTTCTGCTCAGCCTGCCCGTTGCGGCGGCCTCCGGCCCCGACATCGCCTATTTCGGCGTCTCGCCGGTCTCGGTTCTGATGTTTCTGGCCTATCTCTGGGGCGTCAACTGTCGTCCGCCGTGGGCGAGAACCCGATGTGGCAGCCCGTCAAGACCGCCGACACCCGCGAGGATGCGCCCGACGAGGATCACGACCCGCAGGCCTCGGTGACCGGACCGGCCCTTGCCTTTGCGGCGCTGGTCGCTCTCATGGGTGGCGCAGGCTGGATCATCGCCCAGATCGCGGGGGAGTTCATCACCCGCTACCAGCTGTCTTCGAGCCTTGTGGGTGCGCTGATGACCGCAGTCATCACCTCCCTGCCCGAGCTGGTCACGACGATCGTGGCCGTGCGGCGCGGCGCCTTGCAGCTGGCGGTGGGTGGGATCATCGGCGGCAACACTTTCGACACGCTGTTTCTGGTTTTCTCCGATGCCGCCTATCGCGAAGGCGCGATCTATCAGGCCATGAGCCAGACCGACCTCTACTGGCTGGCAACCGGCCTTCTGATGACCGCGATCCTGCTGGGCGGGCTGATCCTGCGCCAGCGCGAGGGACCGGCGCGGATCGGGATCGAATCCGTGCTGCTGATCGGCGTCTATGGCTGCGCGGTCGGTGTCGAGATCTTCGGCTGACGCCTCACCGGACCGCGCTCAGCCCGACCTCATCCGAACATCTGCGCCCCGATATAGCTGCCCTCTGCGGGGGCGGGCGGGATGTAGAAGACCCCCGAGGCCACATGCGAGATATAGTCGTTCAGCCGGTCCGCCGCCCCGAGCCGCGTCTGCAGCCGCTCGAAAGCCTCGGGCGTATTCTGGTAGGACAGGAACAACAGTCCCGCATCCAGCATCCCGAGCGCGTTGATCCCGTCGGTATAGTTGTAGCTGCGGCGCAGGATTTTCAGCCCGTCATTATGCTCGTGGGCAGCAAGGCTGATATGGGAATTGGCAGGAATGACCGGACCATGCGGGCCCTGCGCCGTGAAATCGGGCGTATCGAATTCCTGCGTACCGGTCAGCGGTGCGCCCGAGACCTTGAACCGCCCGAAGACCGCATTCTGGTCATCGATCTGATCGGTATCCCAGCTTTCGATGAACATGCTGATCTTGCGCATGACCTGATAGCTGCCGCCCTTGCCCCAGCCCGGCTCGTCGGCCCAGACAAAGGCCTCGCGATCGGCATCGCTCGTGATGTTGCGGGTGCCATCGCGGAAGCCCAGAAGGTTGCGCGGCGTCGCCTGCCCGTTGCCTGCCGAGGCCCGCCCGAAGCCCATCACCGCATAGCGGGTGGAGGCGGTGCCCGTGGATTTAGCCAGCCGCGCCAGCACGCGGATCGCGTGATAGGCCACCTGCGGATCATCGGCGCAGGCCTGCAGCGAGAGATCGCCCCCCGAGATCTCGGGGGTCAGCGCATCTCCGGGCAGATGTTTGAGCGGGCGCAAGCCGGCGGGCCGATGCGCCTGAAGACCGGTCTTCTCGAACAGATCCGGCCCCAACCCGACCGTCACCGTCAGCGAGGCGGGCCCCAGATCGAGCGCCTCGCCCGTATCGAGTGCGCCCGCATCGGGACGGTCCGGATCGACCTTGCTGATCGGCTCACCCTTCATCATCTGCGCGATCGAGGCGGACCAGCGCGCCAGCAGCACTTGCAGATCGCGCGGATCTCCAGAGGTCAGATCGAAGGTCATATAAACCACATGGCGCTGCGGCGCAGTGGCGATCCCCGCCTGCGGGCCCGGCCCGTAGAACGGATAGGCGTGGCTCAGGTCGATGGCGTTGGACGGCCCAGCCTCTGGGTTGGCCGTCGCCGCCCCCATCAACATCGGGGTCGCCAGAGGCGAGAGGGCGGCGCCAAAAAGCAGGCTGCGGCGTTTGGGATCGGGGGTCATGGGGCTCTCCATGGCAAATCTGGCGAGGAAAGAGGGATGCCGGAGCCCGGAGGGGCTCCGGCCAGCGCATCAGCCAGCGGTCGCGACCTTTTCGGCCACGCGCGACAGCGGTTCCTGTAGCGACTGGATGGCCCGGCTGAGCGTCACCTTGTCGGAGGCTTTCAGCGCATCGGTATAGAGCACATAGCCACCGGGCACCGTATTGTCGCGGTAGCCATCGAGCAGCGCGCGCACCTTGTCGAACTCGTCGCTCACGCGTTTGGTCAGATCGGGATCGATCTGCGCCATCCCCGGCTCCAGATAGGCAAAGGCCTGCTCGGCCCCTTCGACATTGCCCGCGAAATCGGCCAGATCGATATGGCTATAGGCCTCTTCCTCGCCGCTGATCTTGGTGCTCTGGACTTCTTCCAGCAGATCCGCCGCGCCATTGGCCAGATCCTCGGGCCAGAATTCGAGGCTTGGGGCCAGCTGGTCAAGCAGCTTCACGTTCTTCAGCAGCTCATGCGCCGTGGTCTTGGTGTCGTCGGTGATCGCGCCCCGCTCGAAGAGATCGCGCTCGATCGCATGATAGCCCGACCAGCCTACCGCCGGATCCTCGTTCGAGGCCCGCATATCGATAAGATAATCGAGATTGCCGTGATTGTCGGTCGCATCGAACCCGTCCATCACGAAACCGTCCACATCGGATTCGATCCGCTCGTAGAAGGGGCGGGCATGGGCGTAATCGGTCTTGGCAGCCTCCAGATCTCCCGCGGTAATATCGGCATCGAGCTTGGTCACGGCCACGACCATCGCATCGACGGTCTTGTTCACATAGGCGCTGTAATCGGCGGTGCCCTTGTCGAGCAACTCCGAGACGCTGCCCTCGGCACGTTTGGCGGCAGCGCCGGTGACGGTGAAGGCGGTCTTTTGCGGATCGGCACCGGGGCAGTAGATGTCGTAGCTGCCGCCGCCCAGCGTGACAGTAAAGGTGACCGATGGCAGACCGGGCGCAAGGTTTTCCTTCTCGCCGATGATCCGATTACCCGAGAGGAGTTCGACCTCGGTCAGGGCGGTGGCGGTCTGGTTGGTGACAGTAAAGGTCACGGGGCCCGCGGCGGCTTCGGTCGCGCTCAGCTTGCAGCTGCCGCCATTATCGGAGGTCATCGTGATCGCGACCTGAGCGGCGCCAGAGGCGTTGCTTTCGGCGGTCTGGGCCGAAGCGGAGGTGCTTGTGGCAAGCGCTGCCAGAAGCGGGAGGATGATCGGATAGGAGCGGGAGACAGACATCAGTGAGATCCTTTGGGCGCAGGTTCTACCCCTGCGCCATGTGAGGGAGAGACCCGTTCGGGTGCGAGAGAGCGCAATTGCCGCGCCGCACGCAGGGCAATCGCAAGGGCCGCCAGAAGAAGGACAACAGACAGCTGGCGGGCCCAGAACTGCCATTCCTGCAAGGCTGAGCCATAGGCGCGATAGGCGGCCATGGCTTTGGCTGAAAACGTATCGGAGGTGGCCCATGCGAGAGGGCCGGTTTGCGCCGCAACGGCTTGGGGCAGCTTGCGCACGCGCAGGCTGCGCGGGGTCTGCAGACCGCCGCCCGACAGGGTCACCAGAACCTGTGCCCCGCCTCGCGCCTGCACAACCGCGCCCTGCGCCAGACGGGCATGGGCGTCCAGATCGGCCTGCCATTGCGCGGTGTAAGGGCCGGGATAGCGGGTGGGGTTCAACCCGATCGGACGCCGCCCGCCATTCAGCGCCACCAGTTCGGCAAAACTCACCGTCTGTGGAGCGTCATTCAAAGCCACCGTCGCACCGTAATCGGCCTCGCTCAGCGCGAGCCCGTTATGGTCCGAACTCTGCGCCGAAGAATGCGGCAGGTTCAGGGGGACGCCCCCAAAATCGAGGGCCAGCGCGTCCCCGCGCAGCTGCACCTGCCCCGCCCCATCGCCACGCAGCGCCGCGATCGGCGCCTGCGGGCGCAGCCTCGCCCGCGGCTGCGGCAAAAGAAACAGACCCAGCGCCGCAACGGCCAGCATCAGCGCCGCGCCCAGTTTCAACCGCCCCGCATTGCGCGGGCTCGGGCGATAGGCCGTGGGCCAGTAGACAAGCGCGCCAACAATCGCGAGATAGCTCACCCATCCCAGAACCTCGATCAGCCGCGGATCGGAGGGGATGCCCAGCACACCGGTAATCAGCGCGGCCTGAACCGTGCCGGGCGCCACGAGCCAGCCCAGATCCATGACCATCTGCTGACCGCCATTGATCCAACCCGCCTCATGGCCTGTGCGCAGCGCGCTCACACAAAGCCCCGCCGCGACCAGAACGAGGAAACCGCCGGTAATGCGGAAAAAGCGCGACAGGTTCAGCCGCACCCCGCCCTGATAAATACCCCAGCCGATGCCGATCGCCAGCGCCAGTCCGATCAGCGCGCCGATCCCTGCCCAAAGGGCCGATTGCGCCGCCGAGAAGGTTGCCAGAAAGAACACCGCCGTCTCGAAGCCTTCCTTCAGCACCGCCAGAAAGGCCATTGCGGCCAGTGCCGTGGCCCCACGTCCCGAGAGCGCGGCCGCCGCATCCTGCTCAAGGCTCGATTTAAGATCACGCCCGTGGCGGTCCATCCACCAGATCATGCCGGTAACAAAGACAATGGCCACCACGCCGATCAGTGTCTCGAGCGCTTCCTGACGGGCCTGCGGCAGGCTCTGTTCGAGATGGTTGAGGCCAAGCCCCACACCGAGCGACAGAAGAACCGCCAGCCCGACCCCCGCCCACATCGGGCCGAGCCCCGCCCCGTTGCGACGCAGGAAGGCCGCGATGATCCCTACGATCAGCGTCGCCTCAAGCCCTTCACGGAGCGCGATCACCAAAGTTGCCAGCATGACCTGCCTCTTTCGCCTAGCTCTGGATCGGTGGGCGTTTATTCCCGACCAAACAACTCAGCTATGGCTTCTGCGCCCGCAGAACGCGGCTGTCAACGCACGCTGGCGTGAACGGGCGGCGTGAACCGAGGGGTGAACCGACGGGTGCCGCCGGACCACGATATGCTCAACGGATGCCCTGCACGATGGGAAAATCCGCAAAGGGCTGACCGCCCAGACGGTCGAATTGCTGGCGCAGAGACATTTCATCGAGCGCAGTGCCGATGATCACAAGCCGGTTGCCGGCCTGCCCGTCGGGCCAGCCCTCGAGCCGAAGACCGGGATAGAGCCTGTGGCCTACCGCATGCACCACCAGCGGGCGCGACGGGTCATCGCGCAGCGCCATCAGCCCCTTGATCCGCAAAAGCCCGTTCGAGGGCGTGGCTGTCAGCCGCGTCAGGAACTGGCGCAGCGCGGTTTCATCAACCGGTGTATCCGAGGTCAAGGGCACTGCCTGCACCCCTCCATGCCGGTTGAGATCATGGAAATGACCGCCCGTCAGGGGCGGCTGCTGCGCCTCAGCAGCCAGCCATTTGCCGACCTGCTCGCCCTTGCCGAAGGCGCTGTAGCTTCCAGCTCCGATCAGACTGGCGGGCGAGAATCCATCGGCAGCCGCGTCATGCACGATCACCCCCGGATTGAGGCCGCGCAGCGCCTCACCCAGATCTCCCGCAGGGTGGAGGTCTGTCTTGCTTAGGACCACATGATCGGCGAAGGCAATCTGGCGAAGGCTTTCGGGATGGGCCTCGAGCACCGCCCCGATCCCCTCGACATCCACCACCGTGATCACACCCGACAGCCGGAACGCCCGCGCCACCGCATGATCGGCCAGAGCGACCGCCGCCAGCCCGCCGGGAATAAGGCTGTTCACGATGGGGGCCAGATCGGCCAGCCCTGTTGTCTCCACGATAACCCGCGAGAAAGGCGGCAGCGTCCCGTTGCGCCGCAGCACAAGCAGCTCGTCAAGCGAGGCGCGCAGATCGCTGCCCCGCGTGCAGCAGATACAGCCCGTCGTGGTGACGCTGGCCCGCGCCTCGCGGCCCTTGCGCACCAGATCATGATCGACCGCCACCAGACCGAACTCGTTGATCACCAGCGCGGTATCGGCATAGGCGGGATCTTCCAGAAGCCGGTTGAGAAGCGTCGTCTTGCCAGCCCCCAGAAAACCGGTCAGCACGAAGACGGGGATCTGGGTATCGGGTATGGCCATGGGATGCTCCTTTTCCGGCGGGTGCAGGGATATGTCCGGCAGGCCCATCCCGCAAGATGGGATCGGCCTGCCGCGCGATCAACCGGCCCGCGGCAGGCTCGCTGTGAAATGCAGCGCCAGATGTCCGTCCGGATCGCGCACCTGCCGCGCCTCGACCCCGAAACTCTCGCGCAAATTGTCGGGCGAGAGCACCTCGGCAGGGGGACCTATCGCCTTGAGCCGCCCGCCCTCCAAGAGCGCCACCCGATCACAGGAGAACGCATGGTTGAGATCATGGAGCGCGATCACCCGGCTGACGGGCAGGCTCCGCACAAGGGCCAGAAGTGCCAGCTGGTGGCGGATATCAAGATGGTTGGTGGGCTCGTCAAGCAGCAAAAGCGCAGGCGACTGGGCCAATGCGCGGGCGATGTGGACCCGCTGGCGCTCGCCTCCCGAAAGCGTGTGCCACAACCGGTCCTCGCGCCCTGCCATATCGACCGCCGAGAGAGCGCGGGTCACCGCCTCGCTATCGCGCATGCTCCAGCCCCGCAAGGGTGACAGGAAGGGGATACGCCCCAGCTCGACCGCCTCACGCACCCGCAGCCGGTCGGTGGTCTCGGCCTGTTGTTCGACCAGCGCGATCTGGCGGGCCCGCACCTGCGCGCCCAGTTCCACCAGCGGCCTGTCCTGCCAAAGCACCCTGCCCCCAGAAGGCTTTCCCAAACCCGCCATCATCCGCATCAACGTAGACTTTCCCGAGCCGTTCGGCCCGATCAGCCCCAGATATTCACCCTCCCCGACCGTCAGCGAGATCCCGTGCAGGATCTCGACCCGATGCGCCTTAGCCTGCAGGTTTTCCACGCGCAGCACCATCAGCGCGCCCCCCGCATCAGGATCAGCGCGAAAGCGGGCGCCCCGATCAACGCGGTCACCACCCCGATGGGCAGAACCTGCCCCGGCACGATGATGCGCGAGACAATATCGGCGAGAACCAGAAACACCGCCCCCGCCAGCGCCGAGGCCGGCA
This sequence comes from Thioclava sp. 'Guangxiensis', assembly GCF_045348365.1. Taxonomy (NCBI): domain Bacteria; kingdom Pseudomonadati; phylum Pseudomonadota; class Alphaproteobacteria; order Rhodobacterales; family Paracoccaceae; genus Thioclava; species Thioclava sp. 'Guangxiensis'. Next base: position 323,134 of record NZ_CP155824.1, on the reverse strand, counting down.
CAAGGCGCTGGTGGCGGGTGCCCACCAGAAAGCGCATCGCATGGGGCACCACCAACCCGACAAAACCGATGGCACCCACTTTCGACACCAAAACCCCTATCATCACTGCGGTCGCGGTGATCAGGATCCCGCGCGTTTTGGGCACATTGATCCCCAACGATGCCGCACTCTCGGCCCCGAAGGTGAAGGCATCGAGCGCATGTCGGTGCCAGAGGCAGACGAGCGCGCCGAGGCAGGTCACCACAACGGCGGGGAGCACATCCTCCCAGCGCACACCCGAGAGGTTGCCCATCAGCCAGAACATGATACCGCGCGCCTGTTCGGCATTTGCCGAGCGCGCGATGATGAAAGCGGTGAGCGCATTGAACATCTGGCTGCCTGCAATCCCGGCAAGGATGATCGCGGCCGCCCCGCTGGTGCCGCGCGCCGTGCCGGGGATGGCATGAGCCAGCGCAACCACGGCAGCAAAGGCCGCAAGCGCCCCGATCAGCGCGCCTGCCGACATGCTGAGCGCCCCCGCCCCGAACCCCGCGATACTTACCAGCACCGCGCCGGTGGAAGCGCCCGCCGAGAGCCCCATCAGATAGGGATCGGCCAGCGGATTACGCAACAGCGCCTGAAGCACGACCCCCGTCAGCGCCAGCCCCGCCCCGCAGCTGGCCGCCACAATCGCGCGGGGCAGCCGGTAGGACCAGATGATACCCGCATCGATCCGGTCCACCGGATAGCCCGCCTGCCAAAGATGGTTGGCGAGCACCCTCGCGACCGAAGCCAGCGGCAGCCGCGTCTCGCCAATGGCCGCCCCGGCCAGCAGGGTCAGCGCGAGAACGATCAGCCCCGCACCCCATAAAAGCGCCTTCCGGCTCATTGGAAAGTCATACCCGCCAGTGCATCGGACAGGCTGTCGAGCCCGTAGATCGTGCGCAGGGTCGCGCTCATGGCATGGGCGTCCATCACCACGATATGCCCTTCGCGCACCGCTTTCATCTGCCGTGTCACCGGATCGCTGCGCAGGAATTTCAGCTTTTCCTCGACATCATCGGCGGGGAAACGGCGGCGGTCCATCTTGGCGATCACCAGCACATCGGGGTCGGCCTTGGCGATACTCTCCCAGCCGACCGTGGGCCATTCCTCGTCGGATTTCACCACGTTGGTAAGGCCGAGCGCGCGCATCATATAGCCCGGCGCACCAAGCTGGCCCGCCATGTAGGGATCGAGCGCGATATCGGCGGAGGAGAACCAGAAGGCCGCTTTCAAGCCCTTCGGCAGATCCAGCGCCTTGGCCCGTGCCACGGCGCGCGCCTCGGTCGCCTGCAGATCGTCGACCAGCGTCTCGCCCCTGTCGGCGACATCGAAGATCTCGGCCAGCTGGCGGATGCCCTTATAGACCTGCACGGGATCAAAGGCGCCTACCCGCGTGCCATCGCCGCCGGTGCTGTTGTCCTTGGTGTCACAATCGGCGGGAAGGATATAGGTATTGATCCCCAGATCTGCGAACTGCTCACGGGTGCCCACCACACCATTGGGACCGACATGCCATTCATATTGCACGGCAACCAGATCGGGTTTACGGGCCACGACGCTCTCGAAGCTCGGATCATTATCGGCCAAACGCGGGATCTGTGCATTGACCTCGGCATAGCGCGGCAGCACCTTGTTGAACCAGACCGAGGTGCCCTTCACCCGATCCGCAAGCCCCAGCGAATAGAGGATCTCGGTGGCCGACTGACCGATCGTCACCGCGCGCTCGGGGGCCGCCTCGAAGCGGACCTTACGACCACAATTTTCTATCTGCAGCGGATAATGCGTCTGCGCGGAGGCCGAGACCGCACCCAGCAATGAGGCCACGGCCAGTATCATGCATTTCATCAGTTCCGTCCTTATCGAAAGGAGCGGAAAGCGCCATAAAGGACAGGGGCCGGAGACCCCGCCTGCCCTACCGACACACCCCGTCCGGTTAACATCTTCAGGCCGGCAGGTCTCCTGACTGGCGCCTCAACGCGTCTTTGCCCTTCCCGGACCGATGGCCCAGTGGTGTTGCAAAGGCGCTCTTCGCCTACAGTTGCGGGGGCAGTTCCGGTTGCCGCCGGAGCGGTGCGGATTCCCTATTATATCCTCGCGGATACCGGTGAGGTGGTTTTGCATCCTCCCCCGCCGAGGTCAAGCGATGCCACGCGACGAATTTCTGGCAGCCAGAGCGCGACGTAGCGTTACCTGTGCCTCGGCAGGTTACCCGAAGGCGCATTGAGCGCCATTCAAGACCGAGCATAATCGACCGTTTTCAAGGATTTTCACACCAGCGGGAGATAATGCGCCATTATAGCTGTTTCCGGAATACACCATTCATAAGCACGCACATGATCAGCGCCAATGGTTTGCATACAAACGCATACAAAAGCCCGACTCGAAATTTGCTTGCCCGAAGCCGCACTGTTTCACGGTCCAGCCATTTCGCGACGCGGCCTATCTGAAATATTAGTGAGGAGTTTCACGTTTTGAACAAGACCAAATGTCGCACCGATAAAGCCGAGGGTCCGGCTGCGTCGAAAGAGCTTTCCGGCATGGACCGACGCAACTTCTTGATCACCTCTGCGGTCGCGGGATTTGTGGCGGCATCGGGCACCGGACTGGGCCTGAGCCGTGCAATGGCGGCCACCGCGGACGGGGCGGCGGGTTTTGGCACGATCAGCGCTTTCGTGACCCGGCAGAAGGGCTTCGACCCCAAGCTGGTCGAGCGCGCCTATGACCAGCTGGTCGAGCTGGATCCGAGCTTCGACACCAAGGTCGTTGCCCTGTCGGATGCGATCAAATCCGCCGATGTCGAGGATATCGACGCCTTCCTTGCAACCAGTCCCGATCAGGATCTGCGCGAGACCATGACCACGATCACCGCCGTCTGGTATCTGGGCTATACCGGCACGCCCGATCCGTCGCAGGAAAAGGATGACGCGAAATTCGTCACCTATCGCGATGCGCTGATGTGGAAGCCCACCGGCAATACCACTCCGATCCCGACCTACTCGCAGCACAAGCAGAATTACTGGGCCGAGCCGCCCACCGCTGACGACATCAAGTGATCGCGCTGTAACTATTTTAGAAATCTGGACTATACCCAATGGCTAATGACTATGATGCCGATGTGATTGTCATCGGTTCCGGCACGGTAGGGGCGAATGCCGCCTACGAGCTGGCCAAGCAAGGCAAATCCGTTCTGATGCTCGAGGCGGGCGTGCGCATTCCGCGCTGGCGTCTGATCGAAGCCTTCCGCAATTCTCCCCGCCGCACCGATTATAACGGCCCCTATCCGGACGAGCCCTGGGCGCATACGTCGGCCTCGCATGACTATGTCGAGAATGATGGCGACTTCCCGATGATCGCCAACTTCCTCAAACTGGTAGGCGGCTCGACATGGCACTGGGGCGGCGCGACATGGCGCTTCATCCCCGATGATTTCAAGATGCAGTCCACCTATGGCGTGGGCCGCGACTGGCCTATCGAATATAGCGATCTCGAGCCGTGGTATGTGAAGGCCGAATACGAGATTGGCGTCGCAGGCAATATGAAGGAAGACCAGTCTGGCGTGCGCAAAGGCGAGACATGGCCTCCGCGCTCCAAAGATTTCCCGATGCCCGCGCAGAAAAACAGCTACATGCTGGACACCTTCAAAAGCCGGATCGAGCCTCTGGGCTTTGATGTGGTGGCCGAGCCCTCGGCCATGATGAGCGGTAATTACCGTGGCCGTCCGGGCTGTGTAGGCAACAACAACTGCGCCCCTGTCTGCCCGATCGGCGCGAATTATTCCGGCGTCTTCCACGCCGATCTCGCCGTCGAGGCGGGCGTCAAGCTGATGACCAACACCACCGTGACCCAGATCGAGAAAGGTCCAGATGGCAAGATTGCCGCCGTCAAATGGAAATCGTCCAAAGGGGACGAAGGCCGCTTGACCGCGAAGGTCTTCGTGCTGGCCGCCCATGGCTATGAAAGCGCCAAGCTGATGATCACCTCCGAGGTCGGCAATTCCAGCGATATGGTCGGGCGCAACCTGATGCCACACCTTGGCCTGGGCTTTGACTTCTTCTCGGAAGATCCGGTCTGGCCGGGCCGTGGCCCGATCCAGCAAGGCGCGATCTTCAGCTATCGCGACGGCCCGACACGTTCGCAGCATTCGGGCATGAAACACGCGGTCAACAACTTCGTCCCGAACGAGGCGATGACCAAACGCCTGCTGAAAAAAGGCGTTCTGGGCTCCGAGCTGGACGCGCGCATCAAACATGACAGCGCCCGCTATATGAGCCTCTATTCGATGTTCGAGACGCTGCCTGATCCGGCCAACCGCGTGCAACCGGGGCCGCATAAGGACGCGCTCGGCCAACCCAATTTGCGCATCACCTATGCGGTGGACGACTACGCCCGTGGCGCGATCGACCCCTGTATCAACGACTATCAGCAGTTTGTCAGCGCGATGAATGGCGAGGTGCTCAACATGTCACGCGATCTGGCCAACCATGACCATATCATGGGCACGGTCATCATGGGCGACAAGGCAACGGACTCGGTCGTGGACAAGGACTGCCGCAGCTGGGATCACGAGAACCTCTTCGTGGTCAGCACCGGTAACCTGCCCTCCTCGTCGGTGGTCAACCCGACGCTGACCGCCGTGGCGCTGGCAATCCGCGCCGCCGACACCATCGCGAAGGAGGTCTGAGCCATGCGTCTGCTTACTCTTGCAACGGTGTTTACGGCTCTGGCCACCAGCGCCTTCGCGCAATCGGATGCCGATCTGGTGAAACAGGGCGAATATATCGCCCGCGCCGCCGACTGCACCGCCTGCCACACCGCGCCCGTCGATGGCAAACCCTTCTCGGGCGGCTACAAGATCTCCTCGCCGATGGGGCCGATCATCGCCACCAATATCACGCCTTCCAGGGACTATGGCATAGGCACCTGGTCCGAGGACGAATTCGCCAAGGCCATCCGTCAGGGTGTGACGCCCGATGGCACCCATCTCTATCCGGCCATGCCCTACCCATCCTATGCCAAGATGACGGATGCGGATGTGAAGGCGCTCTATACCTACCTGATGCAGGGCGTTGATCCGGTGGATGCAGCCCCTGCCGAGAAAACCGACCTGCCCTTCCCCTTCAACCAGCGCGCGCTGATGATCGGCTGGAACATGCTCTTCTCGCCCAAGCCTGGCTGGACGGCACCGGACGGCCTGTCGGATCAGGAAGCACGCGGCGCCTATCTGGTGGATGCGCTCGAACATTGCAGCACCTGCCACACCCCGCGCGGGCTGATGATGAACGAGAAACAGTCCGACTATCTGGGCGGTGGCTCGCTGGGCAGCTGGCGTGCCCCCAATATCACGCCCGACAAGGCCACCGGGATTGGCGACTGGTCGAACGAGGATATCGTCGCCTATCTGAAAAACGGCTTTGCCAAAGGGCATGGATCGGCCGCAGGGCCTATGGCCGAAGCGGTGGAACATTCACTGAGCAAGCTGCAGGAGGATGATCTCGAGGCGATCGCGGCCTATCTCAAGAAAGTGCCTGCGGTGCAATCGGCCATTGATGTGGCGGCCTCCCCCGCCGTGCAGGAAGTGCCGATCACGAGCTACGAGACCGCCGATTGGCAGGGCAATCCCGACCATGCCGATGCACTGGCCGATCACAGCACGACCGATGGGGCGAAGCTCTACAATTCGGCCTGTGCCGCCTGTCACGGTGTCGATGGTCAGGGCGCACCCGACGGACATTTCCCGAGCCTGTCGAAATCGGCCCCTGTGACCTCGAAAGATCCCTCGAACCTCGTGATGACCATTGCCGAAGGCATCAGCCGTCACGATGCGACGGGCTATTCGGTCATGCCGAACTTCAGGAACGATCTTGATGACGGCCAGATCGCGGCCCTTGCCAATTATGTCCAGACGAATTTCGGCGGCACCGATCCGAAGCTGGACAAGGCCGCCGTGGACACCATCCGCTCGGGCGGCGAGGTGCCGTGGATCGTGAAGAACGCCGCATGGATGACATGGGCGGGCATCATCATCGCGGTGATCGTGATCCTTGGATTGATCGGTGTTTTCCGCCGCGCGCGCCGCAGACAGGTCTGATCGCGCTCCTGCTGCACGAAGGCCGCATTCCATCAGGGATGCGGCCTTTGTCATGCGCTGTTGCATCGCGGCCAAAGCCGCAGGGTTCCGGCCGCTTGCGACAGATTGCGGCATTCCCAAACGCGGCTCATGGTCCTAGATCAGGTCCATCCGAGCGAAAGACATAGCCCATGCCCCAGCCCTCCATCCCTGCCGCCCCAGGCTCGTTGATCTACCGCCTCGCGCGGCGGCTCGAGGGATATTCGATCGGCATGGTCCCCGAATTCATAGGCGTCGCCGAGGGCTTGCGCGCCTCGCTGGCCTTTGCCGCAATGGTGCTGACGGCGGTGGCCAGTGGCGAGCCGAAGCTCCTCTGGGCCGCCTTTGCCGCCTTCTGGGTCTGCCTATGCGACCCGGGCGGACGCGACCGCACCCGTTTCCGCGCGATGGGAGCCTTTGTGGCGGCAGGCACATTGGCGGCTTTCCTTGGCGCGGCAAGCGCAGGCCTCGGGCCGATCTATGCCTGCCTGACGCTGATCCCGATCATCTTCCTGCCCGCCCTCGGCGGCACATTCGGCCCCGCAGGCGCGCAGTCGGGCACGCTGATCTGCGTGGTGGGCGGCGTGGCCGTGGGCTTTCCCAGCTCGCCAATCGCCTCCCTGCATCTGGCCGGCGCATTTCTCATAGGCGGCATCTGGGCGCTGGTCTTCAGCTTCTGGATCTGGCGGCTGCGCTCGCAAAGTCCGGCTCGGCGCGCGATCGCCTCGGTCTTTGCCCGGCTTTCCGAGATGAACGCAGCCATGGCCGCGCGGCTGGGCCAGCAGGAGATCTTGGGCGCCGCCGAACCCGAATACCGCCGCGCCCTGCGCGCCGCCATCGAACGGGCGCGCAGCACCATCCTGGGCGTGGGCAATGGCCAGACCCAGTTCATGGCCGAACTGGGCACCGCCGACCGGATCTTTGCCGCGATGATCGCGCTTGACCACATGCTGAGCGAGCCGCTTGCACCCACCGAAGAAGCACCGCTGCGCGAACAGCTTGCGCGGATCGGGGCGCTGCTGTCGGAGGCGCAGATGCAGGCGATGACCCGCCACCCCAATCCCGACCGGCTGGTCTGGGAGGCCGAAGACCTGCGCCGTGCGGCAGAACGCGGCGGCGCACAATCGCAGGCCGTGGTCAGCGCGGTTGCAGAGGCCTTCCTGCGTCTGGCCGAGCATCTGCGCGGCGAGCCCCCCGAGACCCAAGCGCCGCAATCGGACCGCACGCCCCGCCCCAGCTGGCGCAACATTCCTGACCCGATCCTGCGCCACGCCCTGCGGCTGACGGTTGCAGTGGTGGCGACCTACCTGATCTGCGTGACACTCGAGATGCAGTATTTCTACTGGGCCACGATGGCGACTATCGTCGTGCTGCAGCCCGCGCTCTCGACCACATGGCCGCGTATGCTGGAACGGGTTCTGGGCTCGATCGCGGGCGGCCTTCTGGCCGCGGGCCTGCTGGCGCTCGGTCCGGGGCAGCTGACGCTGCTGGCCGTGATTATCCCGACCTCGGCGCTCACCATCGCTTTCAAACGGGTGAATTACACCATTTTCACCATAGGGGTCAGCGCGCTTTTCGTTCTGGTGACAGAGTTGCTGATGCCCGATCACGGCATTGCCCTGTCGCGCGCGCTCGATAATATCCTGGGCTCGGCCATCGCGTTCGTCGTGGGCGCCACCCTCTGGCCGGGCCGCGCCGAGCCCTATTTCCGCGACATTCTGGCGCGTGCCGTGCAGGCCAATATGGACTATGCGGCGGCCTCGGTCGGCAGCACCGGCCTGCCCGAACCCGTGGACCGGCTGCGCCGGCAGGCGGGGCTCGAAAGCACCCATGCCGAGACCGTGCGCCAGCGCAAGATGATGGAGGGGCGGCGTTCGGCCGATCAGCTGGACAAGGCCGCCCGCGTTCTGGGCGCGCTCAGGGTGCTGGCAGGCGCCGTAACCGGCCATGCCCTGCTGGCCCCCGAACCCGATCCGGAGAAAGCCCGTGCGCTCGAAGAAACGGCCAAAAGCTTCGCGCAAGCCATTCGCCATGATGTAGGGGCGGCTTTGCCTCCCCTGCCGCCGCAGACCACCAAGACCGATCTGCGCAAGGCGCTTGAGCTTTTGCATAGCCAGCTCGACGAATATCTGACACGTTAACCACAGCCAAACTTTCGATCGCGGATCCAATCGTGCCCCATCTTCTCTCTTCCCGCCTCGCTCTCCTTGCCGGACTGGTGCTGAGCGCATTTCTGGCAGGCTGCGGCATAGGTCCGCGTGCCACCCCGCAGGAATGCATGGAACGGGCGATGTATTTCGAATCCAACCGCTCCAGCCGCGACGGGATGATCGCCGTCGGTTCGGTGGTGATGAACCGCGTCCGCTCGCCCGATTTCCCGAATACAGTCTGCGGTGTCGTGATGCAGAAAAACCAGTTCGCCCGCGGCATCATGAGCCGCAAGATGAATCTCGACAGCGCGCCCTATATCCGCGCGGCAGCGCGCTCGGTGCTGCGCGGCGAGCGTCACCCCTATATCGGCAACTCGTTGTATTTCCACACCGCAACCTATCGCGCGCGCTACAACAATATCAATTATGTGCTGACCACAGGCGGTAACGCCTTCTACGAGAAGCGCCGCCCCGAAGACGTGACGGCTCCCGTGCCGCTCCCCGCCCTTGAAGGCGTCACCGGCTACTGATCAGGCCTTGCGGGGAACGGCTTTGCGCTGCTCGATCTCACGATAGAGAAGGGCTGCGATATTCTTGCCCGCCACCGCCTCGATCCCCTGAAAACCGGGGGAGGAGTTGACCTCCAGCACCTTCGGACCGTCATAGGCGCGCAGAAGGTCTACCCCTGCCACGCCGAGCCCGAAACTGCGCGCGGCCTTCACCGCCATGCGGCGCTCCTGCTGGGTGATCTTCACCACCTCGCCCGTGCCACCCTGATGCAGGTTCGAGCGGAACTCGCCCTCCGCCCCCTTGCGCTTCATCGCGGCCACGACTTTGCCGCCGATCACCAGACAGCGGATATCCTCGCCCGCCGCCTCTCGCACGAAATGCTGCACGAGGAAATTGGCCTTCAGCCCGCGGAACGCCGAGATCACGCTTTCTGCGGCCTTGCGCGTTTCGGCCAGCACCACACCCTTGCCCTGCGTCGAGGCCAGAAGCTTCACGATCAGCGGTGCATTGCCCACCAGTTCGATCAGGTTGGTGGTATCCTTGGGCGAGGCCGCAAAGGCGGTGTCGGGCATCCCGATCCCTGCGCCCACAAGGATCTGATGCGCCCAGAGCTTGTCACGCGAGGCCATAATCCCGTGCGAGCCGTTCACGCAATAGGTGCCCAGCGTTTCGAACTGGCGCAGCACCGCCGCCCCGTAAGGGGTGATGGATGCGCCGATCCGCGGGATCACCGCATCATAGCGCGGCAGTTTGCGCCCGTCATAATAGATCTCGGGCGCGAGCGTGTTGATCGCCATATAGCAGCGCGTTGTGTCGATCGCATCGACCTTGTGGCCCCGCGCGCGGCCCTCCTCGACCAGACGCTGGGTGGTGAAGTTATCCTCGCGTGTAAGGATGGCGATCCGCAGGCTCGGACGGGCCTGATCATCAGGCGCGGGCACGGTGTAGCCCGTATAATCCAGCTCGGCCTGCAACCGCCGCTCGGCAGGCAGCACCGTTACATGATCTCCCAGAGCCTGCCGGCCCAGCAGCATTCGGCTGGCCATGGTCGAGCGGTCGGTCAGCGTAATCTCGATCGGCCAGCGGGCGCCGCCCACCTCGACATCTGTGCCGATCACATAGCGCTGCTCGGTCTCGCCATTCGACGAGGTCACATCGCGCCGGTCCAGAAGCGGGCATTCACACTGCACTGCAATCGCGTCATTTTCCGGCACGGGCTGCAGGGTGAAACGCACCATCGGCGCCTCGGCCGTGCCGGTAATCTCGATGCCAGACGCATGCAGCGCCGATGTCCGCGCGCCTGTGTCCACCTTGGCCAATATCGCAGGCACCCCGAGCCCGGGCAATGCCAGCCATTCCTCCCACCCCATCTGCAACGGAACCTGTGTCATAGGCGGACCCTCTCTGTGTTCGGGACGAACATGGCATGACGATAAAGACAGATGCGTGACATGCGGAGCCGGTTAGCTCTCGGCACGCGCGCGGCCCCGCCTCTAGCCTTCATGCGGACGGCTGACAAGATGGATAATACGGCCTGTCATTCCCGAGCGTATGCGCCACTCTCAGGGAAGGATCTTACGCGGTGCAGGCGCGGCAGATGCCGGCGTCAAAAACGGTCCAGCGGACGACCCGTGGATCATCTCCTCCACACGGACCCAGAGATCAAGAAGCTCTTCCATCTTGCGCGACAACTCGTCCTTATCGCCGTCCCTTGCGCTGTTCTCGTAACATTTGAGCATGGAATGCAGCTTCTTGTACCCCAATATTCCCGCAGATCCCGCGAACTGATGCGCGATCGAGGCGAAGCTTTCCAGATCGTCATACATGAGGTTCTGTTGGAGGGTCGATAACCGTTTGCGCCCCTCGGCAAGAAAGGCCTGCTCGAGGGCACTAAATTCCTCCGCGCCATACATCTCGCGCAGATCATCGCGGATCAGCGGATCGGCAAAGCCATCCGCCTCTGCATCCAGCTGCGACTGCTGCTGATGCTGGGCCAGAAGCAGACGGTTCAGCGCGGCACGGTTGATCGGCTTGCACACGACATCGTCGCAGCCCGCCGTCTTCAGCTCCGCCGCCGCCTCGGGCGAGATATTGGCGGTGACCGCCACGATCACCGTGTCGCGGTTCGGCCCGTCGCTGGCACGGATGACACGAGTGGCCTGCCGCCCGTCGAGGACCGGCATGTTCAGATCCATGAGAATCAAGTCGAATTTCTGCTTGCGCGCCGCATCCACCCCGTCCTGCCCGTCAATGGCCATCACCACCCGGTGCTGCCCCTGCAGGAGCATCTGGCGCAGAACCTCGCGGTTGAGGGCGTTATCCTCGACGATCAGGATATCGCAAGGTGGAATGACGGCCGCGGCCTTAGGCTGCGGCTCGGCCTGACGCCGCACCAGCGCCGTAGGCGCAGGTAACGAGAACCAGAACACCGTGCCCTCGCCCGGCTCGCTCTCCACGCCGAGCTTTCCGCCCATCGCCTCGAGAAGACGGCGCACGATACCCAGCCCCAGACCCGTCCCCGATATGTCTTGCGCGCCGGTAGGCAGGATCGACACGAAATCCTCGAAGATCCGTTCCTGATCAGCCCGCGAGATCCCAATGCCGCTATCGATGACCCTGATCTCGAGCGATTGCCCCGCCATCGCATATTCCATCTCGATCTGGACAAGCCCGTTGCGGGTGAATTTGACCGCATTGCCGACGATGTTCATCATGACTTGCCGCAGGCGCGCCGGATCGCCGATCACCGCTTTGGGGATCGACGTCATGGGCTCCACTGTCAGCGAATTACCGCGCCCGGACGCAGCAGGGCGCAACGCCTTGGCAATCTCTTCCACCAGCCCGCGCGGATCGAAGTCGACCTTTGCGATATCGAGCTTACCTGCATCCAACCGCTCGACATCAAGCACGTCATTGACATGTTGCAGGAGCGACTGGCCTGCAAATTCCATCGCCTCGACCAAGGAGGTCTGGCGCTGATCGAGATCGGTATCGCGGATCAGCTCCAAAGAGCCGAGCAGACCGTTGAGCGGCGTGCGCAACTCGTGGCTCATGACCGAGACAAAGCGCGATTTCTCGCGCTCGCCAGCCAGTGCCCTGTCACGCGCCGCAATCAGCTCGGCCTTATCCGCGACACGGCGCGAAATGTCGCGCAGATAGATGACATGCAGGCGCCCGGAGCGCAGCTCGGCCTCGCGGATGGACAGTTCTGCGGGGAACACCTCGCCATTGGCGCGCTTGGCTTCAAGCTCGTTCAGACCGCGACGGCTGGCCGCCGTAGTGGGGAGCGTCACGAAGTCCGCCATCTCGCGCCCGATCGCCTCGGCCTTCGGACAAGCAAAGATGGTCTCTGCCGCACCATTGAACTCGACGATGGTCCCTTCGGCATCCACCACGACCACCGCATCGACCGACGCGTTGACCACCGCCGTGATCCGCGTCATCGCATCGCGCAAGGACAGCGCCTTCTGCTGGCCGAACCGCCACAGGCGCCAGAGCGCCACCGCCCCCATCGCAAGGATGGAAAACAGGATCAAGGTCATCAACGCCAGCTTGACCAGCGCCTTGAAGACCAACTCGCGCTGGTCCTTGATCTGTTCGGAAAAGATCGAAAGCCCCATCAGTGCGAGCGCGCGCAGGTCGCCTTCGGCGGCGCGCGCCTCGGCAACCACACGCGCTTTCATCGCTTCGTTGAAAGGTAGATTGCCATCAAGCCGCTCGGCAGTATGGTCGAGAAAATGCCAGACCGAAGCCAGAGGCTTGGCGCCGCCCTGATCGCGCAGGATCTCGCGGAAGCCAGAGCCTTCGGTCACCGTCTGGATACGACTGTAGAATATGTCGAAGCGCTGGCGGAAATCCTCCACCGTTTCGGACACTTCGGGTTTGACGCCAAGTAGCGCCAGCCGCATCCGGTCGAACTCCACCTCGATCTGCGAGAGGGTCCATTGCGGGCTGTCGGTATTGGCGCTGGCCAGAGTATCAATTTCGCGCCCGACGTCCCGCGCGTTCTGGAAGATCCCGTAAAGCGCCACGCCAATGATGAGCACCAGCCCGAGGGCCGCGATGAAGCGGTTACGCTTTCTGGCATCACGAAGGAACTGGTGACTCATGGCGCGGCGGATCTCAGTTCAGGATCTCGATCTTGACGACCTGCCAGATACTGCGCGCATAGACGACCTCGTTGCGCAGCGCCTCGTCGGAATCATAGGGATAGACCACCCAGAGCGGCCCCTTGTCGCGCACCGACATCGTCTCTCCATTGCGTGAATAGGCCAGAAGCGCCTCGTTGGGATGCAGCTCGGACACCGGCACAGTGACCGAGTAATCATTGACCGCCGTCAGTTTCAGATTGCCCTCACTGACACCATATTCGGCAAGGAGATCGGCCAGATAGACCCCTTTGAACTCCTGCGGCCCCTTGGTCCAGGTGGTGGTGGTCGTGAAGCTTCCCGACGGCAGCGCCTCGAGGGCTGCGCGATCGAGTTCGACAGGCGCGGTAAGGCCCGGGGCACCGATAATCGTCAGGACCGGCGACTGGGCCAGAGCCGGCATCATCGAGGCGAGAAAAACGGCGAGAATGGCGAGAGAGGATTTCAGATAGCGCAAGGACCTACTCCGTTGACAAGAATCTGCGCACGGTTTGCGGCGCGGGCATTCTCCCTACACATAAGCGGCAACCCTTAATTCATTGGTAATGCGCATCTCTTGGTGCCGTTTCTGCTTGCCTGTGCGGTGACCAAGGGTCCTCTGCGCTCCGGCATTGGCGGATACGGGGTTTTTCTTGCCAATTGTGCGCCCTAGCTTGCACAGACAGGACTTTCACTCCGACATAGGATCATTTCCGTGGCTCAAACCTATACCCCGCCCAAGATCTGGACCGCCCCCGAAGAGACGGGTGGCCGGTTCGGTGCCATCAACCAGCCCACCGCCGGCCCGCGATTCGACAAGGAGCTGCCCAAAGGCGCGCACCCGCTGCAACTCTACTCGCTGGCCACGCCGAACGGTCAGAAGGTGACGATCCTGCTCGAGGAGCTGCTCGCGGCGGGGATCGATGCCGAATATGACGCATGGCTCATCGAGATCATGAAGCTCGACCAGTTCGGCTCGGGTTTCGTGGAGATCAATCCCAACTCGAAGATCCCCGCATTGGTGGACCATAGCGGAGCCGAACCGGTCAGGGTTTTCGAATCCGGCTCCATCCTGATGTATCTGGCCGAGAAATTCGGGGCCTTCCTGCCGGCCTCGGGGCCCGCGCGCGCCGAGGTGATGAACTGGCTCTTCTGGCAGATGGGCTCGGCACCCTTCCTGGGCGGCGGCTTCGGGCATTTCTATGCCTATGCGCCCGAAAAGCTCGAATATCCGATCAACCGCTACGCGATGGAAACCAAGCGCCAGCTCGATGTTCTGGACCGCACGCTAGCCGAGCGCCCCTATATCGCGGGGGACATGTATTCGATCGCGGATATGGCGATATATCCTTGGTATGGCGGGCTGGTCGAGGGGCGCCAATACGGTGATGCGGCGACCTTCCTGCAGGTGCAGGACTACGAGCATCTGGGCCGCTGGGTGAGCGAGATCTCGGCGCGTCCGGCCGTCCAGCGCGGCCGCCGTGTGAATGCGACCGGCGAGAATGGCGTGCCCAACCGCCACAGCGCCGCCGATCTGGACTGAAGCGGCCCATGGAAACGGCCTGCCCCTTTGTGCAAGGGACAGGCCGCATAGGCGCAAGAGCAGATCTCAGCTGCGTAGACGCAGACGACGCTCGCTGAAATCGGCGAGCTGGGTCACCAGATAGGCGATGACCATATAGATCACCACGGCCACGAGGAACGCTTCGAGATAGTAGAAGTTGAGCGCCGCCGTCAGTTGGGCCTGCGCGAAGATATCCACCACCTCGATGGCAAAACCGAGCGACAATGCCTTCATGATGACCATGACCGAATTGGCCAGATCGGGGATGGCGGCCACTGTGACCTGCGGCAGGAGCACCCTGCGGAAGAGTTGCCAGCCGGTATAGCCGAGCGAATGCGCAGCCTCGGCCTGCCCTTTGTCGAAGGAGTTGAGCGCGCCCTTGATGACCTCGGTCTGGAAGGCGGCCACACAGGAAGTCAGCGCCACGATCAGCGTCACCCAGTTGGGCGTCATATGGCCGTTCACCTTGAGCCCCACCAGCCCGGTGACGAACTCCAGCGCCGCAGGCAGGCCGAAATAGGCGAGGAAGATAACCACCACCATCGGCACGCCCTTGAAGACCACCTTATAGGCCACGACCAACTCGCGCAGAACCGGAAGACGGCGGTATTCGCATAGCGCAAACAGGCTGCCCAGCAATGTCGAGAGGACGAAAACCGCTACGGCCATCGCCAGGGTCCACGGCACTACCGGAAGGATCGACAGAAAATCCGGAATGAGGAGAGATAAATCGAACATGGGTCGTATCCTTTTCCGGCTTTACACGGAGGGGGCGAGTTTGAGGCGGCGCGCGCCCTGCTGGATGTAGCGCCCCGAGCGGCGCTCGAGCAGGCGGATGATAGCCCATGCGACAAGGCAGAGCGCCGAATAGAGCACCGCGAGCACGAGATAGGTCTCGAACTGGTACTGGTTGTAATCGCGCTCCATCACAAGGTGGGCAGTGGCCATCACATCGGCCGCGCCGATATACATCACGAGGGCCACGTTATGGATGAGATAGATGATCGAATTGCCATAGCCGGGCAAGGCGATATGGGCGGCCTGCGGGCCGGCCACACGGGTGAGCTTGCGGAAGAACCCGTAGCCCAGTGAATCCGCCGCCTCGTGCTGACCGCGCTCGACCGCCAGATAGGCCGGGCGCATGACCTCGGAGAGATAGCCGCCGTGATAGAGGCTCAGCCCCACCATTGCCGCCAGATTGGCATCGAAAATATCGGGCAGGCCGAACTGGGCCACAAAGACCGGCAGGCCATAATAGACGACGAAAAGCTGCAACACGACCGGAACGCTGCGCGCATAGGACACATAGAGATCGGCGAGCTGGCTGATGACCGGCACACGGCAGATACGGAAGAAGGTGGTGATGAATGCCAGAACGAACCCCGCAGCCATCGCGACGAACATGATGAACAGCGTAAGCGGCAGGGCCGAGATCAGTTCCGGAACGAGAACGGCAAGATCCAAGGGGAATACTCCTGTGGGCTTAGGGACGGGATCGGGCCATGACAGCCCGATCCGGTTTGGGGACCAGGCTCAGTTGAGCGTCATATAGGCGCCGACTTTCTCGCCGAACCACTTCTCGGAGATCTGGTCGAGCGTGCCATCCTCGCGCAGCTCGCCAAGCGCCTTGCTCACATCTGCAGCCAGCTGCTCGTTCTCGGCGTCGCGATGGATCAGCACATAGGTGTTGTGCACGACGACCGGCTCGGAGGCCACGATATCCAGTTTCTGCTGTTCGATCACGGTGGCCTCACCCAGATTGGAGGGCAGGATCAGGGCGTCATATTTGCCTTGGTTCAGCTCGTTGAGGCGGGTCGGATAGGGCACGCCCGCGCTCGAGGCGGTAAGCTTGAACGTCACATCCGGATGCTCTTCCTGCCAGCCGGTCACGAATTTATACACGCCGCCGCCTGCCGTTACGGGCACGATTTTCTTACCGGCAAGACCGGTCATATCCTTGATCTCGTCGCTTTTGCGCGAATAGATCTTCATCATGCTCGCGCCGATCGGGTTCTCGGGGATCAGGAACTGCTTGGCACGGGTGGGGTTGGAGTAGTAACCGCCTGTGATCATGTCATATTTACCAGTGGCCAGACCGGTCTCCTGCGCGATATCGGCAGCCCCTTCCATCTCGAACTTATATTGCGGCAGCTTGGCATTGATCGCCTTGAGCACATCGGGCTCGTAGCCCTGCGGCTCGTGCCCAATCGCACCCCATGACAGGGGCTTGGATTCTGCCGCCGTTGCGATCTTGATCACGCGCGGTGCATCCTCAGCCTGCGCAAGACCGGAGGTAGCCATCGCAAGGCCTGCGGCCCCCAGAAGGGTCAGCGCAAATCTGCGGCCAATCATCGAAGTCATCATCAGCATTCCCTGTTATCCTTTTATCTGTTGGTCTTAAGCGAATTCGAGTTCCGCGCGCAGGAATTGCGCGAGACGCGGGGTGGCGGGGGCTTCAAAGATCTCGTCGGGACTGCCTTCGGCGGCAACCACACCACCTTCCATGAAGACGATCCGGTTCGAGACCGAACGGGCGAACTGCATCTCGTGGGTCACCAGCAGCGAGGTGATGCCCGAGCCCGTCACATCCTTGATGACTTTCAGCACCTCGTTCACCAGCTCGGGGTCGAGCGAGGAGGTCGGCTCGTCGAAGAGGATGACATCAGGGCGCACCGCCAGCGCGCGGGCGATACCCGTGCGCTGCAACTGACCGCCCGAAAGCTGCGAGGGGTAGTGATCCTGACGCTCGGTCATGCCGACGCGGTCCAGCTCGCGCAGGGCGATCTCGCGGGCTTCCTCGCGCGATTTCTTCTGCACCACCACCAGCGGGTCCATGATGTTCTGGATCACGGTCATGTTGCGGAAGACATTGAACTGCTGGAACACCATCGCCGTGCGCAGGCGAATATCGCGGATCGCCTTCTTGTCGGCGCGGGCATAATCCATCTGCACCCCATCGAGCGAAATGGTCCCCGATTGGGGCTTTGCCAGATAGTTGATACATTTCATAAGCGTCGTCTTGCCGGTGCCGCTCGGCCCGATGATCGAGACGACATCGCCCTTCGCGACATCGAGATTGACGCCATTGAGGATCTGGTTGCTGCCATAGGCAAGCTTCAGGTCTTTGATAGAAAGCATTCGTCGTCTCCTGTTATCAGGCCGCGGGTGCCGCGTGCCCCAGAACATGCATCAGCCGGTTCGCCCAGCCGAAGATCGCGATGGAATGGATGAGATCGATGATCTCCTCATCCGACATGCCCTGCGCCCGAAGGGCGGCCACATCCTCGGGCTGCGCCTCGCTGGGCGTCACCGAAAGCTTGCGGGCAAAGGCATAGATGGCGGCATCGCGCGGACCCAGCGCCTCGGGCTGGCCCACGAACAACGCGCTGACGGCGGTGTCGCTTTTGGCCAGCTGCGCCTGACGGCGGGCATGGACCACGGCGCAATATTTGCAGCCATTCACCATGGAGGCGCCCAAGGCTCCCAGCTCGCGATCGGCACGGTTGAGACCGCCCTCGGCATACATGATCGCGTTGAACAGAACGGTGCGCGCCACATAGCTTTCGGGGTCATGGGCCAGCGTGCGCACATAATCCGAGACCTTGGTGGCCGAGGGCGTGACCTTCATCGCGTCGAGTTGCTCGGGGGTGGCCTCGGACAGTTTGACCGGTTCGATATAGGGATACCATTCGAGCGGTTTGATACGGACGGTGGGGATCATCAGGACCTCAACAGGCGCAGACCGGCGGCAACACGGGTCTGGAAATTCACGAAAGCGATCAGCTCGGACAGCGCGATGATCTGCGGCGAGCTGAGCCCTGCCGCCTCGAGCGCGCGGATATGCTCGGGGCCTGCCTGCCACGGTGTCAGCGTGACCATGTCGACATGGCGCGCGATCGCGGCATGCGGCGCCTCGAGCCCTGTCGCGCCATTCCCGAGCGCGACCAGCGGATCGAGCGGATCAAGATGGGCCAGCGCTTCGGAATATTGCGCCACCAGCGCCTCGTCCTCGTTCAGGCGCGCCATCCGCAAGGCCAGCGCGTGGCGCAGATCGCCATCGAGACCCAGCCCGTGTTCGGGTGCGAGCACGGATGCACGGCAGATCTCGGCCCCTTCCACAAATTCGGGACGGGCCCTGCGGGCACGGTAGACCGGGTCGTGCGGCTTCAGGCCCGCCGCGAGGTCTAGGGCATCACTCATACGGAAGCTCCTTCATGAAGGCTGGGGGTCGCATCGACCCATTCGTCCCCTTGAAGTTCGGGGGTGTCATAGGCTTGCAGGTTCTTGAAATGGGTCTCGACATCTTCGGCAAAGAGCGAGGCGGCAATCCCCTGCACCAACCGCTCGGCACCGGCACTGACTGCCGGAATATCGCCCGAAACCTTACCATGGGTCAGCATCGCAGCGTCATTGAAACAATGGATATGGGCCAGCATCGGACAGCTGCCCGGCTCGCGTTCGCGGAACTCGAAATCCGGCCCCAGATCCGGCGCATCCGACAGGCTTGCGCGCGGGCGGCCCATCTCGGGGGTCTCGCGCCCGTCCTTCCAGCGCCGGATGAAAGGCGCGAAATTCGCGAACTCGGCCCGCCCGTCGAAATCGTTCACGAACCCTGTCGCCGCGATCAGGAAATCGAAGCGCATCTCGCCTTGTGTCGTCTCGATGACCAGTTCGTTCTTCTCGACAGCCATGCTCTCCAGCCCGCAATCGAGGAAGAAGCGCGCATTCTCGTGACGGCTCACACGCAGCGTCGAATTGCGCGGCGGCGGCGTCTGGGTCTGGGCGGTATAATCGAAGAACTTCCATTTCCACAGATCGGGCAGACGGTGCGTGCCCTGCACCACGCCATAGCTTCCGATCCCGGTCATCTTGTTGATCCGCGGCATCTCCTTGCGCCGGATCAGCATATCGACCGACCCCGCGCCCGCCTCGAGCGCCGTCGCCGCATTATCCATCGCCGAGGCCCCGGCGCCGATCACCGCAATCCGTTTGCCCTTGAGGGCGTCAAAATCGATATCATCGGCAGAATGCGCCCAGAAGCGCGGATCGATGGCGCGGATCATTTCGGGCACATAGGTGCCGCCGAGCCCCGAGCGGCCCGTTGCCAGAACCAGCCTGCGGGTCAGGATGCGCCCCGTTTCGGCCCCCTCGACGGTGACGGCGATCAGATCACCCTCCTGTTCGAGAGAGGTCATGCGCACATCGTTTTTCACCGGCAGGTCCAGCGCCTTACGATACCAGACCAGATAGTCCATCCACTGGTTCTTCGGGATCTTGTCGAGCGCGTCCCATGCCGCCTGTCCCCATTGCGCAACAAACCACGCGCGGAAGGTCAGGCGCGGAAGTCCCAGCGCGGGGCCGGTCAGGATCTTGGGCGAGCGCAGCGTTTCCATCCGCGCGAAGGTGACCCATGGGCCTTCCTGACCTTCGGGGGCCGCATCATAGGTCACGATATTGTCGATCCCGCTGAGGACCAGCTTGGCAGTGGCTGTCAGACCGCACATACCCGCGCCGATCACCACGACATCGCGGACCTCCTTGCCCTTGTGCTGACGCCGCGGGACCCATGATTTCGCCGGCAGTTCCAGAAGCGAGAGATCCTCGGCCAGTTGCGCTTCCAGCGCGGCCAATCCCGCATTCTGTGACGGGAGAATGTTATCCATCATGTTTCCGTTCCATAGTTCGAGAATTCGGGCGCCGGAGGCGTGAGCCCGCCGGCAAGCGCCGGGTCAAGCCGCGCAAAACCCGGGATGAGACGTTCGGCATTGGCCTCGACCTGATCGGCAAGCCGCATGGCCGTCGCACTTAGGGGCCGACCCTTTGCCGTCAGCACCCCCCAGTAGAAGGGCACTTCCGCATCGATCGGGCGGATCACAACGCCTGGCACATTCATGCCCCACGCGGAGACCGGATCGATAATCGCCGCAGCCCCTGTGCGGCTGACAATCTGTAGCGCCGCATAGGAAATATTGGTGCGGATTACCTGCCCCACCTGCACGCCGCGCGCGGCCAATACCCGCGCCACATGCATCTGGAACCTGAGTGGATTGAGCATGGTGACCATCAGCCTGTTGGCGAGGCTACCCACAGGCACCACCTCTTGGGCTGCCAGCGGATCATCCTCACGCAGGGCGATGGCATCAGGGGCGCTATAAAGCCGCAAGACCTCGACGCCCGACGTATCAAGCGGCAAGCTGCAATAACCCAGCTCCGCCCGTCCGCTGCGCACTTCCTGCACGACGACCGAAGGTAGGAACTGGCCCACATGGGTCTCCTGCGGCAGACCCGCCGTTCCGAGATCCGCCAGCGCGGCAGGGATCAGACTCGTGCCGATCGCCGAGATACTGGCAACTTGCAGGATACGCCCCCTGCCCGCGGCAATCATCTTGGCCCGTGCGGCCAGCTCGCCAAAGGACATCAGAAGACGCCGGGCCTCATCGCCAAAGGCGAGCCCCTCCTCGGTGATCTGGATCCCCCGCCCCACACGATGCAACAGCGCAAAGCCCAGTTCGGCTTCGAGATCCTGCACCGTGCGCGAGACGGAAGGCTGCGATGTGCCGATCTTGGCCGCCGCTTTGGTGATGCTTCCCTCTTCGATCACGCTCAGGAATATCTGGAGGTCTCTGGTGTCCATCGTTCACAAATACAAAATATGAATTACTAAGTCATCTTCATTCATATTACGTATGAGTCAAAGCTTTTTGGGAACCAGCCTCGCCAAGTCGGATAAAAGGCGAGAAATTAGGCATACACCCATAAAACACCGCAGATTATGCGTGTTTACGCGCCATTCAGGCCAACCTGAACGGCGCGACGAACGTGGCGGCATATGCGCCACGCCAAGGCCTCTTTTGTCGGAAAGACGGGGCCAATACCACCCCGCGTGGCCGAGTGCTCAGAGCAGATCTTCGAGCGGCACGATGCTTTTCTGGATCGGGGACTTGATCACGATATAGCTGAAATATTGCGAGATTCCGAGATTGCGCTCCAGTAGCGCCTCGATAGTCTCGTGATATTCGGACACGTTGCGGGAGGTGAATTTTACCAGATAGTCATAGCCGCCTGAAATCAGATGGCATTCCGATACCTGACGCAACCGCCCGACTTCCTGCTCGAAGCGCGAGAACAGCTCGCGCCGGTGATCGGACAGGGTAAATTCCGTGAAGACGGTAACGGGCTGCGAGACCTTGGTCATATCGACCTGCGCCCCGTAGCCCGCGATCACCCCCGCCGCCTCCATCCGCTTGATCCGCTGGAGGCAGGGAGAGGCCGACAAACCCACATGCTCCGATAGCCGTACATTGGAGATACGGCCATTTTTCATCAGCTCGTTGAGAATACTGATGTCGATACGGTCGAGTTTGATCGTCACGTCGAGGGGATCCGTCTGTTAGGTCTTCAGGAGGCTTTGCGCAGCGCGGCCTGGTGGGCCGCAACCAGATCCGCCATCGAATTGAAGCGGAAATCGTAATTCGGCATCTCGCCCGGGTTCATCGTGGCACCGAAGCCTTTTTTGTCATGGCGGCGGTAGATCCACGCGGAGGTCAGGCCGTGACGGTTGGCGGGCTTGTGATCGTGGAACATGCTTTCGGCGGTGTGCAGGATCTCGTGTTTCTCGATCCCGACACGCGCCAGATGTTCGATCATATAATCGAAGTTCCTGTCGGACGGCTTGTAGCTGCCCACATCCTCGGCGGTATAGACGTGGTCGAAGGTCACACCCAGCTTGTCATTGGAATGTTTGAACGAGGCCGCATCGACATTGGTCAGCACGCAGAGTTTGAAGTATTTCTGCAGATATTGCAGGGCGCCCGCCGAATCCTCGAACGCGGGCCAGTTCTTCACCGACTGGCCATAGGTCTCGCATTCCTCCCAAGTGACCGGAATATCCCATTCCTCGGCGAGGCGGCGATAGACGGTTGCCAGCAGGCGGGAATAGGGCATCGCGGGGGTCCAGCGCTGCTGGGTGCTTTCATGATAGGCATGCGCCTCGAGGATCTGATCGCGCGACAGGGGCGATGCCAGCCGCGCCGTCAGCGGCTTCAGCCCCTCGACCATGCCGCTTTCCCAATCGATGAGCGTGCCATAGACATCGAAGGTCAGGATCTTGTAATCATTAAGGTTCATTGAGGTTTTCCTTCAGGGTTTCACGCCATAGAGGCAGATCTCAACGGGATTTTCACTGATGTCGTCCCATTGCTAGTTGTGCGCCGGATCAAGGCAAGAGGATTTCCCGCAAGGCGGTCATATCCTCGCAGGCTCTGCGCCAGATCCGGCCATATGAGCGGATTTTAGGCGCAGCAACGTGGCTGCGCCGAATTTTTATGCTGCCCATATGGATAAGTACGGACAGCTTCTACCTCCCCTCAGATCACGAGGCAGAGGCGGAAGGCGTCATAGATCGCGGCATGGATCGAGCGCGAGGCAACCGCATCGCCGATGACAAAGAGCGCATAGCCCTCGCCTTTGGCAGGCGTGCCGGGTTGCGGCTTGAGCGCCAGCAACTCGTCGAGCTGTGTCTCGCCATTATTGGCCGAAGCGCTCCGCATCTCCTGATACAGCTCGTCATAGGGCAGCGAGCCGTGATCGACGACCACATCATCCACCTCATAGGCAATCCGCTCGCCCGTCAGCATATGGACCATGGTCACCTTCAGCCCGTTGCCCGAGCGCTCGACCTTGCGGATCTCGAGGTCGATATCGACCTTCGTATGGAGCGCCGCAAGCTTCTTGCGATAGGTGATGCGCGATTGGTATTCCATCTCCTGCGCCATGAATTCATCCATTGTCGTCAGGCTGACATCGCGGCCCATCTCGGCCAGCGTCAGCGCGGTGGACGGTGCCTGATGGCGGCCGGTGCCATCCACGACCAACACTTTCTGGCCGATAGTCTGCGGCTCGTTGAGCGCATCCCATGTGGATTTCACCAGCTCCTCGCCGCCCTCCGGGACGGTGGTATCCGGCAGACCGCCGGTTGCCATAATCACCACATCGGGGGCCTCTGCCGCAATCTCTTCCTCGCCGGCAAAGCAATCGGTCACGACCTTCACGCCCAGATGCTCCAACTCGGCCACACGCCAGTCGACGATCGCGATCAGATCCCGACGCCAGCCCGCAAGTGCCGCGATCAGCACCTGACCGCCCAACTTCGGGCCCGCCTCGAACAGCGTCACCTGATGGCCACGCTCGGCCAGAACACGCGCGGCCTCAAGCCCCGCAGGACCGCCGCCCACAACCACGGCCTTCTTTTGCACCTCCGCCTTCGGCACGATATGGGGAAGTTTATATTCGCGGTTCGATGACGCATTATGGATGCAGTTGCCTAACCGGTAGAGGCAATGCGAGGTGCCGATACAGGGACGGATACGGTCGGCTTCGCCCTGCTCCAACTTTTGCACGATATAGGGGTCGGCGATATGGGCGCGGGTCATCCCCACCAGATCCAGAAGCCCTTCCGAGATCGCATAGCGCGCAGTCTCGAGATCCGGGATGCGCGCGGCATGGAAGACCGGCAGTTTCACCTGTTTCTTGAACTCGCCCACGGTTTTCAGGAAGGGCGCCGAGGGGCGGGCCATATTGGGAATGTTATGCTCGACCAGCGCCAGCCCCGTATCCATCTTGCCAAAGATACAGTTGAAGAAATCAATCGAGGTTTCCTGCTGCAGGATACCCGCAATCTCGAGACATTCATCGAAATTCAGACCGATATTCTCGCCTTCATCAACCACATAGCGCATGCCGACGACGAAATCGTCGCCCACTTCGCGGCGGATGGAGTCATGCAACTCCAGTGCGAAACGCACACGGTTCTGCAGCGAGCCGCCCCATTTATCGGTCCGGAAGTTGGTCAGCGGCGAGAAGAACTGGCCGATCAGGTGGCCGCCTGCCAACGTCTCCAGCCCGTCAAAACCGCCCTCTTTCAATCGGCGCGCAGCCGCGGTGTAATCGCGGATCACGCGGCGGATGTCGTGCTCGTCCATCTCATGGGCAATCGCACGGTGACGCATCTCGCGCAGGCGCGACGGCCCCAGCGCGGGCAACCAGTCGCGCACCGTCGCATCGGCACGGCGCCCCAGATGCGAGATCTGGCACATGATATGGGCACCATGTTTGTGCACACGCGCGGACATCTGTTGCAGATAGGGGATAGCGTCATCATGGCTGACATCCATCTGGTTGCCGCCCCAGTTGCTGTCAGGGCTGACCTGCGAGGAGCCGCCGATCATGGTCATCGCCAGACCGCCCTTGGCCTTTTCCTCGTGATAGGCCTGATACTGTTCACGCGGATAGCCGCCACCGCCTGCGGTCGCCGCATGCGAGGTCGAAATGATGCGGTTGCGCATCGTCAGATGTTTCAGCTTGAACTCGGTCAACAGCGGATCGCGGGTGCGCAGCTGTGCCGGTTTTGCGTGGGTATTCATCTTGCTCTCCGTTGGATTTTTGCGCAGCGGGCCCTCGCGATGCGGCCCGTTCCAATGATCTGGGGCCTCAATAAAGACCTTGCCCCGTCACCTCTTCCAGCCAGCCGCGGCGCAGTTGCGGCACGGCGCGGACGAGATCGCGGGTATAGGAATGCTGGGGGTCGGCGCTCAGGCGGTCGCGAGGGGCACGTTCGACCTCGCGGCCTTTGTAGAGGACCATCACCTCGTTACACATCGCCTCGACCTTCCCGAGATCGTGACTGATGAAGAGATAGGACAGGCCCAGCTCGCGCTGGAGCTCGACGAGCAACTCGATCACCGCATTGGCCACCACCGTATCAAGCGCCGAGGTCACCTCGTCGCAGATCACCAGTGACGGCTCGGCGGCCAGCGCACGCGCCAGATTGATCCGCTGCTTCTGCCCGCCCGACAGCTCGCGCGGCGACAGATCCGCCAGATGCGCCGGAAGCCGCACCATATCCAGCAGTTCCAGCACCCGCTTGCGCCGCGCCTCGCGCCCCAGCCCATGGTAGAATTTCAACGGGCGGCCAAGGATATCGGCATTGCTCAAGCGCGGATTGAGCGCGGTATCGGCCATCTGGAAGGCGATCTGCAACTCGCGCCGGTCCTGTTTCGACCGCTTGCGTGCATTGGTGATATTCAGTTCGCGCCCGTTCAGGAGCCCATAACCATGCGCGGCAGGCAATAGCCCCGCCAGCACCCGCCCCATGGTCGATTTCCCCGAGCCGGATTCCCCGATCAGCCCCAGCGTCTGGCCCTTGCCGATCTTGAAGGAGATATCGCGCAGCACCGGATGTCGGGGCATATTGTTGCGGATCGGGCCGTAACCTGCGGTCAGCATCCCGACCTCCAGCACCGTATCGGGATCAGGGGTGGTATCCAGCTCCAGCCGGCGCGGCTCCGAGGCTTTCAGGAGCGCCGAGGTAAAGCCCGATTGCGGGCGTTCCAGCACGGCACCGGCCTCGTTATTCTCCATCACCTGCCCGTCTTTCAACACGATGATCCGGTCGGCAATCTGCGCGACCACACCCAGATCATGGCTGACATAGATGGCGGTCACGCCCTGCTGGCGGATCATATCCTTGAAGGCCTTCAGCACCTCGACCTGCGTGGTCACATCCAGAGCGGTAGTCGGCTCGTCGAAGATCATCACCTCGGGGGTGTTCATCATCGCCATCGCCGCCATCATCCGTTGCAACTGTCCGCCCGAGACCTGATGGACGTACCGCTCGCCGATCGTCTCGGGATCGGGCAGCGCCATCGTGGCCATCAGCTCTTTCTGGCGGGCAAGAGCCGCGTCCTTGGACATGGTGTTATGCAGCTTCGCGGCCTCGACCACCTGCGAGCGGATACGTTTGACGGGGTTGAACGCGGCTGCCGCCGATTGTGCGACATAGGAAATGTCGCGCCCCCGATAGTCCCGCAGCTGCGCCTTGGACAGGGCGCGCACATCGCGCTGGCCCACACGGATCTGCCCCTTGGAGATCGTGCAGCCCGGACGCGCATAGCCCATGAGCGAAAGCGCGATGGTGGATTTGCCCGAGCCGGACTCGCCGATCAGTGCCACCACCTCACCCTTTCTGGCCGAGAAGGACACATCACGGACAATCTCGCGCCCTGCGGCTTCGATAGTCAGGCCCTGAACCTCGATGAAACTCTGATCGGTCATCTCAGCGCTCCTTCTTCTGTGCGGAGATGGCATCGACCATCAGCGTCATCGACATGGTCAGGGACAAGAGCGCCAGGGCAGGTGCGAAGATCGCAAGCGCCCCATAGCTCAGCCCCATCATATTCTCGGCAATCAGCGCACCCCAATCGGCTTCGGGCGGCTGCACACCCAGCCCGAGGAAGGACAGGCCCGACAGCAGAAGCGCGATATAGATGAACATGATCCCGAAATGGGTGACGAGATTGGGCAGGATATTGGGCAGGATCTCGCGGAAGATGATATAGAGCGGCCCCTCGCCGCGCACATGCGCCGCATCGATGAACTCGAGCCGAGACACATTCATCGCCGCCGCCCGCACATTGCGGTAGGCCGAGGGGATATAGAGCGCGGTGATCACAATCACCAGAACGGGAATCGAGGTGCCGAACCCCGCCACGGCCACCAGAGCGAAAATGGTGGAAGGCAGCGAGTTGACGGTGTCCATCAGCCACGAGAGCGCCGTATCGAGAGGCCCCCGCACCAGCGTCACCCCCACCCCGAGGACCAGCCCGAAAAACAGTGCAAGCCCTGCGGTCAGGAACGGCAGGCCGACAGTATATTTGGCCCCCGTCATGATCCGCGACAACACATCGCGGCCCAGATAGTCGGTGCCAAGCCATGTCTGCGCGGTGGGCGGGCCCAGCACATTCCAGCTGTCGATGAATTCGCCCGGATCATGGGGCGTCAGCCAGTCGCCGAAAATGGCGATGAAGGCCCAGAACAGGAAGACAATAGCACCCATCACCGACAGGATCGGCCAGTTTGGCAGGACGGGGCGGCGCAGGCCGCGCGCGGGGCGCGATACGGAACTGTCCATCATCATGCGCTCCTCAGTTTGGGGTTGGCAAGAATGGCGATCACATCGGCGATCAGCACCAGCACAAGGAAACCGGCACAGAAGATCAGCGCGCAGGCCTGCATGAGCGGCAGATCGCGGTTCGAGACACTATCGACCATCAGCTTGGTCAGTCCCGGATAGGCGAAGATCACCTCGACGAAGACCACACCTGAAATCAACGCGTTCAGCGACAGCGCCGAGGCGTTGACGATCGGTCCCGCCACATTGGGCAGCGCATGGAAGACGGTGGCACGCAGGCTGGTCGAGCCCTTGAGAACGGCTGTCTCCACATAGGGTTCGTTCATCTGCTGCAGCAAGATCGCCCGCGTCATCCGCGCCATCTGTCCGATCACCGACAAAGACAGCGCGATCACCGGCAGGGCCATCGTATGGAGCAGCCTGCCGAAAGAGGTCACACGGTCGATAGAGGAGAGCGCCGGAAACCAGCCCGTCCAGACCGACAGCACCAGAACGATGACGGTGGCAATCAGGAAGGACGGTGTCGAAAGCGCGATAATCGACAGGAAGGTGGTGAGCCGGTCGAAGACCGAATTGGGCCGCATGGCCGAAGCAATACCCAGCACCAGCGACACGGGGATCGCCACCAGCGTCGACAGACCCGCCAGCAGGAGCGAATTGCCCAGACGGGTTGAGATCACCTCGGTCACCGGACGCCCGTCCACCAGCGAAACGCCGAAATCCCCATGGGCAATCCCGCCAAGCCAGTGAAGGTAACGCATGAGTTCCGACTGATCGAGCCCCATCTTGGCGCGCAGTGCGGCCAGCGTCTCGGGCGTCGCATCCTGTCCCAGAAGGCTCGCCGCCGCATCGCCCGGCAGGCTGCCCGACACCAGAAACACCAGCGTCGCAACCAGCCAGAGCGTCAGCAGCCCCAGAACGATACGTTTGAGGATCAGCGCAATCATGCGTCAAGCCAAACGTTTTCGGCGAAGGCATAGCCCATCATATTGCCGGTCGGGATCGGCTCGAGCCCTTTGAGCGAGGAGCTATGCGCATCGATATTGCTGAAGAAGACCGGAATGCCCGAGCCCGCTTCGTTGGAGACCATCTCCTGCATATCGGCATAGAGCGAGGCGCGTTTGTCCTCGTTGGTCTCCACACGCGCGGCCAGGAGCGCCTGATCGAATTTGTCGCTCTTCCATTTCGAGGAATTATAAGCGCCATCAGAGGCATAGCAGAGCGAGAAGATCATATCGGCAGTCGGGCGCTGGGTAATGGTCCCGAAACCGAAGGGCACCTTCATCCAGACATTCGACCAATAGCCGTCAACCGGCACACGCTGCACGTCGATGGTAAGCCCGATCTCCTTGGCCGATTGCTGCAGGATCAGCGCCATATCCAGCGTATTGCCGACGCCTGCCGAAGCCACCAGAGGAATGCTCTGGCCCATGACACCGGCCTTTTGCAGATGGAATTTGGCCTTTTCGGGGTCGAATTCGCGCTGTGCGAGACTTTCGTTGAAATATTTCATCGTCGGCGCGATGGGCTGGTCATTGGCAACGGTGGCGAAATCGCGGTAGATCGAGTT
Organism: Thioclava sp. 'Guangxiensis'; assembly: GCF_045348365.1. Classification (NCBI taxonomy): domain Bacteria; kingdom Pseudomonadati; phylum Pseudomonadota; class Alphaproteobacteria; order Rhodobacterales; family Paracoccaceae; genus Thioclava; species Thioclava sp. 'Guangxiensis'. The sequence continues at coordinate 294,116 of NZ_CP155824.1, read as the reverse complement.
CTGGATCGTCTGACGGTCCAGCAGATATTTCATTCCCAGCGCGAAATCATCGCTGCCGACGGTTGCATCGGTCTTTTGCATGATCAGATCCGAATAGGTGCCGGACTTGGTCACGAACAGCTCGACCCCCTTCGTCGTCTGGATCAGACGCGAGGAACGCGGATTGATACCGGTGGTCAGATGCACCTCGCCCGCACGCAGCGCGTTGAGCCGCGAACTTTCCTCGGGAAGACCGAAATACTCGATCGTATCGACGAATTGCAGACCGTCCTTGAAATACCCGTCATAGCGGCTGACCAGCGAGCGCACGCCCGGCTCGAAACTGTCGAGCTTGTAGGGGCCGGTGCCGATGCCCTTGGCGAAATCCGTCGTGCCTGCGGGCACGATCATCAGGTTGAAGGTGCCCAGAGCCACCGGCAGATCGTAATTGGCGCTGGCAAGGGTAATGGTCACTTCCGACGGGCTGTTCGCCGTCACGCCGGTGATATCCTTGGTATAGCTCGTCGCGCGCGAGGCAGTTGCGGGGTCATTATGGCGCAGGAGAGAGAACACCACGTCATCGGCGGTGAAGGAGCGGCCGTCATGGAAGGTCACGCCCTGACGCAGCTTGAAGACCCAGGTCTTGCCATCATCGCTCGCCCATTCGGTCGCCAGTTCCGGTTGCGGGGTCAACTGCCCGTCAAGCCGCGTCAGACCGTTATAGATCATGAAGCCGCGCGCATAATCGGTGCCGGAGCGGAACCATGCCGGATCGAGGGTCTCGGCGGTCGAGGAGGACGAGCCAGCCACCTTCAGATCTCCCCCGCGCTTGGGCGTCGCGGCAAAGGCGGATGTGGCAGAGCCTGCAACCAGTCCGGCAGAGGCGATGGTCATCCCCGATGCCACCAGCATCTTCATGACATCCCGGCGCGATGCGCCACGACGCATGCGATGGTGCAACTCGTGTCGCGCGCGGGCGGACAGGTAGGGAGTCTCGAAATCACGCATTCTGGGTCTCCTTGTTGGCGGGCTATTCTGGTTCGGGCCATCTGCCCGTGCTCGGGTCCGTTGCAGATCCCCTATGCCCGTTCGATGTCATCAAGACTGCGGCAGACCTTGGCGCAGAATCTGTATGAAATGGCGGCTTCAACCGTGGGATCTGTTTTTTATCGGGGCATTTTCTGCGGAATTATGGCTGGCAGGCGGGTTAGGTTTGGGTCCAGGGCCATACTCTCCTGGCCAATCGACACGACAGGACACGCCATGGATCAGACAAAATTCTATATCGACGGACAATGGGTTAGCCCGGAGTTCCCGCGCTATATCGACATTCTGAATCCCGCGGATGAAACGGTGTGCGGCAAGGTCGCCGCAGGATCGGCGGCCGATGTGGATCGTGCGGTGGATGCGGCCAAAGCTGCCCTCGCCCGCCCGCCTCTGTCCCTGTCAGAGCGTATTGCGCTCCTCTACCGCATCGCGGAGGAGATGGAGAAACGCGAGGAGGATCTCGCGCAGGTAATCACCGACGAGATCGGCGTGCCGCTCTGGTATGCGCGCAAGGGCCATGCTGCGGCAGGCCCCGCCCATATCCGCATCCTGTGCAAAGAGCTCGAGACATTTGCGTTCGAATGGATGCAGGGCGATACGCTCGTCACCCGCGTGCCGATCGGGATTGCGGCACTGATCACGCCGTGGAATGTGCCGATCAACCAGATCATCATCAAGGTCGCCCCCGCGCTGGCTGCAGGCTGTGCCACGATCCTCAAACCTTCGGAGATCGCGCCGGGAAATGCCACGATCATCGCCGAGATCATGGAGGCCGCGGGCGTGCCGGCGGGGCTCTTCAACCTGATCCATGGCGACGGGCCGGAGGTAGGGACGGCCCTGTCCTCGCATCCCGAGATCGACATGATCTCCTTCACCGGTTCGACCCGCGCGGGCGTGGCCGTCAGCCAGAGCGCCGCGCCTACCGTCAAACGCGTGGGCCTCGAGCTTGGCGGTAAATCGGCCAATATCCTTCTTGATGATGTGGATCTGGAAGACGCCGTAACCAAAGGTGTGCGCGCGTGCTTCATGAATTCGGGGCAGGCCTGTTCGGCGCCGACACGGATGCTGGTGCCGCATGCGCTGATGGATCAAGCCGCCGGGATCGCCGCTCGCACCGCCAATTCGCTGACCGTGGGCCCGCCGCGCGCCGAGGGAACCGATCTGGGTCCCGTGGCAAGTGCCGCGCAATGGGCACGCATCCAGTCCTTCATCGAGACGGGCCTCTCCGAGGGCGGCCGTCTTGTCGCGGGCGGTCCGGGCCTGCCCGAGGGGCTCAATTGCGGGGCCTATGTCCGCCCCACCGTGTTTTCCCATATCACCCCCGAAATGACGCTGGCGCAGCAGGAAATCTTCGGTCCGGTTCTGGTGCTGATCGGCTACGGAGACGATGACGAGGCGATCCGCATCGCCAATGACACCGCCTATGGTCTGGCCGCCTATGTGCAGGGCAAGGATCTGGCCCGCGTGCGGGCCATCGGTCGCCGTTTGCGGGCGGGTCGGGTGCTGCTGAACTATCCCGCACTCGATCGCACCGCGCCCTTTGGGGGCTTCAAGCAATCGGGCAACGGGCGCGAGCAGGGCCGCTACGGGCTCGAAGAATTTCTGGAATATAGCGCCCTGATCGGCCATAGAACGGAGTAAGATGATGCGCGACAATCTACGGCCGGACCCGCCCGCGCGCACATTGCGCCCCGCATATATGGAGAGCTACAAGGAAGGCTTTGTCGAGGATACCGCGGGCTATATCCACTCCTACGATATGGCGCATGTGCTGATGCTGGGCGAGCGGGGTATCCTGCCTGCCGAGACAGCGCTTGGCGTGCTGGCGGGCCTGCGCGAGATGGACCGCCTCGGCATGGCCGAGTGCCGTCGCAAGGCGGGCGGCGGCAACCATGCAGGCGAGGCATGGCTGACCGAACATAAGGGCGCGGCCATTGGCGGGGCCATCGGGCTCGCGCGCTCCTCGGGGGATCTGTCGGCGATTTCCTTCCGTATGTATGCCCGCCACACCCTGCTGGAACTGCGCAAGGGGCTCGTGGAGCTGCGCGCCGCGCTGGTGGAATTTGCCAGCCGCCATGTGGATCACGTCCTGCCGGGCAACACCCATGGCCAGCATGCCCAGCCCATCACATTCGCGCTTTGGGCGATGATGTATAATGACGCACTGGCCCGCGATTGTGCCCGCTTGGGCGAGACCATCGCCCGCGCCAATCACAGTCCCGCCGGTGCCGGGATCATGTCGGGGACAGAATTTCCCATAGACCGTAGCCGCATCGCACAGCTTCTGGGTTTTGACTCGGTGCTGACCAACACGCTTGATGCCGCGCTTAGCCATGATCTGGAGATGGAGTTTGCCTCCACGCTGAACATGCTGTGCTACACGCTCTCGCGCATGGCCGAGGATCTGTTCCTGTGGAACACCACCGAATATGACCTGATCACCCTGCCCGACTGGTTCATCGGGATCTCCTCGATGATGCCGCAAAAGCGCAACCCCGACGGGTTGCAGGATCTGCGCCATCTCTCGACACAGGCGCAGGCCACGCTGACCATGGTCATGGGCACCGAACGCGGCCCGACCGGCTTCCCGATCATCGAGCGACGCAATTCCGACCGCTCCCTGCGTCAGCTGGCCCGTGCCTTGGGCGAAAGGCTCGCGATCCTGCCGGACCTGTTGCACGATATGGAGGTCAAATCAGCGCGCGCTGAAAGCCATGCCAATCTCTACTGGGCCAGCGTCACCGATCTGGCCGGTGCACTCGTGCGGCAGAACCGTATCGACTGGCGCAGGGCGCATGGTCTGGTTGCGGGATTTGTGCGGGACTGCATCGCCAAGGGCCAACCGCCCTACGAGATGTCCGCCGATGATTTCAACGCCTATGCAAGCCGTTCCGGCGCGCTGAAGATCACTCTCGACGAGGCCGTCTTCACCCGCGCGCTCGATGCGCGCGCCTTTGTCAGCCGCCGCGATACATTCGGCGGGCCCGGCCCCGAGGCAATGGATCACGCGATCTCGCAGGCCACCAGCGCGCTCGCCCATGAACGACAGGCTCTGCAGGCGCTCGAGACGACCTTGGCCAAAGCACAGGAAAACCTTCTGGCAACGGTCGACACTGCCGTGAAGGGACAGCGCTTCGTATGACCTCTTCTACGGCCGCGCCCGTCAAGGGCTCGAAGAAAGCCATCTGGTCCGTGGGCTATGTCCACGGGCTCAGCCATCTCTATATGCTGGCCTTACCGCCGCTTTTCCCGCTTCTGGGCAAGGGGCTGGATGTCACACTGGGCCAGTTGGCCATCGTGCTGGCAGGGTTCAACCTGATTACCGCGGCCACGCAATATCTGGCCGGCATTCTGGTCGATCGTTTTGGCGGGCTGCGCTGCCTGAGGCTGGGGCTGGCGCTTTCGGCTCTCGGCATGCTCGGTGCCGCACTTGCACCCGATATCTGGACCTTCGGGCTGGCCTATTGGCTGGCGGGGCTGGCCAATGCCATCTACCACCCTGCCGATTTCCGTCTGTTGAACCGCTGCGTCGCCAAGGAGAGGCGCGCCTTCGGCTTTTCGATCCATAGTTTCAGCGGCAATCTGGGCTTTGCACTGGCCCCTGCGCTCCTTGCCCCCTTGGGCTTTGCCTTCGGATGGCGTGCAGCCTTCCTTTTTGCCGCGCTTGTCGCGATCCCAGGATTGATCGCCCTGGCCATGCTGGACCCCGATGCAGCGGAGGCGCGCGGAAGTTACCGTTCCAGACACAGGCTGCATGACGTCATGAACAGCCGCACCGTGATGCAACTGCTGGTCTTTGCGCTCTTCTCTATCGTGTCCGGCGGGGTGCAGGGCTACTCGGTCCTCGCGGGAATACAGCATTTTGGCTATGGAATGCACGAGCTGAACACGATCCTGTCCCTCTATCTGCTGATCGGCACCGCTGGCATTCTGGCGGGGGGCCAATGGCTCCAACGCGGCGGTAGCGAGATCCTTACCTTCGCCATGGGTATCTTTCTGGGGATGGTAGGCTGGTGTATCGCTTGGTCTGGCACGGGTGGCGTGATCGGCTATGGCGCGGGCATGCTGCTTCTGGGCTTTGCCATGGGGGTGATCCTGCCTGCGCGCGATCTGCTGGTGGCGCGTGCCACCCCCGTGCACCTGCAGGGGCGGACCTACGGCTTCGTCACCACCGGCATCAATATCGGCCAGTTTCTGGCCCCGGCGATCATCGCCCCACTCATCCAGCACGGAATGACAAATTTCTTCTACCTGCTGCTTCTCGAAGTCCTGACTCTGGCTCTTGTCATCGGCCTTCTAAGCCGTAATTCTGCCCCCTCGAACAAAAGGATCCTCTCATGACCGCCAAACCCGTTGCCGATTACAGCAATTTCGAGGCTCTCGACCTGCGCATCGGTCGCATCACCGAAGTCAAACCTTTCCCGCGTGCGCGTAACCCTTCTTATAAGGTCGCGGTGGATTTTGGCGAGGAAATCGGCGTCAAATGGTCCTCGGCCCAGATCACCCGCTATTCCGAAGAGGAGCTTCTGGGAAAATCGGTCGTCTGCATCGTGAATTTCGCGCCCCGCAACATCGCCGGTTTCCAGTCCGAGGTGCTGATCATGGGCGCTGCCAATGCCGCCGGTGAAACCGTTATCCTGACCCCCGAAAGCGACGCCACGATCGGCGGCGCGATCTACTGAGGAGAAGCGAATGAAGGTCCTCGTACCCGTCAAGCGCGTGATTGATTATAACGTGAAAGTCCGCGTGAAGGCGGATGGGAGCGGTGTCGATCTTGCGAATGTGAAAATGTCGATGAACCCGTTCGACGAGATTGCCGTGGAAGAGGCGATCCGTCTGAAGGAGAAGGGCGCGGTCTCGGAGATCGTGGTGGTCTCCGTGGGCGTGAAGCAGGCGCAGGACACGCTGCGCACGGCGCTGGCGATGGGGGCCGATCGCGCGATCCTCGTGGAAGCCGCCGATGACGTGCATACCGATATCGAGCCGCTGGCCGTGGCCAAGATCCTTGCCAAGGTGGTGGCCGAAGAGGCTCCGGGTCTGGTGATCGCCGGCAAGCAGGCCATCGATAACGACATGAACGCGACGGGCCAGATGCTTTCGGCCCTGCTGGGCTGGTCTCAGGCGACCTTTGCGTCGTCGGTGGAGATCACCGGTGACGAAGCACAGGTCACGCGCGAGGTCGATGGCGGGTTGCAGACCATCAAGGTCAAGCTGCCGGCGATCATCACCGCCGATCTGCGCCTGAACGAGCCGCGCTATGCCTCGCTGCCCAACATCATGAAAGCCAAGAAAAAACCGCTCGAGGCAAAGACTGCCGCCGATTACGGCGTCGATGTTGCCCCGCGTCTGGAGATCGTGAAGACCGCCGAGCCTGCGGGCCGTGCGGCGGGCGTCAAGGTCGGGTCGGTTGACGAGCTGGTGGCGAAACTCAAAGAAGCGGGAGCTCTGTGATGGCTGTTCTTCTGATCGCGGAAATCGCGGGTAAAGAGGTCGCGCTCGACGCGACCGCCAAAGCGCTGACGGCCTCTGCGGCTCTGGGCGAAGTGACTGTTCTCGTGGCGGGTTCCGGCGTGGACGCGGCCCCTGTGGCGGGCCTGTCGGGCGTGGCGAAAGTGCTCAATGTCGATGATGCGGCCTATGCCCATGGTCTGGCCGAGCCGCTGGCTGATCTGGTCGTCAGCATGGCGGGCGGGTTCAGCCATATCGTGGCGCCCTCGACCGCCTCGGCCAAGAACGTGCTGCCGCGTGTGGCCGCACTTCTGGATGTGATGGTGATCTCGGATGTGACGGCGGTGGTTGATGCCGACACCTTCGAGCGCCCCGTCTATGCCGGCAATGCCATCCAGACGGTGAAATCGAAAGACGCGACCAAGGTGCTGACCGTGCGCACGGCCTCGTTTGACGCAGTCGCAGCCGGTGGCGCGGCGCCGGTCGAGGCAGGTCAAGCCGCTGGCGACAAGGGCCTGTCGTCTTGGGTCGAGGACCGCGTGGCGGCCTCGGACCGCCCCGAGCTGACAAGCGCCAAGATCGTCGTCTCCGGTGGCCGTGGCGTGGGTTCGGAAGAGGACTTCGCCATCATCTCGACGCTGGCGGACAAGCTGGGGGCGGCTGTTGGCGCCTCGCGCGCGGCCGTCGACTCGGGCTTTGCCCCCAACGACTGGCAGGTGGGCCAGACCGGCAAGGTCGTGGCCCCCGATCTCTACATCGCCTGCGGCATCTCGGGCGCGATCCAGCACCTTGCCGGCATGAAGGATTCCAAGGTGATCGTCGCGATCAACAAGGATGAGGAAGCCCCGATCTTCCAGATCGCCGATTACGGCCTCGTGGCAGATCTCTTCGCCGCCGTGCCAGAATTGACCTCCAAGGTCTGAGACAAGAAAGGGGGCCGAAAGGCCCCCTTTTTACTGCGCTGGTCAGTGCTTCAGAACCAGCGCTTTTCGAAACTGCGCCCGCCCAGTTCGGAGAGCATGGGCCGCAGCTGGCGCGACATCATACCGACATCGGAGCCGAGCCCCACCATCCGGAAGCCCTGCTCCAGCCGCGTCACGAGATCCGCATTATCCATCGCCATGATCCCCGATGCGATCCCTTTCCGGCCCGCCTTCTCGAGCACCGTCAGGATCTCTTCGGCAACACCCGGCCCTTCCCATTCGCCCAGAAAGCCGCGCGAGGAGGACAGATCGGCAGGGCCTAGAAAGATCGTCTCCAGTCCCTCGACCTCGAGGATGCTGTCAATATTATCAACCGCATCGCCCAATTCGATCAAGGGAATGACCATGCATTCCTCATTTGCCATCGCCAGATATTCCTGCAGCTTCAGACCCCAACGCAGCGAACGTTCGCCACCGATGCCGCGTTGTCCGCGCGGCGGATAACGCCCGAACTGCATGCCCAGCTCCAGATCCTCCGCCGTGCGCACCAATGGCAAAAGCACGCCGTCCGCGCCCAGGTCGAGCGCGCGTTTGATCGTATCCACGGTAATCGCCGGCACGCGTACCAGCACCGCCAGATCACTGCCGCGCGCCGCCCGCAGATGCTGGGCCACGTCCTTATAGTCGAGGCAGCCATGCTCCATATCGAGCGTCACCCAATCAAGGCCGAGTTCAGCGGCCAGTTCGGTGACGGTTGCGGATTCCATGGTGACCCAGAGCCCCTTGCAGGGCGCATCGCCCTTCAGTTTGGGGCGGAGCGGATTACTAAAGTCTGGTAAGGGCATTTCAATCAATCTTTCAGCGAGACATTATTTGCGTTTGGTCCAGAAGACGACGCGTTTTCCGATCAGGCGCAGGCAGAGGTTCAACACCGCCGAGATTGCGCCCAAGAGCAGCAGGAGAGCGAAGACCGAGGCGAGATCCAGCGAGAAGTTGGCCTGCAGGATCAACACGCCGATGCCTTTGCGCGCGCCCACAAACTCGCCCACGATGGCGCCCGTGACCGACAGCACCAGCGCCGCCGACAGCCCCGCAAAGAGGTAAGGCAATGCCGAGGGGATCAGCACCTGTGTGAGGATCTGCAGACGCGAGGCCGCAAGTGCCCGCATCAGCTCTATACGGTCATGTTCGGTCGCATGCAGACCCGCGAGCATATTCACCAGCACAGGGAAGGCCGCGACCATCGCGACGATGGCGATCTTGGCGCCAAATCCGAAGCCAAACCACACGATCATCAGCGGTGCGATGGCGATCTTGGGCATGGATTGCAGCGCCACGATATAGGGGAAGACCAGCCGGTCGAGCGCGGGCCAAAGCACCATGACCACGGCAATCGACATGCCGATCAGGGTGCCCGCAACAAAGCCTGCCACGATCGAGCTGGTGGTGGCCGCCGCCGCCTCTACATAGGCACCGCTGGCGAGGCCATTGATCAGCGAGTGGACGACAGCCATGGGATGGGGGAGCACATAGCCCGGCACATCGAAAATATCCACACAAAGCCACCAGACCACGATGATAAGCGCCGCCGGGATCAGGTATTGCGCGCGCTCGTAGACCCCGCGCAGAAGAACAGGGCGGACCGTGCGGAATTGCGCGGGGGCAGCAGTTGTTTCGGCAGGCATCAGTTATCTCCCATATCGGAGGCGCCAAGCAGGCGGCGCAATTCGACCGAGATCTCGGCAAAGGTGTCGCTGGCCATATGGGACAGCTGGCGCGGGCGCGGCAGCGGGTTCTCGATAACTTTCAGCACCCGGCCCGGACGGCCCGTCATCACGATGATCTTGGACGAGAGGAAAACCGCCTCCGAGATGCCATGCGTCACGAAGACCACGGTTTTCTGCTGCTTCATCCAGATCTTCTGCAGCTCGAACATCATCTTCTCGCGGGTCAGCGCATCAAGCGCCGCAAAGGGCTCGTCCATAAGCAACACATCGGGGTCATGCAAAAGCGACCGCGCAATGCCCGCACGCTGCTGCATCCCGCCCGAAAGTTCCCACGGATGGCGGTCGCCAAAGCCTTCAAGCCCGACCATCGCCAGCAATTCGTCGGCACGCTTGCGGGCCTGCACCATATTCTCGCGCGCGACACGGGCGGGCATGGCGACATTCTCGCGGATATTGCGCCATGGCAGCAGAACGGGCGCCTGAAACACCATGCCGAACTCGCGCGTGGGATGGGTGATCTGGGTCGCCCCATGACTGACACGGCCCTTGGTGGGGCGTTGCAGCCCCATCAACACCCGCAAAAGGCTGGATTTGCCGCAGCCGGAAGGGCCGACGATGGTAACAAATTCGCCCTGTTTGATCTCGCAGGAAAACTCCTCGATGGCGACCACCTTGGCGTCCCCCTGCCCGTAGGCAAGGGTGATATCGTCAAGGCGGATTGTCGTATCCGCGCGCGTTTCGGAGGCCATGGCGCTATCCAGCGGGGTCATTGCGCAGCCGCCTTGGTCGCAATGGACAGATCGACCGTGTTGACCTGATCGATCAGCTCGTCGGTATAGAGCGATTTGACGAAAGCATCCAGTTTGGCCTTATCGGAGAACTGCTCGGCGACAGAGGCAAATTCCATCAGGCCAGTCCATGTGCTGTCGGACATCTCGCCCCATTTGGTGGAGCTGTCCTTGTAGTCCTTCCAGATCTCGGCAGTGCGGTTGATATAGATCTCGCCCTGTTTGAGCGCTTCCTCTTCGGAGATACCGGCAGGCTTGCTGGTGAAATCCCAGAAATAGCGGGTGGCTTTCTCGGGGTTGATCTCCATGAAGGTCTGGTTCAGCACCACCCCTTCAAGCGTGCGGGCCGCAACATCGGGATGCTCCTTGAGGAATTTGGTATTGGCCACAATCACCCCCGACGGCTCGGGCGGAGCGTAGTAATCGAAGGACGCGCCAAGGATCTCCAGCGCAGCCGACAGCCCGCGCGAGAAGCTGATCGCATCCACGTCGCCCGATTTCAGCAGCGAATAGGCCTGTGCCCCCGAGCCGATGGCCACGATCTCGTATTGATCCGGCGCGACGCCCAGCTTGGACATATAGGCCTTCACCCAGGTGACCGCGCCCGACGACATGCTGAGCACGCCGATACGCTTGCCTTTCAGCCCCTCGGGACCCGAAATGCCGGTGCCTTTGGGGATGGCCACGGAATAGACCGGCGCGATATCTTGCAAGAACACGGCCTCGACCGGGAGGTCGGGCTGCTTGAGCTTGGCATTGATGAGCGCCGAAAGACCCATATAGCCCATATCGGCATCGCCCGACGCGACAAGCTGCAGCGCCGCGGCCGAGCCCTGAATGGTCATCACATCGGCATCGAGACCAAGTTTTTCATAAAACCCCGCGGGAACGCCCAGAAAAACGAATCCGTGATAGGGCAGGACGGTCGAGCTGGGCAGAGCGATGGAGACATCATCAAGCTCTGCGGCCTGGCCCATGCTGGCGGCGAGGCTGGCCACCAGAAGGGCACCGGCCTGAAGGGTTCTCGTGAAACTATGGTTCATAATCTTGCTTCCCTGTTGTGGTTGCTATGGCTGGAGAACCGCATCGCTGCTCTTGCCGGCGGCTGATGCGCGAGAAGACGGGTCAGGCTGCGGGAGCCTCAGACGCGGACATAGATGCCGCCGTCATGTTCGGCGGTCGCAAAGATCGGCAGCGCCTTGTCGGTCGGCGCGTCGATCGGCTCGCCGGTCTTGATGGAGAACAGCGCCTGATGCAGCGGGCATTCGATGCAATCCCCGTCGAGATAGCCCTCTGTCATGATCGCATAGGCATGGCTGCAGATATTGGAGGTGGCATAGATCACGCCCTCGACGCGGTAGAGGGCGATCTCTTCCTCGCCTACATTGACAGAGGTCATCTGGCCTTCGCCGAGCGCGTCACTATCGAGCACGCGGACCATGTCTTGCACATTCTGGGTCATGGGATTTCCTTGGCTAGGTGGGGGCTAGGGTTTCAGGTTGGCAACAAGGCGCCGCGCGGTGCGGCTGCAATGGATGGCGCATAGCTCGCCCGCAAGCTCGCTATCGCCGGAGCGCATGGCCGACAGGATCTCGCGGTGGTCGCGGCTGGCCTCGGTCACGTCACCGGTGACCGACAGTTCGATGCGCATATAGGGTTCCACCTGATCGCGCAGTTGCAACAGAAGACGCCGCAGCCTCGGGCGGTTGCAGCAATCGAGGATGTAGTCATGGAAGCGGCGGTTAAGCAGGCACCATTCGGCCAGACCGGTCGCATGGGCCGTATCGGTTGCCTCCATCCGGTCCAGAAGGTCCTCGAGCACCAGCATATCGCCGGGTTTCTGCGCCTTGGTGGCGATCTGGCCCGCATGGCTTTCGAGCACCATACGAAGATCGAAGATCTCGCGGATCTCGTCCTCGCGCAGGGACACTACGGCAAATCCGCGCCGCGGGCGCAGCACGAGGAACCCTTCGGCCTCGAGCCGCGAGAACGCCTCGCGCAGCGGCACACGGCTGGTGGCATATCGGCGCGCCAGATCCTCCTGGCGCAGCACCACCCCGGGCGCCCAGATACCCGACAGGATCTTCTGCCGGATATCGGTGTAAAGCGTTACGGCGACAGGTGTGACACTCATGGCTTCCTCCTGCCCCCTTACCCGCGTCAGATCGCAACGACCGCTTCGACTTCGAGGATGAACTCGGGCTTCACGAGGCCCTGCACGATCAGCAGGGTGTTCGGCGGGAAGATCCCCGACGGATACCATTCGGGGAAGTGGGCCGCGCGCTTGTCCATGAAAGGCTGGATATAGTCGCGCGAGGTGGTGAAGGTGGTGAACTTCACAACCGACGCCATGGTGCCACCCAGACCCTCGATCACCCCTTTGAGATTGCCGAAGACCTGATCGAACTGGGCGTCGAAATCACCGGTCCCCACGATATCGCCTGCGGCATTCACCGAAAGCTGGCCCGCAACAAAGCGGTACTGGTCGCCCGCGACATGGCCCACCGAGGTATAGAGGCCCTGCGCCGGAACCGAGCCCGGCGGATCGATATAATCGATTTTCATAACTATGTCCTTGAGTTAGTCGATAAAGGTCGGCTCGGGGATATTCAGCACTTCGTAAAGCGACTTCGGTCCCTCGAAGATGGTCAGCCAGTAATCCTCGGTCTTGCGGAATTCCTGCACCTTGGCGAAGATCTCTTCCTCCCATTCGAGCGGCACAACGGTGATCCCGTCCATATCGCCCAGGATCAGATCGCCCGGTTTGACGGCCAGACCGCCACAGGCGATCGGAATATCCATCTCGCCGCCAAAGGCCTTGTGCGGGCCCTTGGGCGTGACGCCCTTGCAGAAGATCGGATAGCCGAGATCGATCGCTTCCTTGATGTCACGCACGGCGCCGTCGATCACCAGACCACCCAGGCCCCGCTTGATCCCTTCGAGCGCGGTAACGCCGCCAAACATCGCGACCTCGCAATTGCCGCCGGCTTCGGCCACCACCACCTCGCCCGGGCGGGCATAGGAATTGGCGTAATGGATGATCGAGTTATCGGCATGGATCGCGCGCACGGTGCGTGCCTGCCCGCAGATCCGCATGGAACGGTCGAGAGGCTTGATGTCATGGCCCATCGCCTGACCACGGTTCATCATATCGGAGGCCGAGGCGGTGTTGACCTTGCTCCATGCTTCAAGCCGTTCGGGGCTAAGCTGGCGGAACTGGGATTTATATATGTTGTAAGCCATTGTCTTTCCTTTCGCTTAAAGCGGCACGGCGATCAGGTTCGGCACCGAGAAGGTATCGAGCACCACGATCCGTTCGCGCAACTTCGCGCCATCGGCGGTGAAGACGATCTTGTCTTCGTAATGGCCGGCCACGAAGAGCTTGGAGAAGCCCTCGAGCGTGGATTGCACGATCATGAAATTGGTATGCGCAATCAGGATACCGTTCTCGTAGCTCTGGAACTGTGTGCCGTTCAGGAAATGGCGGTCCCAATGCGGGTTGTATTTGGAGGACACATCCAGAACCATCAGCCGGTCCTTGATGATATCGAGGCTATCGCAACGGATGATCGCCGACGGGTAGCCGCAGTCGATATTCTCGCGCGGGATCACATGATAGCACGAGCTCTGGTCGAAACAGTCGATCCATGCCTCCAGTTCCATCCGGTCCAGATGCAGCACACTGTCGAGGATCAGCTCGGAGGCCTGCTGGCGGATCTCTGCGGGAATGGTGGGGTTGGAACGCGCAACCACCACGTCTTTCATGTCTTTCATTGTTCTGCTCCTTCCGGCGCAAAGCCCATGAGCTGCGCGTAATAGGCCCAGAAGCCACGGATGGTGACTTCGTTCACACGGGTGTCGCGGTCGCCGATGGAGCCGATACCGCCCATCTCGATCACCGCCATCTCGTCCTCAGCCGCCGATTTGGTGGTGCGGTGCACCATCTCGAGCGCCTCGCCGTCTTCCATGGAGATCAGCCCCGCCGGACCCACCATATTGGCCTGGTTCAACCGGTGCTGGACCATCTCCTCGCTGTCATCGGCATAGGTATAGAGCACCCATGTCAGTTCGAACCCGTCCACACCCAGCGTGCGGATCTTGCGCATGGCCAGCGTGTTGCCGATCTGGTGGAAGAAGCAGTTGGGGAAGACATTCATCACGCGGGTCGACATGCCGAAGGGGTTCTCGTCGATGATATTGACCATCGAGTAATCGTTGAGACCCGCGATCTCGCCCTTCTTCACGCCGTTCTCGATATAGGCTTTGAGCGCCTCTTCATCGCTATCCGAGCCCTTGTATTGGAACAGGATCGAATGGCGGTGCTTCTCGTCCATATAGCCGCCCGCGACCTGCGTCAGGCGCGACAGGCCGAAGGTGCGGTTGAACTCATGCAGGAGCGAGCCGTGATAGGCGTCCTTGATATTCTCGGGATAGAGCTTCCAGTTCGCCGCGATCCGCTGGCGCTGATAGCCGAGGATCTTGATCGGACGGTTGAACATCTCGCCCACATGTTTGGTGAACAGCGGGCCGAGATAGTCCTCGATCGGCTCCATATCATGGTGGAACGTTCCGAAGATCACCCCGTTGAACGACGTCACCCGCACTTTCACCAGATTGTGGTTCTTCATATCAAAACATTCGGGCATGCCGCCCTTGCCATTCGCGCCACGGCGGAAGGGCACGCCCTTCAGGTCGCCCTTACGGTTATAGAGCCATGCGTGATAGATGCAGGTATGCTCTTTCGCGGTGCCCCAGGGCTCGCGCACAATCTCGGCGCCACGGTGGGCACAGCGGTTCACGAAGGCATAAAGCTCCCCGTCATCGTCACGGTTCACAACGACCGGCGTATCTCCCACATGGCAGACGCGGAAATCACCCGGATTGGGAATTTCGGCTTCGAGGCAGAGCACATTCCAGCAGCGGCCACGGAAGATCTTTTCCTGCTCGAGCGCATAGATCTCGGGGTCGTGATAAATCGAGTAAGGCACGCGCGAGTAGTCGTTGCGCGGCCAGTTCACTTGCACTCCGGCAAAATCCTTCATCGGTCTGAATCCTTTGGGGTTACGGCAGCTATGCCAGTTGGCTTTCGTATTCGGGCCTCTTTTGTATTCAAAAGGACAAAGTAAATCTGAGTCAATGGTGTTTATTTAAGCGTAACCCCAAATTTCTTGGGTGTGCTTACATTTTATGCATTCAAAAGGCGGAAATTACCCGCATTATGTATTCAGAATCGAAAAAGGAGAGAATTCATGAGATTCGTTCGCTTCGCTCTGAAATCCGGCAACATCGATCAGGCCCGCATTGGAGCCCTGTCCAAAGACAGCAGCCAGATTCTACCCTTGGATGCGCTGTGCCGGTCAGGCGATCTGCTCGATCTGATCGGGCGCGAGGCCGAGGCCGAGGCGCTGGCCGCCACCGTCACCCCGATTGCCGCCGCCGATGCCACGCTGCTGGCACCGATCCCGCGCCCCGCCCGCAATATCTTCTGTGTCGGAAAAAACTATCACGCCCACGCCGCCGAATTCCACCGCTCGGGCTTTGATGCCTCGGCCGGTCAATCGGCCACGCCCGATTTCCCCATCATCTTCACCAAAGCCTCCAATACCGTCACCGGTCCGGGCTGCGAGATCCCGTCCTGGCTCGATGACAGCCAGAGCACCGATTACGAGGGCGAACTGGCCGTGATCATCGGCAAAGGCGGGCGCGGCATCAGCAAGGAGAACGCGATGGACCATGTCTGGGGCTATACAGTCGCCAATGACGTCACCGCGCGGACCCTGCAAAAGGACCACCGCCAGTGGTTCATCGGAAAATCCATCGATGCCTTCTGCCCGATGGGCCCCTGCATCAGCACCGTCTCCGAGATCGCCGACCTGAATACAATGCGGCTGACCACCCATGTGAACGGAGAGAAACGACAGGATGCGGTGATCGCCGATCTGATCTTCGACATCCCCACCCTGATAGAGACACTGTCGAAACGCCTGACACTCGAGCCGGGCGATATCATCCTGACCGGCACACCCGAGGGTGTGGGCATCGGCATGACCCCTCCCGTCTATCTGGCCAAGGGCGATGTGGTCAGCGTCGAAATCTCGGGTATCGGCCTACTGGAGAACACTGTGGCATGACCCATCACATCATCATCGGCGCGGGCCATGCTGGCATGGCGGCCGCCCGCGAGCTGGCCAAGCACGGGCAGGTGACGGTCATCGATGCCGACCCGTATCTGCCCTATGAACGCCCTGCGCTCTCGAAAGAGTTCCTGCTGGCCGACAGCTTTCCCGATCCCCAGTCGCATGACTGGGGCGCGATCACCTTTGTGGGCGGAACGCGCGTGGCCGAGATCCGGCCTGACGCGCACGAGATCCGGCTCGAGGACGGAAGGGTTCTGGGCTACGACCGGCTCCTGCTGACCACGGGCGGCACCGCGCGTGCCCTGCCGGTTGCGGGGGCGGAAATGATCCTTGGCCTGCGGGATCTCGGGGATGCGCGCAAGCTACACGGGCTGTTGCGCGAGGCGCTCGATATCGCGATCATCGGGGCGGGCGTGATCGGGCTCGAAGTTGCATCGACCGCGCGCAAGCTGGGGCTTGGTGTGCATGTGATCGAACTGGGAGCTCGCGTAATGGCGCGGTCGCTGCCGCCCGAGATCTCCGATCTGCTGATGGCGCGCCATCGCGCCTCGGGCGTGCAGTTCCATATGGGCACGGGGCTCGATCACCTGCGCACCCGCGACGGGCGGCAGATCCTGCATCTGGGCGATGGCAGCGATCTGGAGGTCGATCAGACCTTGGCTGGTGTGGGGTTCACTCCCGATACCGGACTGGCCGAAGCCGCGGGGATTGCCTGTGATCACGGGATTGTCGTGGATGGCGCGGGCCGGACCTCGGCCCCCGATATCTTTGCTGCGGGTGACGTGAGCGTGTTTCCGGATAGTCAGCAGAGCCCCAGCCGCTGGCAGACATGGCAGCATGCGCAGCGTCATGGTTCCCATGTTGCCAAGGCGATGGCGGGACAGAGCAGCGACTACATGCCCCTGCCATGGTTCTGGACCGACCAGCAGGGGATCAACCTGCAGGTTCTTGGCAGCCCGCTCGGGGCCGATCACTGCGTCCTGCGCGGCGCGCCCGAGGGCCCTTCGACCCGCATCTATCTGCGGGATGGTCAGATCGCCGGAGCGGTGATGATCGACCAGGGCCGCGACACGCGCCCGCTGACTGCGCTCATAGAGAGCGGGGCCAGCCCCGATCCGGTCGCGCTGGCAGACCCTGCCACCCCGCTGCGCAATCTGATCCCCGCGCGCTCTGCCGCCTGACCGCCTTGCGCGCGCCACTTCCGGCGCGCGGCTCCCCTAGTTCCGGACGTCCCATGACCCAGACCCGCCATGACTGGACGGTGATCGCTTCTGTCTCGACCGTGCATTTCGTCAGCCATATCCATATCCTCGCTTTGGCGCCGCTCTTTCCCTTGCTCCAGAAGGAGTTCGGCTGCGGATATACGGCGCTCGGTCTGATCGTGATCGGCTACAACCTCGTCACGGCGCTCTTGCAGACACCAATGGGGCGGATCACCGACCGCTTCGGCGGGCGGGCTCTTCTGGTGCTGGCTCAAATCGGCGCGGCGCTGGCCTTTCTGGCCGCCTCCATGGCCCAGTCCCTGACCGGACTGGCTATCTGTGTGACACTGGCCGGCATCGCCAATGCGGTCTACCACCCTGCCGATATGGCACTGCTGAGCCGTCATGTCAGCCATACGCGCCGCGCCCAAGCCTTTGCCACCCATTCGCTGGCAGGTATCGCGGGCTTTGCCGCAGCCCCCCTGTTGATCGGTGCATGGGGGCTCATTGCAGGCTGGCGCGCGGGCTTGATGTTGACCGCCACATTGTCCTGCCTTGGTCTGATCGCCCTGCTTGTGTTGAATACGCTACCGCTCGGAAAGCATATCCCCAACGACACCGGATTCTCTCGACGCGTTCCCGCATGGAAAATCCCCGTCTTCCGGCGCCAGTTCGGGCTGTTTGCGGCCTTCGGAGCGATCTCGGCTGCCTCGCAGGGGTTCATGATCCCCGCGCTTCTGGCCTATAGCGGCATGAAAGTCGGCGCCGCCACGACATTTCTGAGTGCCTATCTCCTCGCCATTACGCTCGGTGTGGCTCTGGGCGGCATGACTGCCCGCCGGCTACTCCCCGCCCGCAGCCTGATGTTCGGAATGGGAGGCTCGGCGCTGTGCTGGGCACTGGCAAGCCTCACCCTCCTGCCACAACCGCTACTCTTCGCACTCATCTGCGTGGCAGGTCTTGCCAACGGCCTGGCGCTTCCCTCGCGCGACACGCTTCTCGCCGGTCTGGCGGAGGGCCCGGATCAGGCGGCGATCTTCGGCTTTGTGACAGCCGGTCTGGGCGTCGGTCAGGTGATCGCCCCGCTGGTCGCGGGACCACTTGTCGATCAGGGGCTCGGGGTCGCGCTTTTTCCGCTGCTGGCGGCGCTCTCACTGGCCTGCCTTCTGGGCCGTGAAGCCGCGCCCAGCTCCGAAACCGCCGGTCATTCCCTGCCCAGATGATCCAGCAGACGGCGCTCGGTCCGACGGCAATGGGCCGAACACAGATCTCCGGCCAACTCGGCATCACCGGCCTGCAATGCCCCGATAATCTCCAGATGGTCCTGCATCGCTTCGGCCACATCCACGCTGAGGGCGACCTCCATACGGACATAGGGCTCGACCTGATCGCGCAGCAGCAATGCGATCCGCTGCAGGCGCGCGCGTCCGCCAATCGCAAGGATCCGCTCGTGGAAAGACCGATTGGCCTGCGCCCAGATCTGCCGACCCTCGGGGGTCGAGGCATCGGCCGTCACCATCTCTTGATGCAGCTCCGTCAGCGCCGCAAGGTCCCCATCACTGCGTTTGCGGGCCGCGATCTGCCCTGCCTGACGCTCGAGCACGCTGCGCAGATCGAAAATCTCGGCCATCTCCTCTGCCTCGAGCGAGACCACCGCATAGCCCCGCCGCGGGCGCGACAGCAAGAACCCTTCGGCCTCGAGCTTCGAGAACACCTCGCGCAACGGCACGCGGCTGACCTCCAGCTGGCGCGCGATATCTTCCTGCCGCAAAACAGAACCGGGCGGGTATGCGCCCGACAGGATCCGCTCGCGCACAGCCGCATAGATCCGGTGCGCAATCAGCTCGCCATCTGCCAGTCCCATCTCGCGCCCCTTCATGCTACTTGCCACAGATAGTCCGCCCCGCGACAAAAGTGAATACAAAAACAGCCCCCGTCCCGGGCACCGCCAGCGGGAGAGCATTTGACGTGAAGACACCGCTTCTATATCCCAAACCCGACGAGACGAGGTCCATATGCCGCCAATCCCATCCCCTGCAGCTCCCTCATTGTCCGAGGGCCGCGAAATCGAGGATATGATCGACCGCGCCCGTGTGATCGCCGCAGTCGAGGCCGGACGGCTGGACGCGAGATCGGCGCGCACCTGCCTCGCACATCTTGCCGCAGGGATCGAGGGAAACCGGCAGGGCGCGCTCCATGATCCACTGGGCGGCCCGTTGCCACAGGCCGAGCGACAGGCGCTGCATTTCCGTATTGGCAGCCGCGAGACCCTGCTGGGCCTGATGCAGGCCAATTACCGTTTGCGCGAGGCGGTCATCGGCTTTGCGGAAACCCACCGGCAGGCGATCTATCTGCATTGCGCCTATGGCGAACCCGCCGAGCCGCGTAATTTCGGACATTGGGCGCTGATGGCCGACAGCGCGCTTGCGCGCGATTCCGAGAGGATGGTGGCTCTTTATAACCGGATCAACCGCTCGCCCGCCGGGGCCGCAAGCGGCAATGGGGCCGAATTCGGGCTCAACCGCTTGATGCTGGCCGATCTGCTGGGCTTTGACGGGTTGGTCGAGAACACGCTCGATGCCGCACAGAGCCGCGATCTGGTGCTCGAATGCGCCGGCGTTCTGGCGATCTGGGCGCAGACGCTGGCGGGTATCGTAACCGAGATCCTCGGCCATGCGTCCCCCTGCGAACGGCGGATGGTGCTGCCGCTCTGGGTTCTGCGCCCGAGCCTTCTGAAATCGGAGCGCGCGCCTGAGCAATTGCTCGAATTGCGCCATTTCTCGACGCGCGCAATCGGGTTCATGAGCGGCCTTTTCACCAGCGAGAGCGCCGCGTCAGGGCCGGTCGAGCGTCTGGGAAACCAGCGCCAGCTGGGCGAGCTTGCCAATGAGCTGGCCGTCCGGCTGGAGGTATTGGCGCGTGTATTCGAGGATCTGGAACTTGTCCCCGAACGCGGCACTTCAACCGTAACCGATGCCGTTTACCGCTCGCCGCCGCCCGAACTGACCCGCTTCCTGCAGGACCGCTCGGGTCTCTCATGGACGGATGCCACGCTCCTCATCGACGCCGCCCTGCGGGATCTGGACGCCAAGTCCCGCCCGCTTTCGGCGCTGGCACCCGAGGATATCGCGCGGGCTGCAAAGGCAGAGGGCTTCCCCGCTTTCGACCTTTCGACAGACGAGCTGCGGAGCCTGCTGGCGCCAGAACTTTTCATCGCCCACCGTAATACGATCGGTGGCCCGGGGGCGGATTCGATGGCAAGCGGCATCATCTCGGCACAGGCACGCATCCGGCTCGGCCTCAACCGGCTGGACGAACGGAGGCGCCAGGTCGATGCCGCAGGGGCCCGCCTGCGCGCCGCGATGAAGGCGATCTGAACGGGCGCCTCAGGCGACCTTCGGGCCGTAGCCCGCACGCCCGAAATCGCGCCCGCCAAGGCTATGATCGAGCGTCTTCAGCAGCGTCTGCGTATAGGCGTGGCGCGGATTGGCGAAAATCTCCTCGGTCGGCCCGATCTCCAGCAGCTCGCCATGATAGAGCACCGCGATGCGATCGCACATATAGCGCGCCACCTCCAGATCATGGGTGATGAAGACCATCGAGAGATCCTGCTCGCGCTGGATCTCGCGGAAGAGGTCCAGAACCCCCGCCCGCACCGAGACATCGAGCTTCGACACGGCCTCGTCGGCGACGATCAGCGAGGGCTGCAGGCAGACCGCACGCGCGATTGCCACACGCTGCAGCTGCCCGCCCGACAGTTCGTGCGGATAGCGCCCGGCATGCTCGGGCGTAAGCCGCACGCGCTCCAGAAGTGCGCGCACCTGTGCTGCAAGCTGCGCCTTGTCGCGCAGGCCGGTGAGCCGCAGCGCCTCGCCGAGCGACTGGCCCATCGTCTTGCGCGGATTGAACGAGCCACCCGGATCCTGGAATACCATCTGCAATTCGCGCCGGATCTTGCGCAGGCCCGTCTCGCCCATGCGGGTGATGTCGCGGCCCTTATAGGTGATCTTCCCGGTGGGATCATAAAGCCGCAGCAGACAGCGCCCGAGCGTGGTCTTGCCCGAACCGGATTCTCCCACAAGGCCGATCACCTCGCCCTTGCGGATTTCGAGCGAGATATCCTTCAACGCCTTGAAGGCCGCGCGGGGGCCCACCGGCGGGAAGGTGAGCGAAAGGTTCTCGACCTCGAAAAGCGGCTCCTTGACGATGCTCGGCGCAGCCGTTGCAGGGCGCGAGAGCGCTCGGGCCGTATCGATCAGGAGTTTCGTGTATTCATGTTGCGGCGCCTCGAAGAGCTGCGTGGCAGGGGCCACCTCGAGCACCTCGCCTGCGCGCATCACCGCGATCCGGTCGCAGAGCGAGGCCGCGACCGCCATATCATGGGTGACAAAGATCATCGCCGCATCAAGACGTTTCTGCAGCGCGCGGAAAAGCGTGAGGATCTGGTGCTCGACCACCTTGTCGAGATTGGTCGTAGGCTCGTCCGCCACAATCAGATCGGGCTCGAGCGCCAGCACCAGCGCGATCAACGCCCGCTGCAACATGCCGCCCGACAACTGGTGGGGATAGAGGTCGATACTTTCCTCGGCGCGGCGGATACCCACCTCCTGCATCAGCGCGATCGCCCGCGCGCGTGGCGCCGTCTCGCTGCGGGCCTTCATCCCGCGACGTTCGACACGGGCAAAGATCTGCTCGAAATGCCAGCCGATACGCTTGGCGGGGTTGAACGAGCCCACGGGATCCTGAAAGATCATCGCCATGCGCACACCGCGCAGCCCGCCAAACTCGGCCTCGCTCAGCGCGGGAAGCGCCGCGCCATCAAAGCGTAGCTCGTCCTGGGTCACATGCGCATTTCCGGGCAGAAGCCGCAGCAAAGCCATGCCGGTCATGGTCTTGCCAGAGCCGGACTCGCCAATTATCCCCAAGATCTCGCCACGGTAAAGATCGAGATCGACCCCGTGCAGCACCTCTTTGCGCGAGGCCCCCTTGCCGAATGCGACCTTCAGATTGCGGATCGTTACCAGAGGTTGCTTCATGGCTCAGGCCCTTTCGCGCAGTTTGGGGTCGGTCAGATCACGCAGCCCATCGCCCAGAAGATTGATCCCCAGAAGCGCGATCGAGATGGCCACGCCGCTCATCGTCAGCACCCAAGGCGCACGGGAAAAATATTCGCGCCCATCGGCCATGATGCCACCAAGGCTCGGCGTAGGCGGCTGCACGCCGAGACCAATGAAGCTCAGCCCCGCCTCGAGGATGATGGCAAAGGCCACCCCCACCGACGCCTGCACGAGGATCGGCGCGAGGATATTGGGCAGGATATCGGAGACCATGATCGCCAGCGGATGCCGCCCCATCAGGCGGGCGGCCTGCACGAAGGGTTCCTCGCGGATCAGGCCGGTATTGTTGCGGGTGATACGGGCAAAGATCGGCAGATAGACGAGCGCGATCGCGGCCACGAGATTGGCGGTGGAAAAGCCGAAAAGCACCATCAGGAGCATCGCCAGAATAAAGCTGGGGAAGGCAAAGAGCAGA
The DNA here is from genome assembly GCF_045348365.1 of Thioclava sp. 'Guangxiensis'. NCBI lineage: Bacteria > Pseudomonadati > Pseudomonadota > Alphaproteobacteria > Rhodobacterales > Paracoccaceae > Thioclava > Thioclava sp. 'Guangxiensis'. Next base: position 271,333 of record NZ_CP155824.1, on the reverse strand, counting down.
TCCATGAGACGCATCAGCACGCTATCGACCCACCCTCCCCAATAGCCCGACATGATCCCGATGGCCGAGCCCAGAGCCGCTGCCAGCAGGATCGAGCCCGCAGAGATTACCAGCGAGACCTGCGCCCCCTGCAGCACGCGTGACAGGACATCGCGCCCGAAACTGTCGGTGCCGAACGGATGCGCGAGGCTCGGCGGGGCCAGCATCGCCATGAAATCCATATCTTCGGGACCATAGCCGATAACATGCGGCCCGATCACCACCACAGCGACCATCACGACCACGATGAGAAGGCCCACAAGCCCCGTCGGATGGTGTAGAAGACGTTTGAACGATGACATAGGATACCCCTTATCCGGCCTTATTTGACCGTCTGGCGCGGATCGAGCGCCGCACACAGGCAATCGACCGCCAGATTGACCGCCAGCACGATGACTAGAAACACCACCGTGCAGGCCTGCAGCACGGCATAATCACGCGCGAAAGCGCCATCGACCATCAGCGAGCCGATGCCCGGAATGCCGAAGATCCGCTCGACCACGACGACCCCGCCAAGGATGTAGCGGATCTGCAGCCCGACCACCGTGAGATAGGGCACGAGCGAGTTGCGCAGCACATAGTGAAGGAAGATGAAGCTCCTGCGCAGGCCGAAGGACGTGGCCGCCGTCACATGTGCCCGCGAGATCGTCTCGATCAACACGGCCCGCAAGGTGCGGGCAAAGACCGCAGCCATCGGGGCTGCAATGGCCAGCGCCGGCAGGAAGGCGGCATGGAACGCGCCCGTGAGGCTCTCGGAGGGCGGGACATAGCCGAAGGCGGGAAACAACCCGAGCCCCAGCGACAGCCCGAAGATCAGCACATAGCTCATCCAGAAATCGGGCATCGAGATGCCGAAAACCGCGATCGAGGTGGCGATGGTGTCGGTGGCCCTGCCACGGCGCAGCGCCGCCGCTGTGCCCAGCACGAGCGAGATCACTACCGCCAGCACCAGCGCAAGCGTCCCCACGAAGATCGTGGCAGGCAGCTTCTGCGCGATAAGCCCCGCCACCGGCAGCCCCCGTGCGACCGCCAGAGACTGGCCGAAATCGCCGGTGACGAACCCGCCGAGCCAGCCGAGATACTGCATCCAGACCGGTTGATCGAGGCCGTATTCGGCACGGAAGGCCGCGATGGCATCCGGCGTCGCATTCTCGCCCAATGCGGCCAGAGCAGGATCGCCCGGCGCCGCCTGCATGGTCAGGAACACCACCAGAGTGCCCGCCAGCAGCACCACGAGCCCGCCCAGTATCCGCTTTGCCAGATAGGCGGCAAGCGGCCCCCATCTCTCGGCGAAGGACAGTCCGGGCGGCGCCTCGGCCCCGATCAGATCCGACATGGGATCAGGCCTCCTTCATCTTGTAGAACTGGTCGCCGTAATTCGAATAGGCTTTCTGGTCGAAGCCCTCGATGCCGGGACGCAGCAAGTTCGAGATATTGGAGAAGAAACACGGGATCAGCGCCACCTCGTCCATCGCGATATCCTCGGCCTGCTTGTAGAATTCGGGACGTTTGGCGGGGTCGGTCTCGGCTGCGCCCTTGGCCGCCAGTTCATCGACCTGCGCATTGGAATAGCCCTGGAAATTGCGCCAGCCGGTGCTGGTCAGCAAACCGCCCACATATTCATCGGGGTCGACCATTCCGAGCCAGCCCCAGACACCGGCCACGAAATCTCCCGATTTCTGGCGCGCATAGGCGGCATTGGCATCGGTGACCTCGACGGTCAGCTTGGTGCCCAGCACCTGATTGACCTGCGCCACGAAGATCTCGGCAAAACGCTTCCACCAGCCGCCACCCCATGTGATCACCGGCACCTCCATCTCGTCGGGCTTGTATTTGGACTTGGCAAGCTCGGCTTTGGCGGCCTCGGGATTATAGGTCATGTATTTGCGGGTGGTGCCGGATTGATACTCGGCCAGCTGCGGCGGGATGATCCCGTCCGCGGCCACGCCCTCGCCAAAGAGCACAGCCTGCACGATCGCCTCGCGCTGGAAGGCCATCGAGATGGCGCGGCGGAAATGGATATCGTCGAAGGGCGCCTTGGTGAGGTTGATCGAGATGAAGCGCGTGTTGAGCCCCGGCTGGCGCAGGAGCGTGACGCTGTCATCCTTCATCAGCTGCGCCACATCGGCGGCGGGAACGGTCGAGGTCATATCGATCTGCCCGCCCTTGAGTGCGGTCACACCCGAGGCTTCCTCGGCAATCAGCGGCACCTCGATCTTGGCAAAGGACGGCGCGCCCTCGAAATACTCGGGATGGGCCTCGAGCGTCAGCCCCTCGCCCGCATTCCATTCCTTGACCTTATAAGCACCGGTCCCAACGGGCGCGCGCGAGAAGGCATCGGCGCCCATCTCCTCGAAGGCTTTCTTGTTGATGATCTGCGTACCGGTCCGGCTATTGGACAGGAAGGTCAGCAGCGGCGCATAGGGCGCTTTGGTGTGGATACGCACAGTGAGGGGATCGGGCGTCTCGATCTTGCTGACCTCGGAGAGCTTGGAGGCATTGGGCGAGGCCAGATCGGGCGACATCACCCGCTCGAAGGAGAATTTCACATCTTCCGAGCTGAGCACCTCGCCATTGTGGAATTTGACGCCGGGGCGCAGCTTGAACTCGAACCCACCGGTCTCGATCGGGCTATAGCTCTCGGCCAGATCGGGCACGAGCTTCATATCGGCGTCGAATTTCATCAACCCGTTGAAGGTGCTCCACATCACATAATATTCGGGGATCAAGGTCGCCTGCGCCGGATCGAGCGTATTGATCACGCTATAGCCGGTGATCGCGGCGCGCAGGCTGGTGGATTGCGCCATCGCGGCACGGGTTGACAGGCCAAGCCCGCCCAGCAGGCTGGCCGCGCCCATGCTTTGCAAAACAAGACGTCTGGAAATCGAGGAGGTCATTGCAGTCTTTCCCTGTTGCTGCCCGCGTTGATGCGGATCGTTTGACGAAGACGGAATTAGAGAGAGGCGCTTACGCCTCGGCCAGCGTCCTGGCCGCGCCGAAAACGGGGCGCTTGCGGCCCAGCGTCTCGCGCAGCGTCGTGCCCGGATAGTCGGTGCGGAACAACCCGCGGCTGCGCAGCTCGGGCAGGATGAAGCGCGAGAGATCCTCCATACCCTGCGGCAGGAGCGGCGGACAGATATTGAACCCGTCACAGGCCCCCGTCTCGAACCACAGCTGCATGTCATCGACGATGCTCTCGGGCGTGCCGATCATGTAGCGCCCCGTAAAGCCCGCCGCGACAGTCTCGTAGAGCTGGCGGATGGTCAGATCCTCGTCTTTGGCCTTTTGCAAGAGGCCCTTGGCAATCGAGATATTGCTATGCGGCAAATCCTGCGGCACCGGACCATCCAACGGATAACCCGACAGATCGCCTACGAAATTATAGAGGATATTGAGCCCCGCCAGCGGGTCGATGAGCGCCTGCAGTTCGTCGAATTTTGCCTGCGCCTCGGCCTGCGTCGCCCCCACATAGAGCGTGATCCCCGGCATGATGAGCGGCGGCTCCTCGCGGCCCAGCTCTGCCGCGCGCGATTTCAGGTCGGCATAGAAGTCCCGCGCCTCCTCGACCGTCTGCGCGACGGTATAGACGATATCGGCATGGCGCGCGGCAATGTCCCGCCCCTGCGCCGAGGCCCCCGCCTGCACGATCACCGGATGCCCTTGCGGGGTGGGTGCCGAATTCAACGGCCCGCGCACCTTGAAAAAAGCGCCTTCGTGATCGAGGACATGCACCTTCTCGGGGTCGTAAAACTCGCCTGTTTCCTTGTTGCGGACAAACGCGTCCTCCTCCCAAGAGGCCCAGAGCCCCTTGGTCACATCGACGAATTCCGCAGCGCGCGCGTAGCGTTCCTCACGCGGGAGATTGGCGGTCTTGTTGAAATTCTGTGCCTCCTGATCGGACCATGAAGTCACCACATTCCAGCCCGCACGACCGCCCGAGATATGGTCGATCGAGGCGAATTTGCGCGCGATATGATAGGGTTCGTTATAGGTGGTGGAGGCGGTCGCCACGAGGCCGATATGGCGCGTCGCCCCGGCGATCGCGGCCAGCAGCGTGAGCGGTTCCAGCTCGGCATTGCGCATGTCATGCGACATCGCGCCTTCGGGCCGGTCGACCCCACGCACCGCCAGACCATCGGCGAAAAAGATCATATCCAGCTTCTCGGCCTCGGCGGCCTGCGCAATCGCACGGTAACTGGAGAAATCGAGATTACATCCCGGCCGGTACTCCGGATGGCGCCAGGCTGCCACATGATAACCGTGATACCGCATCGAAAGCCCGAGGCTCATCTGTTTCATCGCGAGACACCCATCCAGTTTTTGTATACTGAAATTAAGACTCGCCTTTAGCTACGGATCACGCACAAATCCGGACTTCCGAATGTTTTTAGCTCATGCTTTTATATATGCCGATTATTTATACTATTTTCCACCATCATGTCCTAATTGACACGCAGAGACTCCACACCTACCAAAACATTCCGGCCTAACAAGATCCTAAACCTTTCTTACTGGTATACTGAAAATATATGCTCTGGCGTTCATGCGTCAGACGAAACTGGCGCAGGAGAGGTCTCCTGCGCCAGTGGGGCAACCGGAATTGCCCATGGGGAACCGGTCGTGAGGACCTTATCGTGAGGAAACCTAGACTGGCCCCGTCAGGCGCTTGCCGCGACCTGCAACTCGGTCATCATCCCTGTCGCGAGATGGCCCATATGGTGGCAATGCAGCATCCAGCGCGCGGCCTCGCCCGCATCGAAGGCGATGGTGACCATATTCATCGGCGGCACCACGACCGTATCGCGTCTGGCGCCCGCAAAACGGCGGCCGTTGATCGCCACGACCTGGAACACATGGCCATGCAGATGCATCGGATGCGCCATCATCGACATGTTGTGGAAGGTCATCTCTACCCGCTCGCCATGGATCACCGGGATCGGCTCGTGATCGGCCCAGACCTGACCGTTGATCGTCCAGCGATAGGGGTCCATGCTGCCGCTCAGCATGACATCGTGATGACGACTGACCTCGCGCACGGGGAGGCTCTGCACTGCCCGCAGCCGGTATTCCAGATCAAGATCCTGCGTCGCGGCAGGTGCCTCGACCTGCGCATCGCCGGACAGCTTTGCGACCGTAGCCCCTGCACTGGCCAGAACGAGCCCCGTCTGTTTCATGCTGCCCTCACGCTTGGCAAGAACCGGATAAGCCCCGCTTTGCGCGGGCAGATCCACAAGAATATCCATCCTCTGCGCCGGCGAGATCGGCAAGCGGTTCCCTGTCACGGGCTGGACTTGCTCGCCATCCGCCGCGACCAGCGCCCCTTCGACCGTGCCTAGATCGAGCCAATAAGCGGTCATCGAAGAGCCGTTGATGACGCGCAGACGGACACGCCCGCCCTTTTCCACCGTCACGACCTCCGGATCGTCGAGTGTGCGGTCATTGGCGAGATAGGCGTCGAACTCGAAATCGTTCAGATCCATCGCCATACCGGACATATGGTTCATCTTCGCTCCGCTGGAGTGGTCCATTGTCATGCCGGACATATCCATGCCCGCCATATTCCCATGCGACATGGGCGCGGAGCCCATCTGGTGTCCCGCCATCTGATGGCCCGCCATGTGACCACCGGCCAGCGTGTCGAGCACCTCCTCCGGCACGAGGAAGCTGAAATCCTGCAGGAACATCACGACCTCCTGCCGGTCCTCGGCCAGCTCATCCGAACTATGGACGATAAGCGGGGCCGCCAGCAGGCCCAACTCGTGCTGGGGCACATGCGAATGCATCCAGAACGTGCCCGCGCGGGGCGTGAAATCATAGGCGAGGGTCTCGCCCACCTTCAGCATCGGGTTGGTATTGGGCGCGCCATCCTGCGCATTGGGCGGGATTTGCCCGTGCCAGTGGATGATCGTCTCGACATCGAGATCGTTGGTCAGATCGACGCGGAAGCGCTCGCCGGGCGCGAGGCTCAGCCCTTGGCTGCCCTTTGCATTCACAAGGCCCATGACGCTGGCCGCGCGTCCGTTCACCTCTAGGACGCGGGTGGTGACCTTGAGGCCCTGCGCTGTGCTTTGCGCCTTCACACGGGCAGGAAGAAACAGGCCAGCAGATGTGGCAACACTTGCGGCCAGAAAGCCGCGACGGGTCAGTGTGGTCATTGGAAATCTCCGTAAAACCGTTGGGGAAGAGGTTTTGGCGAAGATCAGGAACGTGGGGGACGAAGGGGCGGCGCCACGTTCCGGGAGGCCAGATCAAGCCGGAATCCCGACATGTTCATCTCGCGGGCAAGCGGGCGGAACGCGAGCGGTGCGCTCTCGTCCTGTGTGGCCTGCGACAGAAGGCAATCCATCATACAGGACGCGCTATGGGTGTGGCTGTCGTGGTGGTGGCCATGCGGCGCCGTTACGGTGCAGCAGCGATCGGCAGGCTGAATCATGGATGCAAAGCTAGCCCCCGGCCCGAAGACGGACCAGAGCACGAGCGTCATCACCAGAACGGGGCGCAGAAACCGGAGCATCGTTCCCATGCCCGCAACATATCCTCTGCCCCATCCGGCGTCAGGTCACATTCCCGAGATTAGAGTTTCTGCCCCCGCAACCGCAGCGCATTGCCGATCACCGAGACCGAGGACAGGCTCATGGCCAGTGCCGCGATGACCGGCGACAGAAGCACCCCGAAGACCGGATAAAGGATCCCCGCCGCAATCGGCACGCCAGCCGTGTTATAGGCGAAAGCAAAGAAGAGGTTCTGGCGGATGTTGCGCATCACCGCCTGCGCCAGCCTGCGCGCCTTGACGATGCCGCGTAGATCGCCCTTCACCAGCGTCAGCCCCGCGCTTTCCACGGCCACATCGGCCCCCGTGCCCATCGCGATGCCGACATCGGCAGCCGCCAGCGCGGGTGCGTCATTGACCCCGTCGCCCGCCATGGCAACGGACGCGCCCCCTTTTCGCAGCTCCTCCACCAGCTTGGCCTTGCCCTCGGGCGAGACACCGGCGCGGATCTCGTCAATCCCCAGCTTGCGGGCCACCGCCGCCGCGGTGCGCGCGCTATCGCCGGTCGCCATCACGATGCGCAGCCCCGCCTCATGTAGCGCGCGGATCGCCTCGGGGGTTGTGTCCTTGATGCGGTCGGCCACCGCAATCACGCCGATGATCCGGTCTGCTTGGGCCAGCATCATTGCCGTCTTGCCTTCGTCCTGGAGCGCCTCGATCCGGTCTGTCACCTTCTCGGGATCGGCGCCACAATCGCGCATGAGGGCAGCATTGCCAAAGGCTACCTGATGGCCGTCAATCCGCGCTTTCACGCCCTTACCGGTGATCGCCTCGAACCCTTCTGCCTCGAGCCTCGGCGCGTCTTTTGCCCCTGCCAGAATGGCTTCTGCCAACGGATGTTCCGATCCCCGCTCGAGAGCCGCCACCAGCGACAGGATGTGCTCCTCCTCGCCTTCCAGCACGACCGCATCAGTCAGGGTCGGGCGGCCTTCGGTCAGGGTGCCGGTCTTGTCGACCACCAGCACATCTACCTTGGCAAAGCGTTCGAGCGCCTCTGCATCGCGCACCAGCACCCCTTCGGACGCCCCGCGCCCCGTGCCCACCATCACCGACATCGGTGTGGCCAGCCCCAGCGCACAGGGACAGGCGATGATCAGCACAGAAACGGCGGCCACCACCGCATAGCCAAGCGTCGGAGACGGGCCGAAGACCATCCACGCAATGAAGGCCAGCAGCGCACAGGCCACCACCGCCGGCACGAAAATGAGCGCCACACGGTCGGCCAGCCCCTGAATGGGCGCGCGCGACCGCTGTGCCTGCCCCACCATCGACACGATGCGCGAAAGTGTCGTTTCGGCCCCCACCGATCGCGCCTCCATCACAAAGCTGCCGGTTTTATTGAGTGTGCCGCCGGTCACCGCATCGCCTTGCGCCTTCTCCACCGGAACGGGCTCGCCCGTCAGCATGCTCTCGTCGATGGTCGAACCGCCTTCGATGATGGCCCCATCCACTGGCACCGTCTCGCCCGGGCGCACCCGTAGCCGGTCCCCGGCCTGCACCTGATCAAGCGGCACGTCCTCCTCGCCCGCGTCATTCACCCGCCGCGCGGTTTTGGGCGCGAGATCCATCAGCGCGCGGATCGCATCGCCCGTCTTCTCGCGCGCGGTCAGCTCCATGATCTGGCCCAGAAGCACCAGCACCAGAATGACGGCCGCCGCCTCGAAATAGACCGGCGGCTGGCCGTGCATATCCCGCAGCGCCTCGGGAAAAATGTCGGGGGCCAGCAGCGAGACCAGCGAGAACCCGTAGGCCGCCGCCGTCCCCAGCGCGATCAGCGTCCACATATTGGGCGAGCGGTTGGTGACAGATTTCCAGCCCCGCACAAAGAACGGACGACACAGCCACAGAACCGGCGTCGCCAAAGCGAATTGCAGCCAGAGGAAGGGCCGTGCCCCGATCCAGTCCTCGAACGGCACCCCGATATGTGCGCCCATCTCGAGAGTGAACACCGCCGCCGCCAGTGGCCCCGCGATCCACAGCCGCTTGCGGAAATCGACAAGCTCGGGATTCGGCCCCTGATCGGCAGAAGGTGTCATGGGTTCCAGCGCCATCCCGCATTTCGGGCAATCTCCCGGCTGGTCCTCGACAATCTCGGGATGCATAGGACAGGTATATTGCGTGCCCTCGGGCATTGCCTTCGGCGCGGGCCGCTCGCCCAGATAGGCCTCGGGATCGGCCTTGAATTTGCTTTCGCAATTTTCGGAGCAGAAATAGAATTTCTCGCCCTCCAGTTTGTGGAAATGCGCCGCCGTCCCGCGATTGACCGTCATACCACAGACCGGATCCTTGGCCTCGATATAGTCTTCGGGCGCGGCCACGAATTTGTCGTGACAGCCTTGCGAGCAGAAATGGTAGCTATGGCCATCATGCGTGGCACGGGGCTTTCCGGCATGCGGATCGACCGTCATGCCGCAGACCGGATCGCGGGTAACCGTAGAGGAATGGGCGTGGTCTTTCATGATCGCGGGTCCTTTTGGCTGGTCCGCCTCTCCAGATAGGGCCTCCACTCACTGGAGGGTCAAGCATGAAGGACGAAAAGATCGGCTTCAGACCCAACGTGCCGGTCCCCGCCCTGTTCCAAACACCTTGCTGCGCTATCGTGATCCGCTGCAGATGGAGGGACAGAATGACCATCGGCGAGGTGTCCAAAGCCACCGGATTGCTTGTAAGGCCGTCAAACGGCACCGAATATTGACCCTCAATCGACGTCTTACCTTGACGCTTCCGGCTCTGCGGCAAGTAGCGCAACGCGGCGTAACCATCACACAGCGCAGCTGCGTCGGGTCAGCGTGCCTCTAGTTCTGCGCGAGTCTTGAAGAGGCAACTCTCGTTGCTGATTTCGCCCATGTCACAATGATGCCTGAGGCGATCGGGGAAAGCTGTCATCCTCTTGAGATCGCAGAAGACCGAACCACTCTTCGAAGTCGAGATCGGTCATTAAGATCCTCGAAGGTCGCTCGTAAAGGCGGTTGGTAAGGTCGGACGAGCGCTGTATAACGGCTTAGGCGAGCGGCAGATAACCCAGTTCATGCAGGATCAGAAAGACAAAGCGGCAGAGCAGATCAGCGGTGTGGCATTGGCGGTCAGCAGGGCCTCGGCAACCAATTTTTAACGAGTGCGACCACATTGAAAAACCGGCCGCGTTTAGAGCGCCTGATACAGGATCGCATGATGCCGAAGGCACCGTGTGGCTCGCCAATTCCGGTGCCGCTGATCGAGGCGTCACCGGGGGCGAGGGCCCGTACCAGAAACGCATTTACTGGCTTTCCCTCGAAGGTGAGCTCATCGACCTCTTTGGCCAAGGAGAGCTCCGCGATGGTTATCTGGTACTTGTTTGATCGCGCCAGCTTTTCGATCATCTCCGCATTCAGAAACTCATCACGATCTTCTGAAGCACGTGCTATCGCTTCGCTGCCGTGGTGATCAGTTCATCATATGCTGCCTTCATTCCGTACAGCTTCAGCCGGTTGATTGGTCCTGTGCGGGTTGATGCGCGTGTGCATGATGCCTCGGCTGTCGGGGATGAGCCGCTTTTGTTGTCGTCCTTTGCGCCTGTCTGGGTGTCGAAGGACCGTGCGGCGGGCGGTGTTGCGGCCTGTGCTGCGGGGGCGGATGTGATTGTGCTTGATGACGGTCACCAGAACCCTGCGCTTGTGAAGGATCTGAGCATTGTGGTCGTGGATGCGGGTCGTGGTTTTGGGAACGGGCTTTGCCTTCCAGCGGGTCCTTTGCGGGAGCCTGTATCTGCGGGTCTATCGCGGGCTGATCTTGTTGTTTCGATCGGAGAGGCTGCGGCGCAAGAGCGTTTTGCGTCGCGTTGGGGCGCTTATCTTCCCTGCCCTCATTTTACTGGCCATCTGGCCCCGTTGCCGACGGGTATGGACTGGCGTGGATTGCGGTGTTTGGCGTTTGCGGGGATTGGTTATCCAGAGAAGTTTTTCGATACGCTACGAGGCTTGGGTGCGTCGGTTGTTCGGACGGAGTCACTTGGTGACCACCAGCCTTTCACGGCTGCGCTGTTGTCGCGTCTTTTGCATGATGCGCAGGCGGATGGTTTACAGCTTGTGACGACGGAGAATGTAGAGGGACACAGATATCTTCAGTGATACCGGAAGAGACCAGAACAATCCGGAAGAAGCCGGAAGGGCCAGTAAAACAAGGCGTTTAAAGGCGTCGAAGCCCCAATGGGGCCACGCCACAGGGTGTCTTTCAGTAAGACCGAAAATGGCTGTTTAACGAGCGTGTGCGACACAGAGTTTTTCAGTCGCTGTGCGCCATAAATCTTAGAGGATAAGGATGCCCACGGTGACCAAGCGAAATCGGTTGGCCCATAACAGAAGAAGCTAGCCGAGCGCTTCCGATAGTCGCGTTAGACCCGTGATGTACCCTTATTTTTAAAGGATTTAGCGCCACCGGGCGCAGATCAGAGCCTGTCCTCTATTTTTCGTCGGTCAGCTGCACTGGGCGCTAGCTGACGAGCTGCGTCCAGCATACGTCCGCCTTTCAGTACTCGAATGACGGCGAGTTTTGTAGCCTCCGCGCAGTCGGGAACATGCAAATCTATCCGCGAGTTCAAAATTCTGTTGCATGTTCGAGATAAGCCCCTTGTTTTATTGATTATCGTCGCGCTTTGCGCTGAGTTCTAAGCCCTCCGAACATGCAAACGATTTTATCCGCTAGGAGGATGGAATACGGGTTTACTATCTTACGATTAACTCTGCCTAAACTGGTCATACTATCTTTAATCTAGCAGCCGTTTTATTTTAGCTTGCATCGCATCCCACCATGGTAGCAGCTCCCCGAGCTCTGCAGAAACCGGATTTTTTCTACAGGGATGCCCCTGCCCAAGGGTAATCTTGCGATGGATACTGTCCAACCGCCACCCTTTGAATCCACGAGTATTTTCTAGATGACACGCTTGAATAAAGCTGGCTTCAGAGGCTGTAGACAGTGTTCTTTCTAGTTCTTGGATTGTGACGAAAACTATCGGTTTCATATCATGTTCAGAGATCTCAGGATCTTTCTCCGCCGCCATAGATTTGGCCATCGAAAGGACTTCTCTACGGAGAGATTCTGCCATGACGAGCCAATTGTCTAACGTCAGAACGACCCCCACCGTATCGTCCTTTAGCTCGCGTTTTATATAGCCGCGGCGACAGCGCGAAAAAAAAGCCCAAAGTTGGAACACTGCTTTGGCGAGTTCTTGATACCCCCCATCGGACAGGGGGTTAATCCCGAACATTGCCGACTGTGACATCCGTTTCGCTTTGCATTCGAATGCGATTTGAATTTTCCCACCGCTTGAGCAAAGAATATCGGGTGTATGCACCATATTCTTCCGAAAAGAGTATTTGAACTCTCGATCCCAAGAAAATTGATCGAGGGTAGTTTCCAGGTATTTGAAGCAATAGTCTTCAAACCTACGCCCATAGTCGTCTCGGATTTTACCATCGGTACTTTTTACAACGTCGTAAAATACTCCCGAAGTAATCCGCTCTAATATCAGCTCAGGTAGAGGAGCTCGTAACCTCTCGCATTCTTCTCCAAAGCGAATGCAGGGAAATTGTCTTAATATGCTGGGCCTATCAGCAACATGGACAGTCTTCGGTCTAAGGCGAGAAGCCTGCTTTGCAGCTTTAGAATACGGCAGAGCAATCAGGGTAAGAACTTTTTCAAATTCTTCCTTTTCTATACCAAGCTTTTTCCAAGCATTATTATAACCTGCGACAGCACGGAGCCGAAAATTACTGTATAAAATAAATCCAATTTCCGAAAAGCGGTCGAGCGTTATACCGTAAGTTTTTTCGAAATAAGCGGCACAAGGCCCCTGGCCATAAACGAACGCATTTCTGTAAAAGCGAGCAATATCGTTGAAACCAGCTTGCCACTCGAACTGCCGTGCGGCGATGCGCCCTAAATCAACGAACACATCTTCCCGATGTTTGAGAACTCTGTGCTCGACGTCTTCAAGTTTGCGAAGCCTGTTTATACAGTTACCCATCACGCCGAAATGGTCCATTCGCATTTGGCGAGTAATCTTATTCTGTCGCACTTGCATCTTAGGAATGATCATCAACTCGTTTATCAGGGTTTCTAGTTCCCACTCATGAATTGCATACTCACTGTAACGAGGCGGCGTTACAGCTTTCGATGGAATAAATTTTGCGTCTAAATATCGGATTGCGCGCTCAGGGGCGTCCGTCTGCAACGCATGGACTGCCCAAGCGAGTTGAAAAAAACCCTCATCCGGTGACATGGCCAAAATGCGGTCAAGCTTTTTGCGATAATAGTGTCTCATGTCAGATCAATTCCAAAACCGTTAGAGCGCTTCAGACGCTTCATTAGAATCTTCGCGGCACCATTGTCGGAAAGCGTAACAGTTCTACCCTTCGGCCGTATGACCCCACCAGACGACCTTCCCGATTACATTGACGTTTGCCCAAGCCTCTTTGGAGATGAACTCTGGCGGATAATCAGGATTGTCGGATGCGAGAATTACTACGTCTCCCATAGTCGCAAGACGTTTCACCCGCGCACCATCTTCGGTCGCGAAAGCGAACACGGGGCTTTTGCGAGATTTATAATCGGACGATCGCGGCGGAATATTCTTTTGGGAAGTATCGATGAGAACCATATCACCTGGGCAGATCGAGGGTAGCATGCTTTCGCCCGTCTCACCGTCCGCGATGCGCGCGAGCACAGCATCCGATGGTGAGACCCCTATTCGGCGCATCCAAGATTTTCGAAAAGCTAGATATTCTGTAACCTTCGAATGACCGTTAAAAAATCCATCTCCGGCGGCAAGCGATGCTTCGTGCAATGGCACTGCCGTGAAATCTTCAGACATCCGCCGAATATTTCTGTCGTCATCAGCTGAAGTGAGTTTCAACTCCAGTCCCAACTCCTCACCGCTCGCCAGTCTGGCGATGAAGTCTGCACGCCCGCTCATTCCGGCAAGTTCAAAGTGCATCACGTCTTGAAGCTTTGTCGCAAGTTCCTCCGAAATAGCTGGACGCGGCGGACCTATGTAAACCTCTAGTCCGAGCGCAGAACATACTTCCTGCACTCTTTTTAGGTTCGGCTTCGCGCGTTTCGCGTCTTCGCGAAGAATGTTGCGCAGAGCATCTCTCGGCAAATCAGCCTTCTGCTCAAACGAGAACGGTGTCTCGCCGAGTTTCTGGAGCTGGGACTTAACCCGCTCAACGAAGACTTCGTCCAGTGTTTTCATAGTTCGGGAGAATGCCCGAATGCAGCGTAATTGACAATCGGGAGTTTTCCCGTTTAATCTATCGGGAGAACGCCCAACTGAGAGGCCGAGGTTATGAGCATCAGCGAACAGGAAATTTTGAAACTGGCTAACGAGTACTCGGCCCATTCTGGGTTGAAACTTTCCACTATCAGCACTTATGCGGCGAACGACGGTAAGTTTCTTGATCGGTTGCAGAGCCGTGGCTCCTGCACTGTCCGAACCGCGCGCATTGTTTGGAATTGGTTCTCCGACAACTGGCCCGACAAAGACCTTGACTGGCCGAAGGATATTTCTCGCCCCGTGCGCCCCAAGGCCATCACGTCGAAAGAGGACGCAGCCTGATGACGGACTGCATCATCCTTCTGGGCGGCCTTGTGGCCATTCTTATCTGGATCGCCTTGTTCCACGCCATTGAGGTGCTGTGATGGTGGTCCGTGTCTCCCTCCCTTCGGTCGGTGGATCGCCGAAGGATCAGGGCCGCTCCGACGGCAAGAAGGCGGCAACGCCCGGCCGTCGGAGCGTGAACTATGATCCGCTCGTGGGGCGCGCGAGCCTCCGTTTCCAATTCGATGCGCAACCTGCCGGCGCGTCGATGTCCTCCAGGCTGCGCGGGTTCCTGTCCCTGACGCGTGCGGCCTGGGGGCGCTTCGAAGGCAGCCTGATTTCCGATGCCGTTGGGGCTGTATGCCTCTTCGCCATCCTGTTCGGGGCGCTTTTCCTGCCCCTCGTTTTCAACTGATCGGTACGGAAAGGTCCACACCATGCCGAAACCCCACCTTATGCAAAAGACTATGGTCGCTGTTGCCGAGGTCGATACCTCGAACCGGCTGCGGCCCGTGACGGAGGCTGGTGTTGCCAGCCTGATCGCCTCGATCGAGGAGCTGACCGTCATGAAAGACCCGATCCATGTTCGCCAGAAGAAGGGCGGCGCGCTGGTGCTGATCGCAGGCGGTCACCGCCTAGAAGCCGCCAAGCGTTTGGGCTGGGAGGAGATCGAGGCAAAGATCTGGACGGATGTCACCGACGACTGGTCGCGCCTGATGGAGATCGACGACAATCTGGCCGGTGCAGAGATGGACCCGCTCGACACGGCGGTCTTCCTCGCCGAGCGTCAGCGCGTCTATGAGAAGCTGCATCCGGAGACCAAAGCCGCGACCGGTGCTGACCTTGTCGGGAAGCGCTGGAATACGGCGGACAAAATGTCCGTCGTATGTTTTGCGGAGGCTACCGCCCAGAAATTCGGCATCACCGACCGCCATGTGCGCCGTATGGTGGCCGCAGGCAAGGCCCTCGCACCCGAGGATGTACGCCTCCTGCGTGAGGCTCCGAAGGCAGTCGGCCTCTCCGATCTGCAATTGATCGGCAAGCTGGAGCCCACCAGCCGTGAAGCCGTCGTTAAAGCCCTTATTGCTGGTGAGGCAAAGTCCGCAGCCAAGGCCCTGAAGGCCATCAAGACGGCTGCATCGAGCCATATCCCGCAATCGACCGACCCGCATGATCAGGCCTTCCTGAAACTCGCGGATCTGTGGTCGCGCACCTCTGCGGTCGCCCGTCGTCGTTTCCTCGACGAGTTCGGCGATCAGGTCATGCGCTTCATGCCCGACCAAGGGGGCGATGACGAATGAAGGACTTTATGGACATCAAAGAGTGGTGGACCGTGGCCGAGATCGCCGATGCACGCTTGCCCGACATGCCAGAGACCCGGCAGGGCGTGGATGCCTTGGCAAAGGCCTCCGGCTGGCGTGACACCCCCAATGCTGTCCGCCGTCGTGATGGGCGCGGCGGTGGCTGGGAATATAACTGGCACGTCTTTCCGGCCCGCGCACGTCGTCATCTGATGTCGGGTGTCGATGCCGACACGGCCAAACCCACGACCTGGAAGGAACGCGCCGAGGCATGGGCCTATTTCGACAGGCTACCCGAAAGCACCAAGGCCGAGGCAAAGAACAAACTGGCGATCCTGACCGAGATCCAGCGCCTGACGCAGGTCACCACGAAGCAGCTGGCCATCGAGATGGTCGCGCCTGCGACGGGCAAAAGTACCCGCACGATCTGGAACTGGTTTGGCCTCGTTGATGGCGTGGCCGAGGCGGATTGGTTGCCTTATCTCGCCCCGCGCCATCGGGCTGCGGCCAAAAGCGGCAGCAAAGCCGAAGCCGATCCCCAGTTCTTCGACTGGCTGAAGGCGGACTTCCTGCGCGAAGGTGGCGGCAGCTTTGCCGCCTCGCATCGCCGCGCCGTGAAGCTGTGCAAGGCCAACGGGTTCAAAGCCATTTCGGTGGCGAAGACCGCCAAACGTTGGCTCGACACGACGATCCCGTTGGTCTCGCAGACCTTCATGCGTGAGGGGGAAGCCGGGCTTCTGAAGATGTACCCGCCTCAGATCCGCGACCGCTCGACCTTGGGCGCGCTGGAAGGCGTCAATGCTGACTGCCACAAGTTCGACGTGTTCGTAAAATGGCCGGGCTTCGAGACCCCGATCCGCCCGCAGATTGTGGCTTTTCAAGACCTCTATTCGGGTAAGATCCTATCATGGCGGATCGATGTGGACCCGAACAAGGTCGCCGTCATGTCGGCCCTGCGCGAGCTGCTGGAGCTTTGGGGCATCCCGAAGCACTGCCTCTTCGATAACGGTCGCGAATTCGCCAATAAATGGCTGACCGGTGGCGCCAAGACCCGCTTCCGCTTCAAGGTCCGCGAGGACGAGCCTCTGGGCGTTCTGGAGCTTTTGGGCATCAAGATCCACTGGGCCACGCCCGGTCATGGTCAGGCCAAGCCGATCGAACGGGGCTTTCGGGATTTTGCGGATGATATCGCCCGCGATCCGCGCTTCCACGGGGCCTATACCGGTAACCGTCCGGATGCGAAGCCCTCGAACTATGGCGAGACGGCCATTGATCTCGATGTATTCCTTGCCGTCGTCGCCGAAGGTGTGGCCGAGCATAATGCCCGCCAGGGCCGTTTGAGCCAGACCGCCGCCGGTCGCAGTTTCGACGAGACCTTTGCCGAGAGCTACCAGAAGCGCCCGATCCTGAAGGCAACCGACGAGCAGCTGCGCATGTGCCTGATGGCCCAACAGATCGGCAAGCTGCACTCGACCCATGGCCGTATGACGATCGCCAAGAACGGCTATTGGTCGGAATGGATGAACGAGCATGCCGGTCAGGAAGTCATCGCACGGTTCAATCCGGAGGATCTGCACGCGGGGGCCTATATCTACAGCCCCGTCGGCGAGTTTCTGGGCTTTGCGGCCTGTCAGGAGAAGTCGGAATTCTTCGATCTCGCCTCGGCCAAGGCTGCAGCCCGCGAACGCGCCCGCCGCACCCGCGAACAGCGGCGTCTGGCCAAGGACCTGCGACCCGTCTCGGTGGGTGGTCTGGCGGCGGATCTCGACAAATTGCCGAAAGCCGATGCGCCGACGCTTGATGCCAAGGTGGTCAAGCTTGCCCAGCAAAGCGAGATCGCCCGCCTCGAACAGCGCCAGCGCGGCAAGCTGATCCAGCGCCCGAAGGCCGCACCCGAGACCTCGCCCGAGCAGGAAGCCCAGCTTCTGCAGTTCGAACGCAGCTTCGCCGCGCCCAAACCGCGCCGCGACAAACAGGCTGAGGCCCCGCGTGATCGCTTCATGCGTGCCCGCGATATCGAAGAACGCTCCGAGCGTGGCGAGGCCATCGGCCAAGCTGAAGCGCAATGGTTCCAGCGCTACCGCTCGACGCCCGAATACCAGTCCCAGCGAACCATGTTCGACCGCTTCGGCGAACAAGGGCTGGCATGACAACTCCCCTGCAGCCGTGGCCGCAGAGCACCAAAAGGAGACACAGATGAAGATGGATCGACCCAACGCGTTCAACCAGTCCGTCGCGCCCCTGCGCAACGTGATGCTGCTGAATGCGCTGATCAGCCGGGTCAATGACCGTGACCCCGATCTGCCCGGCATGGCCTGCTTCTATGGCCCATCCGGCTACGGAAAGACCGTGGCCGCGACCTGGAACGCCAATGAGACCGGCGCTTACTGGGTGGAGATGCGCGAGAGCTGGACCCGCAAGACCCTGTTCACCGCGATCCTGCGAAACATGGGGATCGAAGCGCGCCGGACCATTCCGGAGATGTCCGAACAGATATCGCGCCAGCTGGCCGTCACCGGTCGCCCGCTGCTGATCGATGAAGCGGATTACCTGATGAAGAACAAGATGATCGAGCTGGTGCGCGAACTCTATGAGGATAGCAAATCGGCCATCATCCTGATCGGCGAAGAGCGCCTGCCGCAAAACCTTACGCGCCTTGAACGCGTCCATAACCGGATGCTGGAATGGGTCGCAGCCCAGCCTGCCGACCTGCGCGAGGTGGGGCTTCTGGCCCAGCGGAAATGCCCTGGCCTCGAATTCGAGGAGGGTGTCTTCGAGATGATCCTCGACGCCTCGGGCGGTCGGGCACGCCGGATCGTCACAGATCTCGATCAGGTGCGTGTCGATGCCGATACGCGCGGTGCGGACCGCGTCACCCTGAAGGATGCGGAGCGGATCCGCTTCTATACCGGCGATGCGCCGGCACCGCGAGGTGCGCAGTAATGACCAAGAATACAAGCGGACGCCCGCCGGTGCATGAGCGGAAGCCGTCGAGGCAGGACATCTGGGAAGCAATCGTCGCGAACAAGGAGGGCTTCACTTTGGGCTTCCTGCGCGAGCGGTCTCTGGCCAATAAGAAGACGATCTCGGATTATCTCAAATGCTTGGTGGCTGCGGGATATGTGACCAAGGACGAGACCGTCTATCCGCCGAGCTACCAGCTGGTGAAAGATGGCGGGCACCACGCGCCACGCCTGCGCCCGGATGGAACGCCGGTTAGCCACGGCGCAGGCATCGAGAACATGTGGCGCAGCATGTATATGCTCAAGGAGTTCACCTATGAGGATATCGCGGCCCATGCCACGACGACCTCGGTGACCGTGCTGCCGCGCACCGCCAAAACCTATGTCTACCAGCTTCTGCGCTGTGGCTATCTGAAGGTGCTGGTCAAGGCCTCGCCCGCCAAAGGCAAGCTCGCCAAATACCGTCTGATCCGCGACAACGGGCCGCTGCCGCCGAAGGTCCAGCGCGTCAAGCGCATCTTCGATCCCAATACCAACGAGGTATTCGAGGAGGTGCAGAGCTGATGACCCAGATGATGACCGCACAAGGCGCATGGGGCGCGGAGATGCCCGATTGGATTGGCACGCTGGCACGGGCCTGCGCCGAGACCAGCCAGAACCAGGTGGCCCGCCGTCTGGGCTATTCCTCGACCGTGGTGAGCCTCGTCCTGCGCAACAAATACACCGGCGATATCGGCAATGTGGAGACCGCCGTGCGCGGGGCCTTCGAGAACCTTTGCGTGGCCTGTCCCGTTCTGGGCGAGATCCCCGTCATGGACTGCCGCAGCTGGCAGCAGAAGGCCAAGACCTACTCCAACGAGAACAGCATGCGGGTCCGGATGTTTCGGGCGTGCAACCGCTGCCCCAAACGGAAGGAATCCTGAAATGTCGAATTTTGATGCTGTGATCGGTCGCGTGATCGAAGGGGCCAAGCCGAGTGATATCGCCGTCGAACAGAGCCTTTCGATCGAGACCGTTTATCTGCACTCGGCCCGTGCCCGCAAATTGGGTCTGCCGATGCCCCAAAAGGTCGCCCGCAAGCCGCGCCTTGGCCGCGAGCGGGTCACGGTCAGCCGCAAGCTCTTGGAAGGTCTCGGGTCCCATAGCGCCGCCCGTGGCCTGACGGAGAGCGAGCTGGCCAGCCGGATCCTCGAAGCCGTCATCTTCGGCCACGGCATCGACGCTCTTCTGCCCCATGGAGGCCCACATGCCTGACACCGTGTTCACGCCCGCCAAACTGATCAAGAAGCTTACCGACTTACCGCCGCCGCCCGGCAAACCCAAATGGATCGGCATTGATCCCTGTGCCGGTACCGACTGGACCGCATTCACCCTCATTGCCCCCCTGAAGGACACCGACCATGACTGAGCATTCCACCATCCCGACCGGCCGTCAGACGATCAACGGCGCTGAATATATGGCTGATACCAAGGGCGCACTCGTGCCCGTCTCGCTGATCAAGCCCGAGAACCTCCTTGAAGACGAGGTCGTGCGCAAGATCGCAGGCTATGCCTCGGACCTCTCGGCCCAGGTCGCCCGCTTCAAGGCCCATACCTTCGATGATCTGGGCGGCTTCGAAGCTCTCCTCCAGCAGGAATATCATGTCACCAAGGGCGGTGCGAAGGGTAATAAGACCTTCATGTCCTTTGACGGTCTGATGAAGGTGCAGGTCTCGGTCGCCGACCGGATCGATTTCGGGCCGCAGCTACAGATCGCCAAAGATCTGATGGACGAATGCCTCAACGAATGGGCCGCAGATGCCCGCGACGAGATCCGCACCATCGTGACCCGCGCCTTCAATACCGACAAGGAAGGCCAGATCAACCGCACCGAGATCTTCATGCTCCTACGTCTCGACATCAAGGATGACCGCTGGCAGCGGGCCATGACCGCGATCCGCGATGCCATGCGTGTCGTGGGCTCGAAAACCTATGTGCGCTGCTACCAACGCGCCACGCCCGAGGCGGCGTGGGAAGCCATCACCATCGATCTGGCAAAGGCCTGAGCCATGACCCATCAGCTGCAACGTTCCATCTTCGCGGGGTGCCGCGAGCTTGGCCTCGACGAGGATAGCCGGCGTGACCTGCAGCTGCGGGTCACGGGCAAGGCCTCGCTCTCGGATATGACCGATGCCGAGAAGACGGCCGTGCTGTCCGAGCTGCGGAGCAAGGGCTTCCGTGTCCGCGCTGGAAAGCGCCCGATAGCCAAGCGCGGTGATATCCGCTTTGCCCATGTGCTCTGGCGGCTCCTCCATGAGGCGGGCGAGACCCGTGTCGCGGGATCGGCGGGCCTCAATGCCTTCATCCGCAAGCGATTTGCCAAGACCTGGGGCGCGGCCCCGATCGACATCGACGCGATGACCGACCATGTCCAGATTTCCATGGTCATCGACGCGCTGAAAGCGTGGTGCGCCCGCGCGGGGGTCGAACTCGATGCGCGCTGATCATCTTGCCCCTTATGTGACCGACCACGCCCTCGTGCGCTATATGGAGCGCGTCATGGGGCTGGACCTTGCCGCAGTCCGCGCCGAGATCGAGGCCCGCGTGGCGATGGCCGTGTCGCTCGGCGCGACCGCCACCCGTCAGGACGGTTTCCGCTTCGTGCTCGATGGCCCGCGCGTGATCACCATCATGACGGTCGCGGGCGATCAGCTCTTCGTGCCGCATTTCCTGCAGGAGCCGGAGGATGGATAGCTGGATCGACGAGCTGGAGCGCGATCTCGGTTTGCCCGCCCGCTTGGCGATCCTTGCCAATTGTGGCGGGCAGAGCCGTGATATCCCTTCGGTCTCCGGTGCCGGTCGGTCCAGAATAGCCAGCGAGATCGGCGTGGAGATCACGGTCTGGCTCGCCCGTCGTTTTGCGGGAACCACGCTCGAAATCCCCTCGCGGCTTGGCGCCACCTCCCGCGACCGCGCCAGCTGCCTCCGTGCCGCCGTCATAGAGGCCGGCCTTGGCTCCAATCCCAGCCGCTCGGCCAACGAGATCGCCGTCGAGTTCAACGTGACTGCGACATGGGTTCACAGGCTGCGTACCCAATTACGGGCCGAGCTCGACGAGGATGACGGGCAGCTGCAGCTGCCGTTTTAGTCACTTCGTGCTTGAATCACTTTTTAGTAAATATACCTTTTTACATTGTGGTTTGCCTGAAGGGTTGAAGTGCTCAGCGTATGCACGTTTCCAAGCGCGCATGCTCTAAGACGTATCTACTCAAAAATAAATATTAGCGCCGCAGCATTCAGAGGGGTTAAGTTATCGTAATTACTGACCGGCATTTGCAGGAACCACATGATAAAAGTTCTGTAAAACAGCCTTGCAAATATGATCCTCCGCAGGAAACTTGAAAATAGACAAAAAAATTGAAATTGAGGTTCAAATGCAAGATTTCGATGATGATTTTTCGGCAATAATGGTGTTGAGCCCTTTGCATAATCAGGCATTTTCTCTGGCGCAAAGAACTTTAGAGTCGGCACATATGCTTCATGCAGACTCAATATTTGACGGACCAGACGGAAGAGATAATGTTTTGTTCAGCTGCTTCAATCCCGTTAGGGCTGCAACCGACAAAATGTTAACGGGAAGCGAAATAACATCTATTGTAGATTCGAATTTTCTCTCAGGTATACGGCGTATTTTAGATCAGCCCCCGAATTCCTTGCTGAACAAGGAAAACAAAGAAATTCTCGCATTTGTAATACTGTCGGGCTTATGCGAAGGAGCCATCACACCCGGCATGGCTTATCATGAGATGCAAGGCAATTCGAGCGACAAGAAACATCTTCTTGAAGCGTTTAACGCCTATGAGTTTCTCTGGTTCGAAACGGATCTAGATCTTATTTGCGAAACTCTAATTCAAAATCGGATGCCAGATTGGGGCCTCTCCGACAGGCTAACACGAAAGATACCTCGGTCGTCCTTAACGAAGATTAGGAGTATTTCTGGTGGTCAACGGTATTATTCAGAGCTTTATGCGACAATAGTTGCAGCTACCATTGAGCTTAAAAGTGGCAGCACGATAAGCAATAACACTAAGTTTAAAGCGTTTATCGAGGCGATCTATCGTTGCGGAGCGTTTGGCATGGGATCGCTGCGATACTTTTCTCTCTACTTCTCCGATACACCTTCCAAACTCGGAGTGCAGCGAAAGTCGATGTTGAAGCAGGTTCATTCTGGTAGTTTCGAAAAAATAAAAAGAGGCATTCTGAATGCGGCTTCAGACTGTTATTTTCTCTCAGAATATGGTTCTGCGATCAATTCTTTCCATGAGCGTAGAACGCCACGAGTTTTTGTAACTTCTGATACAGCTCTGAAAAAGATCATGGAGTCTGAATTCAATGATCGCAACTTGTGGCAGAGCGGCGTAAGCGCGACTATTGATCGTTTCCGCGGTGAACAGATGGACCCGCAAACCGCAAGTATGATAGATGATGCGATTCCTATTTTTGACGCCGGACAAGTGCCAAAAAAAAGACCTGCAATGAGAGAAAGCGCGAAGCATTTTCTGGCTAACCAAGATCAGGCAATAGTAGATGCTTGGCTAAAATTGGCCGAGGTGGTTGGAGACGCATCTAGCCCTACGTCCTTTTAGATCCATTATGCAAATAAGAGCATAAATTTATGCACAGAGGTTCCTTCTTAGTGACCGGCCGTCGGCCAATTATGCAGCGGAAGGAGCTTAAGCCTAACATTTTGGTCTTATTAAAAGCTGGTTACTTAACTGAGCAATCACTTCCAACAACTTTTGCCACGCTTCCAAACGCTCAACCAGTTCAGGGGGCAAATTCGCCTTAAACGGGCTGATAACCGACCTATCAAAAGGACGGTTATCCATGCAAATCCAGAACCATATTCTTGAGGGTGTCACATTCCAGACGGCCAAATGGATCGGCGAGACCATCACCCCGACCATTGTCGTTCTGCACGACACCGCAAGCCCTCTCACCAAATCCAATTCGGCCAATTACCTCGCCAATAACGAGGCGAAGGTCTCCGTCCATTTCGTGGTCGAGCGCGACGGGACCATTACCCAGCAGGTGCCCACCAATAAACGTGCGAACCACGCGGGCAAATCGACCTTTAACGGTCGCTCGGGCTGCAATGCGTTTTCCATCGGGATCGAGATCGTCAATCCGGGCCGCATGACGGCGGTGGATGACAGCACCGCCAAGGGCTGGTGGGGTGCCAAGTTCAATCGCGCTTCCTATGGTATCGAAGAGATCACCACGCCCCAGCATGGCCACGGGCTCTGGATGGGCTACGCCCCCGATCAGATCTCAGCCGTTCTGGACCTTCTCGAAGCGCTGTTCCGCGACGTGCCGAGCCTGACCGATATCACGACGCATTGGTATATCTCACCCGGGCGCAAGGTCGATGTGAACCCGCTCTTCCCGCTCGACGAGCTCCGCGCCAAGGTCCTCGGCCGCGATGATCCTGCCGATCTGGCCGCTGAAGCTGGCTCCAATCCCGAGACCGACCCGACCGCCTATGTCGAGATCGATGCCGGGGGAGACAGCCTCAATATGCGGCGCTGGCCCTCGTTCAATCCGAATGTGCTGGCATCCATTCCGGACGGCACGGCCGTGCCGGTACTGCGCCGTGGCGTTTTCGATAACCGTGCCTGGCTGCAGGTGCGCTATGCGGGTCAGGAAGGCTGGGTCGTCGCCCGCTACACCGCCCCCGTTTGCATCGAGTGAGGGAGGCGAGCCCATGGCCAAGAATATGAACCTCCCCGTTCTGCCCGCATGGCATGCCCGCAGTTTCTACGCATCGCTCCTGATGGCCGCGACGGTGATCTGCAATGTGCTCCATATCGATCTCTTCGCCCATCTCGATCATCTGGGGCTTGGGTCCACCCCCGATCTGGTCCTCGATCGGATCATGATGCTTGCGCCGCTGGCCTTCGGGTTCTGGGCATGGTGGGAGCGCAAAGCCCCCAATTACCGCCTCTCGCTCGATCCGGGCGAGCGCCGCTCCCAGCTTCGCGCCTTCCTCGCGCGGCTCTGGGCACGGGTGCGCAATCGCAACCGCCGCGACAGCCCCAAAGATGGAGGATGACCATGCTGATCGAAATTGTCAGCGGCCTTCTGGCCCTGATCGGCCTGCTGTTCGTGGGCAAGAAATGGGTCACCCAGAAGACGAAAGCCGAAACGGAAGCCCAGCACGAGATGCAGGCCCAGATCGACACCCTCGAAACCCGACAAAGGATTGAAGATGCGACCCGCGATGTTCCTGAGCCTGATGCTGCTCGTGACCGCCTGCGCGCGTTCGGCGGAGGTGCCGACAAGCCCCCGTCCGAGCGCTGAAGGCCTCTGCGCTGGCCTCGAAGGGCTGGCGCGCAGCCATGCGCGCGCCTTGGCCGAGAGCACCGATGACGACGCGGTCGTGACCGGTGACATGCTGATTTCCGGGCTGATTGCGGCCTGTGGCTATGAGGCTGCCCCATGATCGTGAACTTTGACCTGACGATAACGCTGGGGGTGCTGGTCACGATCTTCGGTATGATCGTTGCATGGATCGGGGCCCGCTGGCGCGGCCTCGACAAGCGGATCGACGATCAGCATGCGCGGCTCGACCGCCATGAAGGCCGGATCTCCAATCTGGAAACCACGGTCAAGGCGCTTCCCAGCACCGAAGACCTTCACAAGCTCCATCTCGAACTGGCGGGATTTGGCGGCGATGTCCGCGAATTGCGTCAGGCGATGGAGGGCTATCGGGAAGTGATGGAGCGCACCGAACGCGTGGTGACCCGTCATGAAGAGCATCTGCTACAAGGAACACGTCGATGAGCTATCAGGACACTTTGCGCAAACACCGCCGGCTGACCATTCTGCGGTATCTGGCCAATTGCGCGGGCTACACCTCCAACGCCTCGATCCTCGCCGATGTGGTGAATGATTTCGGGATCACCTCAACGCGGGACCAGATCACGACCGAGCTGACCTGGCTTGCCGAGAACGGCTTCGTCAGCAATCGTGGCGAGGGCATGATCGTGACCACCGCCACGCATCAGGGCGTCGAAATCGCCGAGGGCCGTGCGCTCCACCCCGAGATCCAGCGCCCGCGCCCGGGCCAGTCGGCGGGCTTCTGACATGCCGCCGCCCCGCAAGATCGACCTTCTGCCCGAGGAGCTGCGTCGCTGGCTGAAGGAAGAACTGCGCAAGCGCAATTTCTCGGACTATGAGGCGCTGGCCGAAGATCTGGCCTTCCGCTGCGAAGAGGAAGGGGTGGAGCTGCGGATCGGCAAGTCCGCGATCCATGCCTATGGGCAGGATTTCCGCGACTATGCCCGTGCGCAGGAAGAGGCGCAGGACCAGATCCGCACCTTCCTCGAAGAGGCCAGCCTCACCGATGAAGCCAACGTCACCAAGGCGCTTTTCCAACAGCTGACCACGCTGCAATGGCGTTTGCAGATGAGCATGGCCACCAGCGCCGATGCCATCGATCCGCGCGGCATGAAGGATCTGACCACGGCGCTCAACAACCTGATCCGCTCCACCGCCCTTCGCGACGCGATCCTCTCGGCCGAGCGCAAGGCCCAGTCTGAGAAGCTCGATGCGGCAGTCGAGGCCGGTGATATCGACAGGGCCGCAGCCGAGAAGGCCCGCTCGATCATGGGGTTCTCATGAGAAAGCCGGTCGTCAACTTCCTGCCGTATCAGCAGCGCTGGATACAGGACGAGAGCCGTTTCAAGATCGGCATGTTCTCGCGCCAGACCGGCAAGACCTTCTCCACGGGCGGCGAATGCGCCGATGATTGCTTCCGGGGCTGGGCCGAGGACCGGCGCACGCGCTGGGTAATCCTGAGCCGCGGCGAACGGCAGGCGGCGGAGATGATGACCGAGGTGATCAAGCCTTTTACCAAGGCGTTTTACGAGGTCTATAACACCCTCGTTAAAGGGGGCGAACCGACGTTCGAGGAAAACGAATTCCGCGCCCCGCAGGAGAAAGGCCCCGATGCGGTCTATAAGGCGCTTGAAGTGGGCTTCCCGAATGGCTCGCGCATCACGGCCTTGCCCGCAAATCCCGACACGGCGCGGGGCTTCTCGGCCAATGTGATCCTCGACGAATTCGCCTTCCATGCCAAAAGCCGCGAGATCTGGGCCGCGCTGTTTCCGGTGATCTCGAAAGGCCAGCAGAAGCTGCGGGTGATCTCGACCCCGAACGGCAAGGGCAACAAGTTCTTCGAGCTGATGACCGCCGAGGATAGCGTCTGGTCGCGCCATGTGGTCGATATCTATCAGGCCGTCCAGATGGGGCTCGATCGTGATGTCGATATGCTGCGCAAAGGTATGGCGGATGAAGATGCCTGGGCGCAGGAATACGAGCTGAAATGGCTCGATGAGGCCTCGTCCTGGCTCGATTACGATCTGATCTCTTCCTGCGAGCATGAGAGCGCGGGCAAGCCCGAATATTATCAGGGTGGGTTCTGCTATGTCGGCGTCGATATTGCCGCCCGCAACGACCTCTTCGTGATCTGGGTTGTCGAACTGGTGGGCGAGGTGCTGGTCACCCGCGAGATCATCGCGAAACGGCGCATCAGCTTTGCGGAGCAGGACCAGCTTCTGGCCGAGGTATTCAAGCGTTACCGCGTTCTGCGCTGCCGGATGGACCAGACCGGCATGGGCGAGAAGCCCGTCGAGGATGCCAAGCGCAATCATGGCGAGGAACGTGTCGAGGGCGTGCTCTTCAGCTCGGCTGCCAAGCTCGACATGGCCACCTCGCTCAAGGAAAGCATGCAGGATCGCAAGACGCGCATCCCTGCCGGTGATGTGGTGCTGCGCGCCGATCTCCATTCGATCAAGAGCCAGGTCGGGGTGACTGGCACCCGTCGCCTGATTGCCGATGGCGATAGCGACGGCCACGCCGACCGCTTCTGGGCGGGGGCGCTGGCCGTATCGGCGGCAGAGACCGAACCCACCGCCTATGAATACCAGGGCGTGGCCGACACACGGTCGCGCTATGCCCCGCAAGATGATGACGATGACGACGAGACCGACGGCGCTGGCCGCTGGGGTTCAACCCGAGGAGCATGGTGATGCCACTTTATGACCAATACGGTCGCCAGATGGCGATGCCCAAAAAGGCCGACATGCTGGAGCCGATCGCGCAGCCGACAGTCGGCTCGGTCCGTCATATTCAGGCGGGCCATCCGGCGGACGGGATCGAGCCTGTGCGCCTCTCGGCTATCCTGCGCGAGGCCGAGACGGGCGATGCCACCTCTTATCTGGAGATGGCCGAACAGATGGAGGAAAAGGATCTCCATTATGCGGCCGTGCTGGGCGTGCGCAAACGGGCGATCCGCTCGCTGGAGCTGCGCGTTGATCCGGGCGACGATAGCGAGGCGGCAAAGGATGCGGCCGAGATCGTGCGCGAGGCTTTGTCTTCGGCGGCGATCAAGGAAGATCTGATCGATATGCTCGATGCGATCGGCAAGGGATATTCGGTCACCGAGATCATGTGGCAATATGCCGGTGGCCGCTGGGAGGTCGCGGGGCTCGAGCAATGCGATCCGCGCTGGTTCGAATATGACCGCGTCACCGGTCGCCAGCTGCTGATGAAGGATTTCGCAGGCGCGGTGCCACTGCAGCCCTTCAAGTTCATTGTCCATCAGGCCCGCGCCAAGTCCGGCCTGCCGATCCGTGCCGGTCTCGCGCGGCTCGCGGCTTGGGCCTATATGTTCAAGAACTTCTCGCTGAGGGATTGGGCGATCTTTGCCGAGGCCTATGGCCACCCGCTGCGCCTTGGCAAATACGATACTACCTCCAGCCCAGAAGATCGCCGCACGCTCCTGCGCGCCGTGCGCCAGATCGGCGTCGATATGGCCGCGATCATCCCCAAAAGCATGGAGGTCGATATCGTCTCTGCCTCCTCGACCGGCGCTGACAAGCTCTATGAAGGGGCTGCGCGTTATTGGGACGAGCAGATTTCCAAGGGCGTTCTGGGTCAGGTCGCGACGACGGATGCGATTGCGGGCGGTCATGCCGTGGGCAAGATCCACGAGGAGGTGCGCTCCGATATTCGTGATGCCGATGCCGAGCAGCTGGCCGCGACCCTGATGCGCGATCTGGCGCAGCCTCTGACGGTGCTGCATTTCGGGGATGCGCGGCGGGTCAAATGCCCGAGGATCCGCTTCGTGCAGCCCGAGCTGATCGTGCCGGCCGATATGCTGCAACTGATGGAGAAAGGCCCCGCGATGGGCCTGCGGATCGCCATTCGCGATGTGCGCAAGACCTTCAATCTCTCGGAGCCCGAGGAGGATGAAGAGGTGCTGCAGGCACCGGCCGCGCCAGCAGCTCCCGTAACAGATACTGTTGCCCCGGCTACTCCCGCCCGCAACCAGCGCCAACTGGCCGCGCGGCAGGTATTCGAGCCGCGTCCCCTCGACGCGCTTGATCTGCTGATCGACCAGCTGGTCGAGGATGGCGCGATGGATGCGGCAATGGATGAGGATATGGCGTCAATTCTCTATGCGCTGGAGCGGGCGAAAAGCATGGATGAGGTGATTAAGCTTCTTGAGGGCTTCCCCGGCGAATCGCTTCCTGCCAATGTGCAGGAGCTTTTGACCCGTGCCAGCTTTGCTGCCCGTGTGGCAGGCGAAGTGAACGCCCCGATCGAGGACTGAGACCATGGAACAGCTCCGCCCGCTCAAATTCCGCGAGGCCATCGCCTATTTCCGGTCGAAAGGCTATGCCGACGAGCTGCAGCGCTTCAGCCATCTCGATCATTGGCGCGAGGAACATGCGCGTAATTTCGTGGTGGCCAAGGCCATGCAGATGGATGTGCTCAAGACGATCCGCGAGGAACTCGACAAGACGCTCGATAGCGGCCAGACGCTGGAGTTCTTCCAGAAGAACCTGCGCCCGAAGCTTCAGGAGCTCGGCTGGTGGGGCCGCGCGGAGATGACCGATCCGCTGACTGGCGAGCGTAAGGAGGTGCAGCTCGGATCGCAGCGCCGTCTGCGCACCATATTCGACACCAATATGCGGACGGCCCATGCCGCCGGCCATTGGGCGCAGATGCAGCGGAACAAGGCTTTCTTTCCCTACCTGCAATATCTTCAGGTCGAACGCCCGACGAAGCGCCACAGTCACGAAGCCTATGCCAACAAGATCTTCCATATCGATGATCCGATCTGGCTCAAGATTTTCCCGCCGAACGGGTTTTATTGCGGATGTCGCGCCCAACCCATGATGGAGGCAGAGCTTGAACAAAGCGGCCTTCCTCTGTCTCGCGGCGAAGATGTCGAAACCCGGCCTTATACCAATCCGCGCACCGGCGAGGTGACCGATGTGCCCGTGGGCATCACCCCGGGCTTCAGCTCCAATCCGGGGGCGACCTGGCTTGATCTGGAGCGTCAGGTTGACCGTCTGATGCCCGAGGCCGATGCCGAGGCGAAAGCCAGCCTGCGCGGCGTGGCCCAGCATCTGCGCGTGCGCCATGCCTATGACGCCCGCCGCGTGGCGGTCAGCACCAATGCCAAGGGCGATCCGGTCGAGACGCATTTCGCACCTAAGGAAACGCCCGATCAGCCCTTCCCGCAAAACCTGCCCGTGCCGGAGGGCGGCGAGATCATCACCCTGCAGCTGACCGAAGCGCCGCTGGTCTATGACGAGCTGCATCTGATGCTGACCACCGGCGCACGCGCGATCACCACCGTGGCCCCGGGCGGCGGATCTCTGGCCCGCGCCACGCCCGGTCCCGCCTTCCGCGCGATCATGGGCCCGCCCATGGAAGAGGTCGAGCTGTTGCAGGCGCTTGTGGAACGGATGAACCGCAACATGACACGGCTCGCGGCTTTGCCCCAGGACGATGCCAATGCCATCTTCCGGCAGGCACTCCTGCTTTTGCTTAAGCGCGCGGGCGCAATCCGCTATGTCTTTGTTCCATCGGAACGCCTGCGCCAGCTCTATGAAGAGCATGCAGAATTGATCAACGACCTGATCGGCGAAACGCTTCCCTGACCCTCCCGAACCGACCCCCTCGAAAAACGCCCGTAGAGCGCCCGTCCTGCCTCTGACGCGCATCGGGTCACCAAATCCGGAGGAGGCCATTTTTAAACGCGCTCTGGCGGATTTAAACACCCCCTGTCCCTTAACCATGGCTGACCCTTCGCGCGGATGACGTGCGGAGGGTCTAAAGTTGTTCAGGGGGGGATTTTATCGGCCCGCATGGCATCTGGTCTGCATGAGCAAACTTGACCGCCATATGTGCGCCCTAGCGCCCCTGCCGTCTGAAGCGGTCGATTGGATCGAGCTGATCCCTGTCGGCGCATTCAAGACGGCCGACAGCCGAGATACTATGACACTCGATGATCCCGAAGGGGTCATTGCCCGCAGCCTGGCGATTGCGCCGGGCAATGTGCTGCCGATCGATTTCGATCACCGCAGCTACCGTGCGCCCTTCGATACGCGGGCGGCCGGCTGGATCAACGGCCTGAAGCGGGAAGGCAAGCGCGTCATGGCCTCGGTCGAATGGACCGACGCCGGTCGGGCGGCTCTGGCCGATCGCAGCTATCGCTTCCTCTCTCCGGTCTTCAAGACCGACCGGCTTACCCGTCAGGTCACGCTCATCGAAGGCGCGGGCCTCGTGAACACGCCAGCGCTCCCCCAACTCCGTCAACTTGCTTCCAAGGAAAACGATATGGACCCGTTCGAGAAGATCTCGGGCATGCTCGGCCTCAAGGCCGATGATCCCGATGCCGTGGAGGCGCGTATCACCGCGCTTCTTTCCGGCGAAACCCAGCTGGCTTCGGTCATTCAGGCCTCGGGCATCGAGGGCGATGACAGCGTGCGCCAGATCTGCGCCCGTCTGGGTCAGGCCTCTGCCACGCCCGATCCCTCGCAATATGTGCCGATGGCGATGTTCAAGGACACCCAGCGCCAGCTCGCCTCGATCCGCACCGAGCTCGACGGCAATAAGGTCGATGATGCGATCGAGGTCGCACGCGCCGCAGGCAAGATCACCCCGGGCATGGAAGACTGGGCCCGCCAGCTCGCCTCCAAGGACCTCGCGGCCTTCCAGTCCTATGTCGAGAGCGCGCCCGTCGTGCTTTCGGGTGGTCGCGTGATCGAGGGCAAGCCCGATCCCAAGCCGCAGGCCCTCTCGGCCGAGGAACGGCAGATCTGCAGCCAGATGGGGCTGAGCGAGGAAACCTTCCTCGCCACACGTAACGCCGAGCGCAAGGAGAACTGACATGACCGCTCTTGCCAAAAACACGCCCCGCACCCGCGTCGGTCTGGGCGAACGCTTCGTCGATCCGGTGGCCGCTGCCACCGTGATCTATGCGGGGTCGATGGTCGCGCTCGATGCCTCGGGCGATGCCATTCCCGCCATCCCGACCGGCACCGTCATGCGCGGTGTTGCGCTGTCGGAAGCCGATAACGAGACCGGTGCAGCCGGTGACGTGTCGGCCCAGATCGAACGCGGGCCGTTCCTGGTCGCCAATGATGGCAGCCTCGATCGCACCCATATCGGCACGGAGGTCTTCGTGGTCGATGACAATACCGTTGGCGCGGCGGGCACGCTCGTCGCGGGCAAATTGCTCGACGTGCTGCCTGCGGGCGTCGTCGTCGAAATCCGCTGAGGAGACAGCACATGGACGTGACCAAGGCCGCATTGGCCGCACTCAATACCGGCATTACCACTGCCTTCAACGCCCGTTTGACCGGCGTTGAAACCACCTATGGCCGGATCGCCATGACGGTGAATTCGACGACGCGCGATCAGGTCTATCCCAAGCTCTCCGAGCTGGGCCCGATGCGCGAATGGGTTGGTGAGCGCTTTATCGAGCGTCTGGAAACCGACGGCTTCGTCATCCGCAACCGCAAATTCGAGAAGACCATCGCCGTCGGCGTGGACGATATCTCCGACGATCAGGTCGGGATCTACACCCCGATTGCCTCCGATATGGGGCAAACTGCGGCAGAACTGCCGGACGAGCTCTGCTGGGAGCAGCTCGAAAAGGGGTTCGATACCAAGCATTACGACGGCCAGTTCTTCTTCGATACCGATCACCCCGTCCTCGATAAGGATGGCAACGAGATCTCGGTCTCGAACTTCGGCGGCGGCACCGGCGCGGCGTGGTATCTGATCGACGATACCCGTGTCATCAGGCCGGTGATCTTCCAGGATCGCGAGGCGGCCAAGATCACGCCCAAGACCTCGCTCACCGATGACAATGTCTTCCATCGTGATGAGTTTCTCTGGGGGGCCAAGCGCCGCTGTGCGGCAGGTTTTGGCGCATGGCAGCTCGCCTATGGCTCCCGCCAGCCGCTGACGCCGGAAAACTATGGGCTGGCCCGTCAGGCGATGATCGCCATGACCGGCCATCGCGGGCGCAAGCTGAACCTCAAGCCCAAGCTGCTGGTCGTCTCGGCGGCCAATGAGGGCGCGGCGCGCGAGATCCTGACGGCCGAGCGCAATGCAGCCGGTGCCACCAATATCTGGCGCAACACCGCAGATCTGATGGTCGAGGGGCGTCTCACGCTCTGATCCCGTCCGGGTCCGCCAATCTGTTCAACGAAGGGCCGGCAGGTCCGGCCCTTTTTATGAGCTGACAGGAGAACCATTATGGCACGCGCCAGCAAGAAGACCGAAACCACCAAGACCGACGAGACCATCACGCCCGAGATGATCGCGGCGACCGAGGCCGAGACCGCATCGACCGCCGAGGCCAAGGAAGAGGTGAAGGACGAAAGCGCTCCGGACACCGAAGCCGCCCGTGAGGCTGAACAGGCAGCGGCTACGACGGTCGAAGATACCGAGGCTTCCATGCCCGAGCCCGAAGAAGAGGCGAAGGAAGAAGCCGCCGTGACGGCCCCGGTACCGGAAGCGGTTCAGGAGCTCGTCGAGGAGGTGCCTGCCGATATTCCGGCCGCGATCGTCATCTGTCATGCGCGTGGCGGTCGGCGTCGTGGCGGGCGGCGTTTTGACCATGGCGAGACCCGGCTGACCGAGGCCGAGCTGAACGAGACGCTGATCGCGGCCCTGATCGCAGATCCCGAGTTCATGCTCGTGCTGCGGCCTGACCTCGAACCGGAGGTCTGAGCGCGGTGGCCTATGCAAGCCTTGCGGATCTGAAGGCGGGTGTCCCGCCGCGCGATCTGATCCAGCTGACCGATTTTGAAGGGGCGTCCGACGAGGTCGATGATACGCGGCTTCAGGCGGCGCTCGATGACGCCTCGGCCGAGATCGATAGCCGGATCGCAAAGGCGGTCACGCTGCCGCTTACCACGCCGCCGCACATTCTGGCCGTGCTTTGTCGCGATCTGGCCGTCCACCGGCTTTATTCGAATATCGGCATGGCGACCGAAGCCCAGACCAAGCTGCGCGATGCCGCGATCTCTTTCCTCGAAAAGGTCGGGCGCGGCGAGCTGGCCCTGGGCGGTACCGGTGATACGCCGCCCGAGGTCACCTCGCCGGGCGTGGCCATGACCGACGGGCCGGAGCGCATGCTTACCCGCGACCGGCTGCGGGGGTTCTGACATGGCAGGGATTACGCTCCAACTGTCAGGTGATGAACTGGGCTTTGACAGTGCCCTCGAACGCGTCATGGCCGCGATGGATGACCACACGCCGCTTATGTCGGCAATTGGTGGCCAGCTTACGAAATCCGCCATGACCCGCATCGATCATACAAACATTGGCCCAGACGGGGTCCAGTGGACCATGAGCCGCCGTGTTCAAAACAAAGGCGGAAAGACTCTTCTGAAGTCTCATGTGTTGCGCGACTCTATCCATTTCGAGGCGGGCAAAGACTTCGTCGAAGTCGGTAGCGATGTCATCTATTCCGCAGTCCATCAGCTGGGCGCGGCAGTCGGGGCCTTCGGGCGGTGGGAGCATTTTGGCCCCGATGGGGAAAAGCAGTCCAAGCCCTTGCCCTTCGGCGACATCCCGGCACGCCCTTACCTTGGCGTCTCCCGAGACGATCAGAGCAAGATCGCAAGTCTTGTCCAAATCTACCTCACCCAAATTACAGGAAATAGCTGATGCTGAGCGCCGTCATTGACCGTCTGAAACAAGAAGTACCGGCTTTGCGTCAGCGCGTGCGCGGCTCGGCCGATCTGGCTGCGCTCCTCAAATCGGGGGCCAAGCCCGCGATGGGCGCGTCGGCCTATGTCCTTCCTCTGGGCACCCGTGGCCAGATGCCGGATGTGATGACGGGGGCCTATCGACAGGGCGTTCTGAAGCGCGTCTCTGTCGCGCTCTTTGTCACCTCCCTCGACCGGCTCGGCGAGCGTGGCCTCGATGAGGCCGAGGACCTGATCGACGAGGTCGCCGCCGCTCTGATCGGCTGGGAGCCCAATGAGGACACGGTGGGCGTTTTCTACCTGACGGCCGCCGAGCTCATCCATTTCGTGGACGGCATTCAGGTCTACGAAATCCAGTTTGCAATCGAAGACCAGCTGAGAGGCACCGCATGACGAAGTCGAAGACCATTTCGCGCCCGACGACCGGCGGTCGGTTCGTTCGGAATAAGGCCACGGGGGCATTGACGCCCGTGGCGACGCAACAGGCGGATGCAGCCGAGGCGGCATCCCCCACCGATGCGGTGGCCGAGACCACTGCCGGTAAGAAGGAAGGACCCTGATCATGGCTATCCGCCGCTGGCGCAAGCTCGCCATTCTACACAAGATCGAAACCGACTATGGCGTCGATGCAGCCCCTGTGGCTGCCGACGCGCTGATCGGCTCGAATGTGACCTTCACGCCTCTGGAAGGCGAAGAGGTCAGCCGCGACCTGATCCTGCCTTATATGGGCAATCAGGGTGTCATTCTGGCGGGGCTCTATGGCCGTCTGGAATTCGACATCGAGATTGCGGGCTCCGGTGCGGCTGGCACCGCGCCGGCCTATGGCTCGCTTTTGCGGGTCTGCGGCCTCTCGGAAACCATCACGCCCGATACTTCGGTCGAATACAGCATCATCGAAGACGGGCAGGAAAGCGGCTCGCTCTATTTCATCTCGGACAAGGTCCAGCACGTTCTGGTGGGCGGTCGCGCCACGATGACGATGACCTTTACCCCGAAGGGCATCCCGCGCTTCCGCTTCACCTATCAGGGTCTGATCGGCACCATCACCGATATCGGCACCATGCCTGCGGTGTCGATGACGCAATGGATGACGCCGCTGGTCGTGTCGAAAGCCAATTCGGTGATGTCGCTCCATGGCTGGGCTGCGGTGGCCGAGAGCCTGAGCGTGGATCTTGGCAATACGCTGACCCCGCGCTTCCTGATCGGCGACGAGGTGATGGCGATTACCGATCGCAGCCTGACCGGCACGGCTGTGGTCGAGGCCCGCGATCTGGCCACCGTCAACTGGTTCGATATCGCGCTCACGCGCGCCCGTGGGGTCCTGTCGTTTGTCCATGGCAAGACGGCGGGCAATATCGTCGAGATCGCCGCGCCGAAGGTCGAGCTGGGCCGCCCGACACAGGGCCAGACCGATGGCGTGGTCAACTATTCGTTGCCGCTGATGCTTTGTCCGGAAAACGGTCTGGACGAGCTTGTCCTGACCATCCGCTAAGCTACCTCCCCGTCGTGCTGTGAGTGGACCCTTGGTAGCTCGGGATCCAGTCACAGCCCCCGACAGCCTTGGCGGCGGGTTTGTCGGTCAGGGACGCTCCCCGAGCCATACCCTGCAGCGGCGCATTCCGCGCCGAAGTCGCCACGAAATCCCCATAGGAG
This sequence comes from Thioclava sp. 'Guangxiensis', assembly GCF_045348365.1. Taxonomy (NCBI): domain Bacteria; kingdom Pseudomonadati; phylum Pseudomonadota; class Alphaproteobacteria; order Rhodobacterales; family Paracoccaceae; genus Thioclava; species Thioclava sp. 'Guangxiensis'. The sequence goes on along the minus strand of NZ_CP155824.1, from coordinate 235,190 downwards.
ACATAGCCGTGAAATCACCGGATATGATGTCGATCGAGATGGCGCAGGTCGCGGAACGCGCCCCGCAGGGCTCGCGCTGGCAGCATCTTAAAAGCGGCGCTGAATATAGCGTGTTCGGGCATTGCTTTCTGGAAGCCAATGCGGGCCCCGCCATCCTTTACGCCCTGAGCGCCGAGGGCGAGCATCCGCTCTGGGCCCGACCGGCCTCCGAGTTCCTCGACGGGCGGTTTGTGCGCTGCCCCGAACTGCCACACCCCCTCTGAAGGAGACCCCCGTGAAATTCACCCTCGCAAAGACCGTGCGCTACTGGTGGCCTGTGACCGTGCGCATGCCCGACCCGCAAAACCCCGGCAAGATCGCCGAGCAGCAGCTAAAGGTTCTCTTCGAGCCGAAGGGCCGCGACGCGGCCATCGCGTCTCAGGAAGCCCTGTCCAAATTGGACACCCCCAAGGAACGCGCCGATCATGAGCATTCCGAGCTGAAGGCGGTGGTCAAAGGCTGGGACGATGTGCTCGATGAAGAGGGAACGTCCGTGCCCTTCTCCGAGGAGATGCTGGGCGCGGCCTTGCAGATGAGCTGGTTCCGCACGGGCGTCTATTCCGCCTATGCCGACAGCCTCTCCGGTCAGGAGGCCCGCCTGGGAAACTGACCGAGGCTGCGCGCGGATGGGCGCTGCACCGGATGGGCCGCGCAGATGACCGCGTGGCCGCCACACCCGACGACGAGGTTCTAGCCGATTTCCGGAACATGGGCCTCGATCTTCCCGACCATGTGCCCCGGGAAGAGGACGCTTTCCAGATCTGGCCCGAGAACTGGAGCGCGTTGAATGCCTGGCTTTCTTGCGAGACCCAATGGCGGCTCTCAAGTAGTTCAGGGGGCATTTCCTACCTTGGCCTCGATTATATCGCTGTAGATGTAGTGATGCGTAGGCTGAAGTTTGAAGACGAGGTCTTCGCTGATCTGCAGGAGATGGAGCGCGCGGCGCTTGCGACCTTTGCAGAGAGAAGTTGATGGCCAATCCCTTCGTGATGTCTATGCGGTTCGAGGGCGACGGAGCGCAGCTGAAAGCTGCCTCCGCCGAGGCCCGCAAGGACATCACGTCGGTTGGTGCCGCAGCCGGTGCCAGTGCCAAGGATCTCGACACCCATACCAAAGCCCTTGAACGCGAGACGGCTGCCACGCGGGCAGCGGCGGAAGCGGCCCGCCAGCTGGCCGCCGCCGAACAGGAAGCCCGCGACCGCGCGACCCGCGCAGCCGGTGCCACGCCGCAAACGGTCGCCCGCGCACTGCCTGCAAATCTCTCCGGTATCACGGCCAATTCCACGGCAGAGGCGGCAAGCCAGCGGGCCTATGTCGCCGCAACCACTTCCCAGAAGGAAGCGCTGCGCGGTCTTGGCGCGGAAGTCGTGGCCACCCGTCAGGAAAGTGCGCTTTACCGCGCCGAGATGGATGCGATCCGCGCGGGCTACAATCCGCTGTTTGCGGCCAGTAAAGAGTATGAGAAACGTCTCGAAGAGATCGCCGCCGACGAGAAGATCGGCGCGATCAACGCCCGCGAGGCCGCGCAGGCCCGTGAGGAGGCTGCCTCCCGCATGGCCCCTGTCACGGCCGCAGCCCGGGGCCATGCCGGTGCGATGAAGCTGCAGGCGCATGAAGCCCGCAACCTGACCTATCAGCTCAACGATGTCTTCCAGACCCTTCTGCTGGGCATGCCGCCCCAGCAGGTGCTGTTGCAGCAAGGCCCGCAGATCACCCAGATCTATGGCGGGGTCGGCAATACCTTCCGCGCCCTGACACGCGCCATGACGCCCATGCGCATCGGTATGGGGCTCGCGGCTGGGTCGGTCCTCACTTTGGGGCTGGCCTATAACAGCTATCTTAAATCGACGAAGGAGGTGGAGACCGCGAGCCGTGGTGTCGGCCTTGCCATGACGGGCAGCGCCTCCGAACTCGATGCGGCGGCACGCGCGGGCGCGGCCTCGGCGGGGATCTCGGTCTCCTCGGCCCGGGCGATGCAGGCGCAGTTTCTGCGCACGGGCCGCATCGGCGCGGATAATTTCGACGAGCTGATCGGGCTCTCGAAGGATTTCGCGGCGACGATGGGGATCGATGCCAGCAAGGCCGGTGATGCGCTGGCGGAGATGTTCGCCGATCCGGCGAGGGCGGCAGACGAACTCTATTCCAAATACGGGCTGATCGACGGGGCCACCGCCGAACGTGCCCGCAATCTCACGGCGCAGAACAAACTGGCCGAGGCGCAGGCCGTCTTGCTTGACGCCTTGCCCGACCGTCTGGTCGAGGCAACGGATGCGACCACCGCGCTCGGCCGCGCATGGCAGGCCGTTTCTTCGGGGGCCAGCAACGCCTTCGAGTGGATCGGCGCGTCCGTTGACCGCATCGTGGATGGTCCCTCGCTCGATGAGCGGATCGCCGATGCCCAGACCACTTTGGAGCGCACGCGGAACGCATCCGCCCGCCAGCGGTCCCGTCAGGGTCTGCCCTCGATCGAGGACGCCCAAAAGCAGCTTGCCGAGCTGCAGGCGGAAGCCGATGAGCTGGCCCGCCAGCAGGAAGAACGGGCCGCCGAACAGCGCGGCGCGGCGGCGCTGGCCATTGCCGATGAGGCGGGCGTGAACTCGGGGGCGCTGCGTCGGCAAAAGCTCGAGAACGAGCTCGCGGCCTTGCAGGCTGGCGCAGAGGCCCCGGGTCTCTCGGATGAACAAAGCGCCCGGATCGCGGCTGCGATTGCCAGCACCACGTCCCAGATCGAGGCCCTCAACACCCGCCGCGAGCGCGAGAACGAACTGGCGCGGATCGATATCCAGCTGGCGCAGGAACGCAACCCGCTGACCCGCGCCGATCTGCAGGCCCGCCGCACGCTTCTGGAGCTGACCGGCGAGGAGATCTCGGAGACCGAGCGTCAGGCCCGCGTCGCAGCCGCCCGTGCGCGCGAGATCGACGCGGCCATCGCGCAAGCCCAAACGCAGGCCAAAGACCTTCAGGCGGAAACCGAGTTGCGCGCGCAGCTTCAGGCACAGGTGGCCAGCGGCGCGATCACCTCGGAGGATGCCAATCGCCTACTCGAAAACGAACTGACCCTGCGCCCGCTGGTGGCGGCTGCCGCAGCGGCGGAAGGTGAGGAAAAGACCCGTCTTCTGGCGGTGATCGAGGGGCTGCGCACGGCACAGGCCCAGGCCATCGAGATCGATCGCCGTGCCAATCAGACCCAATCGGTGCGCGATTACCTGCGCGGGCAGGAAGAAAAACTGCAGATGCTGCGGTTGGAGGCGGCACTGATCGGGCAATCGGAGCCGGTTCGTCAACGCGCTCTGGCCATGGCAGAGGCCGAGCAGAAGATCACAGCGCTGCGTCTCGATCGAAACAGCGCCGAGGCCCAGCAGATCCGCGATCGCGCCAGCGCCTATGCGACCGAAACCCGCGAGCTGCAAAAGCAGATTGATGCCTGGAACGATATCAGATCTGCGGGCGAGAACGCAGTGGACGGGATCGTCGATAAGCTCATGGATGGCGATGCCGGCGGCGCGTTCGAGAGCCTCGCGGAGGATATCCTCGGCACGGTCTCGGAACTGGGCATCAAGAACCCGTTGAAGAACGCCTTCTTCGGCAGCGATTACGCGACCTTCGACGATGTGGGCGGCCTGAAAGGCGTCTTTGCCCGTCTGACCGGCGCGACAGATCCGTCGGTTACGGCCATGGAAGCCTCTGCTGTCCAGACGCCTTCCATGCAGGTCCATGCCAGCACGGTCAGCATCAATGGCAATGCGATGTCCTTCGCCGCAAGCAGTATGGAGACCGGCCTTGCGGCCAATGCCAACGGCTTGCCGGGCGGCAAGGAAGGCACGGCGCAACAGATCTGGGACTATTTCTCGGCTAAGGGGCTCGCGCCGCATCAGGTCGCAGCGATCGTGGGCAATGCCTCGGCCGAGAGCGCTTTGAACCCGCTCGCGATCGGCGATGGCGGTACGTCCTTCGGTCTTTTCCAGCACCATGCGGATCGTGGCGCGGGCCTTCTGTCGTCAGTGGGCGGTCTCGGGGGGTTGGGCAACATCAATGGCCAGCTCGATTATGTCTGGAAGGAGCTCCTGACCTCGGAAAGCGGCGTTCTGGAGCGTCTGAAGGCTTCGACAAATGTGACCGATGCCACCGCCGCCTTCACCGGTTTCGAGCGCCCGCAAGGGTGGAGTGCCGCCAATCCGGCAGGCGCGCTTGGTTGGGGGGACCGGCTGGGGGCCGCCGAAGATGCGCTCTCAAAGTTCACGCAATCCACGGGCACGGCGGGCCTTTCGCTGGGCGAGCTGGGCCAAGGCTTCGGCTCTTTCGGTCAGGCGCTCTCTGGCGCGTTTCAAGGGGGCAGCATCACCGGCGGCAGTGGCGATCTACTTTCATCGCTCGTGGGCATTGTCGGCGGGGCCTTCGGCCTTCCGGGCTTCAAGGTGGGTGGCGAGACCGGTGGTTCCGATCCGAACCGCGTGGCGGGCGTGGTCCATGAACAGGAGTTCGTATTTGATGCCGCCGCGACCCGTCGCATCGGGCCGAAGACGCTCGAAGCCATGCGGCGCGGCACCCTGCGCGGCTTCCAGACGGGTGGCTATGTCTCGGCGATAAACGCCCCCTTTATGCCCTCGGAAACGGCGGGGGCTGCAGGCGGTTCTGCTGGCTATGCCGGCCCCCTCCAGATGACCGTGAACAACTATGGCAGCGAGCCGGTCGAGGCCCAACAGAGCACCGATAGCCGTGGCCAGCCGCAGGTGACGATGACCATCGGCCGCCAGATGGCCGCCGCTGCCTCCCAGCCGGGCAATCCCTTCGGGCGCAGCATGCAGGCGCGATATAATATGAAGCCCGCCACGAGGAGCCGCGGATGATCGCTACATGGCCCACGGAGTTGCCACGCCCGGAGCGCAACAGCTGGCAACGCAGCTATCAGGATGGCCGGCGCAAATCGCAGGGCGATGCGGGACCCGTCCGCTATCGCCGCAAGCTGTCGCGCAGCACGCAGCTGGTGACCCTGTCGGTGATGCTGAGCCGGAGCGAAAAAGCCGTGTTCGATCGGTTCTTCGAGGAGGAGTGCCTCTTCGGTGCGGACCGCTTCTGGATGCCGGATCCGACATCTGACGGCTGGCCGCTTCTGTCTTCTGATGGAACGCCCCTTCAGACCGGCGATGGGGTGCCGCTCCTGGTCGCGCGGCAATGGCTTTGCGCCTGGGGTGACCAGCTCCCGACCGAAACCATCATCGGTCGCGAATTCCGTATGACTTTTTCCCTTCAGGTGATCCGATGAGAAAGCTCTCGCTCAATGCCCGCATGGCGCTCGATGCCGAAGATCTCGGCGGCGAGGTCTTTGTCGTCCTCTTCGAGGTGACCCATCCCGATCTCGAAGAGGGGCCAATCCGCCTCTCGACCGACAATGCCGATCTGATCTCCGAGGATCCGGATGTCTATGGCACCCGATCGACATGGCGCGGCGCGGATCCTGCAAGTGATCCCTATCTCTGGATCGTGGCCTCGGCGCTTCTGCCCTCGGATCAGGAAGACGCGCCAGCAGCGGCTCAGGTCGTATTGGAAAACCTCGATATCGAGATGACGCGGCTCCTGCGCAGCTTCCGCACGCCCGCCACGGTCAATATCGCTGTGGTGCTGGCGCAGACGCCCGATGTGATCGAGGCCGAATATCTGGGCCTTGAACTCCTCAGCGCCGATATCACTGAGACCGAGATCCAGCTCTCGCTCAGCCGCGACGAGATCGAGCTGGAGCCGTTTCCGGCGGGGCGCATGACCCGCGACCGGTTTCCGGGGCTGCATCTGTGAGCTGGTCGAACGCCTATATCGGCATCCCCTATGCTGCCTTTGGCCGTGATCTGGAGGGTGCGGATTGTTGGGGCCTGGCCTGTATCGTCTATGCCTGCGAGCTGGGGGTCGACCTGCCGGATTATCTGGGCCGCTATGCCTCTGTCGATGAGCAGAGCGAGATCTCGGCGCTGATCGACGGGGCCGCATCCTCGCCGCTCTGGGCCCAGAGGATCGGCCCGCCGCGCCCCTTCGATATCGCCGTCTTCCGGCAGGGCCAGTTCGCTTCGCATCTGGGCCTCGTGATCCGCCCGGGCGTGATGCTGCATATGGTCGGAGATGACCGCTCCAAAGTCGAACGCTATAGCACAGGCCCGTGGTCGCGCCGCCTCATCGGCGAATTCCATTGGCTGGGAAAAGAGACCTCCGATGACCAAGCCTAATACCATTCCGGTTCTTGCCGCCTCTCATCTCGACCCCGGCACCCGCCGCATCGAGATGGAGGTGCTGGAAGGGCTGAGCGTTGCCGAGATCGTCAAGGTGGCCTTGCCGACGCTGCCAGAGGCGGATCTCGCGCAGGTGCGCGTTACATTGGTCACGGCCAAGGGCGCGATGGTGCTGTACCGGTCAATGTGGGCGCAGCTGCGCCCGAAGCCCGGCGTGCGCGTGGTGATCCGCCTGATTGCGGGCAAAGGGGCACTTAAAGCGGTCCTCAGCATCGTCGTGGCCGTCGCGGCCATTGCCATCGGGGCGTATTTTGCACCCGCCCTGGCGGGCACATTCGGGCTTGGCGCCAGCGCCTGGAGTGGTCTTGTCGCGGCGGGCGTCAGCCTCGTCGGCAATATGCTGATCAACGCCTTGATCCCGCCGGTCAAGCCTGAGGACCGCGAGGCCCAGAACCGCTATACGATCTCGGGCTTCCGCAACCGTGCCGAACCCAATGGCGCTGTGCCGATCCTCATGGGGACCGTGCGCTATGCGCCGCCCTTCGGCGCGCTGAGCTATACCGAGATCGTCGGGGACTGGCAGTATATCCGCGCGATGTTCGCGCTCGGCGAAGGCCGGATCCAGATCGATGACATCAAGATCGGCGAGACGTCGATCAGCGATTATACCAGCGTCGAGGTGGAGACGCGCGAAGGTGTCGAGGGCGACACCGTCCTGAGCCTCTTTCCCCAGCAGATCGCCGAAGAAGCAATCAGTGTCGAGCTGACGCGTCCTCTGCGGCGCGACGAACGCGGCGAGTTGGTCGAAGTCAGCTATGAGACGGATTGGGACCCGGCATGGGGATCATGGGAGGAGTTTATTGCGGACTATCCCGATGGGTATTTCGATCCACCAGAGGAGACCGAGGGCGGGATAACGACCGTGAAAAAGCACACGGTCAATCCCAGTATTGAGACGCCTGTCGTGCGCACCACCGGAGCCGATGCCAGCGGCGCGTCGGTCATTCTGGCGTTCCCGTCCGGCATGATCCGAATCAACGATGAGGGAGAGTCGCGCAGCGAGTCGGTGTCTGTCCTGATCGAGCAGCGACCCGTCGATGGCGAGGAATGGCAGGAGGTCACGACGCTGAAGATCTCGGGCAAGAAGCTGGAGGCGTTCTTTCGTCAGCACACATGGGAGTTTCCGAGCCGTGGGCGCTGGCAGGTACGCCTGACCATGCTGACGGCTGAGAGCACCAAGAACTCTGTCCAAAGGCGCACTAGCTGGGCCGCCCTGCAGACCCTGCGGCCCGAATACCCGCTGGCCTATCCGCGCCCCCTGGCGCTGGTCGCGGTCAGGATCAAGGCCACGCATCAGCTCTCGGGTGCTCTCGACAATCTCAGCGTCATCGGCAAGCGGATCTGCCCCGATTGGGATGCGGCGACCGGCACATGGATTGAGCGGGCCACCAGCAATCCGGCCTCGCTCTACCGTTACGCCCTGCAATCGCCCGCCAATCCGAAGGCGGTCAGCGATGTCGGGATCGATCTCGACCAGCTGCAGGACTGGCATGCCTTCTGCAGCGAAAACGGGTTGAGCTTCAACAAGGTCTTTGACGAGGCAGGCACCTCCTTGCGCGACGTTCTGACCGAGATCACCGCCGCCGGCCGCGCCACCCCCCGCCATGATGGCGTGAAATGGGGCGTCACCGTCGATTGGCCGCAGGATCTGATTGTCGATCACCTCGATCCCCAGAACAGCTCGGGCTTCCGTGCCACCCGCAGCTATATCGCGCATCCCCACGCCTTCAGGGTGCGGTTTCAGGATGAGACGAACAATTACGAGGATGCCGAGCGCGTGGTGCGCTGGCCGGGCTATGAGGGCGAGATCACGCTGACTGAGGCGCTGGATCTGCCCGGCATCACCGATCCGGCGATCATCTGGCGCGAGGCCCGCCGCCGCCAGTACGAGGCAATCTATCGCTGCGATGCCTATCAGGCGACACAGGACGGCCCGATCCGTGTGGCGACGCGCGGCGACAAGGTAGTGCTGAGCCACTATGTTCTCGACAGCGTGCAGGCCTCCGCTCGCGTCCTCGATGTCATCGGCCAGATGATCGAACTGGATCAGAGCGTCCTCATGGAAGACGGTCAGGACTATGTGATCCGCTTTCGCACCTTCGAGGACCGGCCCGACGGTCAGGAACCCGATACGATCGGCACCTCGATCATCCGGCAGCTGCGCACGGTCGCAGGCGAGACGACGGCCTTGATCTTGAAGGGCGACGGAGTGGTGCCGCAGGGCGGTGACGTGATCCTCTTCGGTCGGGCCTCATCCGAAAGCCTGCCGATGATCGTGCGCGGTATCGAGCGCGGCGAGGAGAATGCCGAGATCCTGCATATGGTCGATGAGGCTCCCGAGATCGACCAGCTTCTAGCGGCAGACGAGATCCCCGCATGGAGTGGCCGCGCAGGCGACGAGATCGGGGCCAGCGCGCTCGCCCCCGGAACCCCGCGCTTCACGGCCATCACCAGCGGGATCGACGGCACCGGCACGGCAGGCCAGATCGATTACCTCCTGCAGGCCGATCCCGACAATATGCCTGCCAGTGAATTCATCGTCGAGCATCGCCTCTCCGGTGCGACCGAATGGGCTGCCGAGCAGATCCCCGTAGCCAATGGCGGGGGCAGCCTCACCGTTTATGCGACCGGCGATCTGGTCGAGATCCGCGCGACATCCGTCTCGGCTGCGGGCGTGGAAAGTGCGCCGACGGCGATCATCACGATCGAGGTCGGCGGCGATGACGCGGCCATTCCGACCGAGCTGGATGCCGAAGCGATCAGCATCACCACCCTTCTGGGCGGGGTCCTCATTCAGCTGGCGACCGGCCCCGACACGGCTACAACCGCCATCCAGATCTATCGCTCGCTGTCCTCGACACTCGATCGCGAGGCCGATGCGGTGGGCGAGCCCTATGCCGTCAGCCCGATGCAGAGCGTGAGTTTCACCATCGGCGACACCAATCGATCAAACCTCGTGACCGATACCGGTTTCGACGACGAGACCGCCTGGACAGCAGATGAGGGCTGGACGGTTCAAGGCGGGGCGGCCGTGCATGCGGCGGGTCTGACGGGGGATATCGGTCAGGCATTTTCTGCCCAGAGCGGTAAGTTCTACCGTATCAGCCTGACCGTCAGCGACCTTGTTGCGGGCAGTTTAACAGCGGGTTTAACGGGTGGGTCTGATCGCCTTACCGATGCGATCACCGCCGATGGAGCTTATGCGTTCCGGCTGCAAGCGGTGACGGGCAATGACCAGCTGATCCTGCGCGCCGATACTGGGTTCGATGGTCAGGTGCTGGACCTGACTGCCTATCTGGAGACCGATGCCTGTCTCGATATCGGCACCCATTACATCTGGCTGGAGCCGTTGAACGACGATCTCGTGCCGGGGGCGGTTTCTGGGCCGTTTGTGGTCGAGATCGTTTAGGTAAACTCAGGCATTGCCTCTGAATATTCGACTTTCGCAAGTACGCGAATTCTGAGGTAATTACCCAGAGCGAAACGGTACGCTAGAGTGGGTGATTTCTACATCATTATACCCATTCGCATCCAAAAGCATACGAACGCCGCGTTCAATTAAATCTGGCTCAGGTGTCGGACCAATTTTCACTGATCGGATGGGCAACTTACGTGGTTCGTCTTCCCTCCTAGGCGGATGCAGGGGAAGCATTTTTATCTTTAGAAAGGGAACAATACGACCTGCGCGAGACCGGAAAAGCGGCTTCACTTCTTGGCGATAAGTATCTGGAAGCAGTTCGTCAGCGACGGGCTTATGATCTGTATAGACGTAGCGGATCTCGCGCTCTGCGGCAAAAGCCTGATGTTTACAAAGAACCACTTGTTGCCAGATGTCGTGGTAAAGATTTGCCGCCATCAGTGGAAGCTCTCTATCGACGTCTACTGGTAACTGTCCCGGTTTTGCCTGAAGAGCTGCTTCAATATCCCTGTGACAGGTTGAAATATATTTTGCTACAGTTTCATCAAAGCAGGCTTTCTGGTCGTGATCGGTATATCGAACGCGATCAATTATACCATCAACCACATTTCCCAACATCAATGGGCTACGATTGAACTCAATTGCTACTGGAGCTTCGGTGCCACCATAAGCGCGCCATTGACTGAGGTCGTCAGCTTCGAAAGAAAAACAGGCAATGTAGACCTGAGGAGGCAACCTTTCTTCGAAGATCGAAATTGTGCGCTTTAGCATCTCCGCGACCTTGGGTATTTTCTCTTCAGCTAAAGCGATCTGAAGGCGATCGCGAGCTAGCTCTCGCCCTAAAATGATTTCCTCTTTATCATTTAAGAAGGTGGCATCACTTAACCACAGCTCATGACGTGAAATTATCGAAATGAGGCTCGCAGACGAAGTATAATGATAAATGCGGTCCGGCGTAAGCGAGCCCATCTCGCGATACATCCATTCGGCTCCTGTCTCATGGGATTGATTGGCTGGTTGAGAGTTAGTCGATTGCCTTGAATCGAAAGATGCCGAGACGCGTTTTTCTCGGAACACCCGGTTGATAAATTTACGCATGCCTTCCCCCAATCTCCAAGCCTATTGAATTAGATATACAAGATCGCCTCGGCGTTGATTGTTCAATACTGTTTGTCACTTAATCAGTTCAGGGGGCATTTTCGTATCCCTGCATGCAACATCAGCTTGTCCGGCTAGATGGAGATGTGCAGTGGCAAGTGGGGTTGAAACGACGGGTGTGCCGGTTGGCGCGATGCTGGACGATATTTTAGGCAACCGCTTTGGATCTACCACCCGCGTGCCGTTCGATTTGATCGCCGCTGCGATCTGGCAGAAGCTCGGAGGCGTAGCATATGCCACCTATGCCGAGCTTCAGGCTGACTTAAGCCCAGCGGATGGGACGTTAGCGTCGGTTTGGGGCGATACTGATGCCATCAACGGGATCTACCGTAAGGATGGGGTGGCCGATGAAGGTAATTGGGCCCGTATTGGTGATCTGCCAACAAATGCAGTTCAGGCCGCAGAAATTCTAGCGGCCAAGAACCGCGCCAACCATACTGGGACCCAATCGGCCGATACGATCACCGATAGCGTCGAGAAGGTCATGATGACGGTCGTTGAGCGCACCGTTCTATCCTGGCTCGAGGAAAATAATCCCTTCGCTCTGGGTCTGCATAGCCCCAAGAATACGGCGGGCGATACGTCCGAGTCCGGGCAGTTTACCGATGGCCTTGGCCGCGTGATCGGCGAGATCTGGCCCGACCTGTCTTGGCGCTTCGGGGATGTCCACGCGATCGTGGATGCGCTCTTGAAGGACCGTATCGTCCATGACCGTCTCGGGCGCCAGCTCTTCGGGTTGACCGAACAGGGCGGTATTCTTCTTGGGGGTCTGGAGATCGCCTCTGAAATGGAGGCCAAGTCTCTGGCGTTCATGGATGCTGAGCGCAACATGCTCGATCTGGTAGAGCTGCATAAGCGGGTGCGCAGCCTTGAGGCATCGGTTGTCAGGAAGGTTGGTAAATTCGTACAGCCTCCCGCTGACCTTGTCGCGACGACCCTTCGCATGATTATCAGCTACGGCCAGTCGCTCTCAATCGGCGCGCGCGGTCAGCCCGCGCTGACGACTGCGCAGGCTTATCGCAACCTTATGTTCACGCAAGGATTGCGGGGTGAGGTCGCAGATCTGAGCGGATTGGTGCCCCTGATCGAGGCGGATTATGGCGATAATGGCGAGACGCTCATGTCCGGCTTGACCGATCACCTCTCGGCGCTTGATCCGGGCTATGCTGCGGGTTCCTATGCTTATGTCGGGACCGTTCCTGGCAAAGCGGGGCGCGAGATTTTCAACCTGTCGAAGGGCAGCACCAACTACGCAGCGCTTCCTACACAAATGGCAGCATTGAAAGGTCTGGCAGAGGCGGCAGGGGAAACGGCCTCCCTGTGGTTCTGGGGTTTTACCCAAGGCGAGCAGGATACTGCGGTCGAGACCAATCCCGCCCTCTATGAAAGCCGGTTGCGCCAGATGGTGGCAAGCATGGCGTTCGATGCAAAGGCCAGCTTCGGGCAATCATTCGCCCCGAAATGCTTGATCTATCAGACGGCGGCCAACCGCGTTTACGGGGTTGATCCACATATCGCGCTCGCGCAGCTGAAGGTGGCGCAGGAAGATGGCCTCCTGATGGCTTGCCCGATCTATATGTTCGATTTTTACACGGACAGCCTGCACCTGACGAATGACAGCTACCGGATGCTTGGGCTTTACTATGGTCGGGCCGCTGACTCATTTGCTCGACAGGGCTTCTGGGCGCCCCTGCACCCTGTCACGACGATCGCGCAGGGGCGGACGATCACCCAGCAATATCATGTGCCGACCGGCTCGCTGCAATTCGACACGACCCGTGTCACCGAGGCGGTCAATTACGGGTTCGATATCCGCGATGCGGACGGCGCCCTGCGCGACATCATCGACACGGTGGACATCACGGGCGTGGACACAATCCGCGTCACCCTGACCGGCGATCTGCAGGAAGGCGACCGCCTGACATATGCATGGGGCCGCGATGGTGATCCTGCGACCTCTGGGCGCATCGATGGGCCACGCGGCAATCTCTGCGACGAGGCGGGAACCGGCGACACCTACACAACGAGCGGGGCCGTGGTGGTGCCGCTCCACAACTATTCAGTCATCAGCGACGAGGAGATCCAGCAATGGGCGTAGTCATGAGCTTGGGCGGGTTTGCCGCCCCGAATATCGGCCTTCCGGTCGCACCGATCTATAACCGCGAGGGGTTGCTTCTGGCCATTCGTCCGCGTGACAGCGCCGACAGCATGGAGAACCTTGCCAATAGCGGCGTTACGCTGACCGCTATCGGCGCGCCGTCGTTCGATAGCCAAGGCGTTATCGTCAACAACGCCAACGGGTATCGCCTTAATATCCCCGACCCCAAAGAGCTGACGGCAATCGTGGTGTTCTCGCTGTCAGGCGGTGCGGCTGCAACGCCTCTGATCGGGAACTATGACAGCGCGGCGCCGGGCGGCATTATGCTGAAGGCCGGATCTCCGACCTCTGGTCGGGTCGGGAGCAATGCGCACCGCTGGAATGGCTCGGCGAACGCCAATACGCAAAACGTCAGTGATAACGATTATGACGGGAGCGGGCTCATCTGGGCCGCTATGCGTCTGACGGGCTCCACTATGTCGCTCTTCGATAGCGCAGGCGGGGTTTTGAGCAAGAAAGACAGTGCCGCCTACGATTACGCCAACCGAGTGATCGGCGCGAATAATCTCGGGATTGGGGCTGGCGTTTACTCTACTTGGTCATCGGCGGCTTATGTGAACGTCAGCGAAGTGCTGCTGTATGAACGCGGCATGGCTGATGATGAAATCTGGCTTCAACGTGAACGCAGCAAGGCATTGTTCACCGAACAGCGTAAGCTCGTTTGGCCGAACTGAAGGGGCTCAAGTCATGGCAGATTGCAGTGAAAAACCGGCGCTTTCGGATGTTGCGAAAAGTGCTTCTGTGAGAACGCTAAAAGTGCGCCGGATAAAGGTGTTCGATCATGCGCTGACGGACGACGAGATTATGCACGAATATGAGCGGAGCAAGGCGCGTCTCTCCGATCAGGGCAGGCTTGTTTGGGCGAACTGATCGCTGGGTTGCCCTAACAGCAACATCTAGGGCGGCGAGGCACAATTCGTCGCCTCATTAGACTCGCGCTTAATGGCCTCCTTATCAAAAATCGTTTGCTGCAATTATCCGTGTCCCAGACTGAAAAAGTCAGTGTCGCGCTACAGAGAAGGACGCTGCGCGTTTGCCTTCATCCTTGCGTGGTGAGGTGCTGACATTGCCTGTGCGTCTGGAGATTTTGCAGGCGGAGGCTCTTGATGCCCGTCTTCATTCGCTCTTCTGAGCGGATTTTCCGTTCTATTTTTGCTGTGTCAAGAATGCGCGAAGCCGCCTCTGATGAGACGGCTTTTTATTTGGTTGCGGGAGTAGGATTTGAACCTACGACCTTCAGGTTATGAGCCTGACGAGCTACCGGGCTGCTCCATCCCGCGTAAGGATGTGTCTGATTGGGGGGGTATCGTTATAGAGATGATTGACGCTCTTTATTAGGTTTGGCGGTGACCTACTCTCCCACGTCTTGAGACGCAGTACCATTGGCGTGTTGGCCCTTAACGGCCGGGTTCGGAATGGGACCGGGTGTATAGCCAGCGCTATGACCACCAAACCGAATAAAGAGCGTCCAAGTCAAGTTGTGTTCGTATGCATGATTTTGATCTGTAGGAGTGTCTGTCTACTACTGGATCAAATCAAGCCAATCGGGCAATTAGTACTGGTCAACTGAATGCATTACTGCACTTACATCTCCAGCCTATCGACGTGGTGGTCTTCCACGGCCCTCAAGGGATACCTAGTTTTGAAGGGGGCTTCCCGCTTAGATGCTTTCAGCGGTTATCCTGTCCGGACATAGCTACCCAGCACTACCGTTGGCACGATAACTGGTCCACCAGTGGTCCGTTCACCCCGGTCCTCTCGTACTAGGGGCAACTCTTCTCAAGTATCCTACACCCACGGCAGATAGGGACCGAACTGTCTCACGACGTTCTAAACCCAGCTCACGTACCTCTTTAAACGGCGAACAGCCGTACCCTTGGGACCTGCTCCAGCCCCAGGATGAGATGAGCCGACATCGAGGTGCCAAACGGTGCCGTCGATATGGACTCTTGGGCACCATCAGCCTGTTATCCCCAGAGTACCTTTTATCCGTTGAGCGATGGCCCTCCCACTTGGGACCACCGGATCACTATGGCCGACTTTCGTCTCTGCTCGACTTGTCAGTCTCGCAGTCAGGCAGGCTTTTGCCATTGCACTCAACGACCGATTTCCGACCGGTCTGAGCCCACCTTCGCGCGCCTCCGTTACTCTTTGGGAGGCGACCGCCCCAGTCAAACTACCCGCCACACAGGGTCCCGGATCCGGATAACGGACCGCGGTTAGACATCAAGAGTGCGAAGGGTGGTATCTCAAGGATGCCTCCACCGGAACTAGCGTTCCGGCTTCAAAGGCTACCACCTATCCTGCACATCACAATCCTGATGCCAGTGTGAAGCTGTAGTAAAGGTTCATGGGGTCTTTCCGTCTAACCGCGGGTAGTGTGCATCTTGACACACAGTTCAATTTCGCTGAGTCCACGTTTGAGACAGCGGGGAGATCGTTACGCCATTCGTGCAGGTCGGAACTTACCCGACAAGGAATTTCGCTACCTTAGGACCGTTATAGTTACGGCCGCCGTTTACCGGGGCTTCAATTCAGAGCTTGCACCCCTCCTTTTAACCTTCCGGCACCGGGCAGGCGTCAGACTGTATACGTCGCCTTACGGCTTCGCACAGCCCTGTGTTTTAAGTAAACAGTCGCCACCCCCTAGTTTGTGCCCCCCACCTATAGTTGCCTACAGATGGGGCCTCCTTCTCGCGAACTTACGGAGGCATTTTGCCGAGTTCCTTAAACGTGGTTCTCTCAAGCGCCTTGGTATTCTCTACCAGTCCACCTGTGTCGGTTTCGGGTACGGTCTTATAGAGAGGCTATTTCCAGGGACCTGTAGGCTGCCCGACCAATCCGATAAGGTCGAACAACGGTTCAGATCCGTCACCATCTCACGGCCCAGGAATATTAACCTGGTTCCCATCGACTACGCCTTTCGGCCTCGCCTTAGGGGCCGGCTTACCCTGCTCAGATTAGCTTTAAGCAGGAACCCTTGGACTTTCGGCGACAGGGTCTCTCACCCTGTTTGTCGCTACTCATGTCAACATTCTCACTTCTGATCACTCCACCGGATGCCTTACAGCCCGGCTTCACAGTCAGAACATTGCCTCCAATACTCCCGAAGGAGATAAGGAGGCAGCGTTCTATATCACAGAACGCTCCGCTACCACGCACTTCACAGTGCATCCAAAGCTTCGGCTCGTGGCTTGAGCCCCGTTACATCTTCGCCGCAGGACCTCTTAACTAGACCAGTGAGCTGTTACGCTATCTTTAAAGGATGGCTGCTTCTAAGCCAACCTCCTGGTTGTTTTGGAAGTCCCACATGCTTTCCCACTTAGCCACGAATTGGGGGCCTTAGCTGTTGGTCAGGGTTGTTTCCCTCTCCACGACGGACGTTAGCACCCGCCGTGTGTCTGCCGATCAGTTCTTCCCGGTATTCGGAGTTTGCTTAGACTCAGTAAGGCTGTGGGCCCCCATCATCCATGCAGTGCTCTACCCCCGGGAGAATACAATCGACGCGCTACCTAAATAGCTTTCGCGGAGAACCAGCTATCTCCGAGTTTGATTGGCCTTTCACCCCTAGCCACACGTCATCCGGACCCTTTTCAACGGGTGTCGGTTCGGACCTCCAGTTGGTGTTACCCAACCTTCATCCTGCACATGGCTAGATCACTCGGTTTCGGGTCTGATCCCACGAACTCGACGCCCTGTTAAGACTCGCTTTCGCTGCGCCTACACCTATCGGCTTAAGCTTGCTCGTAAGACCAAGTCGTTGACCCATTATACAAAAGGTACGCCGTCAGAGCTCGAGGCTCCTCCGACTGCTTGTAGGCGTCCGGTTTCAGAAACTGTTTCACTCCCCTCGTCGGGGTGCTTTTCACCTTTCCCTCACGGTACTGGTTCGCTATCGGTCAGTAAGGAGTACTTAGCCTTCGAAGGTGGTCCTCCGATCTTCAGACAGGATTTCACGTGTCCCGCCCTACTTAATTCGTCCCGTTGAGCTTCGTATACGGGGCTATCACCCATATTGCTGGACATTCCAGACCATTCTACTCACTCTCAAGGCTCGGCTGATCCGCGTTCGCTCGCCACTACTAGCGGAGTATCATATTGATTTCCTTTCCTCCGGGTACTTAGATGTTTCAGTTCCCCGGGTTCGCTCTTAAAACCCTATGTATTCAGGTAATAAGTCCCTGGTTATGCAAGTTGTAAGCTACCGAAGTAATTACAACGAACATTCAGGTGGGTTTCCCCATTCGGAGATCCATGGATCAAAGCTTATTCTCAGCTCCCCATGGCTTATCGCAGAGTATCACGTCCTTCATCGCCTCTTACTGCCAAGGCATCCACCAAACGCCCTTCTCGCGCTTGATTTGATCCAGAAGAAGATAGACTTCTTCCTGTATCAAAAGCATGCATACTATATCCCGCTGACGATCCCGAAAGATCATCAACATTGGTTAGTGTACTTGACTTGAACAACATCGTTGCTTGCAGATCAAACTGCTGTCACCCGTACTTGGGCGACCCACGATGCTGATGTTTAATTTCATCTCTATATACGATATCAAACCGTCCAATCGGACGAGCAAACCGTTCAAACTGAACGTCTTGCTGATCTGATTGGATCTAGGCCATTTTCTGGTTTCTTGCG
>NZ_CP155824.1:0-215000 GCF_045348365.1 Thioclava sp. 'Guangxiensis' | reverse complement strand
CACGGCCATGGCCAGACCGTCAGAGACAGGGATCAGCGCGACCGAGGACGAACACAGGAACGCAATCGCGAACTGGATCGCGCCGACCAGCGCCGAGCCGACACCCGCCATTGCCCGCGCAGCCCCCATAGCGACCGCCATCATATTGGCCGTCAGAAGCCCGACCATGCCCATCACCAGCCATAGGGGCACGACATAGACCCATAAATTCGTGGTGCCCGACAGCATAACCAACCCGAGAGCCAACATCACGATGACAGGCAGACCGCGCCCGATCAGCGCCTCGGGCGAGACCCTGTCGAGCAGCTTCGTGTTGAGATGAGATGACAGCATCAGGGCCGCAGCCACCAGCCCGAAGATCAGCCCGTATTGCATATTACCGAGGCCGAAGCCGGTCTTGAACACCCCTGCCGAGCCCGTGATGAAGGCAAACATCGCCCCCTGGATCAGGGCCGCCGAAAGGGTTGCCACCACAAAGGCCGGTCGCGCGATAAGCGTGCCATAACTGCGGAAGGCCCCGCGAAAGGCCTTGGGCTGGCGTTTCGCGGCTGGCAGGGTCTCGGGCAATGTGATCTGCGCCAGTATCGCCGCAACACAGCCGATCACGATCATCGCGACGAAAATCGCCTGCCAGCCGAGATAGGTATAGAGCACCGAGCCCAGAAACGGCGCCGCAATCGGCCCGACCGTCATCAGCATCACAAGAACCGTCAGCGTCTTGGCCATCTGCCGACCGGTGAAGAGATCGGAGACCATCGCCCGACCGACCACCATCCCCGCACAGGCACCCACCGCCTGAACGAAGCGCAGGCTGTTGAATACCGTAATATCGCGCGTGAACAGAAGCGCCAGCGAGCTCACGGTGAACAGCGCCGCCCCGCAGATCAGCGGCACCTTGCGGCCATATCCCTCGATCAGCGGTCCCATCATCAGCTGCCCCGCGCAAAGCCCCAGAAAGAAGAGCGAGAGAGACATCTCGACCCCGGCCGCAGAGGCGTTCAACACCCCCTCCAGCTCGTGCATCGCCGAGAGATACATATCCGTCGCAAGCGGCGGGAAGATGGTAAGAAGCGCAAGCACGGTGACAAAAACCCAATAGGGGGGATGGCGGTCTGACATGATCTATCCAGTCGTAAGGCGCCACCAACGGGCAATGCGCCAAAGGGAAGGGACCGATTCCAATTGATCGGCGGGCTTGCAACCGATATTAGGAGACTTGGGTCTCGCATCAATACGAAACTCGCGTCTCTTAACCCATGCAGGGCAGCTATGACACAAACGCCTCCCCCCGCCGGACGGCCGCGCAACCGCGATACCGGCCCCGCCCTTCTGGCCGCGGCCCATCATCTCGTCGCCCAGCACGGCTATGAGGCGGTATCGATCTCGCAGATCATCGAAGAGGCAGGCGTCTCCCGCCAGAGCCTCTACCGGCGCTGGCCGACCAAGGCCGATCTCGTCCTTGACAGTTTCCATGCGATGTCGGCCCCCCTGCCCCCGCTCGATCCGCATTGCCCGGGGCGCAAGACGCTGGAGCTGTTCCTGACCCAGATCTTCCACAATCTCGCGGATATGGGCAGCGCCCTGACCGCGCTGATTGCCGCCGCCCAGACGGATCTGCAGTTCCGCGCCCATTTCGTGCAGAGCTTCGTGAAGCCCCGCGAAGAGCTGATGCTCGAGATCCTGCGCCATGCGCGGACCCGCGGGGAAATCGGGGGGGGATGCGACCTGCAGATCCTGTCGGACATGATCCATGGCGCGTTCTGGTATCGGGTGCTCAATGGCGATCCGCTCGACGAGCAGGTCGTCACGCGGTTGGTCGCGACCGTTTTTGCAAGCGCAACCTCTGGCTAGCACCGCGACCCGATCGAACATCGCGGACCTCTTCCACCGGATAGTCCCACCAGAAAGATCCCACCTCAAGCGGACGTGATTTTCCTCCCGCCAGCATTTGCATCATAGGCATCTTACAAATAAGTTATAGTATAACATATCAATGTAAGCCCGAGTTCCGATGCCCCGAAATGCCCCGATAGAATTGCGCATCTCGACCCTGTCGATCAGCGCGGTAAGACGCATGGTCTACGCCGTGATCGTGATCGCCCTCCTCTGGGGTCTGGTCGCTTGGGCCGTCACCCTGCCATGACCACGCCCATCACATTCGACAATGTCACGCTCAGCTATGACCGGCGTCCGGCGGTCCACCACCTGTCTGGCTGTTTCGCGCACGGCAGCAAGACCGCCATCGTCGGCCCCAATGGCGCGGGCAAATCCACCCTGATGAAGGCGCTGATGCGTCAGCGTCTGGGCGTCGAGGGCCGGATCGATTTCGGCGGCCTCAGACCCGATGATTTCGGCTATCTGCCTCAGCTGTCCGAGATCGAGCGCGGCTTCCCGATGACGGTCTCGGATGTGGTGGTCATGGGCGCGTGGCGCCGGATCGGGGCTTTCCGCAGCATCGGGCGCAGCTTCTCGCAAAAGGTGGCCGCGGCGCTCGCGGCGGTCGGCATGAGCGGATTCGAGAGCCGCATGATCTCGTCGCTTTCGGGCGGGCAGATGCAGCGCACGCTTTTTGCGCGGCTGATCGTGCAGGATGCGCAGGTGATCCTGCTCGACGAGCCTTTCACCGCCATCGACGAGGCGACAACCCGCGACCTGCTCGACATCATCGCCCGCTGGCATGGCGAGGGCCGGACGGTGATTGCCGTCCTGCATGACATCCAACAGGTGCGCGCGGCCTTCCCCGAGACGCTTCTGATCGCGCGCAAGATGATCGGCTGGGGCTCAACGCCACAGGTGCTGACCGAGGACAACCTCCGCATCGCCCGTAATACCACCACCGCATGGATGCCCGATGCCGGCCCCTGCGAACCGAAAGATGCCACAAGATGAGCCTCTATTCCGCGGTCCTCCAGCCCTTTGTCGATTATGGCTTCATGCGCCGCGCCCTTGTGGCCTCCATCGCCCTCGGGCTGGGTTCGGGGCCGGTAGGCGTGTTGCTGATGCTGCGCCGGATGAGCCTTGTGGGCGATGCGATGAGCCATGCGGTCCTGCCCGGCGCCGCGATCGGCTTCCTGCTGGCGGGCGGGCTATCGCAGCTCGCGATGGGGGTCGGCGGCGCGGTCGCGGGGCTGAGCGTCGCCGTGCTGGCAGGGCTGGTCACCCGCGGCACCCAGATCAAGGAAGATGCGAGCTTTGCCACCTTCTATCTCACCTCGCTGGCGCTTGGCGTGCTGATCGTCTCGCTCAAAGGCTCCAATATCGACCTTCTCCATGTGCTTTTCGGAACGATCCTGTCGGTCGATGCCAAGGCGCTCTACATGGTGGGCGGGATCACCAGCTTCACGCTGATCGTGCTGACGCTGGTCTATCGCCCGCTGGTGATGGAATGTTTCGACCCGAACTTCCTGCGCTCGGTCGGCGGGCGTGGCAGCCTCTATCATCTGATCTTCCTCTTTCTGCTGGTCATCAACCTCGTGGCGGGCTTTCAGGCACTCGGCACGCTGATGGCCGTGGGGCTGATGATGCTGCCCGCCGCCTGTGCCCAGCTCTGGGCACGCACCCTGCCCGCAATGGTCGCGGTCTCGGCGGCCATCGCCATGGTCTCGGGCTTTCTGGGGCTTCTGGTCTCCTACCATCTGGGCTTTGCCTCCGGCCCCACGATCATCCTCACCGCCAGCTGTTTCTACGCCATCTCCCTTCTGGTCGCGCCGCAAGGCTTTCTGGCCCGAGCCCTTCACCGCCCCCATCTCGCGGGCTAATCAAAGGATAACCGCAATGACACATCTCTTCCGCCCCACGCTTTCGGCGCTGGCCATCACCGTCGCCACTATGGGCACTGCCCATGCAGATACGATCAATGTCGTCGCCAGCTTCTCGGTTCTGGGCGATGTCGTCAAAAACGTGGGCGGCGAACATGTGAATGTGCGCAACCTCGTGCCCGCCAATGGCGACCCCCATGACTACTCCCCCACCCCCGAGGATGCGAAGGCGCTCAAAGCGGCACCGGTGACCTTCCTCAGCGGCGAGGGCCTCGAGACATGGTTCAAACGTCTGGCCAAGGCCTCGGGCACCGACAAGGAGCCGGTCATCGTCTCCGAGGGCATCAAAACCCATATGTTTGATGAGGACGGCAAGCAGGTCACCGACCCCCATGTCTGGAACTCGATCCCCAATGTGATGATCTGGGTCGATAATATCGAGATGGCTCTGGCCAAGGCCGATCCGGCCGATACCGCCGATTTCAAGGCCAATGCCGCGAGATACAAGGACCAGCTGCGTGCGCTGGATGGCAGGATCCGCGAGGAGATCGGCGAGACGCCCACCGGCAAACGCCAGATCCTGACAAGCCATGACGCCTTCGGCTATTTCGGGGAGGCCTATGGCGTGACCTTCCTTGCGCCGCAGGGCGTATCCACCGAGACCGAAGCCTCCGCCGCAGATGTCGCCCGCATGATCGACCAGATCAGGGCGGATGGTGTGAAGACCTATTTCGTCGAGAACTCGAACGACCCGCGTCTGGTCAAACAGATAGCAGAAGCCACCGGCGCGCAGCCGGGCGGCGAGCTTTATCCGGAATCGCTCTCGGGCTCCGATGGTCCGGCGCCAACCTATCTGGATCTGATGCGTTATAATGCGGACCAGATCGCCACGGCGATCTCGCAGAAGTAATCCATCGGGGCGGCGCGCAAGCCGCCCCATTTTCAGAATTTCAGGGCCGCGTCATCCTTCACTTCCTTGATGGCAAAGAAGGTCCGGATCTGGCGCACCCCCGGCAGGGTGATCAGCTCGCGCCCGTGCAGGCGGTTGAAATCGCGCATATCGCCCACGCGGATCTTCATCAGATAATCGAAATCCCCTGCAACGAGGATACAGTCGAGCACCGCAGGCATCTTCTGCACCGCCGCCTCGAATTCGGCAAAACTCTCGGGCGTCGAACGGTCGAGCACCGCGCCCACCATCACCAAGGCCCCGAGCCCCACACAATCGGGCGCGATCCGCGCGCGCACATTCGAGATGACGCCCGTCTCGAACAGCCGCTGCGTCCGCCTGTGGCAGGTGGCGGGCGAGATATTGCACCGCGCCGCCAGCTCCGCATTGCTCAGCCGCCCGTCGGACTGCAACAGCCGCAGGATCGACAGATCGATTCTGTCCAGATCTACTGTGGAAGGATCTTCCAAAATATCACCCTTTATCTTCCTGTTTCACGACAGCAGGAGAATTTTGAGAGAGATCCCGCAAATCTGCAAGCCAAGTTAGAGAGCACCTTTCACAGACTTCTCGCTAGCCTGTCTCCATCACCAAACGGAGACCCAGATGAGCCTACTCGACAAATTCCCCCGTTATCCGCTGACCTTCGGCAAGACCCCCATCGAGCATCTGCCCCGCCTGAGCGAGGCGCTTGGCGGCGGCATCGAGATCTATGCCAAGCGGGAGGATTGCAATTCCGGCCTCGCGATGGGTGGCAACAAGTTGCGCAAGCTGGAATATATTGTCCCCGACGCCATCGCCTCGGGTGCCGATACGCTGGTCTCCATCGGCGGCGTGCAATCGAACCACACCCGCATGGTCGCGGCCACGGCCGCCAAGCTCGGCATGGGCTGTGTCGTGGTGCAGGAGAAATGGGTGCCCCATTATGACGCCGTCTATGACCGCGTCGGCAATATCATGATGACCCGCCTGATGGGCGCCGACTCGCGGCTGGTGGAGGACGGCTTCGATATCGGCATCCGCAAGAGCTGGGAGGATGCGATCCAGTCGGTCAAGGATCGTGGCGGGAAACCCTATGCCATCCCCGCCGGAGCCTCGGTCCATAAATATGGCGCGCTCGGCTATATCGGCTTTGCCGAGGAAGTGGCCGAGCAGGAGAAGGAGCTGGGCTTCACCTTTGACTATATCGTTGTTTGCGTGGTGACCGGCTCGACACAGGCGGGGATGATCGTGGGCTTTGCCGCGCAGGACCGCGCCGACCGGGTGATCGGCATTGATGCCTCGGGCACACCCGAGCAGACCCGCGCGCAGGTGCGCGAGATCGCGGATAATGCCGCAAAGCTCGTGGAACTCGGGCGCGGGATCCGCGAGGACGAGATCGTCATCAACGAGGATTACGCCTATCCCGCCTATGGTGTCCCCTCGGAAGAAACCAACGAGGCGATCCGCCTTGCCGCCCGCACCGAGGCCATGATCACCGATCCGGTCTATGAGGGCAAATCCATGCAAGGCCTGATCGACCTGACGAAAAAGGGCTTCTTCCCCGAAGGCTCGAAGGTTCTCTATGCGCATCTGGGCGGTGCGCCCGCGCTCAACGGCTACAGCTATTACTATCGCGAGGGCTGAGCGCCCAAAGATTGCGCCTTCTGCGCGGCCCGACACCGTTATCGGGCCGCAATAGACATTGCGCAATGGTCAGGGCTAGGATTCGCAGCCGCGCGATTTACATGGGAAGCAACACAAAACCGGACCTGACCATGACCACCACCGAACGCACCGCCTCCCAGAGCCGGTCCTTCTCCCTCGCCCAGTCGGACTTCCCGCTCGCGCCCCTCGCCAGCGGGCAGGCCGATGTCCTGGCGCTCATCGTTGACACCGAAGGCCCATCCTACCGGCCCAAAGGCGCCGGCATGGCGATCACGCCCGAAGGTCGCCGGACGGGGTCGCTCTCCTCGGGCTGCATCGAGGAGGATGTGGTGCTCCATGCCGCCTCGATCCGCGCCAGCGGAACGCCCCGCGTGATCCGTTATGGCCGCGGCTCGCCCTATCCCGATCTGGCCCTGCCCTGCGGCGGCGGGCTCGATATCCTCCTGATGCCGGTCTCCACGCCCGAAGCCCGCGCGCCCTTCATCGCCGCGCAAGCGCAGCTGGCCGCACGCCGCCCCGCCGCACTGCGGCTGCCCCTCCCTGATGCCTCGGGCGAGGTCGCGCTGACCCTCACGCCAGATCTGCGGTTTCTGGTCTTCGGCAAGGGGCCCGAAGCACGGATTTTTGCGGGGCTGACCCATCTGGCAGGCTATCCGACCGAACTCTTCTCGCCCAGCGAAGAAACCATTGGCAAGGCCGAGGGCCATCCCGCGCGCCACCTCGTTTCGGCGCGCTGGCCCGAAGGCCTGCAGACCGACCCCTATACCGCCGTCACGCTCTTTTTCCACGATCACGACTGGGAACCCCCGATCCTTACGCACGCGCTGGCCAGCGACGCCTTCTATATCGGGGCGCAGGGCAGCCTGCGCACCCATGAGGCCCGATGCGCCACGCTGGCCGATGCCGGTGTGCCCCCCGAACAGATCGCGCGGATGGACCGCCCCTTCGGGCTGATCCCTTCGGCGCGCGACGCCCGCACATTGGCGGTCTCGGTTCTGGCCGATGTGCTGGCCGAGGCGCGGATCACATGATCACCGGACTTCTTCTGGCCGCAGGCGCCTCGCGCCGCTTCGGGCCCGAGGACAAGCTTCTGGCCGAGTATCGCGGTATGCCTCTGGTGCTGCATATGGCGCGGGCCTTGCGCCAGTTGACCCGCGACACGATCGCCGTAACCTCCAACGAGAGGGTCGCGGACCTTCTGGCCCCGTCGGGCTACCGGATCATCCGCATTGCCGCAGGCCAGCCTCAATCGGAGAGCCTGAAAGCGGGGCTGGCCGCGCTCGGGACGCCCACCCGCAATATCCTCATCACGCTCGGCGATATGCCCGCCCTCACCCGCAAGGATCTGGAGTGGGTGGCAGAGGGCACAGCCCCCGCCTGTGCCTGCGCGGGTTCGGACGACCCGATCATGCCGCCGGTGCTGATCGCACCGCAGGATATTGCCGCATTGAGGGAGGTGACAGGCGATCAGGGCGCAGGACGCCTGCTGCGCCACCGCCCCGATCTCAGGCGAGTCATTCTGCCTGCCGCGCATCTGCGCGATATCGATTTTCTGGCAGATCTGATGGAATAGGGGCGGCCCTGAGGCCGCCCCTATTCTCGTTTTTTGCTGTCTTTAGCCCTCGAGAGCTTCGAGCCCCGCCACAATCTTGTCGGGCGTGGCTGGCACATCATAGACCCGCACGCCGCAAGCGTTGTGAATGGCGTTCAGGATTGCGGCCCCCGCACCCGAAATCCCCAATTCGCCAATGCCCTTGGTCTGGATCGGGTTGGCCTGATCATCGCGCTCCTCCAAAAAGACCACATCCATCTTCCCCGGAATATCGGCATGGGAGGGGACGTGGTAATTGGCAAGATCGCGCGAGACCAGATGACCGGTGCGCGGATCATGGGAAAGCTCTTCGTTGAGCGCCGTGCCCACGCCCCAGATCATGCCACCCACAGCCTGCGAGCGCGCGGTCTTTTCGTTGAGGATCCGCCCCATACCGAAGACCCCCAGCATCCGCCGCACACGGGTCTCGCCGGTCCAGCGATGCACCGCGACTTCGACAAAATGCGCGCCAAAGCCCGAGGACAGGAACTCTTCCGAGGTCTTGCCGCCCTCGATGGCCCCCTCTGCCGAGATCTCGCTCTCGATCAGCTCGGAAAGTGGTTTCTCCAGATTGCCGCCCCGCGCGATCCCGTCTTTCAGCGTGAGATCCGCCACATCGCAGCCAAGCTTGCCCGCAACCTCCTCGCGCAGTTTCTTGGCCGCGAGGAATACCGCCGAACCCGCCGAATTGGCCCCGAAAGAGCCGCCCGAGCCCGAGGCCCCCGGCAGATCGGTATCACCCAGACGCACCTCGACCTTTTCCATCGGCAGACCCAGCATCTCCGCCGCGATCTGTCCCAGGATCGTGTAGCTACCGGTGCCGATATCGGTCATATCGGTCTCGACCACGGCACCATCC
This sequence comes from Thioclava sp. 'Guangxiensis', assembly GCF_045348365.1. Classification (NCBI taxonomy): domain Bacteria; kingdom Pseudomonadati; phylum Pseudomonadota; class Alphaproteobacteria; order Rhodobacterales; family Paracoccaceae; genus Thioclava; species Thioclava sp. 'Guangxiensis'. The sequence continues at coordinate 206,196 of NZ_CP155824.1, read as the reverse complement.
CCGCGCAGGATGACACGCGCTGCCGAGGGCACCAACAGGTTCTTGCGCGCGGCAGAGGCCACGCCCATCCCGATATACCACTCGCCCTCCATCCGCGAACGCGGTGCCTGACGCTTGTCCCAGCCGAACTGCTTGGCCCCCTCACGCAGGCTCTCGGCAAGGGAGCGCGCCGAGTAGGCAAGCCCGTCCACCGGATCGGCATCGGGGATGTTCTTCAGCCGCAACTCCACCGGATCCATGTCCAGCTTCTCGGCCAGCTCGTCAAAGGCCGCCTCGAAAGGCACCATCCCCACAGCCTCGCCCGGTGCGCGCACCGAGCCCGTGGGCGTGCGATGCACCTGCGCCACCGTCTGCAGGAAATGCAGTGTTTCAGCACCATAGAGGAATTGCGACGCCTGCGAGCACGGCTCGGCAAAGCCCTCATCCGACAGGTTCGTCACCAGATCGTCATGACCGATCGCCAACAGCTTGCCCGATTTATCGGCGGCAAAGCGCAGCCGCTGGACGGTCTGGGTCCGGTGCAGCACCGCGTCAAACACGTTCTGGCGCGTCATCACCACCCGCACGGGGCGCCCGAGCTCCTTGGCGGCCAGACAGGCTGCCACGGCCTCCGCGCCCACGCCGAGCTTGGACCCGAACCCGCCGCCCACATAGGGCGAGAGCACCCGCACATATTTCGGGTCGATCCCCAGCGAATCCGCCAGCTCGTTGCGGTTGAAGCGCAGCATCTGCAGCGAACCATGCAGGATCACATGCTCGCCCTTCCACTCGGCCACGGCGGCATGGGGCTCCATCGCGGCCGCCACATGGCCCGCCGTGGTGAAGGTCAGATCGACCGCAACATCCGCCGCCGTCATCACCTTGTCGATCTCGCCCTTGATGACCGCGCCGTCATTGTCGGGCGCATGGCAGGCCTCATCGAGCGGATCGACCGAGACCTCCTCGGCCTCATAGCTGATCTTCAGGTTCAACGCGCCGTCACGGGCCTGCTCGAAGCTCTCGGCCACGACCAACGCTACCGGCTGACCGTAGTAATCGACCCGCGTATCGGGCTGCGAGGGAGCCTCGTCCGCCATGCCCTGCGCGGGGTTGCGCAGGAATTTCGGGCCGTGGAACACGCCCAGAATCCCCGGAAGATGCGCAATCGAACTCTCGTCGATGCCTGTCACCTTCCCCTTGGTGATCGTGGCGCGCACCAAGACCCCATCGACCCGACCGGGCAGTTTGACCTCGGCGGCATAGGTGGCAAGACCCGAAACCTTCAGCGCGCCCTCGCTCCGGTCGAGCGGTTTTCCCAGAACCCCCTGCTGCATCTCGTCGAGAAGGCGGGGTTGGGCTTTGTCCATGCGGAAGACATCATTCATGCGGCAGTCCTCGTTTTATCGGTGCCAGCCGAGGCCGGTGCGAGGCCCGCGGCCTCCCGCAGCACGGCCATCAGGCTGCGTTTGAGAAGGGGAAGTTTGAACTCGGTCTCGGGATGCGGATTGGCATCGCGGCAGAGCGCCTCGGCCACCTTTGCGAAGAGCGCGTCACTTGGCTCCTGCCCCACCAGCATCCCGTCCACGGTGGCGTTCTTCCACGGGCGCACGCCCACACCGCCAAAGGCCAGCGAGGCCTGCGCGATCTTGCCGTTCTCCAGCGTGATCACTGCCGCCACCGACACCAGAGCGAAAGCATAGGATGCGCGGTCGCGCACCTTGCGATAGGCCTGAACCGAGCCCTTGACCGGTTCGGGCAATACCACCGCCGTGATCATCTCGCCCGGCTTGAGCACCGTCTCCACATCCGGTCGATCCCCCGGAAGGGTGTAGAACTCATCCATCGCAACCAGACGCGCGCCATTTTCGCCCGTGACCTCGATCTGTGCCTCGAGCACCCGCATCGCCACGGCCATATCCGACGGATGCGCCGCCATGCAGTCCTCGGAGGTGCCGAAAATCGCCAGCATACGCCCGACACCGCCCTGCGCCGAACAGCCGGTGCCCGCTTCGCGCTTGTTGCAGGCCATCGAGGTATCATAGAAATACGGGCACCGCGTGCGCTGCAGCAGATTGCCGCCCGTGGTGGCCTTATTGCGGATCTGGCCCGAAGCTCCCGCCAGAATGGCGCGAGACAGGACCGGATAAAGCGCGCGGATCTTCGGATCGGCGGCCAGATCGGCATTGGTCACCAGCGCGCCAATCCGCACGCCCCCGTCCTGCGGCTCGACCTTGTCCAGACCTGCCACGCGGGAAATATCCACGAGCGCCTGAGGCACTTCGACCTGAATTTTCATCAGATCCAGCAGGTTGGTCCCACCCGCAATGGCGCGCGCGCCATTGCCCATCGCCCCGATCGCGGCGGCCTGATCTTCGGCACGGCTATAGGTGAACTCCCTCATTTCTTCACCTCCGCCGCCATTGCGATTGCCTCACGAATAAAGGGATAGGCCGAGCACCGGCACAGGTTGCCGCTCATCCGCTCGGCGATCTCGGCGTCGTCGAGGCTGACCTCGCCCGCCAGATCCGGCGACACATGTGACGGCGCCCCCGCCTTGGCCTCTTCCATCATCCCGGTGGCCGACATGATCTGACCGGGCGTGCAATACCCGCACTGATAGCCGTCCTTCTTTACAAAGGCAGCCTGCAGATCGGACAGGTTTTCGGGATTGCCCAGCCCCTCGATCGTGGTCACCTGATCGCCATCATGCATCGCGACCAGCGACAGGCAAGCATTCACCCGACGCCCGTTTACCAGAACCGTGCAGGCTCCGCATTGTCCATGATCGCAGCCCTTTTTGGAGCCGGTCAGCTCCAGATGGTCGCGCAGCGCGTCGAGTAGTGTCAGGCGAGGATCGTGATCCAGCCTGTGGGTCGTTCCGTTGACCTTCAATTCGGTATGCATGGTGACTCCCGTGGGGGTTGGATAAGCCGACCGGCGCTGCCGGTCCGCGGTCTCTAACTCCCCCAACGAGTCGGGCGCTGGCTGGTTCCAAAGAAATCCTTATAAACCGGCCTGACCCCGTGTCAGCGTGATGCCTGACCTTAGTCAGGCGAATTCCGCATAAACCGGCGAACCTTCGACTGTCTTGGAAATTCCCGACAAAATCGCCTCGCCGGTTTCCTGCCGCAGCTCTGCATACCACGCCTCGGTCACCGCCATATCCACACCATGGGTCACATCACACCGCGCCCGCGCCCTCAGCACCAGATCGGCGCAGCGCTCGGCCCGTGCCGCCTGATAGGCCTGCAGCGCAGCGGGAATATCCGCATGCGCCGCCAGCATATCCTCCAGCACAACCGCATCCTCGATCGCCATGCAGGCCCCCTGCCCCAGATCGGGCGTGGTGTTATGCGCGCTGTCGCCCAGAATACAGATCCGCCCCTTGGCCCATGTCATGAACGGATCGATATCATGGATCTCGACGCGGTTGATTGCCCCGCCATCGGCCGCCGCAATCAGTTTTTGCACAGGCTCGGCCCAACCGGCAAAACTCTCCTGCAACAGCGCCCTGTATTCGGCCCGCTCGGGGGCCACGCCCGACGGCATCGGCTGGTCGAAGAAGAAATAGAACCGCCCCTCGCCGTCATCTCCCGCTCCGATCGGCATGACAGAGGCGCGTTTGCCCTCGGCCACGAAGGTCGTCCAGCGGTCGGCAGGCGCAATCGCCGTATCGATCTCGACAATGCCGTTCCAGTTCACATAGCCCGCATAGCGGCGCGCCTTCGGACCCAGAAGATGCTCACGCACAAGGCTATGCGCCCCATCCGCCCCGATCAGAAAATCGCCCACCACCTCGGTGCCATCTTCGAACCGCGCGACAACCGTCTCGCCCAGATCCTCGACGCCCACCAGCCGCATCCCGAGCGCGATCTCCTCGCGCCCGAATTCGTCCATCAGCATCTCCTGCGTGGCAGCCCGCGCCACCGGATAGCCGCGCTGGCCGGATTTCTCCCACAGCGGCGTCAGCGGAAAGGCACACATCGTCTCGCCGGTCAGCCCGTCGATATAGGCCATATCCTCCATCATCCCGCCAAGCTTGGCGATCTGTTCGCCCAGCCCCAAATGGTTGAGGCACTGGATCCCGTTGGGCCAAAGCGAAAGCCCCGCCCCGACCGGGCGCACCTCGCGCACCTTCTCGAATATCTTTACGTCAAACCCCTGACGGCGCAGCGCAATTCCCGCGCACAGCCCACCAATCCCTGCTCCGATGATGATGACTGTCTTCTGGGCCATGGCCTGCTCCTCCTTGGAAATCGGTTTTCTGGAAGGCTAGCGGCTTGACTACGAGATCGCCAGATGGTTGCGCGGGCCAATGGTGCGAATTTGCGCCGCTGCCGCTTTTCCGTGCAGGCATCGCAAACGCTCTGGCGGATTTCAGAGCCTGTAATAACCGCGATACCAGTCCACAAAGGCCTTTACGCCCTCTCGCACCGAGGTTTTCGGTGCATAACCGGTCAGGGATTTCAACAAACCCGCATCCGCCCATGTCGCAGGCACATCCCCCGCCTGCATCGGCATCAGGTTTTTTTGCGCTATCCGCCCCGTCGCTTCTTCGATTGCCGAAATGAAATCGGTCAGCTGGACGGCGTCATTATTGCCGATATTCACCACGCGGAACGGCGCAACCGGCGAGAGGCTGTCGCCCTCGGGGACCGCGTCCAGCCGCGCGGGAACCGCATCCACCAGTAGCCGGATGCCCTCGACGAGATCCTCGATAAAGGTGAAGTCGCGTTTCATATCGCCATGATTATACACGTCGATCGGCTTGTTCTCGAAAATGGCGCGGGTGAATTTGAACAGCGCCATATCGGGGCGGCCCCACGGACCATAGACCGTGAAGAAGCGGAACATCGTCACCGGCAGACCGAAGAGATGGGCATAGGAATGCGCCATAGACTCGGTCGATTTCTTGGTGGCGGCATAGAAGCTCATCTGGTGATCGGCCCGATCGGTCTCGCGATAGGGCATCTGCGTATTGGCACCATAGGCCGAAGAGGTGGAGGCCAGCAGCATATGTTTCGGCGGATGGGCGCGCGCGGCCTCCAGCAACTCGAAGGTTCCGATGATATTGCCTTCGAGATAGGCGCGCGGGTTGTCGATCGAATAGCGCACACCGGCCTGAGCGGCGAGGTGGATCACCACATCGGGCGTCTCTTCCTCGAACAGCCCCATCAGCAGACCGGGCGTCTCGACCATACCCGTCACTTCACGGAAATTCTCGTCAGGGCGGAGCCGGTCGAGCCGCGCCTCTTTCAGCGTCAGGTCGTAATAGTCGGTCATGCCGTCAAAGCCGACAACCCGCCAGCCTTCCGACAGGAACCGCTGGCAGACAAAGGACCCGATAAAGCCGGCAGCGCCGGTGACGAGAATGGTGGGCATGATCAACCTCCGCTTTTATGGGCTCGTTATTGCCCCTAAGGCGGCGCGGGGGCAAGCCTTGTCAGCTTGCCATCCGGTCCTCGGATGCCGTGGGTACAGCCTCGCCACAACGGAAATACCCCACATTCTCGCTCATCGTGTCGATCCCTTTTTGCAGCATCTGTACGGCTGCGGAGCTCTGTTCGGCCATGGCTGCGTTCTGCTGCACCGCGCGGTCAAGATCGCTGACGGCGGTATTCATTTCGTTCAGGCCGTTGCTCTGCTCCTGCGCCGAGGACGCGATCTGCTGGATCGAATCGCGAATGCCGGTGATCGATTCGTCGATGGATTGCAGCGCCTCCCCCGCCTGACCGACAAGCTCGACGCCGCGCCCGACCTGACGGGTCGAGGCCTCGATCAGATTGGCAATCTCGCGCGCCGCATCCGAGGAGCGCTGTGCCAGCCCGCGCACCTCGGAGGCCACGACGGCGAAGCCGCGTCCCGCATCGCCTGCCCGCGCGGCCTCGACACCCGCGTTCAGCGCCAGAAGATTGGTCTGGAAAGCGATATCGTCAATCACCGAGGTGATCCGCGAAATCGACTGCGAACTGGCCGCGATCTCGTTCATCGCGGTCACCGCATCATTCACCACTACACTCGAGCGGTCGGATTGCTCCTTCGCCTTCTCGGCCTTGGAACGCGCGGTCAGCGTCATCTCGGCGGCGCCCCGCACCGAGGTCGTCAGCTCTTCAAGCGCTGCGGCACTCTGCTCGAGTGTTGCCGCCTGCCGCTCGGAACGGCGCGACAATTCGGTGGTGCCCGCGGTGATCGAGGCCGCTTCCTGCGCGATCTGTGCGGTCTGTTCGAGGACGCTGACCACCACCTGTTCGATCCGGCCGACCGCCTCGTTGAACTGCACGCGCAGATTGTCGAACTCGCCCAGATCGGTATCGATCCGCGTTCCCAGATCGCCCTCGGACAGCCGCTCGAGACAGCTCTCCATCGCATTGTTCATACGCATGTAAGGGGTCGTATCAACGGCGAATTTCACGACCTTCACGACCTTGCCCGCCGCATTGCGAATCGGGTTGTAGCTTGCGCGGATATGGACTTCCTTCCCGCCCTTTCCAATGCGGATGAAATCGCCCTCGATCGTCTCGCCCGCGCGCAGACGCTTCCAGTGGGTGCTATACTCCGCACCATTCACCTGATCGGCCGGCATGAACATGCTATGGGGTTTGTGGAGGATCTCGGAACGCTCGTAACCCATAGCTTTGCAGAACAGGTCATTGGCCGACGTGATCGTGCCTTGCGGATCGAATTCGATCACCGCCTGCACCTTCTGGATCGCTGCAATCTGGCCCTCGGCATCCGCGGCCATATTGCGCGCATCCGTGATATCGAACGCATATTTCACAACCTTGAACGGCCGTCCCTCCGGATCGATCAGCGTCTCGTATGCCGCCTCGAGCCAGAGGATCTCTCCGTGTTTGTTCACCCGCCGCACGCGGCCCGCTTCCGAGGAACCCAGTTCCAACCTATGCCAGAAGTCACGATATTCCTGGCTATCGGCCTCACCCTTCGGCATGAAGATCCGGTGCGGCTTACCTCGGATCTCGTCGATCTTGTAATCCGTCGCGGTCAGGAACCGTTCATTCGCATCAAGAATATTGCCCTTCAGGTCGAATTCGATCACCGCCATCGAACGTTTGAGCGCATCGACTTGACTGCGGTTATCCCTGCGCCGCAGATGCATCGTCGTGATCTCGCGCGCGGCAATCAGCACATGCTCGGTGACCCCGTCCTTGCTGCTGATCGGCGAATAGGTCGTATCGAGCCAGATTTCCTCGCCCCTTGCATTCAGGCGCGGCACGATCCGGTTGACGGGTGTCCCGAGTTTCAGGATGCGCCAGATATCGTTGAAATCCTCCTGATGCAGATCCTTATCACGCACCAGTTTGTCATAGGGCTGCCCTAGGACATCTGTCGTCTTAAATCCGAACATAGTGGCGAATATTTCATTAATATACAAGAATTTACGGTCAATACTAACCCGCGCGACCGCATGGGAGTTCTCGAATGCATTCACTTCGCGACGCAGGTCTTCTAGCTCTTGGCGAAGTTTTTTTGAATTGAACATAGATGCTCCATAGCCGGCGGAATCATATCACTTTCCCGACCCTAGCCTGCACAGGTTAATCCGAGGTTTCTCTGTCTGGTTATCATGAGCATGACCCAAATCCGGCGCTTCTCCGCAGAACCTTCCCTGCGGGGAAGACGCGAATAGACCGAATTGACAGATGCAGAAATATGGCTCATATATAGAGTAATACTGCGCTGCCGCGTGAGCAAGTCGCGTCCCGTTTGACGCAGCAGTATGACACCCACCCGTTCCCCATCACGCAGGGTTCGTATCGTCCGGCCAAGGCCTGCGGGATGCGCCCGTGGCTTTCGAGGTTGCGGCGTCACACCCCTCAGGCCGCCTCCCCGCGGTCGCGCCCAGCCATGATGGTTACGGGCACAAAGGATATTCATGTTCGATTTCGATATGCTGGGGCTCTCCCCTGCACTTAAAGACGCGCTGAGCGCGCAAGGGTTCAAAGAACCGACCCCCATCCAGAACAAGGCCATTCCGCTGGCCATGCAGGGCCATGACATTCTGGGCCTTGCCCAGACCGGCACCGGCAAGACGCTGGCCTTCGGCCTGCCGCTGATCGACCAGCTGCTGCAGGCGCCCTCCAAACCCGCGCCCAAAACCGCCAAATCGCTCATCCTCGCACCCACCCGTGAGCTGGTGAACCAGATCGCCGACGGGCTGCGCACGCTGACCAAAGGCACCAAGATCCACATCATCACCGTCGTCGGCGGCCAGTCGATCAACCGCCAGATCGGCGCGCTGCATCGGGGCTGCGATATCCTCGTCGCCACCCCTGGCCGTCTCATCGACCTGATGGACCGCGGCTCGGTCGATCTGTCGCAGACCAAGCATCTCGTGCTCGACGAGGCCGACCAGATGCTCGATCTCGGCTTCATCCACGCGCTGCGCAAGATCGCACCGCGTCTGGGCACGCCGCGCCAGACCATGCTGTTCTCGGCGACCATGCCCAAGCAGATGGAAGAGCTGTCCAAGGCCTATCTCAACAATCCCCAGCGCGTTCAGGTGAGCCCGCCCGGCAAAGCGGCCGATAAGGTCAGCCAGTCGGTGCAGTTCATGGACAAGGCCGAAAAGCCCAACCGACTGCGCAAGATCCTCTCGCAGGACGAGGGCGCGCTGACTCTGGTCTTCTGCCGCACCAAGCACGGTGCCGAGAAACTGATGCGCTCGCTCGAGAAAGACGGCTTCCCCGCCGCCTCGATCCACGGCAACAAAAGCCAGAACCAGCGCGACCGCGCCATCGAGGGCTTCCGTGCCGGCACGACCACCATTCTGGTCGCCACCGACGTGGCCGCCCGCGGTATCGACATTCCGGGCGTGGCCTATGTGATCAACTTCGACCTCCCCGAAGTGCCTGATAGCTATGTACACCGCATCGGCCGGACCGCGCGTGCGGGCCGCGAGGGTCAGGCCATCGCCTTCTGCTGCGAGGAAGAGGTCGAGCTTCTCGACCAGATCGAGAAGCTGATGAAGATCGAGATCCCCGTGGCCGCTGGCTCGCGCCCTGCCGGTGTCTCCCCTGCCCCGCGTGGCCGTCGTCGGGGTGGCCCGCCGAAATCGGGCGCCGTGCGGGCGTTCAAACCTGCGGGTGAGGGCAAACCGAATGGCCAGAACCGCCGCCGCAAACCGCAAGGCTCGGGCAAACGGGGTCCCGCCGATGCCGGGCCCGCAAAGCGCCGCGCGCCACAGCACTGATCAGATACACGCCCTGCCGGTCTTCCGGCGGGGCGCTTTTTAATGCGCGACAATCTGCACGCGTGTAATTTCGGGCGCCACGCTGCGGATCACCGCCTCGAGCGTGCTGCGCAGATGCGTCTCGATATAGCTGGCCTGAAATTCCGATCCCGCCCGCAGAACGAGGCTCTCGCGGGTTTCTGAGACCACTGTCAGCTGTGCGAACCACGCCCCCCAGAAGGTCGGGTGATGGCTCTGCAAACGGCGCGCCACGTCCGGCCAGATCCCGTTGCTCGGCAGATCGGCGGCCCTGAGTGGCACCACATTCGTTTCCGGCGCTGCAGGTTCGCTCGGAGCGAGCCGCTCGACCAGATCGGGTCCGATCTTTGCCCAACCCTCCCGTGTATCCTCGAGGATCTGTGCCACGTTCAGACCATAAAGGGCCACCCTGCCCCGCGCCGCAGGACGCTTTTCGATCAGCCAGCGACGTTGGCGTAGCGCCGCCATCTCGCGCTTGACCGTGCGCACATCGACAGACCACAGCTTCGATATCTCGGCCTGCCCCATCGATAGCTCGTCATTTTGCCAATTATATCGCGCTGTTATCAGGCAGATCAGCCGGAGCGCCTGCTTCTGGATATACTTGTCCTGTGAAAGTGCATAGCTTCCAAGGACGGACAGCAAATCGTATTTACGCGCGGCCGCACCGCGACCCACTGCCTTTTTCATCATGCCACTGCTCCGGCGCATTTGAGCGCTTCATTGTTCGGGCGTCATTTCGCGCCTCATTTGCCGAGAGTATCACGGTTAGCCACATCAAGCCAACGCTTTCCTCTCGATGTTGGCCATTTGCGTCCGGAAATTCGATTCTGTCAAGCAGATGGGTTTTTCACCCTTCTTCCAATCCTCTTTTGATCAGAAAAAATGGTAATCATAGGTTAAGGGGGACATGCAGGCTGTCACCCTAATTGGGTGGAAATGTCACCCTAATTGCCCGGAATGGACCGATATTGTCCCCTCAAGGAATCGCCCGCGACTCGGTCCACATGGGAGAATCACTGGCAGGTCGATTCGGTCTCGAGACCCTTTAATTCATTGGTGCCGGACGCTGTTCGAACTTTCCGCTATATTTATAACTTTCTTTTTGCGTCAAAGGCAAATCCGGCGTATTTCTGGGTTCAGAGATAATCAACGTCCGAAAGAGGCAGATATGTTCACTCACGAAAGTCTGGAGGAGCTGCATTCCCGCTCGCTCAAGATGCAGGCAGCCATCCGCAAGCAGACCTTCTCGCCCGAGCACGAGAAGACATTGCGCCGCTTCTCCAGCTGGGAGGTCTCCGAGCTGATCCTGAAGATCAACCAATCGACCTTCCGTGGCCGCTTGGCCGCCGATCTTGACCTTCCCGGCGGGGAAGTCGAGGAGGAGGGCCGCCAGCGCTGGTTCACCCTTCCGGAGATCAACGAGATGCGGCGCAAGATGAAGGTCAACCGCCGCTCCCTGCAGCCGCCGCGACCGCATAAGAAGCGCGCGATCCGCGTGGCCATCTCCAACTTCAAGGGCGGCGCCGGTAAATCGACCGTGGCACTCCATATGGCGCATGCGGCGGCCCTCGATGGCTATCGCGTCCTGCTCGTCGATTTCGACCCGCAGGCCACGCTGACCCATTCGATGGGCCTCACCGATGTCTCCGAGGAGTTGACCGTCTGGGGGATCATCGCGCGCGACCTCATCCGCGAGACCGAGCGGATGAACAATGCGCCCCGCGCAGCTGAATCCGGCACGGCCCTGCCCCATCGCAGGCTTCCCGGCTCGATCCTTGATCTGGGGCTCGACAGCCTGCGCATCACCGATTTCATCCGCACCACCGCGTGGCCTACGATCGACATGATCCCCTCCTGCGCCAACGCGGCCTTCGTCGAGTTCGCCTCTGCGCAATACCGCCACCTCAATCCTGACTGGTCATTCTTCGCCGCGGTCGCCCGCTATCTCGATGCGGTGCCCCATGACAGCTATGATGTCATCGTGTTCGACTGCCCGCCGGCCATCGGATACCAGTCGATGAACGCGGTCTTCGCGGCCGATGTCCTCTATATTCCCTCGGGGCCGGGCTATTGGGAATACGACTCGACCACCTCCTTCATCGGACAGCTTTCGGAAGCCCTGGGCGATCTCTCCCACGGGTTCGAGGGGACCTTCCCCGCGGGGAATATGACCTTGCCGAAGGAATTCCTCGACATCCGTTTCCTGATGACGCGGTTCGAGCCGGGCAACGATCTGCACCGTGCGATGTTCGAAGCCTTCCGTAATGTGTTTGGTGAACGCTTGGCCGATAACCCGATCGAGATGACGCGGGCGGTCGAGCAGTCGGGGCGTTTCCTGTCATCTGTTTACGAGATAGACTACCGCACGATGACCCGCGAGACCTGGCGCAGGGCGCGCGCCTCCTTTGACCGCGCCTATGATGAGTTCCGTGCGACCTTCCTGAACGCATGGGAGAAACTGGAGGAGATTGAATGAAGAAGCGTCGGACCTTCGCCATCGACCTTCCCGAGGACGATGAAACAGGCACCTTCCCTGCGGGGAAGGTCGAGCCCGAGGCCCCTGCCCCGCAAAACCGCCGTTCGCCCATGGCCGCCGCCATCAGCGAGAACGCGGCGAGCCTGCGCGACCGGACAGCTCTCGAGGCAAAGATCCGCGCCGAGAATGACGCGCTGGCCGCAGAGCATGTGCGGATGAAAAAGCTCGGCCTGATGGTCGATATGATCCCGCTCGACCAGATCGAGACGTGGAAGCTGATCCGCGACCGTGCCAAGGACGATGATTTCGAGCTGACCGAGCTGATCAAGTCCATCCGCGAGTTGGGGCTGTCCAATCCGATCCGTGTCGAAGCGCGCGATGATGGGAAATTCGAGCTAATTCAAGGTTTTAGGAGGCTTTCGGCCTATAAGTCCCTGCTCGAGGAGACCGGTGATGCCGAGCGTTGGGGGGTAATCCCCGCTGGCATTCTTCCCCGCGGGGAAGGTCTTGAGGGTCTTTACCGCCGCATGGTCGACGAGAACCTCGTGCGTAAGGACATCTCCTTCGGAGAGATGGCCGGGCTCGCGTTGAACTATGCCAAGGATCCCGGCACCGCGCAGATGGATCCCGACAAGGCGGTGGCCGAGCTCTTCGCAAGCGCGGGCTACCAGAAACGCAGCTATATCCGCAGCTTCATCAAGCTGGTGGACCGTCTGGGCGAGGATCTGAAGTTCATCCAGCATGTGCCCCGTTCGCTGGGACTGAAGTTCGTCTCTGAAATGGAGGACCGGCCCGAGATCGTGGCGCAGGTGCGTGAGGCTCTGAAAGACTGGGATAACCATTCCGCCAGTGACGAGCTGGATGTGTTGCGGCAGGCGATCGGCGAGGACACCGCTCGTCCGGCTCTCGTGCCGAAACCCGCCGCCAAGCCGCGGAGCGGTAAGGCGCGCACCGTGTTCCAGGTCCAGACCCGTACCGGAGCCGCCAAATGTACGGCCTCGAATGGCCGGCTGGAGATCCGGCTTGATCGCGATTTCTCGACTGTGGATCGCACCAGTCTGGAACGTGCCCTGAAAGATCTTCTAGACGGGCTTTCATGAAAACCTTCCCCGTGGGGAAGAAAAAGCGGCGGGTTTCCCCGCCGCTTTTTTATGGAGTATTGTCAGAGGCAGGCTCTATTGCGCGGCTATATCTCCCGCGCTCTCACGCTCGAAATAACCATGGAGCAGCAGTGTCATCTCCTGCTCGACGCTGGAGATGTGCTGGCGCATGATCTCGCAGCCGCGCTCGGCATCCCGCGCAAGAGCCGCCTCGGCGAGCTGGATGTGATCTGCAGATCGGTCGCTCAGCGCATGGGCGTCAATCAGCCCGCGGTAGCGCCTCTGGGCAATGGCGATCTGCTCGATGATGGCATGGATACGCGGCATCTTGCAGGCCGAAACGAGGGTCCGATGGAAGTCCCGATGAGCGATCTCCCATTCAGGGGAGCGCAGATTGGCCTCGGTGTTGCGCAGACGGTAAAGGGCCGCGGTGATGTCGCTTTCCCATTGCAGGTCACCCTGTTCAATGGCGCAGGTCAGCGCGAAGCATTCGCTATTGCGGCAGATCTCCATCACCTCGTGGAAATCAACGAGCGAGACCTCCGACACGGTATAACCGCGCTGGTCCTCGAACTGAATGAGGCGCGTGCCGGTCAGGCGGGATACAGCCTCACGCAAGGGGCTGATCGAAACACCGAGTTCGGCGCGGAGCCGGTCGAGATTGATCTTTTCGCCCGGCTTCAACTGATTGCTCAGAAGACGGTCCAATAACGCATCGTAGAGCGTAGAGACGAGGGTTGCTTTGCGCATGATAACCTGAAGATGGGACTCATATTAACTTAAGCCGATCTATACGCTGTAAATAGTATACATGGCTATAAAAATCGACGAAGTATGATAACATCGATTATATGCCTCAAACCCATGAGAAAAGCGGCGCCTTCAGGTCCTGTCCTTTGACGCAGATGCCGCGTCACGATAGATCGGTGGCATGGAGTCAAAGGATGCACCAATGTCTAAGTTAATCTATATCCTGAACGGACCAAACCTGAATCTTCTCGGCAAGCGCCAACCGGAGATTTACGGCCGCGATACTCTGGATGATATCGAGAAGAACTGCCGTGCCGTCGCCGAGGCGGGCGGTGCCGAGGTCGCGCTGTTCCAGTCCAACCATGAGGGCGTGATCATCGATACGATCCACGAGGCGCGTGAGAAAGCCTGCGCGATCGTGATCAATCCGGGCGCCTATAGTCATACCTCGGTCGCCATTCTTGACGCGCTCAACGCCTATGAAGGGCCGGTCCTCGAGGTGCATATCTCGAACATCCACAAACGCGAGGCCTTCCGCCATCATTCCTATGTTTCGGGACGTGCGGATGGCGTGATCTGCGGCTGCGGGATCGAGGGCTACGAATTTGCCGTCCGCCGTATCCTGAGCCTTCTGGGCTGAGTGATGGTGGCCTGTATCGATTGGCAGGGGCCGATCCTTTTCGACCCTCGGGGCACATTCGGCCATTTGCGCGGGATGGTCGCCGCTGGACAGGGCGTGCGCGTCGGGCCGGACGGGATCACCGCTATCGATGCGGGCCATATCGAATGCACCACCTCCGGCAGTAGCGGGGCGCCCAAACGCATCCGCCGGAGTCTCGAGAGCTGGACGCGCAGCTTTGTCCGCAACGGGGCGATCTTCGGCTTGCAGGATGCGGTGATCGGGCTCCCCGGAACGATGGCGCAATCGCTGACGCTCTATGCTGCGCTCGAGGCGGCATGGGCGGGGGCAGGGCTTGTCGATCTGTCGGGGTTGCGGGCGGACCGGCAGCTTGGCCAGCTGGTCGCGCACGGGGTCAGTCATGTCTATGCCACGCCCGCGCAGGCCGAGATGATCCTGATGGGCGAGGGCAACGCGCCCTCTCTGCGGCAATGGATTATCGGCGGCGGTCGCTTGTCGGCCGATCTGCGGCAGCGTCTGGCACATCGGTTTCCACAGGCGCGGGTGGCGCAATTCTACGGCGCCTCCGAGACGAGTTTCATTACACTGGATCCGGGGGATGCGCCTGAAGGTTCGGTCGGACGCGCTTATCCGGAGGTCGAGATCCGGACCGACGGGGCAGGGGAGTTATGGGTGAGGAGCCCTTATCTTTTCGAGGGTTACGGGCTCGGCGGGAGCCCAGAGACACGCTGGTCCGATGATGGGTTTCTGTCCGTGGGGGAGATCGGCCAGATCGATGCCGACGGGTATGTCTATGTGCAAGGGCGCAAGGGGCGGGTGGTGCAGGTGCTGGACCATCTTGTGAGCCCCGAACCGGCGGAGGCCTTTTTGTCGGAAAGGCTGGGCTGTCCGGTTGCGGTGGTGGCGCGGCGTGACGCTCTGCGCGGGGCGCGTCTCTGGGCGATGGTCGGGCAGGGGCCACAGGGTGCGCAGGTCGAGGAGGCGCTGGCGGCCTTCCGTCACAGGGTCGGTCCGACTGCGGCCCCGCATGGCTGGCAACGGGTCGATCCGTTGCCGCTGCTGCCCAGCGGCAAGCCCGATCTGCAACGGCTCGAGGCGATGATATGACGGTGCGCATCATCTCCGCACGTCGTTCGGCCGTTGTGCCGCGCGGGGGGGGCTTTGCCGGGCTCGACCCGCACGAGATCGCCGCGCCGGTGATTGCCGCCTGTCTGGCGGATGCGGGGATCGGACCGGAGGATGTGGACGAGGTGATCTGTTCCAATGCGATCGGTCCGGGGGGAAATGTCGCGCGGGTCGTGGCCTTGGGCGCGGGGCTGCCCGAGCGCGTGGCGGGGCTGAGCCTTGACCGGCAATGCGCGGGCGGGCTTGATGCGATCATGCTCGGGCAGGCGCTGATTGCCAGCGGTCAGGCACGGGTCGTGATTGCCGGTGGGGTAGAGAGCTATTCGCGCCGCCCGCTGCGGGCGTTTCAACGGGCGGAGGGGCCGGAGTTCTATACTCAAGCACCGTTTACCCCTTGGCCGGAGCGCGATCCCGATATGGCTGAGGCGGCGGACCAGCTTGGCCGTCTCTGCGGGATATCACGCCAGGAAGCCGATGCGTGGGCTGTTGAAAGCCATTTGAGAACAGTTTGTTCTGAGTTTCCTGAAATTGCGGAAATTAATGAAATCCGCCGTGATCCTTTTGCGCGCAAGGCCAGTGCCAAGCTGATGGCGCGCAGTCCGGTGATTGCGGGCGATGTGACGGCGGGCAATGCGGCGGTGGCCGCCGACGGCGCGGCGTTTTGCGTGCTGATGGCCGGGGCGCAGGCGCAAGGGCGCGGTGTGCGCATTGGGCGGGGCCGCACGCTGGGCGCCACACCCGATCTGCCGGGTCTCGCGCCAGTCGCCGCTATCGAGGCGATTGACGGGGCAGGGGCGGATCGCGTGGAGATCATGGAAGCCTATGCGGTGCAGGCGCTGGCCTGCCTTCGCAAGGCGGGGATCGATCCGGATCGTGTCAACCTGAAAGGCGGTGCCTTGGCGCGGGGCCATCCGATCGGCGCTTCGGGGGCGATACTGGTGGTGCGGCTTTTCCATGACCTCGCCAGGGGCGAGACCGGACTGGCCGCCATTGCGGCAGCAGGCGGTATCGGCACCGCCTTGCTGTTCCATCGGGATTAGTCGAAGCCGCGAAGGGTGGCGTAGCTCTCCAGCGGTTCGCGCTCGGTGTGGAAGCTGTTGATCACAGCGCTCTCGTCAGGGGTGCCGATGGCGATGCCGCAAAGCACCATCTCGTCCTCGGGCAGGCCCAGCGTCTCATGGACGACATCGGCATAATTGGCCAATGCCCCGATCCCTACCGTGCCCAGACCCTTGTCCTGCGCGGCCAGCATCAGCGCCATGATCGACATGCCCAGATCCATATAGCCACCTTCGCCCATACGCCGGTCGATGGCGACCACGATCCCGAGAGGCGCGTCGAAGAAGCGGTAATTGGCCTTGAACTGGCTGCGGCGTCCGTCGATATCGCGGCGTTCGATGCCGAGGCTCTGGTAAAGCGCATAGCCCGCCGCCCGTTGCCGCGCTTTCAGATGCGCGGGGATCGGGCGGGGAAACCATTCGTATTCCGCCACTTGCGGGCGATGGTCGTCGATGGCGCGGGTCATATTGGTGACAAGCGTGGCCAAGGCGTCGCCGGTCAGCGCATGGAAGCTGCCCGGTTGCAGATTGGCCCCCGAGGGCGCGCGGCGCGCGGCCCATAGCAGATGTTCGACCGTCTCGCGCGAGACGGGGTCGGGCAGGAAGGCGCGGGTGGATTGGCGCGCCTTCAGCAGGTTTTCCACGCTTGTCGACATGCGGTGGGGTCGTCCTTGTCTAGTCGTCGGTCAGTGTCTGGTGAGGACGCTTTGCGGGCGGGCTTTGGCGAGCCCCTGTGTGATGAAGCCCGCCAGCACTGCCTTCACAACATCGCCCGGAATGAAAGCAGTGACCAGCCATGTGGCCTCGATCAGGGTTTTGTCCAGCACAATCGACATACCGATGACGCCGCACAGATACACGATCCCGATACCACCGATGACTGCGCCGATAATGGCGGAGACCGACAGTGGCAGCTGGCGGGTTTTGTCGGTGATCAGGCCGGTGACAAAGGCCCCCAGAGGCCAGCCCAGCAGGAAGCCTGCGGTGGGGCTGGTGAAAATGCCGAGGCCGCCACGGCCACCGGCCAGAAGCGGCAGGCCGAGCGCCACGAGCACCACGATCAGCAGGGCGGCCAGCGCCCCGCGTTTGGCGCCCAGCACGGTGCCCGCCAGCATGACGCCCAGCGTCTGCGCGGTGATCGGCACGCCGAAGCCCAGCGTAAGGCTCGGTACGAGGCCAAGGGCGGCGATCAGAGCGGCAAAGAGCGCCACCATCGTTAGATTACGTTCCATTTGTCGGGTCTCCTCCCTTGGGAGCCGAGGGCGGCGCGGGGTTTACTCCCCCCCTCGCACGCAGCGCTTCGGCCACATGTTCTGCATCGTCTAATGCCAGAATCCCCAAGGGGAGCACAAGATGCCAGTTGGCGCGCTTGGCCGAACGTGCGCGCCAGCTTTGGGCCAGCATCTGGCCTTTCTGGGCAAGGATCGGTGTGAAGCGGATGGTGAGCGCGATGGCCAGCTCGCCCGCGCGGGTATTGACCCCGAGTGCCGCCAAGGGCCGTGTCAGCCAGTGGAGTGTGTCGAGCATATCGGCAAGTCGGGTGGTCATCGTCACCAGATTGGCCAGAGCCACGGCGGTGGTGAAGCGCAGCACAATACGCGCGCCTTCCGCCCAATCGGCGGTCAGCCCGTGCCAGAGGGCGAGCACGAGCGCGATAGGCCAGAGTGGACGCAGCGCTTTTGCTCCGGCTTTGGCAAAGCGCAGGCCGGGGAGCAGGTAGAGAAGCGCGATGATGGCGAAGGCCGCAAGTTGCAGCGGCAGCGAGGGCAGGGCGAACAGCAAGGCGGTTGCCAGACACAGTCCCGCCAGTTTCGGCCCCGCGGGCCAGCGATGGGCGCGGGTCTCAATCGGTGAGGTTAGAGAGATCATCGCCCAGCCCCGCTTGGTTCATATAGTCGAGATAGTCGGGCAGGACGGTCTCGGGTGTGCCTGACTGCCGGATTTCGCCCTCGTGGATCCAGAGCGCGTGGTCATATCCCCGCAGGCAGTCCGGATCATGGGTGATATGGATAAGGGCCTGCGGCAGGCTTTCGAAGAGCCGTGTCAGCTGGCCACGGATCGCCAGATCGAGGCCGGAGAAGGGTTCATCAAGCACGATCAGCTGCGGCTGCATCAGCAGGATCGCCATCAGGCAGACCAGCTGTTTCTGGCCCTGCGAGAGCGTCGAGACGGGTGCATCGATCCAGTGGGATTTACCGAACCGCGCGAGCATGCGGCCGATCAGGCTCTGGGTCTCGGCCTTGCCGTGCCCCTGCTGGCGCAGACCGAAGGCCAGTTCCTCGCGCACGGTCGGGAAGATGATCTGGTGGTCGGGGTTCTGGAACAGGATGCCGATGCGGTTGAGGGCGGCGTGACGGTCGCGGGCGGGGATGATCCCGTCGAGGGTGAGCGTGCCGGAGGAGGGCTCGATCAGCCCGGCCACCACGCGGGCAAGGGTGGATTTTCCCGAGCCGTTGCGCCCGACGATTCCGAGGCGGCGGATCTCGTGGTCGAAGACCAGATCCTTCAGCACCGGCTTTCCGGCAAGGTCGAGTGTCAGATGGTCGAGTGTCAGGCGGGGGCTGTGGGCCATGGGGTTCCTGCGGACAAGGCGTGCGGGCCTCATCCTCCTGCCGGAAAGTGGGCGGATTTGCAAGAAACCGGTCCCTGACCAAGGTCAGGCATATGGTGCAGCCATGGAATTGTCTCGCCATTGCACAGGCATGCTCTCACGAATGAAACAAAATCGCGGCGCGCCCCTTTGCGGCATCTGCCACCACTTTACCGCGAAATTTCCGGCGCTAACATCACCCGTATGCCCAAGGAGGCCCGCATTGGCGGGAGGGTGGAGGAGAGGCGGATCAACCGCTTGCGGGGCGCGCGCAGGCGTGCTTCGCGCGGGGAGCGCCGGATGAAAATCGGGGGGATGATGATCAACGGAGAATTGCAACTGGCTCGGCCTTTGCGCTGGGGCATGGTGGGCGGTGGCCGCACCGGTCAGGTAGGTTACAAGCACCGTACAGGCGCGTTGCGCGACGGGACCTATCATCTGGTCTGCGGGGCCTTCGATGTGGATGCCGCGCGCGGGCGCGATTTCGGGATGCGCGTCGGGGTGGCCGAGGAGCGCTGTTACGACAGCTATCAGGCGCTGATCGCGGCCGAAACCGCGCGAGCGGACGGGGTCGAGGTGGTATCTGTCGCCACGCCCAATTTCACCCATTACGAGATCACCAAGGCGCTGCTGAGCGCGGGGATCCATGTGATCTGCGAAAAGCCTCTGTTCTTCAGCGTGGCCGAATGCGACGAGATCGCCGCACTGGCCCGCGAGAAAGGGCTGATTGTGGGCGTCACCTATGGCTATACCGGCCATCCGATGGTGGCGCAGATGGCGGCGATGGTGGCCAAGGGGATGCTGGGCGAGATCCGTATCGTCGATATGCAATATACCCACGGCTTCAACGCGGGCGATGATACGGGCGCCTCCGAGGCGCAGCAATGGCGGGTCGATCCGGCGCGTTCGGGGGGCACCTTTGTGCTGGGTGATATCGGCACCCATCTGCAATATCTCTCGGAAATCGTGCTGCCGCATCTGAAGATCGAGAAGCTTCTGTGTGATCGCACGGCCTTTATCCCCTCGCGCGCGCCGCTCGAGGATCATGCTACGGTGCTGATGCATTATGACAATGGCGCACGGGCGCGGCTCTGGGTGAGTTCGGTCGATGCGGGGCAGATGGATGCGCAGCGCTACCGCTTTGTGGGCGCGAAGGCCTCGGTCGAATGGCACGCGGCGCGGCCCGACGAGCTGCTTTACGAGGTGCAGGGCGAGCCGTCGCGCATCCTGCATCACGGGATGCCCTATCTGGAGGAGGAGGGGCACGAATATGACCGGATGGGGGCGCTGCACACCGAGGGTCTGGGCGATTCATGGGCCAATATCTATCTCTGGATCGCGCAGGCGATCGCCGGAAACCCGCCCGCGCGCTATCCCGATATGGCGGCTGGCACCTCTGGCGTGCGTTGGCTTGAAAACTGCATCCGCTCGGCCGAAGCTGGCGGGGCTTGGGTGGATTACGCCTGAGCACCACGCGGCAACAGGTGAAAATGATTGAGGATCAGGAGACGATTATGCGATTTGGAGTTGTAGGTTACGGCACGGGCGGTCAGCATTTCCACGCCCCCTATATTCAGGCGGCCAAGGGCTGCGAGCTGACGGGGATCGTGGCGCGGGCACCGGCGACCATTGCCAAGGTGCGCGCCGATTTCCCCGATGTGGCGATATTCTCCAGCCTGACCGAGATGCTGGACAGTGGGACGGTTGATGCGGTCACCATCACCACCCCGCCTGCCACCCGCGATGCGCTGGTGCGCGAGGCAGCGGCCAAGGGCGTGCATGTGGTGGCCGACAAGCCCTTCGCGCCCTCGGCGGAGGCCGCACGTTCGCTCGCGGCGCTGGCGCGGGAGACGGGGATTACGCTGGGGGTCTATCACAACCGTCGGTGGGACGCCGATTTCCGCACGCTGATGGCGGTGAAGGCGGCGGGCAAGCTGGGCAACCTCTGGCGCTTCCATTCGCGTATCGAGCAGGACAGCCCCGAGACGGTCGAGGCCGGTCCCGAGGGCGGGCTCTTGCGCGATCTGGGCAGCCATATGGTCGATCAGGCGCTGGCGCTGCTGGGGCCGGTGGTCTCGGTCGATGCGCAGCTTGATATTGCCGAGCTGGAGGGGGGCGCGACCGATGCGGGTTACACGATCACCCTGCGCCACGAGAGCGGGGTGCATTCGCATCTCTCGGCCAGCAAGATGAACGCTGTGGTGATGAAGGAATTCCGGCTTTATGGCGCGAATGGCAGCTATATCTCGCAAGGCCAGGATATTCAGGCCAAGCAGATCTTCTCGGGCGAACGCCCTGTCGATGATCTGGCGGGCTGGGGCTATGAGGCCGAGGAAGACTGGGGTGTGCTGCGCCTGCGCGGGCAAGGCGATGAGGTGATCCCCTCCGAACAGGGCGCCTATCACGCCTATTACGAGGCCTTTGCCAAATCCGCCGCAGCCGGTGGACCGGCGCCCGTGACGCCCGATGAGGCGGTGGCGGTGCTGGCGGTGCTCGATGCCGCGCGGCTGAGCGCCGAAGAGGGGCGCAGCGTTTCGCTGCGGTGAGAGCATGGATGTGACCGTGACCTGTGCGCCCTGCTGCTGGGGGGTGGATGATGTGAGAAATCCGCATCTTCCGCCTTGGCAGAAGGTGCTTGATGAAGCGCGTGATGCCGGTTTCGGTGGGCTGGAGCTGGGGCCTTATGGCTATATGCCCCTCGATGTTACTCTGGTGGGCGAGGCGCTTGTTTCACGCGGGCTGAGCATCGTGGCGGGCACGATCTTCGATGATCTGGTGACGCCCGCCAATCGCGAGAACCTGCTGCGCCAGACCCGCGAGATCTGCGCGCTGATCACGGCACTGCCCCAGCCGCCTGCGCATGGGGGCCAGCGTTTCCCCGCGCCCTACCTGACGGTGATGGATTGGGGCCATGATGCGCGCGATTATGCCGCCGGTCACGGTGACCGCGCACAGCGTCTATCCGATGAGGCATGGGCGGGGATGATGGAGACCCTGCGCCAGATTGCTGATGTGGCCAGAGGCTATGGCGTGCGGGCGGTGATCCATCCGCATGCGGGCGGGCATATCGAGTTTGCCGACGAGATCGAACGGCTGGTGGCGGATATTCCGCCCGAGGTGGCGGGGCTCTGTTTGGATACGGGCCATACGCTCTATGCGGGGATGGACCCTGTGGCCACGCTTGAAAAATACTGGGACCGGCTCGATTACATCCATTTCAAGGATATCGATGCGGAGGTGTTTGCCGATGTGATGGGCCGCAAGATCCGGTTCTTCGATGCCTGCGGCGAAGGGGTGATGTGCCCGATCGGGCGCGGGGTGATCGATTATCCGGCCATCCATGCGCTTTTGGAAGCGAAGGGCTATGGCGGCTATATCACCATCGAGCAGGAGCGCGACCCGCGCAATACCGGCTCGATCCTCGAGGATCTGGCGGCCTCGCGCAGCTATCTGCGCGAGACGGGATTTGTCTGAGAGAAACGGGTAAGGGTGCGCCCTTACTCGTTCACCTTTTTCACGAATTGCGATTTCAGCCCCATCTGGCCGATGCCGGGGACCTTGCAGTCGATGTCGTGATTGCCGCTAACCAGACGGATGCCGCGCACCTTGGTGCCGACCTTGACCACCGAGGAACTGCCCTTGACCTTGAGATCCTTGATCACGGTCACGGTGTCGCCATCGGCCAGAATATTGCCAACCGCATCGCGGATGACCTCGGCATCGTCGCCAGCGGCTTGCGCCGACCATTCATGCCCGCATTCGGGGCAGGTGAGCAGCGCGTCGACCTCGTAGGTATAGGCGGAGGCGCAATTGGGGCAGGGGGGCAATGTATCCATCATGGCGCCTGCGATAGGTGGCACCCATCCATTTGGCAAGAAAATTCGATAGGTTTGCGCTGATAATCAGATGTGATGTAGCGGCATTTTCCATATCCCCGCCTATGTCTTGCAAGAGCCCATCAGAAACGGTATCGGAAAAATCACCGGTCGCAGCCTACCCGGTTATCAAAACAAGGACTGAGCTATGACGAGTATCCTGCAGGGGCCATGCCCCTTTGATGTTGCATTATGGTGTGTCCTGCCCGTTGCCAAGGAGATGCCCTGATGTTCCGCATCACGAAAGAATTCCATTTTTCAGCGTCGCACCAGCTGACCCATCTGCCCGCCGACCATCAATGCGCGCGGATGCACGGGCATAATTATGTCGTGGTGGTCGAGCTGTCGGCCAGCGAGCTGAATGCCGACGGGTTCGTGCGCGACTATCACGAGCTGAAGGATCTGAAGAACTATATCGACACCCGCTTCGATCACCGCCATCTCAATGATGTGCTGGACTGCCCGTCGACGGCCGAGCATATGGCGCAGCATTTCTATCAATGGTGCAAGGCGCGCTGGCCCGAGGTCACGGCGGTGAAGGTGTCGGAGACGCCCAAGACCTGGGCGGAGTTCCGGCCATGAGCACGGAGCGCATCGGGACGCTGCGCATCTCGGAGATCTTCGGGCCGACCATTCAGGGCGAGGGCGTGCTGATCGGCGAGCCCACGGTCTTCGTGCGCACCGGCGGCTGCGATTACCGCTGTAGCTGGTGTGACAGCCTGCATGCCGTGGATAGCCAGTATCGCCACACATGGCAGAAGATGACACCCGCCGAGATCTGGGACGAGGTGCAGCATCTCTCGGGCAACCGTCCGCTGACGGTATCGCTTTCGGGCGGCAATCCGGCGATCCAGAATCTGGGGCCGGTGATCTCGATGGGACAGGCGGCGGGCTACCGCTTTGCCTGCGAGACACAGGGCTCGATCCCCGCGCCGTGGTTCGGGATGCTCGACACGCTGGTGCTGAGCCCCAAGCCCCCCTCGAGCGGCGAGCGCGTGGTCTGGGAGCGGTTCGACGACTGTGTGAAGGCCGCGGGGTCACATACGCAGGTGGTGATGAAGATCGTCATTTTCGACGAGGAGGATTTCGCCTTTGCCCGTGCGGCGGCGGCGAGCTATCCCGAACTCCCCCTCTATCTGCAACCGGGCAATCCGGAGGTGGACCCCGCTCTGCCCGTCGATCTGGATCAGGCGGCCAAGCGGCTCGAATGGCTGGTTGACCTGACCATTGCGGCGAAATGGTTCCGCCCGCGCGTGCTGCCGCAGCTGCATGTAATGATCTGGGGCAATAAACGCGGCGTGTGATCGCGTCTCGCCTTTGCTGTCTTCGGGCGCTAGAAGGAGACGGCCCCAACGGAGATGAGCATGGACTGGACGAGCCTTCTGTCGAACGAACGCCTGCGCGACCGGAAATATTCGGAAGCCCGCAACCGGTCGATCTTCACGCAGGATTACGACCGGATCGTCTTCTCCGAGCCGTTCCGCCGTCTGGCCAACAAGACGCAGGTGCAGCCGCTTTACGAGCATGACCATGTCCATCACCGGCTGATCCATTCGATCGAGGTGGGGTCGGTGGGCCGGTCTCTGGCGATGTCCATCGGGCAATGGCTGGTGGAGGAAGACGAGATCGCGGCGGGTGAGGAAAACGCGATTGCCAATATCGTGCAGGCGGCCTGCGCGGCCCATGATATCGGAAATCCGCCTTTCGGTCATTCGGGCGAGGCCTCGATCGGGGCGTGGTTTGCCCGTGCCTTTGACGAGGCCCGCGGGGTCTGCGGTGATCTGGACCCCGAGCTACACCCGCAATTTTGCCATTTCGAGGGGAATGCCCAAGGCTTCCGGATCATCGCGCGCAAGGAGATGTATCGCAATGATGGCGGTATGCGCCTGTCGAAGGCGGTGCTGGGCGCGTTCATGAAATACCCGCTCTCGGCGGCAACACATGCGGGGCTGAGCGATTACCGCTCGGCGGGCTATTTCGGAGCCAAGAAATTCGGCATTTTCAATTCCGATCTGGGGCTCTTTGCCGAGGCGGCATCCAGCCTTGGTCTGCCGCAGATTGCCGTGGGCCCCTATCAATGGTGGCGCAGGCATCCGCTGGTCTATGTCGTCGAGGCGGCCGATGATATTTGCTATAATATCGTCGATCTGGAGGATGCCTTCACCACCGGCGAGCTGCCCTTTGATGTGGTGCGCGAGGCGCTGTTCAATCTGGCCGAGAAACCCAATCGTGGGGCTCAGGGCATGACGCAGGCCGAGGAGATTGCTTTGCTGCGCGCGCTCAGCATCGGGCGGGCGATCGACAGCTGCCTCGAGGCATTCAAACAGAATTACGGCGAGATCATGGGCGGCACCTTCGGCCAGGGGCTGGTGGAGGCGGGGCGTCTGGGCGCGCAGTTCGCGGCGATCCGTGCGCTGGCCAAGGCGCGTATCTTTACCGCCCCGCGCAAGACCGAGCTGGAGGTGTCGGGTTACCGGATCATCGGCAATGTGCTCGATGGTATCGCACCGATCTATGACAGGCTTGGCGCGAAAGGCTGGGATGCGGCAGCACTCGATGCGCATTCGGCGCAGGTGGTGCGGGTGCTGGGGCTCGATCTGCGTGATGTGCGCAGCCCCGAGACGGCGCTGCATGCGATGGGAGATTTCGTCTCGGGCATGACCGACCGCTATGCGCTGCGGATTTCGCGGATGCTGTCGGGGATCTGAAGTCTTTCCTGAGAGGAAAATTTCTTGCAAGATGGCCCTTCGAGGATAGCGAAGGAGCCAGAGGTGCCACAGACCAAGAAGGGGTTGCAACAGAACCCCCATGCCGTGCGCGAGATCCGCGAGAAAAATCTCGAGGTGGCGATTGGCCGTCAGGTGCGCGATCTGCGCAAGCGCCAGCGGATGACGGTGGCCGATCTGGCAGGGCAGGCGGGGCTGTCGGTGGGGATGTTGTCCAAGATCGAGAATGGCGTGACCTCCCCCTCGCTCTCGACGATCTCGGTGCTGGCCCATGCGCTGCGTGTGCCGCTGGTGCAGCTGTTCTCGGGCTATGAGGAAGCGCGCGGCTGCATGCATGTGAAGGCCGGCGATGGCGTGGAGATCGAGCGCGAGGGCACGCGGGCCGGTCATCAATACCAGCTTCTGGGCCATATCGGCTCGAACAATTCGGGCGTGGTGGTCGAGCCCTATATGATCACGCTTGAAAGCCCGTCGGACAAATTCCCCATCTTCCAGCATGAGGGGATCGAGCTTCTCTATATGATCGATGGCACGATGACCTACCGCCATGGCGACCAGCGCTATGTGCTGGAGGCGGGCGACTCGCTTCTGTTCGATGCGGATGCGCCGCATGGGCCGGAGGATCTCTCGGACCTGCCGATCCGCTATCTGTCGATCATCACCTATCCGCAATCGCGTTGACCGGGCGCCCAACGCGTGACCATCAATGCGCGAGGGCGGTTAAATTCTAGGCAATGGCGGGGCAGTGATCGGGATCGTAATTATTTTCCTATTAGGAATAAAAAATTCTCCTTAGTGATGTTGAGGAAGGCGCGCTGGCGCCGGTCTCGATGTCTGGGAGATGACCTATGTGTGGGATTGTTGGCCTTTTTCTGAAGAAGGACGATCTGCGCCCGAAGCTGGGCGATATGCTGACCGATATGCTGATCACCATGACTGAACGCGGCCCCGATAGTGCGGGGATCGCGATCTATGGCGATGAGAGCGATGGTGTGAAGATCACCGTGCAATCGGATACGCCGGATGTGGATTTTGCAGGTCTGGAAGACGATCTGTCCAAGGCCGCAGGGGTTGGGGTGTCGGTGAAGGTTGTGTCCACCCATGCCGTGATCAAGGCGCCGATGGAAGCCGAGGCTGCCCTTCTGGCGGCCGTCGAGGCCAAGGGGCTGCGCGTGATGGGCGTGGGCGAAAGCATGGAGATCTACAAGGAGATCGGCCTGCCCAAGGATGTGGCGGCGCGCTTCGGTATCCGTGAAATGGGCGGCAGCCACGGGATCGGCCATACCCGTATGGCGACCGAATCCGCCGTGACAACGCAAGGTGCGCACCCGTTCTCGACCGCCGATGACCAATGTCTGGTGCATAATGGCTCGCTCTCGAACCACAATTCGATGCGCCGCAAGCTGGCCAAGAAGGGCGTGTTCACCAAGACCGAGAATGATACCGAAGTGGGGGCGGCCTATATCTCCTCGCGCATTGCCGAGGGCGCGAGCCTTGGCGAGGCGCTGGAAGGCACGCTGAAGGATCTCGACGGCTTCTTCACCTTTGTCACCGGCACCAAGAACGGCTTTGGCGTGGTGCGTGACCCGATCGCCTGCAAGCCCGCGATCATGGCCGAGACCGAGGATTATGTGGCCTTTGCCTCCGAATACCGCGCCTTCGCCGATTTGCCGGGGATCGAGGCGGCCCGTGTCTGGGAGCCCGAACCCGCCACTGTCTATTTCTGGGAGCGTTGATCCATGACTGTTCTGGATATGTCGCAGATGGAGCTGCGCGAGCTGAACTCCACCCTGCAAGCGGCAGCAAAAGACCGCAAGAACGAAGCTTTTGACATCGCCAATCCGCGCGGCTCTCATGCGGTGGCCGTGGGGCTTGATGGCCCGCTGAGCGTGACCATCAAGGGCTCGACGGGCTATTACTGCGCGGGCATGAACAAGGAAGCCACAGTGACGGTCGAGGGCTCGACCGGTCCGGGGGTGGCCGAGAATATGATGTCGGGCATGGTCACCATCGAGGGCGATGCCAGCCAATATGCCGGTGCTACCGGTCGTGGGGGCCTTCTGAACATCAAGGGCAATGCGTCCTCGCGCTGCGGGATCTCGATGAAGGGGATCGATATCGTGGTGCATGGCAATATCGGCCATATGTCGGCCTTCATGGCGCAGCGCGGCAATCTAGTTGTTCTGGGGGATGCGGGCGATGCTTTGGGCGACAGCCTTTATGAGGCGCGTCTGTTTGTGCGCGGCAAAGTGAAATCGCTCGGCGCCGATTGCGTCGAGAAGGAGATGCGCCCCGAGCATATCACCTTCCTGAAGGATATTCTCGAGAAGACCGGCGCCGATGCCAAACCCGAAGAGTTCAAACGCTACGGCTCGTCGCGCAAGCTCTACAATTTCAACATCGACCACGCAGACGAATATTGAGGAGCGCGAAGATGGAAAAGACACCGCAGACCGAACCGCGCCAGAGCTGGACCTTCTCCAAGGAGGTCAATTCCGAGATCCGCCGTGCCGCGGCGACCGGTATCTATGATATCCGTGGCGGGGGCGCAAAACGCCGTGTGCCGCATTTCGACGACCTCTTGTTCTTGGGCGCGTCAATGTCGCGCTATCCGCTCGAGGGCTATCGCGAGAAATGCGACACCTCGGTGACTCTGGGCACACGTTTTGCCAAGAAGCCGATTGAGCTCAAGATCCCGATCACCATTGCGGGCATGTCTTTTGGCGCGCTGTCGGGCCATGCGAAAGAGGCTCTGGGGCGCGGGGCGTCGCTGGCCGGCACCTCGACCACCACCGGCGATGGCGGCATGACGGAAGAAGAGCGCGGCCATTCGGAAAAGCTCGTCTATCAGTATCTGCCCTCGCGCTACGGGATGAACCCCGATGACCTGCGCCGCGCCGATGCGATTGAAATCGTGGTGGGGCAGGGTGCCAAACCGGGCGGTGGCGGGATGCTGCTGGGTCAGAAGATCACCGAACGGGTTGCGGGCATGCGTGATCTGCCGGTCGGTATCGACCAGCGTTCGGCCTGCCGTCACCCCGACTGGACCGGCCCCGATGATCTGGAGATCAAGATCTTGGAGCTGCGCGAGATCACCAATTGGGAGAAGCCGATCTATATCAAGGTGGGGGGCGCGCGCCCCTATTACGACACGGCGCTTGCGGTGAAAGCCGGTGCCGATGTGGTGGTGCTTGATGGCATGCAGGGCGGCACGGCCGCCACGCAGGATGTGTTCATTGAAAACGTTGGCCAGCCGACGCTGGCCTGTATCCGCCCCGCCGTGCAGGCGCTGCAGGATCTCGGCATGCACCGCGAGGTGCAGCTGGTGGTCTCGGGCGGTATCCGCTCGGGGGCTGATGTGGCAAAGGCCTTGGCCCTCGGCGCGGATGCGGTGGCGATCGGCACGGCGGCGCTGATCGCGCTTGGCGATAACGACCCGCGTTGGGAGGCCGAATATAACGCGCTCGGCACCACGGCGGGCGCCTATGACGACTGGCATGAGGGCCGAGATCCGGCGGGCATCACCACGCAGGACCCCGAGCTGATGAAGCGGCTCGATCCGGTCGCGGCAGGGCGCCGGTTGCGCAACTACCTCAACGTGATGACGCTCGAATGCCAGACCATCGCGCGGGCCTGTGGCCATAACCATGTCCATAATCTCGAGCCCGAGGATCTGTGCGCGCTGACGATGGAAGCGGCCGCGATGGCGCAGGTTCCGCTGGCGGGCACCAACTGGTGGCCGGGCAAGGGCGGCTTCTGAGCCAGCCGGAAGACAGGGCGAGGGCGGCAAACGCCCCGCCCCATGCAACAGGGATAAGAGGTGTTCAGATGGCAGGATTGGCCGCGTTTGCCCGCGAGAAGGGCGTCAAATATTTCATGGTCTCCTATACGGATCTCTTCGGGGGCCAGCGCGCGAAGCTGGTGCCCGCGCAGGCGATCACCGATATGGAAGAAGACGGCGCGGGATTTGCGGGTTTTGCCACATGGCTCGATCTGACGCCTGCCCATCCCGATATGCTGGCGGTCCCCGATAGCGCCTGCGCGATCCAGCTGCCATGGAAGCCCGAGGTGGCTTGGGTTCCGGCCAATTGCGTGATGGAAGGCGAGCCGGTGGATCAGGCACCGCGCAATGTGCTGAAGAAGCTGGTCGATGAGGCGGCGGCCGAGGGGCTGCGGGTAAAGACCGGTATCGAGGCCGAGTTCTTCCTGCTGACGCCTGAGGGCGATCAGATCTCGGACCCCTATGATACCGCGGCCAAACCCTGCTACGACCAGCAGGCCGTGATGCGGCGCTATGATATCATTGCCGAAATCAGCGATTATATGCTGGAGCTCGGCTGGGGTGCCTATCAGAACGACCATGAGGATGCCAATGGCCAGTTCGAGATGAACTGGGGCTTTGATGATGCGATGGTCACCGCCGACCGCCACAGCTTCTTCAAGTTCATGGTGAAGTCGATCGCCGAGAAACACGGTATGCGCGCCACCTTCATGCCCAAACCCATCGAGGGGCTGACGGGCAATGGCTGCCACGCGCATATCTCGGTCTGGGATCTGGAGGGCAAGGTCAATGCCTTTGCCGATAAGTCCAAAGAGCTGGGCCTCTCGGATCAGGGCCGCACCTTCCTGGGCGGCATCATGAAGCACGCGGAAGCCTTGGCCGCGATCACCAACCCTACGGTCAATAGCTATAAGCGGATCAATGCGCCGCGCACGACCTCTGGTGCGACATGGGCGCCCAATACGGTCACTTGGACCGGCAATAACCGCACCCATATGGTCCGCGTCCCCGGTCCGGGCCGGTTCGAGCTGCGCCTGCCCGATGGGGCGGTGAACCCCTATCTGTTGCAGGCGGTGATCATTGCGGCGGGGCTTTCGGGCATCCGCTCCAAGGCCGATCCGGGGCCGCGCCATGACATCGACATGTATGCCGAAGGCTACAAGGTGAAGGATGCGCCGCGCCTGCCGCTGAACCTGCTCGATGCGCTGCGCAATTTTGACGCCGATGAGGGGCTGAAAGCCGCGATGGGGTTGGAGTTCTCGGCCTCCTATATCAAGATGAAGATGCAGGAATGGACGTCCTTCGTGTCGCATTTCTCGCAATGGGAAAAGGACAATACGCTCGATATCTGAGCGCGGAATTACCCCTCCTGATGCCCGGCGCTCACTCTCGTGACGTCGGGCTTTTTTTGTCGCGCAGGCTGCGCGGCGCATGACCATAGGCCTCGCGGAAGCGGTCGGCAAAATGCGACTGGGTGGCGAAACCCGTCAGATGCGCGATTTCCGAGAGCGGCAGCCGCGTGTTCACGATCAGCTCGCGTGCCTTCTCCAGACGGATCTGGCGATAGACCTCCATCATTGTCCGGTCCATGGCCGATTTGAACTGCCGCTGCACCTGCCTGAGCGAGGCACCTGCAAGGCTTGCCAACTGGCTCTGGTCGAGCGGATCGGCGATATGGCTTTCCATCAGCTCGATACAGGCGGTCACCACAGGCGGCATCACCCCGTATCGCGCCTCGATCGAGGCGATTTGCGGGGCTTCGGGCCCGCGCACCTCGGTCTGCATGAACCAGTCCGCGATCCGCCGTGCGAAGCCCGTGCCGAAATCGCGTGTAATCAGCGCATACATCATATCCAGAGGCGCTGTGCCGCCTGCGCAGGTATAGCGGTTGCGGTCGATCACAAAGAGCCGCCGTTCCAGCAGCCAGTCGCCGCCCATCGCCTCGATATCCTCATAATGATGCCAATGGACGGTAAAACGCCGCCCTTCCAGCAACCCCGCCCGTGCAAGGACCAGCGCCCCGCCCGAGATGCCGCCCAAGGCCACGCCCTTCCGGTCGGCGTCACGCAGCCATGCCATCAGGGCAGGGTCGGTCACGCGGGCCGGATCGCCGCCCGCCACCACGAAGACCAGATCGAACTCGGGCGGGGTCGTGCGGAAGGGGCGTGCCGGAAATTCCGACCCGATCGAGGAGACCGCACGCTCCTGGCCCGCGAGAATCGTGATCTCGTAGCTGCCCGGGCGGAACTGGTTGGCCGCGCGCAATGGCTCGAGGGCCGAGGCCGTGGACATTAGCGCATAGCCGTCCAGAAGCAGAAAGGCGATATGTTGCATAGGCTTGCCCGATTAATCCTAATGGCATTTTTACGATAGTATATGGCGTATATAAAGAAGTTTATTCATCTGATCCCGCATAGCCTGAGCCAGATAAAGGAGCGCAGGTCATGAAGTTTTCAGGGTTCAGGGTGCTGAAAGAGGCGCTGACGGGGCATAAGGGATGGGGGCCTTTGTGGCGCGATCCCGAGCCCAAACCGGCCTATGATGTGATCATCGTCGGCGGCGGTGGTCATGGTCTCTCGACGGCCTTTTATCTCTCGAAAAACTTCGGCCATCTGAAGATCGCGGTTTTGGAAAAGGGCTGGCTCGGCTCGGGCAATATCGGGAGGAACACCACGATTATCCGCTCGAACTACCTCTTGCCCGGAAACCAGCCCTTCTACGAGCTGTCGATGAAGCTGTGGGAAAACCTCGAGCAGGAGACCAATTTCAACTCGATGGTCAGCCAGCGCGGGATCTACAACCTGTTCCATAGCGACGGACAGCGTGATGCCTATCGTCGGCGCGGCAATGCGATGATGCTCTCGGAGGCTGGCGCGAAACTGGTGGATGCGGCCGATCTGCGGGGCATGCTCCCCTATCTCAATTTCGACAATGCCCGCTTCCCGATCAAGGGGGCGCTGATCCAGCCCCGCGCGGGCACGGCGCGCCATGATGGCGTGGTCTGGGGCTATGCGCGCGGCGCCGACCAGCGTGGCGTCGATATCATCCAGAATTGCGAGGTCGCGGGTTTCCGTATCAATAATGGCCGTGTCGAGGGGGTCGAGACCTCGCGCGGCTTTATCGGGGCGAAGAAGGTCGGTGTGGCGGTGGCCGGATCCACGAGCCGTGTTATGGAAAAGGCGGGGATGCGCCTGCCGATCGAGAGCCATGTGCTGCAGGCCTTTGTATCCGAAGGGCTGAAACCGCTGATCGACAATGTGATCACCTTTGGCGCGGGGCATTTCTATATCAGCCAGTCCGATAAGGGCGGGCTGGTCTTTGGCGGCGATATCGACGGCTATAATTCCTATGCGCAGCGCGGTAATCTTCCGGTGGTCGAGGATGTGCTCGAAGGCGGCATGGCCTTGATGCCGATGATCGGGCGCGCGCGGCTGTTGCGCAATTGGGGCGGCATTATGGATATGTCGATGGATGGCTCGCCCATCATCGACGAGACGCCGGTCTCGGGGCTCTACCTGAATGCGGGCTGGTGCTATGGCGGGTTCAAGGCGACGCCTGCCTCGGGCTTCTGCTTTGCCCATCTTCTGGCCACGGGGCAAAGCCACGAGGTCACCGCGAAGATGCGGCTTGATCGTTTCGCGCGTGGCTATGTCATTGATGAAAAGGGCGTTGGTGCCCAACCGAACCTGCACTGAGGCCCAGATCATGCTGATACCCCATCCTCTTCTTGGCCTGCGGGACGCGCAGGAGTTTACTTATCTGGGCGATGTCTCCCTGATGGCGCGGCCTGCGCCTGATGCGGGCGAGGCGGCCTTTGCCGAGTATGTTTTCCTGCGCGACAATCCGGCAGGTGTGCATCGCGAGCTCTGGTATCACGAGCAGGGCGACCGCTCGTGGCTGATCGTCACCCGCAACACGCTGACCCACGAGATCTTGGGCGCCGAGCTTGCAATTAACGCGGAGGGCGCGAAATGAGCCGTTTGTCTGGCGGTCTGGTGGACCGCAATGCGCCGCTGAATTTCCGCTTTGACGGGGCCGAGTATTCGGGGTTTCAGGGCGATACGCTGGCCTCGGCGCTTCTGGCCAATGGTGTGCAGCTTATGGGGCGCTCGTTCAAATATCACCGCCCGCGCGGTGTGGTGGCGGCAGGTTCGGAGGAACCCAATGCGCTGGTGACCCTGCGCACCGGCGCCTATGCCGAGCCCAATACCCGCGCCACCGTGGCAGAGCTTTATGATGGGCTGGAAGCGTCCTCGCAGAATTATGCAGGCGCGCTCGAGCGCGACTGGCTGGCGGTGAATGATCTCCTGTCGCCCTTCTTTGCGGCGGGGTTCTACTACAAGACCTTCATGTGGCCGCGCGCCTTCTGGGAGAAACTCTACGAGCCGATGATCCGCAAGGCGGCGGGGCTCGGGGCGCTGTCGGGCCTGCCCGACCCTGATGCCTATGATCGCGGATACCTGCATTGCGACCTTCTGGTGGTCGGTGGTGGTGCGGCGGGCCTGATGGCGGCGCTGACCGCGGGCCGTGCGGGGGCCAAGGTCATTCTGGCCGATGAAGATTTCGCTTTGGGCGGGCGGCTTCTGGCCGAAAGCCATACGCTGGATGACGCGCCCGCGACCGATTGGCTGCGCGCCACCGAGGCCGAGTTGCGCGCGATGCCCAATGTGCGGGTGATGACGCGGATGACGGTGTTCGGCACCTATGATCACGGCGTTTACGGCGCGGTCGAACGCGTGTCGGACCATCTGGCGGAGGCGGGCGGGAAAGTCCGCCAGACGCTCTGGCGGATCACCGCGCGGCGCACCGTGCTGGCCGCAGGTGCTACCGAGCGGCATATTCCCTTTGCCGATAATGACCGTCCGGGCATCATGCTGGCGGGCGCGATGCGCGCCTATGCCAACCGTTGGGCGGTGGCGCCCGTGCGGCAGGCGGGCGACGGGATCGCGATCTTCACAAATAATGACGATGGTCACCGGACGGCGCTCGATCTTCTGGCCAGAGGTGCCAAGGTGGCGGGCGTGGTGGATGTGCGCACCGATGCCAAGGCTCTGGGTGACTATCGCCTTTATGCCGGATCGGTGGTGACGGGCAGCAAGGGGCGGCTCGGGCTGAAGCGGATCGAGATCCGCTCGGGGCATAAGGCCGAGTGGCTCGATTGCGGCGCTTTGGGCGTGTCGGGCGGCTGGAACCCCAATGTGCATCTGGCCTCGCATCATCGCGGGCGTCCGGTCTGGAACGAGGATCTGCTGGCCTTCGTGCCGGGTGAGGGCGGGCCTGCGGGGCTGATCCCCGCAGGAGCCTGCAATGGTGAGGGCTCGACCGCGCAGGCGATGGCGTCTGGCGCGCGGGCGGCGGCGCGCGCGCTCCGCGATCTCGGGATCGCGGCTTCTGTGCCCGATCTGCCCAAGGCCGAGGATATACCGCTGGAGCAGGCGGCCTTCTGGCATGTGCCGGGCAAAAAACGGGCCTGGGTCGATTTCCAGAATGATGTGACGGTGAAGGACATCGCGCTGGCCCATAAGGAGAATATGCGCCCCGTCGAGCATCTCAAACGTTGGACGACGCTTGGCATGGCCACCGATCAGGGCAAGACGGCCAATGTCTCGGCGCTGGCGGTCATGGCTGAACTTACCGGCAAACCGATCCCAGAGACCGGCACCACCATCTTCCGCCCGCCCTATACCGGCGTGTCTCTGGGGGTGCTCGGCGGAGGCGATACGGGGCCGCATTTCCGCCCGACGCGGCTGACGCCCACGCATGAATGGGCCAAGGCGCGCGGGGCGAAATTTGTCGAGGTCGGGCAATGGATGCGCGCGCAATATTTCCCGCAAGGCGCGGAGACAAACTGGCGCGAGAGTGTGGACCGTGAAGTGCTGGCCGTGCGTGCGGGCGTTGGGCTATGCGACGTGACCACGCTCGGCAAGGTCGATGTGCAGGGTGCGGACGCGGGCGAGTTTTTGAACCGGATCTATGCCAATATGATGGGCACGCTGCCGGTGGGCCGTGTGCGATACGGGATCATGTTGCGCGAGGATGGCCATATCTATGATGACGGCACCTGCGCGCGGCTGGCCGAGGATCACTATGTGGTCACCACGACCACCGCCAATGCGGGGCTGTGCTACCGGCAGATGGAATTCGCGCGGCAATGTCTGTGGCCCGATCTGGATGTGCAACTGATCTCCACCACCGAGGCTTGGGCGCAGATTGCCGTGGCGGGGCCGAAATCGCGTGAGCTTCTGTCGCGGATCGTCGACGGGTTCGACTTGTCGAACGAGGCCTTCCCCTTCATGGGCTGTGCAGAGCTGACCATTTGCGGCGGCCTGCGGGCGCGGCTCTTCCGGATCTCTTTCTCGGGTGAATTGGCCTACGAGATCGCGGTGCCGGCACGTTTCGGCCATGCGCTGATGGAGCGGTTGATGGAGACGGGCGCCGATCTTGGTGTGACGCCCTATGGCACAGAGACGCTGGCTGTGCTGCGGATCGAGAAGGGCCATGCGGCGGGGGCGGAGCTGAATGGCCAGACCACCGCGCAGATGCTGGGTCTGGGCAGGATGGTCTCGGCCAAGAAAGACTCGATCGGTGCAATCATGTCGCGCCGCGAGGGGCTGGCTGCCGACAAGCGCCGCCTTGTGGGGCTGCAACCGCTCAACCCTGAGGAACGGATCTTTGCGGGCTCGCATTTGTTCACCCGTGGCGACCGTCGCACGATGGATACCGATCAGGGCTGGGTGACCTCGGCCTGCTACTCG
The DNA here is from genome assembly GCF_045348365.1 of Thioclava sp. 'Guangxiensis'. Lineage (NCBI taxonomy): Bacteria > Pseudomonadati > Pseudomonadota > Alphaproteobacteria > Rhodobacterales > Paracoccaceae > Thioclava > Thioclava sp. 'Guangxiensis'. The sequence continues at coordinate 170,109 of NZ_CP155824.1, read as the reverse complement.
CCCCATGTCAAAAGCCATATCGCGCTTGGTTTTGTGGAACATGGCGAGACGCGCATGGGTGAGGTGATTGTTGCCTATAATCCGTTGGAAAATCAGGGCTGTGATTGCCGCATCGTGCCTGCCCATTTTGTTGACCCAGAGGGGGAGCGCCTCCGTGACTAAGCCCGTGAAAGATCTGATTGCACTGACCGCTTTGGGGAACGACGCGCCCAAAACCGAAACTCTGGGCGCACTGACCCTGACCGAACGTCCAGATATCGCGCTGGCCTCGCTGGCCATGCGGCGCGGGCAGAGCTTGAGCGAGCTGGCAGGGATGGTCCTGCCCGCACCCGGCGCGCTCGTGCAGGGCGCAGGTCTGACCGCCTTCTGGGCGGGGCAGGGACAGTGGATGATCGAAGGGCTATCCCGCGCGCATGAGGATTTCGCCGCATGGGTCAAAACGCAGGCCGAGGGCGCCTCGGTGACCGAGCAGACCGATGGCTGGGCGGCGTTTGACGTAACGGGCGAGGATGTCGAGGCGCTCCTCGAGCGGCTGGTCAACCTGCCTGACGCGGCCAAGGCCACCGGCATGGCAACCCGCACCGGCCTGCACCATATGTCGGTCTTTCTGTTGCGGCTTGCGCCCGATCACTGCCGGATCTGGGGTATGCGCTCCTATGCCGGCAGTCTCTGGCATACGCTTCATGAGGCCGCTGCGCGCCTTGGCTGATGTTTTAGGGTAGTGTCCCTGCCTCTTCTCTTCCTGCGGCCGATCGGTCATATCTGATCGGGCGAAAGATTTCTGGATATAGTCATGACCAAATATTGCCTGACCGTCACCTGCCCCACCAAACGCGGGATTGTCGCTGCCATTTCCGGTTTTCTGGCCGATAAAGGGTGTAATATCACCGATAGCGCCCAGTTCGACGATCTGGAGACGGGCAATTTCTTCATGCGGGTGAGTTTTGCCTCGGAGACCGGCAATGATGCCGACAGCCTGCGCGCCGAGTTCGCCCCCGTGGCCTCCGGCTTCGGGATGGATTTTGCCTTCCATGACGAGGCGACCAAGATGAAGGTCGTCATCATGGTCTCGCGCTTCGGGCATTGCCTGAACGATCTGCTGTATCGTGCCCGTATCGGGGCGCTGCCGGTAGAGATCGTGGCCGTGATCTCGAACCATATGGATTACCAGAAGGTCGTGGTGAACCACGATATTCCCTTCCATTGCATCAAGGTGACCAAAGAAAACAAGCCCGAGGCCGAGGCCCGCATCATGCAGGTGGTCGAGGAGGCAGGCGCCGAGCTGATCGTTCTGGCACGCTACATGCAGATCCTCTCGGACGAGATGTGCCAGAAGATGTCGGGGCGGATCATCAATATCCACCATTCCTTCCTGCCGTCGTTCAAGGGCGCGAACCCCTATAAGCAGGCCTTTGCCCGCGGGGTGAAGCTGATCGGGGCGACCTCGCATTATGTGACCGCCGATCTCGATGAGGGCCCGATCATCGAGCAGGACACGGTGCGCGTGACCCATGCGCAATCGCCCGAGGATTATGTCTCGCTGGGGCGCGATGTGGAAAGCGCGGTTCTGGCGCGGGCGATCCATGCCCATGCCCATCGTCGGGTCTTTATCAACGGCTCGAAAACGGTGGTCTTCCCCGCCTCTCCGGGCTCGTTCTCCTCCGAGCGTATGGGCTGAGCGGTAAGAGCTTCCTCCTAGATATAGTGGTGTGCATCTTCCATGGCCGTCCCCCGGGGCGGCCATCGGGCATTTGAGGCGTGATGTTGACGTAGGGGACAGGCGAGCGGATCCGTGCTAGGCTCGTGCTCTGGGCGACCGGTCCTGTGGACGAATCCGCGCCCGCGATTCGAGTTGCAGAACCCCCGTCTTTCGTCCAGCCCAACAATTATTTTTTTCGGTCTTTGCTTCCGGCGGTCTTCTTTGTAGCCAGAGCTCCAACGATTCAGGCGGTTGCGCGCTGTCGGGGATGCGGGGTATTCCGCCCCTAGGGAAGCGCGGGGAATGGCTAAAAACCTCTGGACTTCAGACGCAATTCAGCTACTATATATAGCGCATCAGATGGAACCGGATACCATATCCGCTCCGTGTAGAGGTCCGGAAGTCAAGCCGGACCCTCCGTAGGGTGAGTTGCTTTTCAGGTCCTGGGGGACTGTTGTGGCACTAGACGGAGAATAGAGCGGGCCTTATGGGCGCCTCCTGCGGATCTGATGAGTGATAATGTCCACGGGCGGTATGTCCGGGGGGAGTTTGGCAGAAATGCGATCCACCTTCCGAATGTCCGCCCCTTTGCTTCGGGGTCGAGAGCCTATGTCTATTACGGTTTATTCCAAACCTGCCTGCGTCCAATGCACTGCCACCATTCGCGCGCTCAATGCCCGCGGGATCGAGCATGATGTGATCGACCTGACGCTGGATGCGGAGGCGATGGAAAAAGTGACCGGCCTTGGCTACCGTCAGGCCCCAGTTGTGGTGACCGACGCTGATCATTGGGCAGGTTTCCGTCCGGATCGTATCGCGACCCTCGTCGCCTGATCGCAAGCCGATGACCGGACTGGCCTATTTTTCCTCGGCCACCGGAAACACGCATCGCTTCGTCACCCGGCTCGGTCTGCCTGCTATACGCATCGGGGGCACCGAAGATCGCTCGGCCAGTTTGGCCGAGCTGCCTTTTGTGCTGATATGCCCGTCTTATAGCGATGGCGAGGGCCGGGGAGCGGTTCCGAAACCCGTGATCCATGCTTTGAACAACCCCGAGATACGCAAGAATATCAGGGGTGTGATCGGCACTGGAAACACCAATTTCGGGATCTACTATGGCTATGCGGGCAAAGTGATCGCCGAGAAATGCAAGATCCCGCTGCTCTACCGGTTCGAGTTGAGCGGCACCGACCTAGATATTGCCCGCGTCAGAGACGGGCTCGAGAAATTCTGGAGAGCACAATGCTTGACAAAGCAGACGCCGTAAAAGGGCTCGATCACCACGCGCTGAACGCGCTGTTGAACCTTTACGATGCGGATGGGAAAATCCGTTTCGAGGCAGACCGTCAGGCCGCGCGCGCCTATTTCCTCAACCATGTGAACCAGAACACCGTGTTCTTCCATTCGCTGGACGAGAAGCTCGATTACCTCGTTGACGAGGGCTATTACGATGCCGCCGTGCTGGAGCTCTATGATCGCGACTTCTGCCGCCAGATCTGGGATGCCGCCTATAAGAAGAAGTTCCGCTTCCCGACCTTCCTTGGCGCATTCAAATATTACACCGCCTATACGCTGAAGACCCGCGACGGCCAGCGCTACCTCGAGCGTTACGAGGACCGTGTGGTGATGGTCGCGCTGGCGCTGGCGCGCGGTGACCGCAAGATGGCGCTGTCGCTGACCGAAGAGATGCTGGCGGGCCGCTTCCAGCCGGCAACGCCGACCTTCCTCAACGCGGGCAAGAAGAGCCGCGGCGAGCTGGTGTCCTGCTTCCTGCTGCGTCTCGAAGACAACATGGAATCGATCGGTCGCTCGATCAATTCGGCGCTGCAGCTGTCGAAGCGCGGCGGTGGTGTGGCCTTGATGCTCACCAACCTGCGCGAAGCAGGCGCGCCGATCAAGGGCATCGAGAACCAGTCCTCGGGCGTCATTCCGGTGATGAAACTGCTCGAAGACAGCTTCTCCTATGCCAACCAGCTGGGCGCGCGTCAGGGGGCAGGGGCCGTTTACCTCAACGCCCACCACCCGGACATCCTGAAATTCCTCGACACCAAGCGCGAGAATGCCGACGAGAAGATCCGCATCAAGACGCTGTCGCTGGGCGTGGTGATCCCCGATATCACCTTCGAGCTGGCCAAGCGCGATGCCGAGATGTATCTCTTCTCGCCGCATGATATCCAGAAAGTCTATGGCTGCGCCTTCTCCGAGATCTCGGTCACCGAGAAATATGACGAGCTGGTGGCCGATGCCCGTATCCGCAAGACCAAGATGCGTGCACGCCGCTTCTTCGAGATTCTTGCCGAGATCCAGTTCGAATCCGGTTACCCCTATCTGATGTTCGAAGACACGGTGAACCGCGCCAACCCGATCGACGGGCGCATCACCATGTCGAACCTCTGCTCCGAGATCCTGCAGGTGGCCGAGCCCTCGACTTTCCACGAGGATCTGAGCTACGACCATATGGGCACCGATATCTCGTGTAACCTCGGCTCGCTCAACATCGCGCGCGCGATGGATGGCGGCGATCTGGGCGCGACCGTGGAGGCCGCGATCCGCGCGCTGACGGCTGTGTCGGAAATGTCGGCGATTGATGCAGTGCCCTCGATCCGCAAGGGTAATGACCAGAGCCACGCGATTGGTCTGGGCCAGATGAACCTGCACGGGTTCCTTGCGCGCGAGCGCATTCATTACGGCTCGGAAGAGGGGATCGATTTTACCTCGGCCTATTTCGCGGCTGTGGCCTATCACGCACTGCGGGCCTCGAACCTGATCGCCCGCGAGAAGGGCGAGAGCTTCGTGAATTTCGAGAAGTCGGATTATGCCAATGGCAGCTTCTTCGAGAAATATGTGACCCGCGACTGGCTGCCGGAAACCGAGACCGTCACGGCGCTCTTCGAGAAATTCGGCATCACCCTGCCGACCCGCGCCGATTGGGCCGAGCTGCGTGAGGCGGTGATGGCACATGGGCTCTATAACCGTAACCTGCAGGCCGTGCCGCCGACCGGTTCGATCAGCTATATCAACAATGCGACCGCCTCGATCCACCCGATCACCGCGCGCATCGAGATCCGCAAAGAAGGCAAGATCGGCCGCGTCTACTATCCGGCGCCCTATATGTCGAATGACAACCTTGAATATTACAAGGATGCCTACGAGATCGGTCCCGAAAAGCTGATCGACACCTATGCGGCGGCCACCGAGCATGTCGATCAGGGCCTGTCGCTCACGCTGTTCTTCCCCGATAGCGCGACGACCCGCGATATCAACCGTGCACAGATCCGTGCATGGAAATCTGGGATTAAGACCATCTATTACATCCGGCTCCGCCAAGCCGTGCTCGAAGGCACGGAAGTGCAGGGCTGCGTCTCCTGCAGCCTGTAACTGTCGGGAAAGGAAAGAGTTTCATGCTTGACCAAATGAAGAAAGCGCCGCTCAAGGCGGTGAATTGGAACCGGCTTCAGGATGATAAGGATCTTGAGGTCTGGAACCGTCTGACGTCGAATTTCTGGCTGCCGGAAAAGGTGCCGCTGTCCAATGACGTGCCCTCCTGGGCCAATCTGACGCAACACGAGCGCCAGCTGACAATCCGTGTGTTCACGGGTCTGACGCTTCTGGATACCGTCCAGAACACCGTCGGTGCGCCGACGCTGATGGAAGATGCGGTCACGCCCCATGAAGAGGCGGTTCTGTCGAATATCGCCTTCATGGAAGCCGTGCATGCGCGGAGCTATTCCTCGATCTTCTCGACGCTGTGCATGACCGCAGAGGTGGACGAGGCCTTCCGCTGGGCTGAGGAAAACCCGCATCTGCAGCGCAAGGCAAACCTGATCCTCAAGGAATACAAGGCCGAGGATCCGCTGCGCAAGAAAGTGGCCTCGGTCTTCCTCGAGAGCTTCCTGTTCTATTCGGGCTTCTATCTGCCGATGTGGTGGTCGAGCCGCGCCAAGCTGACCAACACCGCCGATATGATCCGCCTTATCATCCGCGACGAGGCGGTGCATGGTTATTACATCGGCTACAAGTTCCAGCGCGCTCTGGAGAAGGTCTCCGAAGAGGAACGTGCGGCCGTCAAGGATTTCGCCTTCGCGCTGATGTTCGACCTCTACGAGGTGGAAACGCAGTATACGGCGGAGCTTTATGACGATATCGGCCTGACCGAGGATGTCCGCCACTTCCTGCATTACAACGCCAATAAGGCGCTGATGAATCTGGGATACGAGCCGCTCTTCCCGCCGGAAGCCTGTGAGGTGAACCCCGCGATCATGGCGGCCCTCTCGCCCGATAGCGAGAACCACGACTTCTTCTCGGGCTCCGGTTCAAGCTATGTCATCGGTAAGGCCGTGGCCACCGAAGACGAAGACTGGGATTTCTGATCCTCGCGCCTCGCTCCACCAGAGCGGGGCGTTTTATAGACCCCGCGTAAAACAAAGCCCCTGACGACCTGTCGGGGGCTGATGCGTTTGAAGGTAGGGGAGGGGTGATCCCGACCAGGGCCCGAGCCAGAGGCGCAATCGCCATATGCCGGGGCCGGTCGTATCATCTGCCCGATCCGGAGGCCGGATCGTGGCGATCAGATCGCGCCGAAGCGCTGGAATTGACGGTATTTTGCCGTCGCCGCATAAGCATAGGAACGGATCCGGTCCGCCATTCCCTTGCGGGCAGATACGGGGGCCACGAAGGTATCCGCCAAGGTCCAGTCATGACCGGCTGCGGCGTTTTCGGGTTTGATCCGCACATAATACTGGCCGTTTTCGACGGTCAGGTGGAAAGGTTGGCCATCAAGCTCGCCTGTGGCGTGATGGTTCGTCAGTTCAGTCAGTTTAAGTCCCATTCGGGTATCCTTTATTCTTGTGAGACACGGGGCATTGTGTCAGTCAGGTGCGCCCCTGGGTTGCGTTCATCATGTGAACTTCACGGAGTATGCGCTGGGAATCTTTCCAACTCGGAAACAGATCCATGACATTTCCATGAAATTTCCAGCCCGATCGGCACAGGGCCGACCTGCATACCAGGCAAAAACCGGATATGCGGCACCACCTACAGGAGCAGCTGTAGCGTGGTAGGTCACTTCTGACCGGAAATCGTAACGCCGTTCGGTGGGCGTGATCGGGGATATCCCCGATGGATCGAGAGCAGCCATAGGCTTCCCACTATCCTCTCTAGCATCTGGTATTTTTGATCCTTAAGTCAAGATTTATCTCCGAAATATTCACCATTATCCTGCTCACGGCAAAATTTTGAAAAATCCCGAAACCCAAGCGGAGGCAGACGCGTTGACCGGGTATACCCGCGGGTCGCGGGAAGTTTTCTTATATTATAAGAGGTTGTAGCATGACAGATGATGTGTTTCTGGGGCTTGAACATGTGGCGCTGACCGTTCCCGATATTACCGAAGCCGAGGTGTTTTTCGAGAAGGCCTTTGGCGCGACAATCCTGTTCCGTGCCAAAACCAAAGACGAGGATCCGATTACCGGTCCTGAAATGAACCCGATCAACGATCTGGCGATGGAAAGTGCCGTGAAGGCGATCACCATGATTCGGATTGGATCCGGTCCGAATATCGAGCTGTTCGAGGTAGAGAATACCGGCCGTAAGGACCAGCCTCGCTTCGAGGATCAGGGCTATCATCATATCTGCATCTATTGCCGTGACATGCAGGAGGCGATTGCCAAATTGAAGGCCGCTGGTGCCGAGATCCTGAAAGGCCCGATTGACGGGGGAGGGCCGGAAGAGGGGCCCGGAAACCAGTCCCAATTCTGCAAAACGCCTTGGGGATTGATCATCGAGTTCAATCACATGCCGTCGCCGATGCACTACGCGAAAGAAGCGACGCAGACCCGCTATTTCCCGGACTAAAAAAGAAAGATATCAATGCTCCCTTTCCAATCACAGGAAAGGGAGCATGTCGTGATTTCTTAAGGCAAACGTCACAAAACCTTTTCATTGGCTCATTAACTCCTCGCTCATCAAGTGAAACGAGGAACGCCAAAATGACGAAGCTGCCTCCGCATAAGATGCCCGCCGATGAGTGGGATGAGCTGCATTTTCCCCGCCCCGAAGAGAACGAATTCGACCGTGTGGTCGAGCGCGCCATCTCGCGCCGTGGCTTCCTGAGTGGCCTCGTGGCCTTCGGTTCCGGCGCGGTTGCAATGGGCACCGGCCTTCTGAACTCGACCTCGGCGCAGGCCCAGGCCGCCTCGCGTTTCCCCTTCACCCCGATCGACGCACAGACCGATATGACGGTGCATGTGCCCGAGGGCTGGAACTGGAAAACCATGGTCAGCTGGGGCGACCCGCTCTTCGATAATGTGGCCGATTTCGATGCCACCAACGGTGTGACCGCGGCGGATTCGGACAAGGTCTTCGGCGAGAATACCGACGGGATGGAGACGTTCCAGATCGGATCGCACGAGATCATCGCGATCAACAATGAATATGTGAATTCCGAGATCAACCTCCCCCATACCCCCGATGGCGTTCCGCAATCGGCCGAGGATGTGCGCACGCTCCAGAACTTCCAGGGCGTGACGGTGATGGAGATCGCCGAGGGCGAGAACGGCTATGCACCGGTGAAGAACTCGCGCTTTAACCGCCGCCTGCACCATAATGCGGAGATGGCGATCTCGGGTCCGGCCGCAGGCCATGCGCTGATGCAGACCGCGGCAGACAGCACCGGCACCAAGGTATTGGGCACGATGGGCAATTGCGGCGCGGGCAAGACGCCGTGGGGCACCTATCTGACCTGCGAGGAAAACTTCAACGGCTATTTCGGCGGCATGGCGACCGGTATCTCCGATACGGTCAAGGCGGGGTATGACCGCTATGGTCTGGGCGACGAGAGCCAGTATGGCTACGAGAAATTCGATCCGCGCTTTGATCTGGGCCAGAACCCCAACGAGCCGCACCGCTTCGGCTGGGTGGTCGAGATCGACCCGACCAACCCCGAGAGTACGCCGGTCAAACGCACCGCTCTGGGCCGTTTCAAACACGAGAATGCCGAAGTCACGCTGGCGCCCGACGGGCGTGTGGTGGTCTATCTGGGCGATGACGAGCGCGGCGAGTTCCTCTACCGCTATGTCTCGACCAACCCCTATGTCGCGGGTCAGCCGACGGACGGTCTTCTGGATGACGGCATCCTTTATGTGGCCAAGTTCCACGATGACCAGACCGGCGAGTGGCTCGCCATGACCCCCGAGACCACCGGCATGGAGATGGCAGAGATGCTGATCTTCGCCCGTCAGGCGGCCTCGAAAGTGGGCGCGACCACGATGGACCGCCCCGAATGGATTGCCGTAAACCCCTATGCGGTCGAGGCCTATTGCTGCCTGACCAATAACAAGAACCGCGGCGTGAAGCCGAATGCCGGTGGCGATGACACCGCCGTCAACGGTCCGAACCCGCGCAATGCCAATAACTACGGCCAGATCGTGCGCTGGTATCCGAGCGACGACAACCATGCCGGAGAGACGTTCAAATGGGATCTCTTCGTGATGGCGGGCAATCCGGAGGTGCATTCGGATGCCTATGCAGGCTCGAAGAATGTCACCGGCGGCAATATGTTCAACTCGCCCGATGGCATGACTTTCGATAGCGCGGGCCTGTTGTGGATCCAGACCGATGGCGAGGATAGCAACGAGGGCGATTATGCCGGTATGGGCAATAACCAGCAGCTCGCGGGCGACCCGACCACCGGCGAGATCGCGCGCTTCCTGACCGGCCCTAATGGCTGCGAGATCACCGGCCTTTGCTGGTCGGCGGACCGCCGCACCATGTTCGTGGGCATCCAGCACCCGGGCGGGAGCTGGCCTGCCGAGAGCGGTCTGCCGCGCTCGAGCGTGATCGCGGTGAAACGCGATGACGGTCAGCTGGTCGGCTGAGCCACCCGCTCAATACCGAACCCTCCGGCCTGCGCCGGAGGGTTTTTCCATGGCCGATCAGGCCGCCAGAACGGGGCGCAGCGCAAGTGCGGGGGCACCGCCAATGATATCGAGCAGGCGGTCGATATTGGGGTGCGAGCCGCGATGGGATTTCGCCTCCTCGCCATGTTCGGCAAACACAGCCACCGCATGTGCCGCCGCCTTGGCATCCAGCGCCTCGAAGGTGCCTGCGATATAGTTGTAGACGGCCAGAGAGCCTTTCCGGCCCGCTTCGTTCTCGATCGTGTCCACCACCGTGCCGGTAGCATCGAGCAGCTCGATCCGTGCGAGTGCGTCGATCGGCGGCAGCTGTTGCAGATTGTCTTTGAAGGAGGCGCTTGGCTGGATCATGGGGTCATCCTTTCGGGTTGGTTTGCGCGGGCTTATCAGGTTGGCGTGCGCGCGCCTAGAGACCCGAAAGCAAGATCACACCCGCCACCAGAATAGCGCAGCCCGCAAGCCGCCCCGCGCCCACCGGCTCCTTCAGGAGCACCATGCCCAGAAGTGCGCCCACCATCATCGAGCTTTCGCGCAACGGCGCCACATGGCTGAGCGGCGCGCCCTGCGAGATGGCGGTCAGCACAAGAATATAGGCCAGCGGAGAAAATAGCCCGATCAGGGCGGCGCGCCCCCAATGCCCCTGCATCCTCGCCCGCATATGGTCGGGGTGGCGCAGCACGGCCGGTGCCAGAAGCCCCACCCGCATCAGGTTACACACCCAGTCGAGCATCACGGGCGCAATGCCCAATAGCTTCACGGCAGAGGCATCGGTCACGGTATAACAGGCGATCAGACTTCCGGTCGCCAGCCCCCAGAGGAGACCGGTCTTGCCGCCGGGTCTCGTGAAGACCGCGAGACGGCCTTGGGTGGCGATCAGGAAGATCCCCGCGACCACACAGAGCATTCCCGCGACCCCGCCTGCCGTAGGTTGCTCCCCTAGCAGCAAGAACGCCCCGAGCACCGACAGGAGCGGGCCTGTGCCGCGCGCCACCGGATAGACGACCGAGAGATCGGCCTTCGCATAGCCCTGTTGCAGGCAGAGATTATAGCCCAGATGGATAACGCCGCTTGCGACCATCACGGCAAGCCCCAAGGCGCTCCATGTGAAGGTGCCATCGGCCATGATCCAGAACACCCATGGCGCATAGAAAAGGCAGGCAAAGCCCGAGTAGACAAACACGAAAACCGGCCCGACTTTGGCGCTTCGTTTGGCAATCAGGTTCCAGCTGGCATGGAGGAGGGCGGCGCAAAGCACCATCAGGACGGAAGATACAGTCATAGAGACCCCCTTTGAGCGCCCCGGAACGGGACGTTGGTTGATCTCGACGTCTCCTCCTCTGGGATTTTCCCCCTCGGGTGCAGCCACGGAAGGAAGCCCGTGGTCTCTGCAACGCTCGGTCGCTGGCAGCGCGATACGCCCGGAACCCTAGTTGCCACTCTGTCGATCGCGCCGAGGCTATCGCGGTTACATTTGGGTGACAAGAGGGGGCTTGCGTCCTTGGTTGGAGTATGATTGTTATAGTATAACATAACTGGATATGGCACAAAAGGAATGACCCATCATGTCAGTCGAAGACAGCCGCTTGCCGGTCACCGTGCTCTCGGGATTTCTGGGGGCCGGAAAAACCACCTTGCTGAATTCCATCCTCAATAACCGCGAGGGCCGCCGCGTTGCGGTGATCGTCAATGATATGTCCGAGGTGAATATCGATGCCGATCTCGTCCGTTCTGGCGGGGCCGCGCTGAGCCAGGCCGAGGAAAAACTGGTCGAGATGACCAATGGCTGCATCTGCTGCACCCTGCGCGACGATCTTCTGGCCGAGGTGCGCCGTCTGGCCGCCGAGAAGCGCTTCGATTATCTGCTGATCGAGGGCACGGGCATTGCCGAGCCGCTTCCGGTGGCCGCGACCTTCGAGTTCCGCGACGAGGACGGGCAGAGCCTCTCGGATGTCGCGCGACTCGATACGATGGTGACGGTGGTCGATACCGCGAACCTGCTCAATGATTATTCGAGCCATGATTTCATTGCCGATCGCGGCGAGAGCATGGGGGAGGGCGATGAGCGCCGGATCGTCGATCTGCTTGTTGAGCAGATCGAGTTTGCCGATGTCGTGGTGCTCAACAAGGTCAGCGATGCGGGGCCTTCCAAGGTCGATGCGGCCCGCAAGATCGTCACATCGCTCAATCCCGATGCACAGATCATCGAGACCGACCATTCCAAGGTCGCGCCCGAGCGGATTCTCGATACCGGCCTCTTTGATTTCGACACCGCGCATGAGCATCCGCTCTGGGCCAAGGAGCTTTATGGTTTTGCCGATCATGTGCCGGAAACCGAGGAATATGGCGTGTCGTCCTTCGTCTATCGCGCGCGCCTGCCTTTCCATCCGCAGCGTATCCACGATGTGCTGAACGGGCCGCTGCGCGGGGTGATCCGCGCCAAGGGCCATTTCTGGCTGGCGACCCGTCCCGACTGGCTGGCGGAGTTCTCGCTGGCAGGGGCGCTGTCGGCGGTGAAGCCGATGGGGATCTGGTGGGCCTCGCTGCCGCAGGAACGCTGGCCGGACCATCCGTCGGCACGCAGCTATCTGGAGCAGCACTGGCAGGAACCCTATGGCGACCGGCGTCAGGAGCTGGTGTTTATCGGGGCGGGGCTGGACGAGGCGGGGATCACCCGCGCACTCGATAGCGCCCTGATCGATCCCGAAGAGATCCCGCCGCACAGCTGGGCGGATCTGCCCGATCCCTTCCCGCGCTGGTGTCAGCCTGAAGCGGCCTGAGCCCCCCGGATTTCCGCGTCGCCCCTGCCCGTGACGACGGGCGGTGCGGATCTGGAACGCCTCCGTCCCTTCCCGAGACGGGGGCGTTCTGCTGTTGTCAGAAGTCAGATCGCGATGGCCAGAATGACCGCGCCGAGCACCATTTCGAAGAACCGTCCCGCGATGCCGAGCCACGGGCGGTCGGGCCTGCGGGCGAAGCGGCTGCCCATATGGCCTGCCGCCAGCGCGATGGCCAGCGTCACGACCGCCGTGCCAACCCCCATCGCCAGAACCGCCCAGGCGCCCGCCCATGGGGCACCGATCAGCCATGCCAGCAGCATGACGAACAGCCCGCCCGTGCAGGGCCGGAACGCGACCGACCCGATCAGCAGAAGGGCCTGGGGCAGGCTTGCGCGGGCCGATTTTTCGGGATCGGGTGCATGGGCATGGCTGCAACCGCAGCCTTCGTGATGATGGTGGAGTTGGGTGCGGGGTTTGCGTAGGCTCCGCCAGAGCCCCACAAGAGCGCGCGCCATCAGATAGGCCCCGAGCGCCCCGATCAGGATATTGCTGAGCTGCGTCACCGGCCCTTCGGCGAGTTCGGTCAGTGCCTGCCGCCCAAGCCCCAGAACCGAGGCGCCGATCACCACGATCCCGATGGCGCAGAGCGATTGCGCAAGGCTTGCGGTCAGCGTGATCCCCGCCACCCTCGCAAGCCGCGCCTTGGAGGCAAAGGCCCAGCTGCCCAGCACCATCTTGCCATGGCCGGGCCCTGCGGCATGGACCACACCGTAGAGGAAACTCAGCCAGATCAGGCTCGCGCGCGCCCCCGGATGATCGGCCTTGAGCGCGCGCATCGCCCGCGCCAATACGCTCTGGAAACTACGCTGTATGTCCAGAAGCGCGAAGTGCAGCCCCTGGAATACGCCCAACCCCCAAAGCGCCGCAAACCCCAGGATCACCGCACAGGCGGCCAGCATTACCCACCGCATGTAATCTCCACGGTCTGGGCGAAATACTGGCCGACATTGGGGAGCCCCGCCTGCTCGGGCGTCTGGTCGGCGGGCAGATTGGCGATGGCCGCGGCGGTCTTGGCCGAGATCTGGTGCGGCTTGGGCTGCACGATCTTGGCCTTGCAGTCGTTGCGGCCCTCGAAAGTGGGGGTCTTCGTTACCTCGTAATCGACGTAGAAATAGGGGTCGTAATTCTGCAGGACGATCCCTTTGGACACATCGAGCGGGGTCTCCAGCTTGACCGTATGGATGGAGACCGCGCGCCCGTCATGCCATTCGGCGGCCCAATCGGTGGGGCCGTCCAGCGCCTGATCCTTGCCATCGGCATGGATGACCAGATCACCGCCGAAATCGGGCGGCCAGTTGGCATCCCAGAGCCGGAAGGCCTCCAGCTCGTCGCCGGTGACATCACCATCGCCATTGGTGTCGTATTTGCCGTCCTCCACCATCAGCATGGTGAACATCTCGTCATAATCCCATGTCACCCGCACAGCCGTCAGGCGGCCCTGATCATCGAAGATCAGCTTGTGCGAGGCATCGACAAAGATATGCGGATGGGCCTCGGCCCATTGCGGCAGGGCCATGAGAAGGCCCAATGTGAGAAGGATCTTGCGCATGGTCCCACCTAGCCGCGCGGATGGGGTTTTGGCAATGCCCGCCCGCTTACGGGCGAACACAAAGCCGTATCCTCAGCCCAGATGGATCTCGCCCTTGGGATAGCGCAGCCGTGGCACCGAATGGGTGGCAAGGAAGAAGCCCAGTGTCAGCGGCCCGACACGCCCGAGGAACATCACGGCAATGATCACTGCGCGCCCGAACTCGTTCAGATGGCTGGTATAGTCGCGCGAGAGCCCGACGGTGCCGAAGGCGCTCGAGACCTCGAAGGCCACATCGAGGAACCGCCCGTCATGGGTGATCAGGATCAGGAAGGTGGCCACGAACACCAGAACGGTGCTGATCGCGGTCAGCGCCATCACCTTCAGCACGGCCTCGAACCCAATCGAGCGGCCGAAGGCGTTGAGCTGGGTCTGGCGGCGGAAAAAGGCCACCGTGGCCAGCAGCATGACCACGAAGGTCGTCACCTTGATGCCGCCTGCGGTCGAGGCCGGCCCCCCGCCGATCAGCATGAGCGAGATGAACATCAGCGAGGTGCTGTCATGCATGGCCGCGATATCGGTGGTGTTGAAGCCCGCCGTGCGGGTCGTTACCCCCTGGAACCAGCTGATCATCAGCTTGGCCCAGACGGTATGGCCGCCCAGCGTGCCGGGATTGGTCCATTCGAGCGCGGCAAACATCACCACCGACCACGGGATCAGGATGGCCGTGCCCAGAAGCACGATCTTGGTCGAGAGGCTGAAGCGTTTCCAGCCCTTGCCCGAGCCCAGCTCGCGCAGCACCGTATAGCCGATCCCGCCGATGATGAAGAGGGCAGGGATCACCAGATTGATGATCGGATCGGTCGCATAGCCGATCAGCCCGTTGGAAAAGGTCGAGAAGCCCGCATTGTTGAAGGCCGAGACGGAATGGAAGATCGCCTGCCAGACCCCGTCGCGCAGCCCGAGCCGTGGCACGAAGCTGAAGCAGAGGGCGACGGCACCGATCGCCTCGCAGATCAGCACGGCCTTAAGGATCACGCGCACCAGCTGCATCAGGCGGTGCATGGAGTTCTGGTTGAGGTCCTCGCGCAGATAGATCTGTCCGGTCAGTCCGATCGGCAGGCCCAAAGCCCCCAGCACCAGCACGGCAAAGGTCATCAGCCCGAGCCCGCCCAGCTGGATCAGGAAGGCCAGCACCATCTGTCCGAAGAGGCTCAGGCTGGTGCCGATATCGAAGACCACGAGCCCCGTCACTGTCACTGCCGAGGTGGCGGTGAAGAGCGCATCCGACCAGCTGATCTGGGCATGGCGCGAGAAGGGCAGCATCAGTGCGCAGGCGCCCAGAAGGATCGCCGAGGCATAGAGCACGGCCAGCAGGAGCGGCGGTGGCATATGCGTCAGGCGGCGCTGGCATTTGTGCCAGAGCATACGCGTCGAGGGTTTCACAACGCATCCCCGAAGCTGCGCAGATCGGGCCTGCGGCCCAGCACAAGAAGCTTGTCCTGGGGTGCAAGCTCCAGCCCCTCGGTCTCGCAGGGATGGAACTCTGTGCCCCGCATCAAGCCCAGAAGCCGCAGATCGTAATGTTCGAAATCCAGCGAGGAGAGCAGACGCCCCTTCAGCCTCTCGGGCACGGCCATGGTCACCACGCTGAACCCGTTGCCGAGGTTGACGTAATCCTGCACCACGGGATTGTTCAGGCGCTGCGCCACATGACGGCCCATCTCCTGCTCGGGCAGGATGATCCGGTCGGCGCCGAGCTTGGACAGGATGCGGTGATGGGTCTTGTTGATCGCCTTCACCCAGAGCTGGTCCACGCCCAGCACGCGCACATTCATCGTGGCCAGAATGCTCGATTCGATATCATGGCCGATGGCCACGAGTGCCACGTCATAGCGGTCGACGCCCGCCTCGCGCAGGGCCTGCTCGTCGGTGGCGTCCAGAATAACGGTAGAGGTCAGTGCATCGGCCAGTTTGGCCACGCGGGCCTCGTCCTGATCGATGCCCATGACGGTGTTGCCAAATCTCGCCAGTTCGCTTGCTACCGCAGAGCCGAAGGCTCCGAGGCCGATAATCGCGAAGGTGCGGGTTTCTTTGGGCATGTTGGTTCCGTAAGCCGTTTCAGATCCGCCAGAGGTTGGCGCGAATTTGCGGAAAGTCAATCTGTTACGCGACTTGCCCGAAACGTGGGCACTCGGCGCGCGTGATAATTAGACTTTGCTGTCGTTTGCGCGGCAGTGTCGCATATAAACAAGTCAGGTCGCTCAGGGATTTGACAGGGGCTGCGGGGCGGATTTGCCTTGGGATAGCCCGCATAGGTTGCGGCTACCGGAGGATTCCCATGCGCGACGACCCTTTATTGCAGCCTTTCACGCTCAAACATCTGACCCTGAAAAACCGGATTTTCATCAGCTCGCACGAGCCTGCCTATGCCGAGAACGGGATGCCGACCGAGCGCTACCGCGCCTATCATCTCGAGCGCGCCCGCGCGGGGATCGCGATGACCATGACCGCGGGTTCGGCCAGCGTCGCCGCCGACAGCCCGCCCGCTTTCAACAATATCCTCGCCTATAAGGACGAGATCGTGGGCCATATGGGCAAGCTTGCGCAGGAATGTCATGACGAGGGCTGCGCGGTGATGATCCAGCTGACCCATCTGGGCCGCCGCACCCGCTGGGACCGTGGCGACTGGCTGCCCACCGTCGCCCCCGGCACCGTCCGCGAGCCTGCCCACCGCGCGATGCCCAAGCTGATCGAGGATTGGGACATCACCCGCATCATCACCGATTATGCGGATGCCGCCGAGCGGATGAAACATGCAGGGCTCGACGGGATCGAGCTGGAGGCTTACGGCCATCTGATGGACCAGTTCTGGTCGCCGCAATGGAACGAGCTGGACGGCCCCTATGGCGCGCAGAGCCTTGAAAGCCGCATGAAATTCTCGATGGAGGTGCTTCAGGCGATCCGTGACCGCGTGGGGCCCGAATTCATCGTGGGGGTGCGCGGTGTGGTCGATGAGGACCTGCCGCAGGGGATCAATGCGGGTGAGGGGCGCGAGATTGCCAAGCGCCTGACCGAAAGCGGGCTGATCGATTTCTTCAACGTTATCCGTGGCCATATCGACACCGATGCGGGTCTTACCGATGTGATCCCGATCCAGGGCTCGCGCTCGGCCCCGCATCTGGATCTTGCGGGCGAGGTGAAGGCGCAGGTCCGGCTGCCGGTGCTGCATGCCGCGCGCATCCCCGATCTGTCGACCGCGCGCCATGCCATTGCCTCGGGCAAGCTGGATATGGTCGGCATGACCCGCGCCCATATCGCCGATCCGCATCTGGTGGCCAAGTTGGTGGCGGGTCAAGAAGAGCGTATCCGGCCCTGTGTCGGCGCGAATTTCTGTATCGATCGCATCTATCAGGCGGGCGGGGCGCTATGTATGCACAATCCCTCCTCGGGCCGCGAGATCGAGCTGCCGCACCGGATCGATCCTGCCGAGGCACCCTTGCGGGTGACGGTTGTGGGGGCAGGGCCTGCGGGGCTTGAGGCCGCACGGGTCGCGGCGCTGCGTGGCCATAAGGTCACCGTTCTGGAAGCCGCCAACGAGGCGGGCGGCCAGATCCGGCTGACCGCACAGGACCCACGCCGCCGCGAGATGCTCGCGGTCACCGAATGGCGGATGAGCGAATGCGATACGCTGGGGGTCAGCTTCAAATTCAACTGTTTCGCCGAAGGCGAGGATGTGCTGGCGCAGGAGCCGCAGGTGGTCGTTGTGGCGACAGGCGGTCTGCCGCGCACAGATCTGGGCCAGCCCGGCGCGGATCTGGCGATCAGCGCATGGGATATCCTCTCGGGGGATGTGACGCCGGCCTCCGAGGTGCTGATCTTCGATGAGGCGGGCGATCATGCAGGGCTGATGGCGGCCGAGAGGATTACCGCGGCTGGTGGCAAGGTCGAACTGGTCTCGGCGGATCGGGCCTTGGCGCCCGAGGTCATGGCGATGAACCTCACCCCCTATATCCGCGCGCTGCAGGGGCGCGATTTCAGGACCACGCTGACATGGCGGCTGAAGGCGGCCACGCGCGAGGGCAACCGGATCAAGGTCACGCTGGGTTCGGATTACGGGCCGGAGGAGGAGGAACGTCTGGTCGATCAGCTGGTGGTGAATTCCGGCACGCTGCCGCTCGATGATCTCTATTTCGATCTCAAGGGGCAGTCCTCCAATCTGGGGCAGGTCGATTACGAGGCGTTGATCGCGGGCCGCCCGCAGACGCTTGCCCCCAATGCGGATGGGAGGTTCAAGCTGTTCCGCATCGGGGATGCGGTCTCGGCGCGCAACACTCATGCGGCGGTGCTGGACGGGATGCGCCTGATGCGGGCGATGTAAGGGCTCAGTTCTTGCGGGTGCCGGCCCTGTCGGCCTGCGGAGGCGTGCCGAACCGCGCGTGATAGCGGGTGGTGAAATGCGCCTGCGAGGAAAACCCCGTCATCTGGGCGATTTCGGCCAGAGGCTGGGCGCTGCGCTGCACCAGTGCGCGGGCCACATCGAGGCGCATCTGGCGGTAGATCTCCATCACCGGCGCACCGAGGGCCGCGTTGAACTGGCGTTGCAGCTGGCGCTCGGAGAGCCCCGCCAGCTGGGCCAGCTGCGCGGGGCTGAGCGGGTCGGCGATATGCGCCTCCATCAGTTCCAGCGCCGCCTCCACCATCGGTGGCAGAACCCCGTAACGGGCGCTGATCGACCCTTTCTGGGGTGTTTCGGAGGGGCGCACCTGCGCCTGGATGAACCAGTCGGAAATCTCGTGCGCGAAATGTGCCCCGTGATCGCGCGCGATCAGCATATGGATCATGTCGAGCGGGGCCGATCCCCCTGCGCAGGTATAGCGGTCGCGGTCGATCACGAAGAGCCGGCGCTCCAGCAGGAGCGTCGGGTCGATCTCCTCGATATCGCTGTAATGATGCCAATGCACGGTGAAGCGCCGCCCCGACAGGAGCCCCGCCCGCGCCAGCAGCACCGCGCCCCCCGAGATCCCGCCCAGCTCGATCCCCGCCCGATCCGCGCGGCGTAGCCATGTGTCGATATCGGGGCGGCGCAACCGCATCGGGTCGCCCCCCGCCACCACAAAGACCAGATCGAATTCCATCCCCGCCTGCGCCAGAGGCACCGCATCGAACCGCCCGCCTAGTGACGAGGTCGCGACATGGCCTTCGGGCGTCAGCAGGGTGATCTCGTAGAGTGTGCGTCCCGCGAAACTATTGGCAGCGCGCAGCGGATCGAGCGCGGCGGCCGTCGACAGCATCGCGTATCCGTCGATCAGCAGGAAACCGATACGTCTGATCATGATGGCCCTATAATGAAAAGAAATGTCTTTATAATGAAAGTAACAGCGTTTGGCGGGCGCTACTATCCCCCTCGTTCCAGTGGCAATGCAGGCCGATCAAGTGCCTGTATAAGTAAGGAGATTGCCCCGATGACCCACGCTGACACCCAAGACCGTCACGCAGCCCGGATGGCCCGTGAGACCCGTATCGGGACAACCACCCTGTCGGAGCGCTCCGATATGGCGCTGGTCTCGCTTGGTGTGAAGCGGGGCGCGCAGGTGCCGGTGCCTATGGGGGTCTCCCTGCCTGGGCCGGGCAACTGGCATGGCGGGCGCGGGCTTGGCGCGTTCTGGACGGGGCCGGGCCAATGGATGCTCGAGGCCGAGAACGTCTCCGAAGCCGACATGACCCGTAATCTGCGGCACGGGATGCCGGGCCTGTCGATCAGCGCGCAGGGGGCGAGCCGGGTCATGCTTGAACTGGTGGCCTGCGATGCCAGCACGATCGAGGATCTAATAATTCGCCTGACCGATCTCGATGTGGCAAGCTTCGCGCCCGGATCGGCCCGCTCGGCCCGTATTGGCGGAGCCGAGATCTTTGCCATTCGCCGTAGTTTCAACCGGCTGGCGCTTCTGGTGCCGCGTCATGACAGCGGGCATATCTGGCAGGTGGTGAACCGCGCGATGGTGGCGCGTGCTGCCGCCCCCCGTTGTGTCGCGAACGCGCTGGAACCGGCTCTGTAACGGGACGGTCCGGCAGGGTGGCTACCTGCCGGACCGTAACCTCAGGCTCTGGCGCGAGTGCGCCAGAAGGGTTTGGTCTGCGTGCTATAATAGCCGCTGTAGTAGAATTCCTGACGGTTTTTCGGGTCGATCCGGTTCAGGATCACCCCTCCCAGCTTGCGCCCCGATGTATGTAGCGCCCCGATGCCGTCGCGGACCTGCTGTTTTGTGGTCATGTTCCAGTTGACCACAAACAGCGCGCGGTCGCAGCCTTGCAAGATGATGCGTGTGTCGGGCACGCAAAGCACGGGGGGCGTGTCGATGATGATGTAATCATACTGCTCGCGCGCCTCGTCCAGCAGTGCCAGAAAGGCATTCGACGCGAAGATATCCGCCGGATTGCCGGGGGGCTTCGCCCCTACCAGCACATCGATCCCGCTATAGGGATCAGCACAAACGGCGCCTTGCAGGGATGTCTCGCCGGTCAGAGCGCCCAACAGGGTCTGTGGGCATTTGAGCCCCAGATACTCCATGAAGACCCTACGGCGCAGATCGCCCTCGATCACCAGCACGCGTTTGCCAAGGCTCGCCATCTGCCGCGCCAGCCCCAGAGAAAGCGTTGTTTTGCCCTCCTGCGGATTGGCGGAGGTAATCGCGATAATCTTCTGACCCAGCAGCAGCTGGTCGAGCACGATATTGGTGCGCAGCGCGCGCAGTGCTTCGGCGGCGGGGCTGTCGGGATGGTCATGGAGATAGGCAAGCCCGCTCTGGCCACGGCGCTGGGGCAGGCGCGGCAGCTGTCCAATCACCTTCTGGCCGGTCAGATCCTGCAGATCCTGCGCCGAGCGCACGGTCTGGCGCAGCGCCTGCCACAAGAGCAGTAGGGTCAGGCCAACTGCGGCTCCCGCCATCGCACTCATCGACAGGACAAGGGGCGCGCGGGGCAGATAGGGCATGGAGGGCATGACCGCCGGTGCCAGAAGACGGCTATCGGCCAGTTGCCGCCCCTCGCGCGCGATGGTGTCTTTCAGCCGAGTCAGAAAATGCCCATAGACCAAGAGATCGGTCTCGTTCTGTTGTTCCAGCAGTTTCTGGCGGGTTGCGGATTCGGTCTCGTCACGCAGCCCCGCCTCGAGATCGCGATATTGCCGCTCGAGATTGCGCAACGTGGCGGCATCGATCGAGACCTGCGCGGCACGGCTCTCATGCGCGGCCTCGGAGGCGGTGGCGGGGAGGGTCTCGAGCGCCTTGCGCGAGGCGTCGAGCGCCGCGCGCGCCTGCGTCAGATCACCGTCAAGTTTTTGTAACCGGCGGGTCTGGACCAGCGTGCGCGTGGTTTCCGCATTGGTGGTGTCGAGTTTCGACAATTCGGCATTCGAAGTTTCGATCTGGTGCTGCAGGTCGCTCACCCGTTGGCCCAGCCAGCGGATCGCCTCATCGCTTTCCGCCCGCTTGCGGGTGATCTGCTCGCGGATGTAATTCTGGGCAAGCTGATCGGCGATACGGGTGGATTTCTCCGCTTCGCTGGTGACCGCGCTCAGTTCGAACACCAGACTGGGGGCCAGATTTCGGATCGAGATAGAATTCGCGAGCAGCGAGATCGCGGTTTCACGCGCCTCTGTCGCGCCTTTTTCCCGATCGGTTTTCTCGAGCGGGATCAGGGATTTGATCCGCGCGGACGCACTTTCAGGGCGTAACGCGGGATTGAATTCCGGGTCCCCGACCAGTCGCAGATCATCGACCACGGTGCCCAGAAGAGGGCGGCCGCGCAGGATTTCGACCTCGGTCCGGCGGATGGTCTCGTCGATGGGCTGCATGCGTTCGGTAACCGGATTGGGGTCGGTGAACTGTTCTGTTCGTGGGTCGAGCAGGATGCTGGCGGTCGCTTTGTAAAGCGGCCTAGCCATCGTGCTCAGCCAGAGCTGCGCGAGACCCAACGCGACCAGCGTGGCCGCGAGGATCAGCCATCGCCCGCCCCAAACCATCCGCAGCAGGGCAATGATCTGCCCGTCCTCGACTATGGCCGTCTCCTGAACGGCGCTAAGCGTCAGATGTGGCTGGGTGGTGCGGAAATTCGGTTGCACGCTCATGGCAGGTCTCCCCCATCATGAACAGGGCGCGATGCGCGGATATAAGCCAAGCAATCCATCAACAAAATATCTACCATTCAAGCCCCGTAAAACGTCGTCAGATGCGGGTTGACCATAAGTTAGTCTTAGGAATGGCGGGGCTCAGTTAATTCGTGCTTAATGCCGTTAGGGTAAATGAATCGCATTCGATCTATCTGTCACGAGTCCCATGTCCCGTTCCTTTCTCTATATCCATGTTCCTAAATGCGGCGGCACCAGTTTCGGTGCGGCCCTGCGCCTTGCCTATTGGCCCTCGCAGGCCACGATCGATATCGACAGGACAAGACGTCTGGCTCAGGCGCTCGCGCCAGAGGCAACGGGAACGGAGCTGATTCTGGCTGATTATGCGCAGCGCCGCGTGGAACTGGCGCAGATGCTCGACCGGCGGGTGCGCTGTATTTCGGCCCATGTCCGGTTTAGCGACACGGTGCTCTCGACGCTCGATCCGGCGCGGGCCTGCGTGACCTTGCTGCGCGATCCGGTGGCGCGGTTCCTGTCGCATTACGCCTATGTCCAGCGCCACCACCCCGATCCATCGCGTGCCGGAACGCTCGATGCCTTTCTCGGGACGGAGGCGGCCCAGCGTTTCGGCTCGCAATATCTGTTCTATTTTGCCGAGACCTATCAACATCATAGTGCCGATGTCGCGGGTGACACGCAGCGCGCCTGTCGCGCGTTGGAGCGGTTCTCGCTGGTGGGGTTTCTGGAGGAGGGGGCCGCTTTCCGCCGCGCGCTGCAGCGTCTGGCGGGCCGTCCTCTTGTGCCACTCTCACGCAACCGCCGCCCCGATCCTGCACCGGAGCTGCCTGCCGCGTTGCGGGCACGGGTCGAGGCGGTTTGCGCGCCCGATCTGGACATCTATCACCATATCCGTTCCGCCGCGACCGCCGGCTTCTATCAGGGCGGGGTCTGAGCCATGTCGAAGGGCCTCTGGTCACTGGTTCTGCAAATGTCGCGTCTGGGCGGAAACGTGGTGTTTTTCCTTGCTATGGCGCGACTTTTGCCGGTGGCGGATCTCGGGGCCTTCGCAACGGGACTTGCGCTTTTCCGCTGGATGCAGGTTGTCCATAAGGGGGGGATTGCCGATGCGGTCGTCCTGACTGCACCCGGCGATATGCGCCGCATGGACGCGCTCTTCTGGCTCGCGCAACTGATGACACTGGGCATCTGTCTGCTGGCGCTGGGGCTGATGGTGCTTGCGGCGTGGGGGATCGGGGCGCTGGCGGGAATGGGACCGGTGATCGCCACGTTGATGCTGGTGCCACTGTTCCAGGGGCTGAGTGCCGTGCAGGAGGCGCAATTGCGGCAGGCTTTGCGACTGAAGGCGCTCGCCTGCCGCACGGCCTTCGTGCAGCTGGTCTCGGCACTGGGGGGATTTGCGCTCTATGCGCTGGGGGCCGGGCTGTGGTCGCTCGTGGGGTTTGCGGTGCTCAACGCGGCGCTCTCGGCGGTCCTGTCATGGCGGATGGCCCGCTGGTGGCCGCAGGCAGGACCGGATCGCGGGGCCATCCGCGCGATCGCGCCCGAGGTTTTTGCCATCGCGGGGCGCGGGCTGGTGGCGGGGGCCGCGTTGCCCTTGCTCCAACTGGCGCTGGGGCTCGTCTATGGCGGGGCCGTGGCGGGGGGCTTCCAGATCGCGCAGCGGATCTTCCAGCTTCTGGACGCCGTCACCCTTGCGCCGATCCGGTTTCTGGTGCTGCCGATGCTCTGGCGGGCCAAAGGGCAGGGCCCTGCGCTGGTCCGGCGGGTGATCGGGGCGGCGGCGTCCCTGTCCGCTCCGTTCTATGTGATGGCGGCGCTCTGGGCCCAGCCTGTGCTGGTCTGGCTTCTGGGGCGTCCGGCGGGAGAGATGGCGGCGCCGATGGTGCAGATCATGGCCGCTCTGGGGCCGGTGGCAAGCCTCGTGCTGGCGCTCGATCAGGCGCTTGTCGCGCAGAAATCGGCTGGACGGGCGCTCTGGCGGGCCTGTCTGACGCTGGCATTTACCGTGGTCTTCGTGGCGCTGGCCCTGCCGGTCTCGGCCTATGCCGGCATTGGCAGCTATGTTCTGGCCGCTTATCTTGCGCTGGCGGTCACGCTGGGGCGAAGCCTGCGGCTGATCGGCGTCAGGCCGCAGGATGTGGCGCGGGCTTTGGCGCTACCCTATATACTATCGGCGGGGCTCGGGGTCTGCCTGTGGCGTCTGGGCACGCTCGTGGCGGAGTGGCCGCTGCTGTGGCAGCTCATGGGGCAGGGGGCGCTGATGCTTGTGGCCTGCCTGCCGTTCTGGGCGGTGGTGCTCCGGCGCTCGCGCGGGCGGTCTATGCCGCCACACGCTTGACAAGAAGATCCGCCAGCGCCGCGCCCGAGGCTTCCCATGTGAACCGGCAGGCGCGGTTATGGCCCTCCATCACCATGGCATCGCGTGCTTTGGCGGACAGCCGGAGGAATCTCGTGATCGTCTGCGCGATCGCCCCGCTATCTTCGGGATTGAAGTAAAGCGGTGCATGTTCGAGCACTTCGGGCATGGCGGTGGTGTTGGATGACAGCACCGGCGTGCCGAAGCGCATCGCCTCCAGAGGCGGTATCCCGAATCCCTCGCGCAGCGGCGGCCAGATGAAGGCCCGCGCGCCTGCATAAAGCGCGGCGAGCGTCGCGTCATCAATCCGTCCCAGAAAACGGACATGTTCCGGCGGGCAGGGACCTTTCGGCCCCGTATCTGTTGCAAGCCCCGCAGCACTGGCCCCCGCTACGACCAGCGGCACCGGATGACCGGCCTCGGCCATCGCCGCGATCAGTCGCGCGAGATTCTTGTTGGGCGAGAGATTGCCCACCGCCAGAAAGAAGCCGTTCTTGGTCAGACCCAGATCACGCATCACCTTCGCGGTATTTTCGGGCGGTGGAAGGTGGTCGGAGCCGTTGGGGATTACGCGGAACCTGAGTTCGGGCTGTGCCAGAACCTCGGCCAGCTCGCTTGCCGAGAACTGGCTGACGGTGCCCAGATCGCGCGCGCGCCGTGCCAGACAGGGCCGGACCGTTTTATGGAAGGTGCGGTAGCGGCGCGAGAAGGCTTCGGGGAGTTTCCAGACATTGGCATCATGGATCACCAGAAGCTGCTCGGCATGGCTGAGCGGACCCGAGCCCGTCAGGTTGAGCAGATAGGCTCCCTTGCAGGCGCGTGGTAGGGTGATCTGTTCCCATAGATGCCCCGCGAACGGCCATGGGCTGCTTAGGGGCATGAGCCGGATATGACGCCAGTCAGGGCGGATCTGCAGCCGCGCGCCTGCCGGATAATAGGCGGTAACAGGTCCGATGGCCTCGGCCAGCGCGCCCTGTCCGAGTTTCTGGTCCAATGCGCTCAGCAGATTGAACGCATAGCGCTGCACGCCAGATTGGGCCTGGGTCAGGAAGCGGGCATTGACCGCACAGCGGTTCGGCAGATGTGTCATTGAATGACCCCTTTTGCCAGATGGGCCGCAGCGCGGCGCTGGTGGCGGGCCTGACGGGCCTGCCATGCCAGCACGCTCTGGCGGGTGCTCTCGCGCCCCAGCCGGTCGAGCGCCCAGTTCGATAGATCGGTCTCTTGCGCGCCTTGCGCGAGACGCGCCAGATGCGCGGGCCCGTCCAGCAGCGCATCGATCATGCCGATCATTGCGGGCAGGTCATCGGGTGGGGCGATCAGCCCGTTCACCCCATCGGTGAGGACCTCGCGAAGTGCGGGCAGATCGGTCGAGACCACCGGACACCCCCCCGCCAGCGATTGCACGATCACCCGTGGCAGCCCTTCATTGGTCGAGCAGAGGATACTCAGATCGGCGCGCGCGATCAGCGCCTCCGGATCGGGGCGATGGCCCAACATCAACACATGATCCCCGAGCCCCATCCGCGCGATCTGCGCGCGGATCGCGGCCTCTTCGGGACCTTTGCCGGCGAAACACAGGCGCAGATCGGGGTGGCGGGCCAGAAGCGGCGGGAGCGCCTCGAGAAAGGCGGCATGGCGCTTGCGGGGCTCGAAGGCCGCCAGCATCACGATCATCGGCCCGTCAGAGGGCAGATCCGGCGCCGGACCTGCCGTGGTGAAACGTGCCAGATCCATCCCCGAATGGATGGTTGTAACCTCGCGGGCAATACCCGCCTGCAGATAGGCGCGGCCGGTCGCATCTGAGACGGCGACGAAGCGGTCGCTGAAGCGTGCCGCTATATGTTCGAGCCCGAGAAACAGCCCGCGTTTCGGCCATGACGATGTCTGGAAGGACACGATATGCAGCCCGCGCAGCACCGCCATATGCGGGCAGGCGGGGGCGGCCAGTGCCCCTAGCACGCCCGCCTTGCTCTGATGGGTATGCAGCACATCCGGATCGAGTTTGCGCAGCAGCCCGCGCAGCGCGAGGACCGCCCGCAGATCGGTCAGCGGGGCCACCGGATGGACCATATCGGGCAGCGTATGGAAGGCCATCAGATGCCCGTATTCGGCTGCCCAGCCCCGATCGGGATCGGGGCCGTGGATGATATGGACCTCGTGCCCGTGTTGGGCCTGCCACAGGGCAGTCGACAGGGTGTTCTCTTCCGAACCCGCGCGAAGCAGGCGTGTCAGGATATGGGCAATTCGCATTATCTGGCTCTTTGCAGTGGCGTGATCGCGGGGCGACCAGCGTTCTGCTGGCTCAGGTGGCAGGCGCGTCCCAGAAAGGCGGTCAGCGCAAGACCCGTAACGAAATTTACATTGGTGAAATACTGGACATGGGTAGAGAGCATAAAGCCCGCCGCGAGATGGGCATAAAGTGTGGCCGCCGTCAGCCCGAAATGCCCGCGATGGAACGCGATGGCCGTTGCAATGGCGAAGACCGCCAGC
Organism: Thioclava sp. 'Guangxiensis'; assembly: GCF_045348365.1. Taxonomy (NCBI): domain Bacteria; kingdom Pseudomonadati; phylum Pseudomonadota; class Alphaproteobacteria; order Rhodobacterales; family Paracoccaceae; genus Thioclava; species Thioclava sp. 'Guangxiensis'. The sequence goes on along the minus strand of NZ_CP155824.1, from coordinate 143,134 downwards.
AGCACCAGCGCACCGGCGATGCCGAAATCGACATAGGGCGTGGTCAGCATCGACCATTCGCCACCGCCGCGCACCACCTCGATCCGTTCCAGCCGTTCCGGTATCAGGCCATCAACCGCATCGCGGCTCTGGGTCAGGATCAGCAGGAAATGGAAGCTGAAATATCCCAGCATGTGGTCGAACTCTTGCGTGAACGGCAGCAGAGAATTGAGGAAGTCATTCGAGATATAGAAGACCAGCTTCTGCAGGCCGATCTCGAGGGCGGAATGATTGTCGATCGTAGGATTTGTCACAGCCTCGCGCAGCACCCATGTCGTCAGGAATAGCGTGGCCCCCAGGATCAGCTGTGGCAGCGCCACGATGCGCTGATGGACCATGCACAGCCCGAAATAGGAGGCCAGCATGAGGTGCAAAAGCAGGATACGCTGTGACATCACGATCGGCAGAAGGGCCAGCGCCACCAAATCCGATATCAGCACGAGGATCAGGATCCGGCGCGCGAAGGGCGACATCGTCCCGAATTTCCGGCCAGCGGCCAGCATGACACAGGCCATGGCTCCGATGGCCGGCAGGGCACCGTAAAACAACCGCATCCCGCTGAACAGTTTGTTCTCCAGCATCTGGTCGCGCAGGCTGCTGGCATCGCTCTGGGCGCTCTCGATCAGCGCGCCGATTCCGCCCATCTGCACCGCACTGCTGAGCACCCAGACCAGCGTGATCCCGAGACAGACGAGATTGGCACGGAAGATCCGCCGTGCCATACGCTCGAAATCGGTCAGGGCGCGGGTGTCGGGCAGGTCCCTGGCGCGCAGGAGCGTCAGAGCGTTGAGCGCCACAAAGAAAAGAAGTGCCGCGGCGATCCATGCAAGCCCCATCAGGGTGATCGCCTCTGCACCCAGTTCCTCGCGCGAGAGGAAATAGAGTGCGAGCGAGAAACTGTCGGGATAGAGAAAGGGCAGCACGCCGATCCCGAGCGTCAGAACCCAGGCAAGTCCCAACAGCGAGATCGGCGAGAGCAGCCAGAGTTTCGGTCTCATGGGTGGGGGCCGTGCAGAGAGGGATCGTGCATGCAAGAGAGCTGCGCCAGCGGATCCTCCGCGCCATTGGCGGCAGGCATTCCGCTCCGTTGATCCGCCATCCGCCCGTTCTCCACCTGACGGTGGATCCCCGGAAGCACCGAGAGCAGCCGGTCGGTCAGGCGGGACCAGTCCTCGATCTCGGGATCACCCGCCACACGGCGCAGCCCAGCCACGCGTTCGGTCGCCAGGCGGATGCTGTCGGGATCATGGGCATCATAGCCTGCGCCATGCAGCGCGATGCCGCCAAAGACGCGATGCGGCCCGAGGATCGGTAGCCCGAAATACCGGTAAAGCAGCATACGGTTGCTGTGATGGGCCTGATATTCCGCGCCTGCCTTGTCCTGATAGAGCGCCAACCCGATATCGGCAAAGCGGATATAGGCGGCGGAGACCTCGTAAGGCACCTCGCCATGCAGGATCAGGTTCGCCGGCAGATCGGCGGGCACATCCGCGATGCGTCCCAGAATATGGAAGCGCCAGTCAGGGCGGGCCTCGGCCATGATCCGCGCCGTCGCCAGATCGATCTGGGTCGTGCCCGCACAGACCGCCTGTTTGCCGAATTTGCCCAGAAACGGATTGATCATCGGCGCTTCGAGCACGGCGCGTGGCACGCCGATCGGGTCGATCTCGGTTTGGGGATGCTCGTCGAAACGCGCCGCGATCTGCGGCCCCGCAATACTGATGCGGTCGAACAGATGCGCCTGTGCCATTTCGGCGCGGCGCACGATCTGCGGCAGGCCGAGCGCCTTCACATCATCGCTGATGCGGTAGATGAACTTGGCATGGGGCGCGGCCGATTTGGCGATATCGGCCAGCAGCACCGGAGGGCCGCTTTCGATGATGACCAGATCGGCCTGCGCCAGCAGCGCGGGCAGCCGTCGGGCCCAAAAGTGCCGGAATAGCGTCATCAACGGCGCGGCCAGCGTGTCGAGCTTGCGGTTGCGCAGGCTGAACGGGTGGATCGGTGCATAGCCGAAATAGGCGTCGAAACTAGGAGTGATCCGGCGGTAGCCCTCGGGCACCGGCCCGTCCACCTGCATCAGGCGGCGGTCCTTGCGCCATTTCGAGATCCAGCTATAGCCCACGCTGACCATGGTCACATGACCGCCGCGTTTCTGCACATCCTCGCAGAACCACTGCATCGAGGCCTTACGCTTCTGGAGCGGCAGATGGCCCGTGATCAGCACCACTCTGAGCCCGCGCGCATGCACATGGCGCAGGGTCTTGGCGGTTTTGGCGAGTTTGGGAGAGAAGGCGTTCATAATGTGTCTCTTGGCGCAAGGGGCTGGGGAGGGGCGTTACTCGCCGGTTCCGCGCAGCACCACTGCGACGGTCAGAAGGATCAGGCCGATATCCATGAAAAGGGAGCATTTCTGCAGATAGGCCATGTCCATCTCGACGCGCAGCGCATAGGGCAGATCGGAGCGGCCCAGCACCTGCCAGAAACCGGTGACACCGGGACGCTGGCTGAGATAGGCCTGACGGCGATGGCGGTAGAGGGTCAGTTCGTCCTCTGTGACGGGGCGCGCGCCCACAAAGCTCATCTCGCCGCGCAGGATGTTCCAGATCTGGGGCAACTCGTCGAGAGATGTCTTGCGCAGGAACCGGCCCAGCCGGGTCACGCGCGGGTCGTTTTTCAACTTGCGCGACAGTTCCCACTCGATGGCGGCATCGGCATCGGTGGCCAGCAACAAGGCCAGTCTGCGCTCGGCATCGGGCACCATCGTGCGGATCTTCCAGCAGCGGAAGGGGCGGCCATCCTTCCCGATACGGGTATGGCCATAGAAACCGGAGCCCCCGTCCAGACGGGCCAGCGCCCAGAACACGGCGATGACGGGCATGAGGACGGGGGCAAGAGCGAGCGCCAGACACAGGTCGAAAACCGGTTTCATCCGGCGGTGATAGATACGGCGCTTGGAAATCTGCACGATCGCGTCATCGCCAAGCGCCTTGGATAGGGAAACCGAATGCTGCATCTGGAGCCTGAAAAAAATGAACTCGTAACGTCTCCGCCCTGTCGAGCGGATGAGTGCAGATTTGGCCGATAACCGATAACGTTCGGTAAATGCCGTTAAGTTACATCTTGTGGGTGTATTTGGCAGGCTGCCGCCCCCGCCTGCAGTTGCCGTTTGGGAAGGTGTGTCCCTCAAGGCGCGAATTTTATACGGATTTTCGTGCCACGGTAGTGGTAGGGATTAGCGCTATTACGAATCAGAAAGGCGCCCGATAAGGACGCCTTTCCATGGATCTGGTATCGGGACGCGGTCTCATGCTCAGAGGAAGGGGATCGTCACCCCGAAGAACTCCGCCAGCAGCACGAAGTTCAGCGTCAGGACCAGCAACGCGCCCAGAATGGAAAGGCAGCGGGTCAGCATGGACGTCGCGAATTCGCCCATGATATCGCGTCGCGACACGAAGATGACGAGTGCGATCATCGGCACCGGCAGCGAGATCGAGAGCACGACCTGCGACCAGATCAGCGCCTGTGTCGGGTTCACCCCCAAAGCCACTACGGCAAAGGCAGGCGCCATCGTGACCAGACGGCGCAGCCAGATCGGCACGCGGAAGTGCAGGAAGCCCTGCATGATCATCTGTCCTGCCATTGTGCCCACGACCGAGCTGGAGATCCCCGAGCAGATCAGCGAGGTCAGGAACATCCCCGCCGCCGCCGCTCCCAGCAAGGGCGTCAGCGTGTGATAGGCGGTCTCGATCTCGGCCACCTGCGAATGGCCCTCGTGGAAGGCACTCGCCGCCATCATCACCATCGCCATATTGATCATGCCCGCCACAGCCAGCGCCAGCACGACCTCGACATTGGAAAACCGCACAAGGCGTCGTTTATGTTCGATCTTCTGGGTGGGCATACGGTTCTGGGTCAGGCCGGAATGCAGATAGATCGCATGTGGCATAACGGTCGCGCCGATAATCCCCACCGCAATCGCCAGCGCTGCGGTATCGGGCATATCGGGCGTGACCAGCCCGCGGGCCGTGGCGCTCCAGTCTACGGGTGCGATCAGCACCTCGGCCAGATAGCACAGCCCGATCACCCCGACAAAGGCCCCGATAATCAGCTCCATCGGGCGGTAGCCACGGCCCTCGAACAGTAACAGACCATAGGTGATGATTGCGGTGATGATCATCCCCACGAAAAGCGGCAGGTCGAACAGAAGCGCCAGACCGATCGCCCCGCCGAGGAATTCGGCCAGATCAGTGGCCATTGCCGCGATCTCGGAAACCACCCACATCACCCAGACGACAGGACGGGGAAAATTGTCGCGCGACAGCTCGGCCAGATTTTTGCCGGTGACAATTCCCAGACGGGCCGAAAGCGCCTGAAACAGCATCGCGATCAGATTGGCCAGCAACACGACCCACAGAAGCTTGTAGCCATAGCCCGCGCCCGCCTGGATATTGGTCGCGTAATTGCCCGGATCCATATAGGCGACCGAGGCGATAACCGCAGGGCCCAGAAACATCAGACGCGCCTTCCAGCCGATCGTGGGGCTCGATAGCACCTCGTCGATCCGGCTTTGCGCTTTGCTGGCGAGAGAACTCATGGAATGGCCTTCATTGACAGGGGCGAATGGAGGGGAGGCCCCGATATTGCACTTTGTCAGAAATATAGCCTGTGCTAACTTTCTTGCAAGGGTAAATATGTAATGCTCAGGCTGGCTCCGTTCTGCACCATGTGGTATCTGGGGCGCTCGCACGCGGCGTCGATGCCCAAGACGCGCAGCGCCCCAAGAAGGAGAGACCCGTGCCGCAGGATCAGACGCCCCCCGAAGAGATGGCCGACCGTTTCACGCGCGCGCGCGAGGTGCAGGCGAAGGCCCTTCTCGAGGATTATGTCGAGCTGATCGGGGATCTGATCGCCGAGATGGGCGAGGCGCGCGTGGCCGATATCGCAGCGCGGATGGGGGTGGCACAGCCCACCGCCACCAAGGCGATCTCGCGGCTCAAACGCGAGGGGCTGGCCACCGCGCGGCCCTATCGCGGGGTGTTCCTGACCGATGAGGGGGCCGCTCTGGCCGACCGTGTCCGGGCGCGCCACCGGACGGTGGTGGCGCTCCTGATGGCGGTAGGGGTGCCGGAGGCTGTGGCCGAGCTCGATGCCGAAGGGATCGAACATCATGTCTGTGACGAGACGCTGAGCGCTTTTGAAGCCTTTCTGGCGGCCTGCGGTTAGGTCAGCACATTCAGGGGCTTACCCTCCATGAACCCCTCGATCACCTGACAGAGCTGCGCGGCCAGCGCTGATTGGGCGGCCTCCGATGCCCATGCCACATGCGGCGTGACGATGACGCGCGGATCCTTTGCCAGCTGCATCAGCAGATCATCGGCGGGGGGTGGCTCCTGATCGGCCACATCAATCCCCGCGCCCGAAATCCGCCCCGCCTCCAGCGCGCCAGAGAGCGCCGCCAGATCGATCAACCCGCCACGACCGGTATTGAGGATCACCGGTTTGCGCGCCATTTTGGCAAAGGCATCAGGCCCCAGCAGCCCCCGCGTCTCGGGCGTCAGCGGACAATGGAGCGAGATCACATCGGCGCGCTCGAGCATCTCGTCGAAACCGATCCGCTCATCCTGCGCCACCTGTCCGGGACGGGCGGCAAAACAGACCTCCATCCCGAAAGCGCGGGCAAGCATTGCCACCTTCTGTCCGATCTGTCCGCGCCCGACGATGCCCATCGTGCTGCCTGCCAGATCCTGGATCGGATGGTCGAAGAAGCAAAACTGTCCGCTCTCCTGCCAGCGGCCCGCGCCAACATCGCGCGCATAGGGGATCAGGTTGCGCCGGAGCGCCAGCAGCAGCGCCATGACATGTTCGGGCACGGTATTGACCGAATATCCACGGATATTGCACACGGTCACGCCGCGCGCACGGGCCGCCTCCAGATCGACGCAATCGAAGCCTGTCGCGGCAATCGCCACCAGCTTCAGCTCGGGGCAGGCCGCCAGCACCTCGGCGGTGATCCTCACCTTGTTGGTGATCGCGATCATGGCCCCTGCCAGCCGCGAGGTGACCTCCTCGGGGCGGGTGCGGTCATATTGCACCCAATCCACATCGCCCACTGGTCGTGGCACGGTGATCTGCGGCGCGATGGTCGCGCGGTCGAGGAAAACGATACGGGTCATGGAGGCTCCTTAAGGGGCGGGGGTCAGATGCAGGCGCTGGCCGCCCAGATCGCGGAAGGCACGCTGGCGGCAGGTGAGGACGATGACCTGCAGATCGCCCGCCTGACGGTTGAGCGCATCGAACATCTTCTCGATGCGCTCGTCATCAGTATAGACCAGCGCATCATCGAGGATCACCGGTGCCCCGCGCCCCGCCTCCTGCAACAGTCGTGCGAACGCCAGACGCACCATCAGCGCGATCTGCTCCTGCGTGCCGCCCGAGAGAATGTCGATAGGCTCGGACTGGCCTGCGCGCACCAGCGCCTCGGGCAACAGCTTGTCCTGCGCCCATTCCAGCTGGGCTTCCGGCCACAGAAGCCCCAGAAGCGGGCGCAGCGCCTTGGCGACAGGGGCGAAATACTGCTCGCGGGCGGCGCTGCGCGCGGCCTCGAGCGCGGCCTGCAGCCGGTGCAGCACCGCGACCTCATGGGTCAGGCGTGCTTCGGTCGCGCGGGCCGCCTCGAGCGCATCGCGGGTCTCGGCCAGCTTTTCCTCGATGGCCTGACCGTTGGCCGCCGTAATGCGCTCGTCGAGGCGGGCAAGCTCGGTCGAAAGTTCTGTGGCTTCCCTTTGCGCGGTCTCGATGACCGCTCTGGCACGTTTGAACGCCGCCTCGGCCCCCGCCAGATCGGGCGCCTTCCGGCGCAGATCGTCATGCAGGGCGCGGCTCGCGCTCAGGGCCTGGGCCGCATGGGTCAGCTCGGCCTGAAGGCTGTTTTCATCGCCCATCCGCGCGCTTTCCGCAAGCCTGTCCTCGGCCCGTTGCAGCCGCTCGCGGGCGGCGTCAGACAGGCCTCGCAGCCGCCCCGTCTCGAGCCGTGCCTCGGTGGCTTTTTCCTCCGCGAGCCGCGCTTGCGGCGCCAGTTCGGCGGCTTTGGCTTGCGCGGCCTCCAGCAGGGACTTCACCTCGGCCAGCGGGGGCAGGTCGGGGTCTTCAATCGGGGCGGGGATCGCGGCATGGTCGCGGCGCAGCGCCTCGATCCCTTGTGGAGCGTTGATCTTCAGCTCCGCCTGCGCATCGCGGGCGGCGGCCTCCCGCTCGGCACGCCGGTGGGCGCTGCGGCGGGCGGCGGCCATATCGGGCAGACCATGGCGCTCGAGCGCCTGTATCAACCGTATGTGCGCGGCCTGTGCGGCCCCCGCTTTGGCCCGTTCGCCCGGATCGATGGTCAACTGCCCGAGGCCCGGCAGGTCCAGATCGGCCCGTGCATAAAGCGGTGTGGCCGTGTCGGTCAGCGGGGTGCCGTCGAGCCGGATCTCCTGCGCGCCCGAGGGGACGAAGCTCAGCTGCACCGCTCCCGCCGCCGCGAGCCGCGCCTCGGTGATCCATGCCTGTTCGAGGCTTTGCAGTGTCTCCAGATCCTTGGAGGCAAGGAGAAAGCCAGCTTCGGCCTGCGCTTCCTCGTGGCGCGTGCGGGCCGCTTCGGCCTGTTCGATCCGTGTAGCGATCTCGGCTTTACGGGCGGCCCCCTGCCGCGCGGCCTCGGCCAGACTGGCGCGGGCGTGACGCCCGGCCTGCTGGCGCTCGGCCTCGCGGGCGGCCTCAAGCGCGGCCGCCAGCTCCTTGGCCTGCGCGCGGGTGCGGGCCTCGGTCTCTGCCGCGGCCTCCGCCAGAGGCATCGCCGCCTCGAGCCCGGTCTTTGCCTCGGTAGCTTCCTTCCGCAGGCTGCGCATCTGCCCCAGCCGCTCCTCGGCGCGGGTCACGGCCAGCCCGTCCGATTGCAGTTGGCGGGCGGCAGCGGCCACCTGCTCGGCATGGCGGAGCGCCTCCGAATGCGCGGTCTCCGCCTGGGCCAGACGCGTCTCGCGGGCGCCTCTTTCCTCGGGATCCTCGAGATCGGTCAGGGTCTTTCGGTGGCGCTTGCGCGTCTCGAGGTCGCGGTGAAGGGCCTCCACGCGGGCCTGCTGCTCGGCCTGCGCCGCCTCCAGCCGCTGGATCTCGTCGAGCACATCGCCCAGAGGGCCGTTCTTCCTGGGCTTGCCGCTGGCGGTCACATAGCGGGCCAGTTCTCCGTCCACCCGCCTGAGCGCCATATCCATCCGCCGGCCGCCGGTCATCGCCTCGACCTCTTCTGTCACGCTCGACATCAGATCGCGGCGCGAGGCGAGCGCCGCCTCGTTCTCCGCCTTCACCGGCCCTTCCAGCTCGGTCATGCCCTGACGGACCCAGATCAAACCCGCCGGACCGCCATCCCCCGCGCCCAGAAGCCGCGCGATCCAGTCCTCGGCAGCATCCGATTGTGCGATAACCCGCCCGTTCTGGCGCACCTCGGCCATAGGTTTGGAAAACCACCGTTTCGCCAGTGTGAACCGGCCCTGAGCGGTTTCGATCTCGACCTCGATCTCGGGGGCACCGCCCGCATGGGGCCTGAGCGCGCCCACCTCTTTCTTTTTCGAGCTGTGACGCTCGAAAAACAGCGCCTTCAGCGCATCAAAGAGGGTGGATTTGCCATATTCATTGGGTTCGGACAGCACGTTGAGCCCGTCACCAATGCCGGTGATCTCGACCTGGGCGGTGAAGCGGCGGACATCTTTCATCCGGATTGCGCGCAGCTTCATGGCATATCCTCCCGCATATAGCCGTAAAGCCGCGCCAGCGCGTCTCCGGCAATCGCCCGTTCGCTCTGGGCCAGCCGGTCATCGTCGAACTCGGATTTCAGCGCCTCGGCAGCCTGACGCAGCGCCCCGCCATGGTCGATCTCATCGAGGTCATCACTCGCATATTGCACCGAGAGCCCGTCCTCGCGCAGGACGAAATGGGCAAATTCGGGGCTCTGGGCCTTGGCCATTTCCCCCAGCGCGAACTGACCGGGCAGGGTGGTCCAGCCGCGTGCGGTAACGCGCACCAGAATATCGCGCCGCCCTTGGGGCGGCAGACAGGCGGCCAGCGCGGCGGCGCTGTCTTGCTGGGCAGTCAGATCCAGCTCCAGATCCTGCCACAGAAACTGTCCCGTCTCGATCTCGCGCACATCGGGCGCCCCATCAAGCGTGACGCTTAGACAGAGTCCGCGGCGGTCATGTTTGAACCGGTCCTGTTCGGGGGTGCCGCTGTAATGGGTGCGCGCGCTGACAGCCATCCGCCCGTGCCAGTCGCCGAGCGCCAGATAGTCGAGCCCCGCGCGGGTGTCGCGGTCCGGCGCGATCGCCCCGCCCTCATCGGTAAAATCGGTGATCCCGCCATGTGCGAGCCCGATGCGGGTGGCGCCTTCAGGAGTGGCCATCACATCCAGCACGGTTGACGGATCCTCGACCTGCGCCCGCCACTGGATAGGCGCCGGCAGAAGGAATACGCCCGCCGCCATCTGCCGGGGCGTGGCCTCGGTCAGCGCGCGCAGATTGGCGGGGGCCTCGCGGGTGAGGGTCTCCCACAGGGGCTCGGCCTCGCGCAGATTGTCATGGTTACCGGGCAGGAGCCACCATGTGATGTCATCCGCGTCTTTCATCGCACCGACCGCCTGCCGCAAAAGGGCAGCCGTTGGCGTGGGGGTGTCGAATGTATCGCCTGCCAGAACCACATGGACCGCGCCCTGATCGCGGGCGGCCTGTGCCAGCCGCGCGAGGCTCATATGGCGCGCCTCCATCAGCCGCCCGCGCAGATTGGTATCGGGGCCTTCGGGGATATTTGCGAAACGGCGACCGATATGCAGGTCAGAGGCATGGATAAAACGGAATGTCATGTCTTCTACTGAAAAGGGAGAATGATGATCTGGCTGCTCATGATCTGACAGGTCATCGTGATCGAAGACAAGGGGGGCTGTGGACATTGTTCGCGGCGGATGCGCGCGGATGCCTGTAAAACAGGGCGAATGCGCTTGAATCTCGCCCAAAGTTTCTATCTATCCCCACGCAACCGTGACCCTATTGTCAGAACCGCATGGACGAAGTGAGATGAGCACAGACGAAGAGAAGGCCCAAGGGGCCGCGATCCGTTTCGAGGCGGTCAGCAAGTCCTATACCAAACCGGGCGGCGGTCGTTTTGACGCGCTGTCGGATGTGTCTCTGGAGGTCGAGCCGGGCACGATCACCGGTATTATCGGGCGTTCGGGCGCCGGTAAATCGACCCTGCTGCGGATGGTCAACGGTCTCGAGGTGCCGAGTTCGGGACGCGTGGTCGTGGCAGGCCATGATGTGGGGGCCGCTCGTGGGGCGGACCTGCGTGGCATCCGCCGCGAGGTCGGCATGATTTTCCAGCATTTCAATCTGCTGGCCTCGCGCAGCGTACGTGACAATATCGCACTGCCTCTCGAGGTGGCGGGAATGCCCAAAGCGCGGATCAAGCCGCGCGTGGACGAGCTGATCGAGCGGGTCGGGCTGGGCGTGCAGGCAGACCGCTATCCGGCAGAGCTGTCGGGCGGTCAGAAGCAACGCGTGGGGATCGCGCGGGCGCTGGCCACCAACCCCAAGGTGCTTCTGTCGGACGAGGCGACCTCGGCACTCGATCCCGAAACGACGCAGACAGTGTTGCAGCTTCTGCGCGACATCAACCGCGATCTGGGCCTGACCGTCCTGCTGATCACCCACGAGATGGCTGTCGTGCGCGATATCGCGAGCCATGTGGCGGTGATCGATGCGGGCCGGATCGTGGAGGCGGGCGAGACCTATGATGTGTTCGTGCGGCCCGGGCATCCCACGACCCGCAGCTTCCTGTCGGGGGTGACCGGCGTGACCCTGCCCGAGTTCGTGGCCTCGCGCCTGCAATCCGCGCCGGGCGATGGCGCGGATCAGGAGGTAATCCGCGTGACCTTCGCCGGAACCCATGCGACCGACCCGATGCTGGCGCTTCTGGGGCGCGATCTGGGCGTCTCGGTCAATATCCTTGCCGGTGCGGTCGAGGAAATCAGCGGGCGGCCTTTCGGTAACCTGCTGGTCTCGCTGCCCGCCGGACGCGGGGCGGAGGCGCGGGCCTATCTCGAACGCCATAACCTGTTTACGGAGGTGCTGGGCTATGTCGGCTAACCTTATCCATCTGTTGATCGAGGCCACCGGACAGACGCTGTATATGGTGGCGATCTCGGCGCTTCTGGGCACCGTGTTCGGGCTGCCGCTGGGCACGTTCCTTGCCTGCTCGCAAAAGGGCGAGCTGCTCTCGGCACCTTTGGTCAACAAGGTGCTGGGGCTGGTGGTCAATGCCACGCGCTCCGTTCCCTTCATCATTCTGGTGGTCGCGATCATCCCGTTCACCCGCGCGATCGCGGGCACCTCGATCGGGACGACTGCCGCCATCGTGCCGCTGACCATTGCCGCCGTTCCCTTCATCGCGCGGCTGATCGAGAACGCCATCCGCGAGGTTGATGGCGGGCTGATCGAGGCGGCGCGCTCGATGGGGGCAACACCCATGCAGATCATCCGTAAGGTGCTGATCCCCGAGGCCGCGCCCTCGATCACGCTGGGGCTCACGCTCGCGGTCGTCTCGCTTATCGGCTATTCAGCCATGGTGGGCGCGGTCGGTGGCGAGGGTCTGGGTGATCTCGGTATCCGCTACGGCTACCAGCGCTTCATGCCCGAAGTCATGCTGGCGGTGGTCGTCATTCTCATTGTGCTCGTGCAGCTGGTCCAGTCTATCGGGGAATGGACCGCGGCACGGGTGGACAAACGCGCTCCCAAGAGCCGCGGACAGTAATCACAGACGAAGGAGCATCATCATGCTGCGCATTCTTACCCTCACCTCCGCGATTGCCCTCTCGGCAGCGGCAGCCATGGCCGAAGAGATCAAGGTCGGTGTCTCGCCTGGCGAACATGCCGAGATCATGGAAGAGGTCAAAAAGGTCGCCGAGCCGATGGGTCTCGATATCGATATCGTCGAATTCTCGGATTACGTCGTGCCGAACCAGGCGCTGGCCGATGGCGATATTCAGGCCAACTCCTTCCAGCACAAGCCTTATCTGGATAACCAGATCAAGGATCGTGGCTTCGATCTTGTGCCGGTGGCCGATACGATCACCACGCCGATGGGTATCTATTCCAACAAGATCAAGGATATGAAGGATCTGGCAGACGGCTCGAAGGTCGCGATCCCGAATGATCCGACCAATGGTGGCCGTGCGCTCTTGCTGCTGCAGGATCTGGGGTTGATCAAGCTCGCCGATGGCACGGGCCTCGTTCCGTCCACGCTGGATGTGGTCGAGAATCCCAAGGACCTGTCCTTCCTCGAGCTGGATGCCGCGCAACTGCCGCGCTCGCTGGCCGATACCGATATCGCGATCATCAACACCAACTATGCCATCGCCTCGGGCCTGAACCCCAAGACCGATTCCATCGCGATGGAAAAGGCCGACAGCCCCTATGTGAACATCATCGTGGTCAAGAAGGGCGATGAGGATCAGCCGTGGGTCAAGACCCTCGTTGACGCCTATCACTCGGATGACGTGAAGAAGTTCATCGAGGACAGCTATCACGGCACGGTGCTGACCTCCTGGTAAGCGCGTAAGACAAGGTCTGGACCCTGTCGCCCTTCCCGGGGCGGCAGGGTTTTCCCTTGCCTACGCGTGCTCTAGCGCAGTTGCCGTTTTGCCAGCTTGCGGGCCAATGTGCGGCGGTGCATCCCGAGCTGGCGTGCGGCCTCCGAGATGTTGAAATCGGTGGCGCGCAAGACCTCCTGAATGCGTTCCCATTCATTGACGCGCATCCCGCCCGAGGCTTGCCCCAGCGCCAGATCGGTCTCGCCCTCGCCGCGCTCGAAGGCAGCCTCGATCTCGGCGGCGGTTGCGGGTTTGGCCAGATAATGGCCCGCGCCGAGCTTGATCGCCTCGACGGCGGTGGCAATCGAGGCAAAGCCCGTCAGCACCACGATCCGTGGCGGCGGATCTAGCGCGGCCAGTTCGCGCACGCATTCCAGCCCGTTCCGTCCCGGAAGTTTCAGATCGACCAGCGCGAGATCGGGCACCTCTTGCGCCACCATCTCGCTCGCCTCCTCGGCAGATCCGGCATGGCGCACGGCAAATCCGCGCCGCGTCATCGCCTCGCTCAGGGTCTCTCCCAAGGCGGTGTCATCCTCGACGATCAGCAATTTATGCCCCCTATCCTTCATGCGGTCTCCTCCTTCAACGGCAGGTGCACGCGGACCACGGCCCCACCTGTCGCGGCATTTGCCACCGACCAGTCCCCCCCCAGACGGCGCACGGCATTCGAGACCAGATAGAGCCCGAAGCCCCGCCCCGGATCCCCTTTGCCCGCCGCCATCGGCCGCACGGGGTTGTCCAGCACCGTCTGCGGGAAGCCCGGCCCGTCATCGGTAAACACGAGGGTCAGGGAGGCGGTTCCGGCCTCGACGGTGATCGATGTGCGATGGGCACCGGCCTGCTGGGCGTTGGTCAGGATATTTCGGAACGCCTGTTCCAGCATCGAATCCGCGATGATCTGCGCCCCGAGGATCGCAGCCTTGGGCAGGACCACCTCCATTTCGCCGCCATCCTCGCGCCAATCGGCGATGACCTCCTCGAGGAACTCGCCCACCGGCAGCGCCTCGGCCACGTCCAGCCGGTCGAGCCCCGCGGCAAAGAGCATTCCACTGACAATCCTGCGGCAGCGCGCCAGTTCGCCCTGCATACGGGTCAGCACCGTCTCGCGGCGCGGGCTGTCGGGGATGCCGCTCTCGTGCCATTCATCGAGCGTCACGGCGATGGTGGTCAGCGGTGTGCCCAGATCATGCGCCGTGCTGGAGGCCATGACGCCCAAGCGGACGAAATGCTCGTCCTCGACCACCTTCTGGCGCAGCGCCATGATCTGGGCATCGCGCGCCATCAGGTTGCGCCTGAGCCCCGAGACGAACCATGTCATCAGCCCTGCGGCCAGCACGAAGCTCAGAAACATCCCCAACAGATGCAGGCTGAAGAAACCGCCCCCCGTCAGCGAGCCCACCATGCCGTCCCGCATCATCGGCAGGCCCAACGGGCGGCCATGGTCGATCAGCCAGAAATGCGCCGCCGCCGCCGCCGTCAGGATAAAGATCACCTGTGGCATGGGCGCCAGCAACAGTCCCAGCATCACCTGCAGGATAAACAGCGTGACAAAGGGGTTGGTTGCGCCGCCACTATAGTAGAGAAGCAGCGTGAGCGCCGCGATATCGATCAGCAGCTCGACCGTGATCACCCAGTCGGGGACGCCCCAGCCCTTGCGACAGCGCCAGAGCGCGAAGAGATTGAGCGCCACGAGGAGGCCGATCACCGCGATCATGTTGAAGACCGGCAGATCCGCGCCCAGATAGAGCACGGTGATCACGATCGCCAAAGCCTGCCCCGCCAGCGCGATCCAGCGCAGCCGGATCAACAGCGCCAGATTGCGCCGCCCCGTATCCTCGGAGAGCACGCGGATCGCATCCAGCTGATCGGTGTTCTGACCGGCGGGTTGGGGCGAGGGGATGGGCAGTTTCATGGCGGGTCTCCGGCGCGCGGGCGTCCGGCCTATCGGGCCGGGGCGCTATTGCCTTCCAGCATAACCACTTTCTGGGCAAGGGCGAGCACTTGCGCGTGGTGGGTCACGATCAGCATCATCCGGCCTTTGCCCAGTTGGGCCAGACCGTCGATGACCTGTGCCTGTGTCGCTCGGTCGAGCCCCTCGGTCGGCTCGTCGAGGAGCAGAAGCGGCGCATCCTGCAGCGCGGCGCGCGCCACCGACAGCCTGCGCGCCTGACCCCCCGAAAGCCGCGCCCCCAGCTCGCCCAGACGGGTCCCGAGCCCCTCGGGCATCGCCTCGACCTCCGCCCGCAGCGCGGCCAGATCCAGCGCCTGCCAGAGCGCCGCATCATCGGCTCCGGGGGCGGCAAGGCGCAGGTTCTCGGCGATGGTGCCGTTGAACAGATGCACAGTCTGGTCCACAACCGCGATCTGGGCGCGTAGATCATGGTCCGACAGATCCCGCAGATCGACGCCCGCAAGCATGATCCGGCCCGCACGCGGGTCCCAGAACCGCTGCACCAGATTGAGGATGCTGGTCTTTCCCGCGCCACTCGGGCCGGTCAGGGCAAGGCTCTCGCCCGAGCGCAGCGACAGGCTGAGACCCGACACCACATCCGGCCCGTCGCCATAGCCGAAACTGACACGCTCGAGCACCAGCCCGGGCGTTTGCGGGGCTTGGGGAGAGGGGCTCGGCGCCACTTGCGGCGGGCGGTCGGCCAGCTCGAAAATCCGCCGTGCCGAGGCCATGGTGCTATCCCAGTTGGACACGGCCGCGGGCAGGCCCGCAACGGTTTCCATCGCGGCCATTACCGCCAGAACGATCATCGCCATATCCGGCGCCGAAAGGCTCTGGCCCTCGACCTGCGGGATCAGCAGCAGCAGCGCGCCCAGCACCATGATCTGCCCCGTCAGCGTGCCGAGCGCCATGAAAAGCGCCGCGATCCATGCCTGACGGCGCTGCGCCGCGACCATACGCGCGCTTGCGCGGGTCACGCGGGCGGCCTGACGGGCGACCGCACCAAAGACCTGAAGCTCGGCCAATCCCCGCGTCAGATCGGTGCTCTCGCTTTGCAGGGCCGCGCGGGCCTGTGTGATCTGGCCTCCGGTTTTGCGCACCAAGGCCCGCTGGATTAGCGGCAGGATCATCCCCGCGAGCGCCAGCCCGATCGCCACCAGCAGCGCCAGCGAGGCCGAATTGAGCCCCAGCCAGAGCACGATCAGCACCGAGGCCACCGCCGCCGAGATCACCGGCCCCAGAATCCGCAGATGGAAGTTCTCGAGCGCATCCACATCGCTGCGCATCCGCGCCAGAAGATCACCATGGCGCAGCCCGCGCAGGCCTGCAGGCGCCAGCGGCACCAATCGCGCGTAAAGCCATGGCCGTAGGCGGGCGATAAAGGAAAGCGTGGCCTCATGGGTCACCAGCCGCTCCAGATAGCGCGCGCCCGCCCGCAACAGCGCCAGCCCGCGGATGGCTGCGGCAGGCGTGAAGAATTCGAGCATCAGCTGCCCCAGACCCGCCAGCGCCATCGCGGTAATGAACCATCCCGACACCGCCATCAGCGCCACATTCGACAGCATGACCGTGACAGAGAGCACCACGCCAAGCGCGATCCGCCAGCCGAAAGGCCGGCACAGTTTGAGAAGACGCAGGAACTCACGCATGGGGCATCTCCTTGGTGGAGCCATGATAGGTGACGCGGCCCGCCTCCAGCATGATCACCCGATCGGCAAGTGCTGCACAGGTGGGGTCATGGGTGATGATGAGCCGCGCCGCATCGGGCGTGGCTGCCAATACGGCCTCCATCAGTGCCTGCGCGCCCGCAGCATCAAGGGCGGCGGTGGGCTCGTCGAGGATCAGGAGATCGGGCTCGGACAGAAGCGCCCGCGCCATGGCCACACGGCGGATCTGCCCACCCGAAAGACCCGCCCCGCCTTCGCCCAATACGGTTTTATATCCCGAAGTGCTGGCCGTAATGAAGTCATGCGCTTGCGCGATGCGGGCGCAGGCTTCGATTTTCGCCATACTGGCTGTCGGTTGGCCGAGTGCGATATTCTCGGCGATGGTGCCGGCAAAGAGACGCGGTGTCTGCGGCAGCCAGCCGGTGCCTTCCTGCAGCGTCTTCGGGTCGGTCTCGTGACCATCTAGCAGGATGTGCCCCGATTGCGGCGGTAGCTGGCCAAGGATCAGCCGTGCCAGCGTCGTCTTGCCCGCGCCCGAAGGGCCCATGATCGCCAGCGTGCGCCCGCGTTTGAGGGTGAAGGAGAGGGGCTCGATACTGTCACCCCCCTCATGGGTAAAGGCGAGCCCCTCGACCGAGAGTATCCGCCAGTTGCCTGCGGTATCCGGTGTTTCGGGGGCGGGCGCATCGGGGCCGATCAGCCCGATCATCGCCTCGGCGGCGCCGATGGCGGCCATGCGGGCGTGGTAATGCTGGCCCATCTCGCGCAGCGGGCGGAAGAATTCGGGCGCGATCAGCAGGGCAAAGAGCCCCGGAAGGAAGGTGATATCGCCATAATAGAGCCGGAAGCCCACATAGACGGCCACCATGGCCACGGCGATGGTCGAGAAGAACTCCAGCACCAGCGAGGACAGGAAGGCAAGGCGCAGCACCCTCATAGTGGCGCCGCGATAGCCTTCGGACATGGCGGCAACCAAGGCCGCCTCACGTTGGGCGGCCCCCAGCTGGCGCAGGGTCACCAGACCCGCGATCCGGTCGAACAGATGCGCGCCCATCACCATCAGGCGCTGCCATTGGCGGCGGTTGAGCGCCTCGGCGCCCTTGCCCACAACCACCATGAAGACCGGAATAATCGGCGCGGTGATGGCGAGAATAAGGGCCGTGACCCAATCAAACGGAATGACACAGACGAGCACCAGCGCGGGGATGAGTGCTGCGATCATGCGTTGGGGAAGGAAGGCTGCGAAATATTCCTGAACGGCTTCGACACCGTCGGAGACGAGCCCTGCAACTTCGCCCGAAGGGGGGAGGTCGTGGATGCGGGCCGCGCCGACACGCCCAAGGATCACCTCGCGCAGACGGGTACGGATCGCGGCGCCTGCCTCGAAGGCCAGCCCCTGCCGCAGCGTGTCGAAGGCGGCGCGCAGGATCATGGCCAGCACGAACAGGATGATCTGGGCGTGCATTCCGCCCAGACCGGTTTTATCGACAGTGACGCCCGCGATCATCGCAGCGACCGCATAGGCCTGCACGATGACCATCGCTCCCGACCCCAGAGCCGCGGCAATAGCCAGAGCGGCAGCCCGTTTGCCTGCCAGTCCGAAGCTTTTCAGCCAACGCTCGATGCGCTTTGCGGCTTCGCCATGGACGGGGCGCGGTGTGAGGGGGCGGGAGGATTGGGACATGCGTTACTCAGTGATGTTCATAGGCGACCAGTTTGGAGATCCGCGCACGGAACACCCAGATCTGGTACCAGTTATACATGACCATCACCGGAAGGAAGCCACCCATGGTCATGGTGAAGGTGATCAGCGAGACCTGCGGGCTGGCGCCCTCGCGGATGGTCCAGGTGCCCGGAACAAGCCATGGATGCAGCGTGATCAGCATGCCCAGACCCAAGATCAGCACAGCGCCGTTATACCACAGGATCGCGGCAAGGTCGCGGTCCTTGAGCGTGTCGCGACGGACCTGTTCGATGCACCACAGTGCCACAAGGCCGAAGATACCCCAGAGCCAGAAATGCGGGCCGAACCACGTCGAACGCGCCCAGTCGAAGATCGCCGCACTCCAGACCAGTGTAATCAGCACGGAGCCAATCGCCAGCCAGAAGATCGTTGCCGTCCAGCGGGCCGCGTCCTGACGGATGCGCTCGGTTTTCTCGAAGCGGGCGCGCACGAAAAGCACCCCCGACAGCGTCACCGCCACACAGGCCGCGATGCCGGTCCAGATCGAGAAGGCCGACACGAAGTCGAACGCGCCACCTGCGTAGTAGGGCAGC
Source organism: Thioclava sp. 'Guangxiensis' (assembly GCF_045348365.1). Classification (NCBI taxonomy): domain Bacteria; kingdom Pseudomonadati; phylum Pseudomonadota; class Alphaproteobacteria; order Rhodobacterales; family Paracoccaceae; genus Thioclava; species Thioclava sp. 'Guangxiensis'. The sequence goes on along the minus strand of NZ_CP155824.1, from coordinate 124,527 downwards.
TTGCCCTCCTCATGCACCAGCGGGAAGCCCTGCAGCAGCGCACCCACGCTCATGCCGCCGAAGAAGGTGACGGTCAGCGAGGAGAGGCCAAACACCCAATCGGTGAAGCGCTGCCATTTTTCCGAAGCCAGATGGCGGAATTCGATCGCCACGGCGCGCGACATCACGCCCCAGAGCACGAAGGCCATTGGCACCATCAGATAATGGAAGGCCGAGCCATAGACGAAGGGGAAGGTTCCGAAGAGAATGCCCCCCGCCACGATGAGCCAGGTCTCGTTGGCATCCCAAGTGCCGGCCATCGCCGCCATGATCGCGCCGCGTTCGTCATGGTCGCCCACGACAAGCCCGAAGATACCCGCGCCCAGATCCGCCCCATCGAGGATGATATAGAGGAGCATCGCCACGCCCAGACCAAGCCACCAGGCATTGGCCAGGAAATATTGCATGTCATCAAGTTGTGTCATCTGATTTTCCTATGGCTCAGACCGGACGGATATATTCGGGGTGATCGGCATGGCCTGCCGAGGAGGGCAGATCCAGCTCGCCCAGATGCTCGTCACCATCGCCCGCGACGGGGCTCGTGAGATCGGGCCCGTTGCGGCAGACCTTCAGCAGGAAGTAGATCGTGCCGAGAACGACGGCGGTTTCGAAGATCGCGAACCCGATCAGCCAGAAGGTCGCCAGACCGACCGAGAGTTTCGACATGCCGTCCTCGACGCGCATCATGCCATAGACGATCCACGGCTGACGGCCGATCTCGCGCGTCCACCAACCGGCGATCACGGCGATATAGGGCAGCACGACCATCCCGGTGCAGGCCATCAGGAACAGGCGGTTAGCCGAGGCCAGACCTTCGGTCATGCGGCCACGCCAGCTGAGCCAGCATCCCCAGAGCGCCACCAGAAGGATCGCCCCACCAATCGCGGCCATGGCGCGGAAGGTGTAGAAGGGCAGGATGACGGGCGGGCGTTCGTCTTCGGGGAAGGAGTTCAGACCCTCGACCGCGCCGTTCCAGGTTTTGGTTTCAATGAGTGATAGCGCATGCGGGATCTTGATCGACCACGCAAGGCCGGTGTTGTCCTTATTGGGCCAGCCGATGACATTCCATGCGTTATTGACGTTGCCGTTTTCGTCATAGGTGTCGTATTGGCCTTCCATCGCGGCCAAGGCGGCTGGTTTGTGCTCGAGCACGTTCTCGCCCAGCACATCGCCCATATAGATCTGCACGGCGGCCACAGCGGCCAGAGCCACCAACGTATAGCGCAGCGGGCGCGCGAACAGTTGCACCTCGCGGCGTTTGAATACGAACCATGCACAGACCGCTACCACGAAGCATAGCGACAGCTCGACCGCTGCCAGCAGCATATGCGGGAAGGCGGCGAAGACATTGGGATTCAACAGTGCCTGCAGCCAGTTGGTGACCTGGAACATGCCGTTCTTGAACTCGACACCACTGGGTGTCTGCATCCAGCTATTGGCCACAAGGATCCACATCGCGGAAAGGGTCGAAGACAGTGCCACGTTGAAAGTGGCAAAGAGGTGCATCTTGCGGCTGATCTTGCCCCAGCCGAAGATCATCAGGCCGATGAAGCCCGCCTCATACATGAAGGCGGTGATGGTCTCGTAGCCCAGCACCTGCCCGAAGAACGGGCCAGCGGCTTGGCTGAACGGCCCGTAGAGAATGCCGAAGGCCATTTCCATGGTTACGCCGGTGGCCACGCCCGCACCGAAATTCACGATAAAAAGTTTTTCGAAGAACCGGCACAGACGGTACCAGCGTTCATCATTGGTGCGAAACCACGCGAGTTCGAAACCGAACAGGATGATCGCAAGGCCGATTGTGAGCGGGGGGAAGAGGATGTGCACCGAGGAGATCAGGCCGAAATCAATCCGCGAGATCAGGATGCTAAGTGGATCTGGTTGCATCGCAATGCCTTTTGCTGAGGCAGCGCATAGATGGTCCGGAAGATCCGAGGGGAGGACGGGTGTCTGGAACAGCGCTGCATTTGCTGACGCGGTGGGGTGTAAACCTACATCTGACATTCCGGCATTGGACAAATTGTCCAACCCGGATACATCTTTCCACGGGAGGAGTTTTAAAAAAATATAATATATATTACAATTATTTATGGGATATGATGCGCGGTGTGTAGAGATCACGGGTGGTCACGCCGGTGGACGGGGATGTGCAGCGGCCGCGCCGATTCTCCTGCGGGGTGCCGCGGGTCAGGGGACCACGCGGCAACAGGCGTCATCAAGGAGGATCACTTCCGCCATCGCCATGCCCGCTGCAAGATCGGGGCGGGGCAGGCGCATGGCATCGCGCGGCACGAGGGCTGCCATCTCGTAGGCGGTCTCGGGAGAGAGGCCCATGTGGTGCACGGCATTGTAAAGGCAATGCGCCAGATCGGTATGCGCGCCTGCAAGCGCCCCTTCGGCATTGACCAGCGCGCCGTTTTCCAGATGGATCGTCTGGCCGTAGAGCTCGAAATGCTCCGGCCCGCCGATGGTCGCCATTGCATCGGAGATCATGAACATCCGCCCCGTTTCGGGCCGCGCACGGCAGGCGATCGCGGCCATGGTGTAATCGACATGATGCCCGTCGAGGATGATGCCCGCATAGGCGTCCGAGGCGATCGCTGCGCCCAAGAGGTTCGGGCTACGCGAGCCCATGGCGGGCATGGCGTTGTAAAGATGGGTAAAGCAGCGCAGACCCGCCGCGAGGGCAGCCTGCGTCCGTGACGCATCGGCCATCGTATGCCCGCCTGACACCACTACGCCCATCTCGGCCAGTTCCGCAATCACCGACAGATCCACGCATTCGGGGGCAAGCGTCAGCATCACCGGAATGCCTTTTGCGCGCAGGCGCCGCAGATCCGTCATTGTCCGCTCGTCGAAGGGTCGGATGAACCCTGCCTGATGGGTGCCGCGCTTGGCGGGGTTGATATGCGGGCCCTCGATATGGAGCCCGATAAACCCGTCCATCCCGAAGGCTTCGATCGCGGCATCGGTGGCGCGGGTCAGGCGCTCGGGTTCGCAGGTGATGAGTGTAGGCATGGCCCAGCCGGTGCCACGGGCGCGCAGCGTGTCGATGATGGTCGCGATCCCCGAGGCATCGGGTTGCGAGTTCAACATCACCCCGCCCGCGCCATTGACCTGCAGATCGGTCAGGGCAGGGCCGGCAAAGGCAACCTCCAGATCGCCGCGCGCGCCCGCGGCCGTGCGCCAGCCGAGGAGCCGCCCGTTTTCCACCTCCAGCCGTAGCGGCCCGCAGAACTGTCCCGCAACCCAGCCACGCTTGGCGATGATGATCATGACGCTATCCTCTTGCCGCTTGCTGCACGGCCAGAATGGCGGCGCCGCGTGCGCCCGAACTATCCCCATGGGCGGCCAGCCGCAAGACGGGCAGGGCCATCGGGCCCAGTCTGCGCGTGGCAAAGGCGCGCGTCAGATGGCGGGTGACATCGGGCAGCTGCGACAGTCCGCCGCCAAGGATGATGCAATCGGGATCAAGGGTGATTTGCAGGGTCAGGAGCAGCTCTGCCATCAGCTCGGCCCAGATCTGGAGCACGCTCTGCGCGGCCGGATCGCCCGCCTCCGCCGCCTGCCCGAGATCCTTCGGCGCGATCGGGTGGCCGAGTTTGAGCCGGCAGATCTCGCTGAGGCCGGGGCCGGAGAGATAGGTCTCGAAGCAGCCTTTCTTGCCGCAGCCGCAGGAGCGCAGGGGCAGATCGACCCGCGCCAGCAGATGGGCCGGGATCCCGAGATGCCCCGCTTCGATCCCCGCGATGTTGCGCCGGTAGGGGGGCGCGCCGCCGAGCACATGGCCCGCGCCAATCCCCGTGCCCATGATGAGCCCCAGAACCGATTGCGCCCCGAGACCCGCGCCGCCATGCGCCTCGGACAGGGCGAAAGCCTGCCCGTCATTGATCAGCGGTAGCGCGCGCCCGAAGGTCCGTGTGAGCGCGGCAGGCAGGTCCACACCGGTGATCGGGATATTGGCGGCCATCGCCTCGCCCGTCTCGCCATTGATGATGCCCGGGAGGCCGATGCCGATGGGCAGCTTGCCCCCGCGCCCCGATTGCGCCTCGAGCCAGTGGATCTGCTTGGCGAGCGCGCGCAGAAAGCTGTCGAAACTGCCGCGCGGGGTCGGGATGCGCAGACTGTCGATGCTCTGGTAGCCCGGACCGAAGAGACGGGCCTCGATCTTGGTGCCGCCCAGATCGATTCCGCCTGAAATTGCCGCAAGATCGGTCATAGGGCTCCTCCGTGTTTGCACTTGCAGAATAGCTGTAACGGCATTTGATCGCCAGTGCCGGAATTTACTTCACATTCCGCAAGGGCATGCGTTATACGCGCCTGCATCAGCAGGTCTTCATCGGATAATCCGGCCAAAGGGTGGCAGGAACCCGCGCAATCCGTAGCGTCAAGCTTCACAGACCCCTGTCCATAGTGTCATGAGGGGGACAAACATCAATATGGGCGATATCCGAGTCGAAGCTCTAAAATCACGCCCTGATAAATGAGGAGCAGTTTCGTCGTGGCGAAAGACGATATCCGTAGTCGGGCCGAGGGGCCCGCAGCACAGGCCGTAGCGCAGGCACGGCCCTTCCATTTCCGCGGCAGGTTCCTGACCGCGATTGCGCTGCGTATGGAATCCGATACGCCGGACGAGGCTTTTTATGCCGCCCTTGACCAGCAGCTCGAGAAAACGCCGCAGCTTCTGGTCGGCTCGCCCATGGTGATCGATTTCGCCGATGTACCGGGCTTTGCCAACCCCACCGATATTCAAGACCTCGTGCGCCACATGCGGGCGCGCAACCTGTCGGTCTTTGGCGTGCAGAATGCCAGCAAGGTGCAGCTCGACACCGCAGACCAGCTTGGCCTGATTCCCGTGATCTCGGGGCGCGACGGCCCCGTGCACGAGCCGCGCAAGCCGCTCAACCCCAAGGGTCGCAACGGCGCCCACCAGCTAGGCAGGAATGCCACCGCCGAGGAGCCTGCCGAGCAACAGGCGGAGGCCGAGGCCGAACAGCGCAGCAGTGGCGCGCAGACCATGACCATCCGCAATCCCGTCCGTTCGGGCCAGCAGATCGTGGCAGAACATGGCGACCTGATCGTGCTGGGATCGGTCGCCTCGGGCGCCGAGCTGGTGGCGGCGGGCAATATCCACGTCTATGGCGCGCTGCGCGGACGTGCGATGGCAGGGGTGTTCGGCGACGAGAGCTGCCGGATCTTCTGCCGCGATCTGGATGCCGAACTTCTGGCCGTGGCGGGCCTATACCGTACCAGTGAAACCATCGGAGACGACCTGCGCCATCGTGCTGTGCAGGCATGGCTCGAAGATGACAGACTTTGCATGGAGAGCTTTGCATGAGCACCCAAACCACAGATAAGGCCAAGGAAGAGCTGAAGGAAAAGCCGCCGCTCGGTCGGGTGATCGTCATCACCTCCGGTAAGGGGGGCGTCGGCAAGACGACCTCCGCTGCGGCGATTTCGGCAGGGCTTGCCAAGCGCGGTCACAAGACCGTCGTCATCGATTTCGATGTGGGCCTGCGCAACCTCGATATGATCATGGGCTGCGAACGCCGTGTGGTCTTCGATTTTATCAACGTTATTCAGGGCGATGCGCGCCTGAAACAGGCGCTGATCAAGGACAAGCGCGTCGAGACGCTGCAGATCCTGCCGACCTCGCAGACCCGCGACAAGGATGCGCTGACGCAAGAAGGCGTCGAGGCGGTTCTCAACGAGCTGAAGCAGGAATTCGACTATATCGTCTGCGACAGCCCCGCAGGGATCGAGCGCGGTGCGCAGCTGGCGATGTATTTCGCTGATGAAGCCGTGGTCGTGACCAACCCCGAAGTGTCCTCGGTGCGCGATAGTGACCGCGTTCTGGGCCTTCTGGCGTCGAAGACCCAGCGGGCCGAGAAAGATGGCACCGGCGTGAAGGCGCAGGTGCTGCTGACCCGTCATGATCAGGCCCGGATCGACAAGGGCGAGATGATGACCGTCGAAGACGTGCTGGAGATTCTGGCCGTGCCGCTTCTGGGGATCGTGCCCGAAAGCCCTGCCGTCCTGCGCGCCTCGAATGTGGGCACGCCGGTGACGCTGGATGATCCGTCCTCGGCAGGCCGTGCCTATGAGGATGCCGTGGCGCGCCTGCTGGGCGAGAAGGTCGAAATGAAAATCGAAGGAGAGAAGAAACCGGGTCTGTTGGGCCGTATCTTCGGACGGACGGCATGAGCTTATTCGGATTCTCTCTCAAACCCCGCAAGAAGCAGACCGCCAATGCTGCCAAGGAGCGCCTGCAGATCCTGCTGGCGCATGAACGCGGCAGCAATTCCTCGGGCGGGGATTATCTGCCCCAGCTGCAACGCGACATCATTGCGGTGATCCGCAAATATGTCGAAGTGGCCGATGAGGAAGTCGATATCCGCATGGAACGCGGTGACGATATCGAGAGCCTCGAGATCAATATCGAGATGCCCTCGAAACCTGCCAAAGCGGCAAAAGCCTGACACCGGACCGGGGCCAATGGCCCCGGTTTCCATTTGGACCGCCAAGTTTCTGGGCAAAGGCCGGTTTTTCGGGCGGTTTTTGCGGCTAGGGCTTGCGCGGGCGGCACCTGCTATCCTAACCGGAGACAGAGACCGGAAAGGAAGGCTTTCTTGCGGCACCAGTTCATCGCGCCCGAGCGCCGCGACTACAACCAATGGGCGGCCAACGAGACGCTGGAGGATTTCGCGCTGCGCTTCACCGCGCGCAGGGCGCGGCTGACACCGTCCCGCGTGGCCCATACCGCTGTCGGAGCACTGGCCTTTCTGGCCTGCGAGGCCATCGGCGGCTCGCTGACGCTGGCGCATGGCACACGCGATACGCTGGCAGCCATCGGCGGGTTGATCGTGCTGGCCCTGCTGATCGGTTGGCCGATTACCCGCAATGCGGCGCGCTCGGGGCTCGATATCGACCTGCTCACGCGGGGGGCAGGCTTTGGCTATATCGGCTCGACCATCACCTCTCTGGTCTATGCGTCTTTCACCTTTGTGCTCTTTGCCATCGAGGCCTCGATCATGTCGGTGGCGCTCAATCTGGCGCTCGGGGTGCCGCTCTGGCTGGGGCATCTGGTCTCGGCGCTGGTGGTGCTGCCGATTGCGGCTTTCGGGATCCGAAGGATCTCCAAAATGCAACGGCTGAGCCAGCCGGTTTGGCTGGTGTTCCAGATCGCACCGCTCCTCGTGCTTGTCATGGCAGGGCAGGGGGGAACCGCGCCCGGTGCGGGCGCATGGCTGGGCTTTGGCGGGTCTGCCTCGGGATTCGATCTGATCCAGATCGGGGCAGGGATCTCTCTGTTGCTGTCGCTCCTGCCGCAGATCGGCGAACAGGTCGACTATCTGCGCTTCCTGCCCGAACGCGATGGCTGGCGCAGGCGTCTGGCGCTGGGGCTTGCAGGGCCCGGCTGGGTGCTGATCGCGGGCGCCAAGATCGCGCTCGGCTCGTGGCTGACGGTCATGGCGATCCGCGCGGGTGTCCCGCCCGATCTGGCCGCCCAGCCTGCTGTGGCCTTCGATCTGGCCTTCCGCACCGTCTTCGGAAATCCGCTGATCGCGCTGGTTGTGATGGGGGTTTTCGTCTGTGTCGCGCAGGTAAAGATCAATGTGACCAATGCCTATGCGGGCTCTATCGCTTGGTCGAATTTCTTCTCGCGCCTTACCCATAACCATCCGGGTCGTGTGGTCTGGCTGGTCTTTAACACCGCCCTTGCGCTGATGCTCATGGAATTGGGCGTGTTCGGGGCGCTCGAGAGTATCCTCGATCTCTACGGTATTCTGGCGGTGGGCTGGCTCGGGGCCGTGGCGGGCGATCTGGCGATTGCCAAGCCGCTGGGGCTCTCACCAAAGCTGATCGAGTTCAAGCGCGCCCATCTTTACGACATCAATCCCGTAGGCTGCGGGGCAATGGCGCTGTCGGTGCTGGTCTCGATCCTGTGTCTGACGGGGCTCGCGGGCGAGATGGCGCAGGCCTTCTGTGTGCCGGTCGGGCTGCTGGTCGCGTTTCTGGCCGCGCCCTGTCTGGCCTATGCCACGGGCGGGCGGTTCTATATCGCGCGCCAGTCGCAGACGCCTGCCGATGCGGAGGGGCTGTGCCAATGCGGCATCTGCGCCAACCGCTTCGATCCCGAGGACATGGCCCAATGTCCGGCTTACGGCGTGCCGATCTGCTCGCTGTGCTGCTCGCTCGAGGGGCGCTGCCGCGATCTGTGCAAGCCCGATGCACGGCTCTCGCAGCAGATCCGCACCCTGTCGCAGCGGTTGTTGCCCGCACGTCTCTCGGCGCGCAGGCGGGCGCGGATCGGGCAGGTGGCGGGGCTGGGGCTGGTCTTCATCCTGACCATGGCGGGGCTTCTGGGAGCCGTGCGCCATCAGGTGACCCGCGATATGGAAGAGATCCCCGCACAGGCCGTGGGCACCGCCTTCTGGGTCATCTTCGTCGCGCTGGCGATCCTGTCGGGGTTGATGGCGTGGTTCTTCGTGCTGGCCCATGAGAACCGCCGGCAGGTCGAGGATGAATTCGAGCGTCAGGCCGAGGATCTGCGCCGCGAGGTCTCGGCCCGCGAGGAGGCCGAGGCCGAGGCGCGCAAGGCCCGCGAGGTGGCCGAGGCCGCAAACTTTGCCAAATCGCGGTTTCTTACGGGGCTGAGCCATGAGATCCGCTCGCCGCTCAATGCGATCTACGGCTATGCCCAGCTGATGGAGCGCGATATCTCGGCCGCGCCTTCGGCGGTGGGCGTGATCCGCCGCTCGGCCGAGCATCTGGGCGATCTGGTGGACGGGTTGCAGGATATTTCCCGTGTCGAGAGCGGCACGCTCGTGCTGGCGCGCGACCGCGTGGCGCTTCCCGAGCTACTGGACCAGCTGGCCGAGATCTTCCGTTTCCAGGCCGAGGCGAAGGGGCTCGAGTTTGTCTATGACCGCCAGGGCTGGCTGCCGCGACAGGTTCTGGTGGACCGCAAGCGGCTGCGACAGGTGCTGATCAATCTGCTCTCCAATGCGGTGAAATTCACCGAAGCCGGGCAAGTGGGGATGCGCCTGCGCTATCGCAGCCATATCCTCGAGGTCGAGGTGTTCGATACCGGCATGGGGATCGCGCCCGAGGATCTTGGCCGTATCTTCGATCCGTTCGATCGCGGCACCCGTGCCGATCTGGTGCCGGGCACGGGGCTGGGCCTCACGATCACCAAGCTTCTTGTCGAGATCATGGGCGGACAGTTGCGCGTCGAAAGTGCGCCAGCCGAGGGCACGCGCATGTTCCTGCAGCTGCTGATGTTCGAGGCATCGGGCGGACCACAGGGGCAGGCGCAGGCTATTGCGGGCTATGAGGGACCACGCAAACGGCTGTTGCTGGTCGATGACGATGCCGATCATCTGGCCCTCCTGCGCCGCATCCTTGCGCCTTTGGGCTTTCAGGTCGTGGTGGCGCAGAACGGGGCCGAGGCGTTGCGCCTTGCGCCCTCGCTGCGCCCCGATCTGGCGCTTCTCGACATCACCATGCCGGTCATGACGGGCTGGGAGCTGGCCGGAAAGTTGCGGGCGCTCTCGTCAGAGATGAGGATCGTGATGCTGTCGGGTAATGCTCATGACAGCCATGCCGAGGGCGCGGGGGTGCATGACGCTTTCCTGCCCAAACCGGTCGATCTCGATGCGGTCGTGGCCGAGATCGGGCGTCTTCTGGACCTTCGCTGGCGTGAGGCGCAACCCGCCCGCCCGCCTGCGGCGCAGGTAAAAATCCCGCGCGAGATGCTCGAACGCTTGCTGGCGGCTGCGGAGATCGGTCACCGGCGCGGGGTTCTGGATATTCTGGAGGGCCGCCCGGCCGGATCGGTGGCGCATTGGATGCAGCTGGCGCAGGGGTTCGAGCTGCCACGGCTGGCACAGGAGCTGCGGGCTCTGCTGGAGGAGATAGGCGATGAGTGAGGATATCGTCCTGATCGTGGATGACACCCCGCAGACACTGGGGCTTCTGACCGACACGCTGGAGCGTGAGGGGATGACGGTGCTGGTCGCGACCTCCGGTCAGGCGGCGCTGGACCTTTTGGCCAAGATCGCGCCGCATGTGATCTTGATGGATGCAGTGATGCCGGGTCTTGACGGGTTCACCACCACGCGGACCATCAAGCAGACACCGGGACGCGAGAATATCCCCGTCATCTTCATGACCGGACTGTCAGATACCGAACATGTGGTGGCGGGATTGGCGGCGGGCGGGGTCGATTATGTCACAAAGCCGATAAAGCTGGAGGAGCTGATCGCTCGTATCCGCGTGCATCTGTCCAATGCGCGTCTGGCCGAAGGCGCGCGGGCGGCGCTGGATGCCACGGGCCGGTCGTTGATGGCGATTGATGCGGGCGGGCGGATCTTGTGGACCACGCCACGCGCCGAGGAGCTCTTGGGTGGGCTGTTCCACGGCGGGCAGTTGATGCTGACCGATGCGTTGGTGGGGCAGCTTCTGTCACTGACCCGTCAGGCAGGAGCGAGTGCGGTGGTGCCTCTGGGCGAGGCGGAGATCGGGTTCCATTATCTCAATCCGGTGCGCGAGGGCGAATATCTGTTCCGCGTGACCGAAGACCGTCCGGGTCTACGTGAGGAGATCCTGCGCCACCGGTTTCCGCTGACCCAGCGCGAGGCGGAGGTGCTTGTCTGGGTCGCCGCAGGAAAATCCAATCAGGACATTGCCGACATTCTGGGGAATTCGGTCGCCACCGTCAAAAAGCATCTGTTGCAGATCTATGCCAAATTATCCGTTGAAAATCGGGCCACTGCCGCGGCAATGGCGGTGCAGGTGCTGGCCGAGCAGGGATAGGCCGCTCGGCCAAATTGTCACAAATCACACATTGACCAGATGCGCGACTTCGGCGGCGGTATCCTCTGCCGTGCGTCCCTGACGGACCTGCCGCCCACGTTGCAGCACGCAATACTCATCGGCAAAGGACCATGCGAAATCGAGATATTGCTCGACGATGATGATGGTCACCCCCAGCTCGCTGCGCACGCGGCGCAGGGCCTCCTCGATCTGCTGGACCACATTGGGCTGGATGCCTTCAGTGGGCTCGTCGAGCAGCAGGAGTTTCGGCTGGCCACAGAGCGCCCGACCGATCGCCAGCTGCTGTTGCTCGCCGCCCGACAGAACCCCCGCCTTACGATGGCGGATCTGGTCGAGCTTGGGGAAGAGATCGAAGATATGATCGGGGATGCCCCGGCCAATCAGCCCCTTGCCGCGCCCCGCCAGAGCCGAGAGCCCGGAGAGCAGGTTTTCCTCTACGCTCAGATGCGGGAAAACATGGCGGCCCTGCGGCACAAAGCCGATGCCCGCGCGCGAGCGCTCATGCGGTTTGGTCGAGGTGACATCCGCCCCGTCCAGAGTGATGCGGCCCCTAGTGGCTTTCTGAACGCCCATGATGGTGCGCAAAAGGGTGGTCTTGCCTACGCCATTGCGCCCGATCAGGGCGAGCGCACCGCCGCGCTCTACATCAAGGTCGATATCGAACAGCACGGGGCTCTGGCCGTAACCTGCGCCGACGCGCTCCATTTTCAACAGGCTGTCCATGGGCTTACTCCTTTGCGCGGCCAAGATAGACGGCAGCGACCTCGGCATCGGCACGCACCTCGGCGACCGAGCCCTGTTTGAGGAATTTGCCCTGATGCATCACGGTGACCTTGGCGCCAAGTTCCTCGACAAAGGCCATATCATGGTCGATGACCAGAACCGCATGATCGCCCAGAAGCGAATGGATGAGCTTGGCCGTCTTCGAGGTCTCGTTGGGCCCCATGCCGGCGGTGGGCTCGTCGAGCAGAAGCAGCTCGGCTCCCGTGGCCACCACCATCCCGATCTCGAGCCATTGCTTCTCGCCATGGGCCAGATCGCGGGCATAGGTGTCTGCCCTGTCGGTCAGGCCGATCTTCTCCAGCAGATCATCAACCTGCCGGGCCTCCTCGCGCTTGGCGCCATGGCCGAAGCCCTTCCACCAGCGGCGATCCTTGCGTGCCGAGACGAGCAGGTTGTCGCGCACGGTGAGCGAGGGCAGCACCCCCGGTGTCTGGAATTTACGGCAGATGCCACGGCGGACGATTTCGAATTCGGGCAGGTTGGTGATATTGGCGCCGTTGAAGGTCACCGTTCCCGAGGCCGATTGCACCCGCCCGATGATCGTGTCGCAGAGCGTGGATTTGCCCGCGCCATTGGGGCCGATCAGCACCCGCAGCTGGCCGCGTTCGAGCGTCATCGAGAAATTGTCGATGGCTTTGAACCCGTCGAAATCCACCGTGATACCATCGAGTTTCAGGATATAGGGATCGGGGGTCACTGGGCTATAGGCGTTCATTTCACATCCTCCACCAATTCGGCCTCGGGGGTGCGGCGGTTACGGGATTTCTCGATCAGCTCCTCGATCAGACCGGCGATACCATTGGGCAGGAACATGACCGTCAGGATGAAGACGAGGCCCAGCACATAGAGCCACGCTTCCGGCATGGCCGAGGAGATCACGTCCTTGGCAAGGTTGACCACCAGTGCGCCAAGGACTGCGCCCCAGAGGCTGTGGCGGCCGCCGACCGCGACCCAGACCACCATCTCGATCGAGGGCACCACGCCTACGAATGCGGGCGAGACCACACCGGCATGGAGCGTAAAGAGTGCCCCTGCAATCGATGCGAACATGCCTGCGAATGCGAAGGCCACGACCTTGTAGGGGGTTGTGTTATAGCCCAAGAAGCGCACGCGGTTCTCGCCATCGCGTGTGGCGCGCAAAAGCGTGCCGTAGCGCGAGCCGGTCAGCCATTTGGTAAAGGCGAAGACTACGACCAGAAGCGCCAGTGTGACGAAATAGAGGATGCGGTTGGCCTCCGGAGTGCCCAGTTGCAAGCCGAAGATCTCGGTGAAGCCGGTGAGCCCGTTATAGCCGCCTGTCGTGCTTTGCTGGCTGGTCAGCAGCGTGGCAAAGGTCAGCGCCACGGCCTGTGTGATGAGGGCGAAATAGACCCCCACGATTCGGCGGCGGAAGACGAGCCACGAGAAGAGGGCCGCGAAAGCCGTCGGGATTACGATGATGGCGGCGATGGCAAAGGCGGGGTTGGCAAAGGGTACCCACCACCAGGGAAGCTCCATCACGCCCGACCATTCCATGAAATCGGGCAGGCTGCCCGCGGGCAGCGAGGCCAGTTTCATATACATGGCGATGGAATAGCCGCCCAGTCCGAAGAATACGCCTTGTCCGAGCGTGAGGATACCGGCCTCGCCCCAGATCAGCACGATGCCGATGGCAAGGATGCCCATGGCGAGGAAACGGCCCAGCAGATTGAGGTCGTAGGAAGACACGAAGGAGGGAGCGAGAACGGCCAGTGCCAGCACGGCGATCCAGCCATAGCGGTGAATTGCAGTCATATCAGTCCTCCAGAGCGCGCGAGCGGGTGGCCACCACGCCTTGCGGGCGGAATTGCAGGAAGATGATCACGGCCAGCAGCATCAGCACTTGGCTCATCGAGACATCGAGGAAGATCTGGCTGATCGCCGAGACGAGGCCGAGGATAATGGCGGCAATCGTTGTGCCCACCATCGAGCCAAGCCCGCCCATGACCACCACGAGGAAAGCGGGGATGATATAGCTCTGGCCGACCGAGGGGGTGACGGGTCCGAGAAGCGAGAGCACCACGCCCGCAAGCCCCGCGATGCCCGTGCCGAGGCAGAAGACGGCCAGATCGACGCGGCGGACATTGATGCCCGAGGCGCTTGCCATCATGCGGTCCTGATTGACCGCGCGGACCAGAAGACCCAGCCGGGTGCGCGCGATGAGAAGTCCCAGCGCCATTAGCACCAGAACCGCCACCAGAAGGATGAAGATCCGGGTGGAGGGGAAATAGACACCTGCCAGCATGAAGCCGGTATTGAGCCAGTCGGGCGCGGTGACCCCCACTCCGATGGGGCCGAAGATCGAGCGCGCCGCCTGTTGCAGGATGAGGCTGACCCCCCATGTGGCCAGAAGCGTATCAAGCGGGCGCGCCGAGAGTTTGCGCACTACGGTCAGCTCCATGATGCCGCCCAGAAGTGCCGCGCCGAGGAAGGCCACCGGCATCGCGACGAGGATCGCCAGCGGACCCGGCACGATCAGATAGGTGAGATAGGCCAGATAGCCGCCCAGCATCAGCATCTCGCCATGCGCCATATTGATCACCCGCATCAGCCCGAAGCTGAGCGCGAGACCGAGAGCGGCGAGAACAAAGAGCGAGGCAACACTGAAACCGTTGAAGATCTGCCCGACAACAAGTGCGGTGTCCAACATGGGTTTTCTCCTTCGCGGGAAAGAAATCGGCCCCCGGTGCGATCCGGGGGCCAGTCGGGGGATCAGTTGGTTGCGCTCAGGTCGCAGGATTTGCCCGGGAAGGTGAGAGCGTCATAGGGCTCGGGGGTGATTTCACCTTCGGATTTCCAGACGATGTCGAATTTGCCGTTCTCGTCGAGCTTGCCGACATAGGCGGTCTGGGTCAGCGACTGGTTGGGCGCGAAGGCCACATCGCCCATAGGCGTTGCCACATCGAGGTCGACAGCGGCTTTGCGCACGGCATCGGTCTCGAAGCTGCCGGCCTTTTCAACGGCTGCTTTCCAGGCATAGACATCAAGATAGCCATGCAGCATCGGATCGGTGATCGCGGCATCGGCGCCATATTTCGCGCGGTAGGCCTCGACGAATTTCGCGTTCGCATCGCCCGGCAGGGTCTCGAAATAGTTCCATGCGGCATAGGAACCTGCCACCAGCGAGGTGCCCATTGCTTGCGCTTCCTGCTCGGCGATCGAGAAGCTCATGACCGGCGTATCTTCCAGCGTGATGCCCGAGGCGGCGAGCTGCTTGAAGAAGGACACGTTTGAATCGCCATTGAGCGTGTTGAGGATGATATCGGGCTTGGCCGCGCGGATCTTGGCGACCACAGCGGAGAAATCGGTGCCGCCGAGGGGCACATATTCCTCGCCCGCCATGGTCAGGCCGTCTTTCTCGATATGTTTCTTCACGATCAGGTTGGCCGTGCGCGGGAAGACGTAATCCGAACCGACGAGGAAGAAGCTCTTGTCGCCTTCGGCCTTGGCCCATTCATAGGCGGGCAGGATCTGCTGGTTGGGCTGGGCGCCCGAATACATGATATTGGCCGAGCATTCGTTACCCTCGAACTGGACCGGATACCACAGCAGGTTCCCCGTGCGCTCGAAGACCGGCAGCATCGCCTTGCGCGAGGCCGAGGTCCAGCCGCCGAAAACGGTGACGACATCGTCATTCTCGATCAGCTTGGTGGCTTTTTGCGCGAAGATCGCGGGGTCGGAGGCGCCATCCTCGACAACCGCCTTGATCTGGTGGCCCATCACGCCGCCTGCGGCATTGATCTCGTCAATCGCCATGACTTCGGCGTTTTTCACGGTGACTTCCGAGATTGCCATCGTGCCCGAGAGCGATTGCAGAACACCGACATTCACGGTGTCTTCGGCCAGCGCGCCATGGGCGGAGGCGGCGCCGAAGGCCAGAGCCGCGATGGTCAGATTGGTTTTTTTCATAGTTCATCCCCGTTGTTGATGGTGCCGCGTTATTGGAAGGGGCGGCGTGGGGAGGACGATGACGCGATCGCGCGCAAAGGCATATGCACCAAAGGGAGTATGGCGGGTTGGCGCGCAGAGTGCTTGCCGCCTGGTCTGCCCGCAAAGATGCATGGCCGGTTTGCCTTATTTGCAAGGGGAAAACCGGCGCGGACGCGCTACCTTCAAATCCGGTTAGGTTGTGAAAGGGTAATCGGTGCTGGCGGAATATATTCTCTCGAAAGTCGATGGTCTCGTGCGCAGGACCCTGCAGCCGCGTCCTTCGCGTGAGGCGCGCCGTCATGCGCCACAGGGGCCCGTGCCACAGAGCCTCGTGCCGCGGCGCGGACGGCTTGACGAAGCCGACGACCCGCTCGAGCGGGCCTGTGCCAGGGTAGTGCTGTCGATGCCCGCCGATGAACGGCGTGTGCTGGAGTTGACCTACGGTCTGACCGGCCATCTGCCCGTCAAGCCGCATCGGGCCGCCGATATGCTAGGCTGGGGGCTCGCGCAGACCATGACCATCGGCGAGGGCGCGATCTTGCGGTTGCGCAATTCGGCCAGCGGTCAGGCAGCCTTCGGCGCGCTTCTGGCGGCGCTACATTTGCGACTTCTGGACGCCGCCGAGAGGATCTACGACCTGCGGATGGAAAACGCGCCGCGTGCCGAGAGGGATATGGTCCTCAAGCGGTTCTGGTGTGAGCTGAGCCCTGTCGAGCGGCTCTGCCTGCGGGGGTTCGGCGAGGGTGAAGTGGCCGAGATGCGGGTGGCGCTGGAGGCACGCGCGGACGGCCGGATCTGAAATCGGGGCTTATGCGGTCTCGCGGGCGACCAGCTCGCCCAGAAACATCCGGCTTTGCATCGGTTCCTGCGCCTCGAGCACCTCGACGAGATAGGCGGCCATCTCGGCCAGTGGCTGGCGATAGGTGGTCAGCCGGTAATTGGCGCCTGCCGCCTGTGGCACATCGTCGAAGCCGATCACCGCGATATCCTCGGGCACGCGCAGTTTCAGGTCGTGCCGGATGGCATCAATCGCCCCCAAAGCAAGCGCGTCATTCTCGCAGACGATGACATCGGGCAAGGCCCCCGCCGCCCGTCCGCGCAGGCTCTCGCGGATCAGCGATTCGGCTTTTTGCGAATCATAGGCACCGATCCAGGCGGTTTCCGGCGTGTGCTCATGCTTCTGCACCCAATACTCCATGAAGGTTTCCTTGCGCAGAAGATGCGCCGAGAAGGTCCGCGGCCCTGCCAGATAGAAGGGCCTCCGGAAGCCTCTCTGGGTGACATATTCGGCGATGCAGCGGGTCGCGGCCTGATCATCCACCGCGATCGAGATCACGCCGTCCACCTGCGAGGTCCGTGCGAAGACGATCAGTTTGGGCTGGCGCCCACCCTGATGGACCTGATCAAGGATTTCGTCACGGAACTGGATGCCGATCAGGATCGTCGCATCGACTCGGCGCTGGCTGGCATGGCGCAAGGCCGGCGCAGTATCATCGGTATCGAGCGTGTTCACCAGCAAGATATCCCATCCGCCCTGACGCAGCGCGCGGGTCAGATGCTCCAGCATTACCAGTTTGTGGGGATTGGCAAAATCGTCGATCAGAAGCGCAACCAGATTGGAGCGCGCCGAGACGGAGCGCGCCGAGGCCAGACCTGCTGCACGCAGATCGGGGATATAGCCCAGATCGGCTGCGGCCTGCATCACCTTCTCGCGGGCCTTGGCGGAAATCGAGGCATCTTTGCGGAAGGCACGATTGACCGTCCAGCGCGAGACACCCGCTGCGCGGGCCACGTCATCGGCGGTCACATAGCTGCCGTAAGCGGTGCTGGCCTCTGGGGTCGTCGGGACGTCGTTACTCATGCTCTGGTCCTTGTTACGCGATCGGGCAGCGTGGCTGTCCGGTCACCGTTTCTATAGCGCCTCTTGGACGGCAGCTCCACTCTACAGAGTAACTGTCGGCTGGCTCATAAATTTTGCACACGAGAGCAAATTTAGCTTGCACACGCGAGCAAAGGAAGTCTTAATATCCCCATCGCGGCCTTGAGGAGGGCGGCAACAGGGAGGGATAAATGCTGAAAGTTGGGCTTTTGGGCGCCGGCCGGATCGGTCAGGTGCATGCTGTGAACATTGCCGGAAACCCGCGCTCGACGCTGGTGGCGGTCTCGGATGTCTACCGTCCGGGGGCCGAGGCGCTGGCCGAGAAATTCGGGGCCGAGGCGCGCACCACCGAGGAGATCCTCGCTGATCCGGCGATCGATGCGGTGCTGGTGGCGACCTCGACCGATACCCATTCGGATCTGATCGAGCAGGCCACGGCGGCAGGCAAGGCGGTGCTCTGCGAGAAGCCGGTCGATCTGTCACTGTCGCGGGCCAAAGCCTGTCTGGCGCAGGCATCGATGACGGGCCGTCCGGTGATGATGGGCTTCAACCGTCGCTTCGATCCGAATTTCGCGACGCTGAAGGCTTCGGTGCAGCGCGGCGAGATCGGCAAGCCCGAGCTGTTGTCGATCACCTCCTTCGATCCCGCACCGCCTCCGGTGTCCTATATCAAGGTCTCGGGCGGGCTGTTCCGCGATATGATGATCCACGATTTCGACATGGCGAATTTCCTGATGGGCGAGGCGCCGGTGACGGTGCGCGCGGTCGGCAGCTCGATCGTCGATCCCGAGATCGGCGCGGCAGGCGATGTCGATACGGCCGTGGTCACGCTGACCTATGCCGACGGGCGGATCGCCGTCATCAAAAACTCGCGCCGGGCCGTCTATGGCTATGACCAGCGGGTCGAACTGCTGGGCTCCGAAGGGCTGTTGCAGGCGCAGAACATGCTGGAGAACACCGTGGTGCGGTCGACGACCCAGGGTGTGATGAGTGCCAAGCCCACCTATTTCTTCCTCGAGCGGTATATGCCCGCCTATGCGGCGGAATGGGAGGCCTTCGTGGCAGCCCTTGTGGATGGCGCGGCCCTGCCGACCTCGCTCGAGGACGGGATTGCCGCTTTGGCGATGGCGGAAGCGGCCACGGAATCGGCCAAAACCGGACAGGCTGTCTCGCTCGATCTGCATGAGGAGCTTTACCAGCGCGCGGTCTGACGTGCTGGTCCAGACACCCCCGCGGGGGCCGTGCCGGAAGAGGAGCCGGCAGGGACCACCCCTCGCAGGGTAAGTGGGGGCCGTAAAAGGCCCGACCGGCCAAGGGCCGGATAATCGGCGCAAAGGGCGACAGGGACGCCCGCGCCAAGACCTTTTTGGGAGGAGAGACCAATGAAAACCCTTTTTGCCACAGCAGCTGTGACCGCGATGATGGCTGGATCGGCGATGGCGCAAGAGATCATCGTCGTGACCCATGGTCAGGCCAGTGACCCGTTCTGGTCGGTCGTGAAAAACGGTGCCGCCGAGGCGGCAAAGGATACCGGCGCGACCGTCGATGTCCGCTCGCCCGAGACTTTCGATATGGTCCAGATGAGCCAGTTGATCGATGCTGCCGTGAACCAGGAGCCCGACGGGCTCGTCGTGAGCATTCCCGATGCCGACGCGCTCGGGCCATCGATCCAGCGCGCCGTCGATGCCGGTATTCCGGTGATCTCGATGAATTCGGGGGGCGATGTATCCAAGGAACTGGGCGCGATGCTGCATGTGGGCCAGTCCGAATATGATGCGGGCAAGGCCGCAGGGGTCAAACTCGCCGAGATGGGCGGCACCAAAGGCATCTGTGTGAACCAGGAAGTGGGCAACGTCTCGCTCGACCAGCGTTGCGCGGGCTTTGCGGAAGGGTTCGGCAATTCGGTCGAGGTCATCCCGACCATGACCGATCCGGCCGAGGTGGAATCCAAGGTCCGTGCGGCGCTTGAATCCGATCCGGATGTGAACACGGTTCTGGGCCTGTCGGCGCCGATCGTGGGCGAGCCCTCGGTCAAGGCGGTGAAGGCGATCGGGCGCGATGACGTGCTGGTGGCGACCTTCGATATGTCGTCCTCCTTCCTGCAATCGGTTGTTGATGGCGATGCGGCCTTCGCGATCGACCAGCAGCAGTTCCTTCAAGGCTATCTGCCGGTGGCCTTCCTGGCGCTCAATGCTAAATACGGGCTGATGCCTGCAGGCGATGTGCCCTCGGGTCCGAACCTGATCACGCAGGACAAGGCCGAGCAGGTCATCGACCTCGCGGCCAAAGGTATTCGCTAAGTCAACGGGATGTCCGGAGCACCCGCTCCGGGCATCCGCCGCGCCGTATTACGGGCGCATGTCATGTGACGCATGACACTTCCGGCCCGAGGGCCGGGCTGCTGGGGAAGAGCAGCCAATTTTCCAAGACGGATCGCATGAGGGAGGGAATCATGCCAACGGACGCCACCATCGAGGCGGACGAACGGATCAAATCCGAGTCGTTTGCCACTAAACTTATGAAACGACCGGAGCTGGGAGCGATCGGAGGGTTGATCCTCGTCACTCTGTTCTTCTTGTTCACCGCCGACAGCACGATGTTCACCCTGTCCGGCATCATGAATTTCCTGACGCCTTCGGCACAGCTGGGTATTCTGGGCATTGCCGCCGCCATGCTGATGATCGGTGGCGAGTTCGACCTGTCCATTGGCTCCATGGTAGCCTTCGCAGGCATGGTCTTCGGTGTGTTCACCGTCAATCTCGGCCTGCCGCTGATCTTTTCGATCCCGTTGACCATGGTCTTTGCCGCGGCGATCGGGGCGGCCAATGGTGCCATCGTCATCCGCACGGGGTTGCCCTCCTTCATCGTTACGCTGGCGGGTCTGTTCATCCTGCGCGGCCTGTCTCTGGTCGGGCTGAAGCTCTTCACCGGCGGTTCGACCCAGCTGCGCGGTGTGCGTGAGGCCGTCGAGGGGGATTTCCTGACCCCGTTCTTCTCGGGCGATGCGTTTACCGGCCTGTTCGCATGGATGGCCAAAGCGGGCATCATCGACAGTTTCAAATCGGGCGCGCCCAAAGTGCCGGGGGTGCCGGTCGAAGTGCTGTGGTTCATAGGTTTCGCACTGGTCGCCACCTATATCCTGCTACGCACGCCGGTGGGGAACTGGATCTTCGCCACCGGCGGGGACAGCAATGCCGCGCAGAATTCGGGTGTGCCGGTGAAGCGCGTCAAAATCTCGCTCTTCATGCTGACGGCCATTGCCGCGAGCCTTGTGGCCATCATCACCGTGATCGATGCGGGCTCCACCGACGCGCGCCGTGGCTTCCAGAAGGAATTCGAGGCGATCATCGCGGCCGTGATTGGCGGGTGCCTTCTGACTGGCGGTTACGGCTCGGCCATCGGGGCCTTCTTCGGGGCGATCATCTTCGGCATGGTCACCATCGGCCTGACCTACACCAATTTCGATCAGGACTGGTTCCAGGTCTTCCTGGGCGGCATGCTGCTGATTGCCGTGGTCTTCAACAATGTGGTGCGCAAACGCGTGACGGGGGAGCGTTGAGATGACCCTTCAGGATAGCAAATTCCATCACGGCTCGGTCGCCGGTGCGCAGGCCCCGATCATCGAGATGAAAGAGATCACCAAGCATTTCGGTAATGTCATCGCGCTCAACGGGGTGACTTTCAATGTGAAACCCGGTGAATGCCATTGCCTGCTTGGCGATAACGGCGCGGGTAAATCGACCTTCATCAAGACCATGTCGGGCGTGCACAAGCCCACCTCCGGCACGATCACCTTCGAGGACAGGCCGCTGTCCTTCTCCAGCCCGCGCGATGCGATGGAGGCGGGGATTGCCACCGTGTTCCAGGATCTGGCGATGATCCCGCTGATGTCGGTCACCCGCAACTTCTTCATGGGGCGCGAGCCCACTAAGGGCAGGGGCCTGACCAAGCGTCTCGATATCGAGCGTGCCAACGAGATCACCATGGAAGAGATGCGCAAGATGGGCATCAACCTGCGCGCGCCCGATCAGGCGGTGGGCACGCTTTCGGGCGGCGAACGCCAGACGGTGGCCATTGCCCGCGCGGTGTTCTTCGGCGCGAAGGTGCTGATCCTTGACGAGCCCACCTCGGCGCTGGGGGTGCGCCAGACCTCCAACGTGCTCGCGACCATCGACCGCGTCCGCGATCAGGGGGTGGGGGTCGTCTTCATCTCGCATAACGTGCGCCATGCGATGGCAGTGGGCGACCGCTTCACCGTGCTCAACCGTGGCCAGACCCTTGGAACGGCAGCGCGGGGCGAGATCACCTCGTCCGAACTGCAGGACCTCATGGCTGGCGGTCAGGAACTGGCCGACCTCGAAGGGTCGCTCGGCGGCACGATCTGACGCAAATTCCGGGCGGTAGCGCCCGGAAGCCTTGCAGGTTTTCCGATAGCTATGGAGTTTGCCATGACGGGCACTCTTTCGCAAAAGCCACTCGGGGTAGCCCTGATCGGCACTGGCTTCATGGGCAAATGCCATGCGATGGCATGGAATAACGTCGCAACGGTTTTCGGCGGAGCGCGGCCCCGTCTGGAGCTGCTCTGCGATGCCGACCCCGATGCGGCCGCGCGTCTTGCGCCCCAATGGGGGTTTGCCCGCGCGACAAGCGACTGGCGCGAGGTGATGGCCGACCCGCGGGTCGATGTGGTCTCCATCACTGTGCCCAACGGTCTGCATTACCCTATGGCCATGGCCGCACTTGCGGCAGGCAAGCATATCTGGCTCGAAAAGCCGATGGCGCTGACGTTGCAAGATGCCCGCGCCATGGCCGAGATGGCCGCAGCCCATCCGCAGCAGGTCACCATTCTGGGCTATAACTACCTGCGCTCGCCCGCAGTCCAGGCAATCCGCGCGCTGGTCGATGCGGGGGCGCTGGGGCAGCTGCATACGTTCCGCGGTGTCTATGACGAGGATTATGCCGCCGATCCCGATCTGCCATGGTCGTGGCGCCATACCTTGCAGGGCGGGGGCTTGGGCGTTTTGGGCGATCTTGGCTGCCATCTCGTCTCGCTCATGGTGGCTCTGATGGGGTCGGTCGCGGGGCTGTCTGCCCGGACCCATATCGCCATTGCCGAACGTCCTTCGCCCGAGGGGATGAAAGCGGTCGAAAACGAAGATAGCGCGATGGCGGTTCTGCGTTTCGCCTCGGGCGCACAGGGGAGCTTTGCCACCTCGCGGGTCGCGCGCGGGCGTAAATGCCATCTGTCGTTCGAGATCCACGGCAGCCTCGGGGCCTTGCGCTTCGATCAGGAGCATATGAATGAATTCTGGCTGCACAGGCAGGGCGAGGCAGGGTTTGTCCGCCACCTCACCGGCCCCGAACAGCCCGATTTCGCGGCATTCTGTCCCGCGCCCGGCTATAATTTCGGCTTCAACGAGCAGAAGGTTATCGAGGCGCGCGATCTGGTGGCGTGCATCGGGGGGGCGTCCGCATGCGGCCCCGATTTCGCGCAGGGTCTTGTGATCGAGGAAATCATTCACGCTATGGCCCGCTCGAACGGCACATGGCGCGACATTCAGGAGGCCCGCAGCCTTTCATAAGCGGGCGCGAGGGAGGAAGACATGAAACCATTGGATGTAATTACGATTGGTCGCGCTGGCGTTGACCTTTACGGCTCTCAGGTTGGGGGTCGTCTGGAGGATATGGGGTCATTTGAGAAATATATTGGCGGGTCTCCGACGAATATCGCCTGCGGGACGGCGCGTCTTGGGTTGAACTCGGGTCTGATCACGCGGGTTGGCGACGAGCATATGGGTCGGTTCATCCGCGAGGAGTTGGTGCGTCACGGGGTGAATGTCGAGGGTGTGACCACCGATCCCGAGCGTCTGACGGCGCTGGTGATTTTGGGGATCCGCGACGAGGAGCAATTCCCGCTGATCTTCTACCGCGAGAACTGCGCGGATATGGCGCTGTGCGAGGATGACATCTCGGAAGATCTGATCGGGCGCACGCGCTCGGTCGTGGCGACCGGCACGCATCTGTCGAACCCCAAGACGGAAGCGGCGACGCTGAAAGCGCTGGCGCTGGCGCGCAAACATGGTGCGCAGACGGCGCTCGATATCGATTACCGCCCCAATCTCTGGGGGGTTGCGGGCCATGGCGATGGCGAGAGCCGCTTTGTGGAAAGCGCCGAGGTGACGGCCAAGCTGCAGAAGTCCTTGCATTATTTCGACCTGATCGTGGGCACCGAGGAAGAGTTCCATATTGCGGGCGGCACGACGGATACGATCGCGGCGCTCAAGGCGGTGCGGGCGGTGTCGAATGCGACGCTGATCTGCAAACGCGGGGCGGCGGGGGCTGCGGCCTTTGAAGGCGCGATCCCCGAGAGCCTCGACGAGGGCCAGACGGGCCCGGGCTTCCCGATCGAGGTGTTCAATGTGCTGGGCGCGGGCGACGGGTTCTTCTCCGGCCTCCTGAAGGGCTGGCTCGATGGGGAAAGCTGGCCGAAGGCGCTCGAATATGCCAATGCCTGCGGGGCGTTTGCGGTCTCGCGCCATGGCTGCACGCCGGCCTATCCCTCGCTCGAGGAGCTGGAGTTCTTCCTGAGCCGCGGCGTGATCCAGCCCGATCTGCGCAATGATGCCGAGCTCGAGCAGATCCACTGGGCAACCAACCGCCATCGCAGCCATGGCGGCGACTTCTCCGAGATGCGGGTGTTCGCCTTCGATCACCGGATGCAGCTCGAGGAGATGGAGGGCTATACGCTGAAAAAAGGCGGGGCCTTCAAGGAGCTGTGCCTCGAGGCCGCACTCAAGGTGCAGGATGGCCGTCCGGGCTATGGGATCCTGTGCGACAACCGCATCGGGCGCCATGCGCTGCATGCGGCCTCGGGCACGGGCCTGTGGATCGGGCGTCCCTGCGAATGGCCTGGTTCCCGTCCGCTGACGCTGGAGCCGGAACTGGGCGATGATTGCGGCGGCCTGAAGGAATGGGCGCGCGAGAATGTGGTGAAGGTTCTGGTGTTCTGCCATCCCGATGATGATGCGCAGACCTGGGCCAGGCAGCTCGACAGCGTCAAGAAACTCTACGCGGCCTCGCGCCGCAACAATCTCGAGTTCCTCCTCGAGATCATCCCCTCCAAGGTGGCTGCGGTGACCGATGACACCACGGCTATCCTGATCCGGCGGTTCTATGCGGAAGGGATCTATCCCGACTGGTGGAAGCTGGAGCCGATGGCATCGCAGACCGGATGGGCCAAGGCCTGCGATGCCATCGAGGAGCATGACCGCCACACCCGCGGGATCGTGGTTCTGGGGCTGGATGCGCCGGAGGCGGAACTGGCGGCAAGCTTCGAGGTGGCCGCAGGCTTCCCGCTGGTGAAAGGCTTTGCCGTGGGCCGGACGATCTTCGGGTCGGTGGCGCGCGACTGGCTGGCGGGGCGGATGGATGACGAGGAGGCGGTTGCCGAGATGGCCACGCGCTACACCCGTCTGGCCGGGATCTGGGACAAGGCCCGCGCGGCAGCGACCTCTGTGGCTGCCGAATAATCGAAAGGACCGGCGCGCCCCATCGGGGGCGCAGCCCGCGATGCGCGCCCGCAGGTGGCTCGATGCCGCCAAGGGCGCGGCCCCCCACAGGGCGGGGCGTATAACAAAGGAAGAAGAGTATGGGCACGATCCGCATGACGGCCGCACAGGCCATGGTAAAATGGCTGAGCGTTCAGCTGACGCCCGAGGGCGAACGGTATATCGAGGGGATCTGGGCGATCTTCGGCCATGGCAATGTGGCGGGTCTGGGTCAGGCGCTCGAGGAGATCGGCGAGGCCTTCCCGACCTGGCGCGGGCAGAACGAGCAGACCATGGCGCATGCGGGTCTGGCCTATACCAAGGGCATGGGCCGCACCCGCGCGCATGCGGTGACCTCCTCGATCGGGCCGGGCTCGACGAACCTCGTGACGGCGGCGGCGCTGGCGCATGTGAACCGTCTGCCGATCCTTCTGATCCCGGGCGATGTCTTCGCCAATCGCCGCCCCGATCCGGTGCTGCAGCAGGTCGAAGGCTTCGAGGATGGCACGATCTCGGCCAATGACTGCCTGCGCCCCGTCTCGCGCTATTATGACCGGATCACGCGGCCCGAGCATCTCCTGACGGCGCTGCCCCGCGCATTGGCCACGATGACCGATCCTGCCTCGGCAGGCCCTGTCACGCTGGCCTTCTGTCAGGATGTGCAATCGGAAGCCTTCGATTACCCCGAAGCGTTCTTCACCCCCCGCACCTGGCATATCCGCCGCCCCGCGCCCGATGCGCGCGAGCTCGATCATGCCATCGCGATGATCCGCGCGGCCAAGGCCCCTGTGATCGTGGCCGGCGGCGGGGTGATCTATTCGCAGGCCGAGGCCACGCTGGCCGGGTTCGCCAGCCGCCACAACATCCCCGTGGTCGAGACGCAGGCGGGCAAATCGGCGCTCTCGCAATTCCACCCGATGAACTTCGGGGCGAGCGGCGTCGACGGCTCGGCGGCGGCCAATGCCGCAAGCCAGCGCGCCGATCTGGTGATCGGTGTGGGCACGCGCCTGCAGGACTTCACCACCGGCTCGCGCACGCTCTTTGCGAACCCGCAAGCGAAACTCCTCTCGATCAACGTCGCCGCTTATGATGCCATGAAGCACGGCGCCGAGCCCCTGATGGCCGATGCGAAAGTGGCGCTCGAAGCGCTGACCGAAGGCCTCGGCGCCTACCGCGCCGAGGATGCCGATCAGGCCGCCCGCGAGGATTGGCTGAAGGCCGTGACCCATCACTGCCGCGACCGCTCGGAGGAGCGGGGCGCGGGCGAGCTGCCGCTCGATGCGGAAGTCATCGGCGCGGTGCAGCGCGCGGCCCCCGAGGCCGTTGTGATGTGTGCCGCAGGCACCATGCCGGGCGCGCTGAAGCTCCTCTGGCAGCCCACTCAAGGCGGCTATCACATGGAATACGGCTATAGCTGCATGGGCTACGAGGTCGCAGGCGGCATGGGGCTGAAGCTCGCGAACCCCGACCGCGAGGTGATCTGCTTCGTGGGCGATGGCTCCTATATGCTGGCCAATTCCGAGCTGGCCACTGCCGTCATGCGCCGCATCCCCTTCACCGTGGTGCTGACCGATAATGCGGGCTATGGCTGCATCAACCGGCTGCAGACGCTGGGCTGTGGCGGCAACCCGTTCAACAACATGTATGTGAACTGCAATATCGAGGCGCAGCCGCAGATCGATTATGTGATGCATGCGGCCTCGATGGGCGCGCATGCGGTGAAGGCACGCGATATCAAGGATCTGGAAGCGCAACTGGCGGCCGCCCGCACGCGCGATATCCCCACCGTCATCGTGATCGACACCACCGCGAAAGACTTCCCCGGCACCGGCATCGAGACCACGGCAGGCCACGCCGGCCACTTCTGGGACGTCGCCGTCCCCGCAACAGGCCACGCCCCGAACCGCCCCGCAGCCTACCAACGCTACCTCGAAAATACCGCCAAACAACGGCTCGTGAACTAACCACCGGCGCGGCAGGCGGACCCTATGGGGACGCCTGCGCCGCGCGAGGGGGTTCGATGCCCCCGAGCGCGGCCCCTACCCATAAGGAGATCCCCATGATCAAATTCGGCACCAACCCCATCGCCTGGGCCAATGACGACGACCAGTCCATCGGCGCGGATATCCCCACCGCGCGCATCCTCGAGGAGGCGGGCCGCCTCATCGGCTTCGACGGTATCGAGAACGGCCACCGCTGGCCACAGGACGACGCGGAGGCCCTGCGCGCCCTGCTGGCCGGATATGGCCTCGCCTTCATCTCCGGCTGGTATTCGACCGAACTCCTGACCCGCTCGGTCGAGGCGGAGATCGAGGCCGTCCAGCCCCATCTGGCCAAGCTCAAACATAATGGCTGCAAGGTCTGCATCGTCTGCGAATGCTCCAACACCGTCCATGGGCGCCCCGATGTGCCGGTCAATGACCGCCCCAAACTCAGCGCCGCCGAGATGAGCGCGTTCGGCGCCAAGATGGAAGCCTTCGCCGCCTATCTCGCAACCCAGGGCATCCGGCTTGCCTATCACCACCATATGGGGACCGTGGTCGAGAGCCCCGCCGAGATCGACGCCTTCATGGCCGCGACGGGCCCCGCCACGCATCTTCTCTTCGATGCGGGCCATTGCACCTTCGGCGGCGGCAATCCCGAGGAAGTGCTTGCCCGCCATATCACGCGCGTCGCCCATTTCCACGCCAAGAATATCCGCCCCGAGATCACCGCGAAGGTCCGTGCCGAGAACCTGTCCTTCCTGCAGGGCGTGCTGGCCGGCGCCTTCACCGTGCCCGGCGATCAGGAGGGTGCCGTCGACTTCACGCCGCTTCTCACGATCCTCGCGCAGAACGGCTATGACGGATGGATCGTCATCGAGGCAGAGCAGGACCCCCATATCCGAAACCCGCTCCTCTACCAGACCCTCGGCCTCCACACCCTCAAACGCATCGCAAACGAGGTCGGCCTGACAAACACCCAAAAACAACCGGTCGAGGCCTGAGGGCCGTAGACTTCAGGGAGGATACAGAATGACACAGGATTTCCAACTTGCAGCCTGCGCCGAGATGCTCTGGCTCGACAAGCCCATCGAGTGGCGGGCGGCGCGCCTGACCGAGCGCGGATTGGGCGTCGGGCTCTGGAATTGGCCAGAACATGATCTGGCCAAGCTCGAAAAGGTGGGGGCCAATTACACGATCATGAACGGCTATATCGAGGGCCGTCTGGCCGATAGCGAGGGGGCCGACAGGCTGCTCGCCTCGGCGCGCGAGACAGTGCAGGTCGGCAAGCGGCTGGGGGTCAGCCGCCTCAACCTGCACGGCACCGGTCTGGGCGATGGCGGCATTCCGATCTGGAAGCACGAGGTCGTCACGGGCGCGATGTGGCTGAAGGCGCGTGAGACGCTCGAGCGGATCTGCGATATGGCGGAGGAGGAGGGTGTCGTCTTCACGCTCGAGAACCTCAATCCGATGGACCATCCGGGCTGTCCGTTCGGATCGACGGCGGATGTTCTGGCGCTTGTCTCTGCGGTAAACCGGCCGCAGCTGAAGATCAATCTCGATCTCTATCATACCCAGATCGGCGAGGGCGACCTGATCCGCTGGTGCGAGAAATGCCTGCCATGGATCGGCGAGGTGCAGGTGGCCGATAATCCGGGCCGCTGCGAGCCGGGAACCGGCGAGATCAATTATGCAGGCGTGGCCAGAGGGTTGCAGGCGATGGGGTATCGCGGGCCTGTCGCAATGGAGGCCTGGGCCAAGGGCGAGAGCGATGCGGCCGTCGACGCCTTTGTCGCAGCCTTCACGCTCTGACAGTCCGCCATCCCCTGACTGGCGCGCGGGTCACCCCGCGCGCTCTTTTTATTGCAGTGGCTGCGCGGGGACTGGTGCCTGCCCGTCATAGCCACCCCAGACCGACTGGTCGAAATGGACCACAGCCCCGCTCATGAGACCGCTATCGGGGGAGGCCAGATAGAGTGCGGCACGCGCGACCTCCTCGGGATCGACCAGTCGACCGAAGGGCAGGTTGGCACGGGCTTTCTCTTCCCAGTCGGGATCTCCTGTTTCGGCGATCTGGAGCGCGCGCTCGTGATCGGAGGCCATCCAGCCGATATCGAGCTGGTTGACGCGGATCCGGTTGCGCATCAGCGCGAAGGCCGTGTTGCGTGTGAGCGTGGCCAGTGCACCTTTCGAGGTGGAGTAGGCCGACAGATTGGGCTGGCCCGCATGTTCCGAGGTGGAGCCGATATTCACGATCCGGCCTTCGATCCCCTGATCGATCATCTGGCGCACGACCTCCTGCATCAGGAAGAAGGGCGCACGCACATTGGTGGCAAAGATCGCATCGAAAAGTGCGACATCGGTCGACAGGATCGTGCCGCGATCGGTGAGGGCTGCGGCATTCACCAAAATGTCCACACGCCCGAACCGCGCGCGTGCTTCCTTGACGATCCGCGCGGGCGTTTGCGGGTCCGACAGGTCCGCCGCGATCATCAGCACCGGAATGCCGGTCTCTTGTGTGATACAAGCGGCCACGGCCTCGCCCTTGGCCTGATCGCGCCCGACAATGGCAATCCCTGATGCTCCTGCATGGGCAAAGCAGCGCGCGATCGCAGCGCCCAGTCCCTGCGTGCCGCCTGTCACCAGCGCGATCGCTCCGTCAATTCTGTTCATCGTTTTCTCCCCCCCCCATGGAACGGGCCATGCGCTTCACATGGCCCGTTATGGCTCAGCTTTTGTTCTTCCATACCAGATCGTCCATCATCGCGGCAAAGCGCGCCGTGTCCAGATCCTCCTCCAGGGCATGCAGCATGAGCGCGGCCTGTGATTTCGGCGCAAGCCCGCCAATCGGAGGATTTCTGTCGAGATTGGTGGGGAAGGCATAGCCCTCGGCCGCGGCAGCCACCGCATTGCGGCGGATATCGGGGGCCATGCCCGAGAGTGCGGGATAGAGCGCGCGCACCATCGCGTCGCGATTGACGCTTTCCATCGCACGACCAAAGGCCGAGGAGATCTGGAACAGGTTCACGAGCCGGAACCTGTCTTCGGTCACATTGCGGCCCGCCCCGTGCATCACAGCCGGATTGAAGAAGACCGCATCGCCTTTCTTCAAGGGCAGCTGGACGTGATGCTGCGCGAAATAGTCCTGATAGGGGGCCTCGGTATAGGCCAGATAGCCCTCGAAGAAGAGCTGCGAGAAGGGCAGGAACAGGGTGGGCCCCGTCTCGAGCGGCATATCGCAATGCGCCAGCGCCCCCTGCAGCGTCAGCATCGGCGAGACGTGATGGATATGCGAGGGATAGTCCTCCATGCGCGAGGGCGTCATGAAACCCAGATGGTAATCGCGATGCGCCGTCTGCGCCGCCCCGCCCGGATTGACGCGGTTGACCTGCGCGGTCATCTGGTAATCGGGCCCGATCCATGCCAGCGCCGCCATGGCGAGCGCGCTCGCGCCGTAATAGCGGGCGAAATTCTCGGGGTCGGCAAGGCAGTGTTTCTCGAGGCTGTTCCAGATCCGGTCATTGGCGCCGGGTTTGGCGAAATGGTCGCCGCCGCCCATGGCCGCCGCCTTTTCGTGCGCGATGACCGCATCGAAAACGTCGCTCGCGCGGTCGATGACGGCGTGGTCGGGCACAGCCTGCCGGATCACGATGATCCCCGCCCCGTGTGCAAAGACCCGCGCCCATTCGGCCATCAGATCGCGTCCGGCATCGGTGCTGGTGGCGCAGGTCTCAACGAATGCGCCCTCATAGATCGGTATGTTGCAGACCACCTCGCTGGCACGGGGCACGGTGGCGGGATCGGTGCTCTGCTCGACCTGCGCCCTGAAGGTCGCGAAATCGGCATCCTTTGCGCTAATCCAGACGGGGGGGTGGCGGGTGGCGTGGTGAATGGTCATGGGGTCCTCCTCCTGATGGCCCCAGAGTGTCGTGCAAAAGGTGCAACGGGTAGTTGCCATTCACCTCAAAATCACCTCAAATCGGAAGATGGCCCATCGTTTTACCGTCAAGGAAATCGCGCTTCAGTCGGGGCTCAGCGCCGCCACCGTCGACCGTGCCCTGCATGGGCGGGCGCATCTGCGCGCGCAGACCGCGCAGCGGGTCGCGCAGGCCATCGAGGAGCTGGAGGCGCAGGCCCATGAGGCGCAGGCTCTGGGCACGCGGCTGACCATCGATATCGTGATGCAGGCGCCGCTGCGCTTTACCAATCCGGTGCGTGCGGCCTTCGAGAGCGAGCTGCCGCTGACCAAGCCTGCCGCCATCCGTGCGCGCTTCCATCTGGCCGAGGTGATGACCGAGCGCGAGATCCTCGCCAAGATCGCGGCCATCGCCAAGCGTGGCAGCCATGGGGTGATGGTGAAGCTACCGGCCACGCCTGCCATCGAGGCACAGCTGGATCTGTTGGCCGCCAAGCGCATTCCGGTGGTGAGCTATGTCACCGATCTCGCGCCCGCCCGCCGTCTGGCCTATGTGGGCATGGAGAATGGCCGCGCGGGAGCCAGGGCTGCGTGGTTGATGGCGAAGATGATGGGGCCGGGGCCCGCACGGGTGCTGATCTCGCAATCGAGCCAGATGTTCGAGGGCGAGGAAAGCCGCCGGACGGGGTTTCTGGCCTGTCTGGCGCAGATCGCGCCACAGATGCGCTGCGTCACGCTGTCGGACGGGCAGGGCGTCAACCGGACCACCAGGACGCTCGTGGCGCAGACGCTGGCCGCGCATCCCGACATTTCATGCGTCTATTCCACTGGCGGCGCCAACCGCGCGATACTGGAGGCGTTCGACGAGGCGGGGCGTAGTCCGCAGGTCTTTGCGGCGCATGATCTGGACCGTACCAACGAGACGCTCCTGCGTCAGGGTCGGTTGAGTTTCGTGCTCCATCACAACTTCCGTCTCGATGCGCGGCGGGTGGCACAGCATTTCGCCCGTCATCACCGGATCCTGCCGAAAGGTGTGGAGATCGAGGAGACGGCGATCCAGATCGCGCTGCCCAGCGATTATCTGGATCTCGGCGGGCCGGAGGTCAGCAGCTCTCGCTGATCATGATCCGGAAGGGCAGGGTGCGCTGGATCTGGCGTGCGTTGTCGGGCGCACGGATCGCCTCGTCCATCACATCGATCGAGGCATCGATCATATCCTGCACCGGATGGACCAGAAGCACATCGATCAGTCCGCGCCGAAGCGCGGAGCGCGAGCGCTCGGTCAGTTCGTTGGCGATGACGCGCAGGCGGGGGCCGCGCGGACCTGCCGCTTCAAGGGCAGCGATCACCCCGTCTATGCCGCCGCCTGTCACGAACAGACCGGTCAGATCGGCGCCATATTCTTCCAGCAACTCGGTCATGATGCGCTGTGCCATGCCGTCATTCTCCTGCGTCGAGCGGCTGTCGAGAATGCGATACTGTGCGGGTGCGCCGTTCAGGAAGGCGCGGAAACTGACATTCTGGGATTGCTGGCTGGTATAGCGATGCGAGCCGTCGAGCACCGCGATGGTGCCACCCTCGGGGGCAAGGAGCGACATGAACCATCCCGCGCTACGCCCCAGCTGCCATTCATTGGCTCCCACAAATCCCGCGCGTTCGGGCGCCGAGAGATCGGTGATCAGGGCAAAGACCGGAATGCCGCGGCTCGCAAGCTCGGAGATCGCCTCGCTGATCACCGGATCATCGACCGAGGCACAGGCGATGGCATCGCATTCTTGGGCCAGTTCCATCAGTGCCGAAACCATCAGGTCCGGGTCGGGCGAGGGCACATGACGCACCACAGCACGCATCCGTGGCTGACGCGCGACGCGGCGCAGGGCATGTTCGGCCAGATCGCGGTAGAAGCCCCGCTCGCGCGCGTTGAGGACGAACCCCAGAACGCGTGGCTCGGTGCCGTCATTGAGCTGCGTCCGGATCGCGCCGGTCGCATGGAAATTGATCCGTTCGGCGACAGCTAGAACATGTTCGACGGTGGTCGATTTCACCGACCCCCGACCGCTCAGGATCCGGTCAATGGTGGATTTACTGACATTCGACTCGCGTGCGAGATCTGCAATCGTTGCGCGTTTCATTGTGACTCGGCCATGTGATGGATCAATCGAGCAAGTAGTAAAAATACGCGCGATATGTCAATGTTTCGGCGACATCAGAATTGATAAGCTGCGTATACATCATTTTTCGCCTCAAAATGATGTGTCAGCGTTAGATGTTTAAATGGCCTGAAGAAGTGAAATGACGGCGGTATACAAAACTATACAGTTGAGACCTTGTTGAACGCTCTTCCGCTTTCTACAGAGCGGCCAAAGCTTGGATATCCGGTGTTGCGGGTCCAGTCGCCTGCACCACTTGTCTTCCCCACTGTCGGCTCCCCCCGACGGAAGCGCAAGCCCCTCATGGCTTTGGACCTCTGGCTCCGGTCTGCCACGCCAAAACCGCACCTCACGCCTGCGTGATCTTCGGTGAATGTGCGCTATCTGGCTTGAACGATGCAACCTATAACAGGAGCCAACCGAATGAATCGTCGTGAAGCGCTCTGGTCTCTTGGCGCACTGGCCGCCGGTACGACCACGGTTCTGGCAGGCAAATCCTCCGCTGCCGAACTCTCGGGCTTTCCCGCCCAGACTGCACAAAGTGCGGATCACCTGACGACGCCTGTGCGTCGCGGTGGTGCTATGCAGGTCCTTACGAATGAGACCGACCGAAAGACCGTCACTGCTGTCTTCGACCGCCTGATCCCCGCAGATGATAACGGCCCCTCGGCAAGCGACGCAGGTTGCGTTGATTTCCTGGATGCCCAGCTTGCAGGAGATTACGGTTCGGGCAAGGCACTCTATCTTCAGGGCCCGCTGCGCCCCGAGAACGAAGAGATGCTGATGGGCTCGCCGCAATTCCTGACTTCGCCCCGCGAGCGTTACGAGACGGGTCTGAAGGCACTCGAAGCCTATGCACAGGCCAATGATAACGCA
This sequence comes from Thioclava sp. 'Guangxiensis', assembly GCF_045348365.1. Classification (NCBI taxonomy): domain Bacteria; kingdom Pseudomonadati; phylum Pseudomonadota; class Alphaproteobacteria; order Rhodobacterales; family Paracoccaceae; genus Thioclava; species Thioclava sp. 'Guangxiensis'. Next base: position 90,568 of record NZ_CP155824.1, on the reverse strand, counting down.
GCCTTCCATGCGCTCTCGCCCGACCGGATCGACGAGATCCTGAGCGGTCTGGAAGCCGGAGAGATCGATCTTGGCGATGACGTCAACGGTCAGGCTTTCTTCGAGCTGATGTTGCAGAACGCCCGCGAAGGCTATCTGGCGGACCCGATCTACGGTGGCAACAAGGATATGGCAGGCTGGAAGATGATCGGCTTCCCCGGCGCGCGCTATGACTACCGCCCCTATATCGACCGCCACAACGAGGATCTGGGGCTGACCACCGTCTCCCTGATCCCGTCGAACTGATCTCGGAAGGTATACTATTATGACGATTGAACGTCCTAAGGCCGATGTGGTCATCGTGGGCCTCGGCTGGGCCGGTTCGGTTATGGCCGAAGAGCTCACCCGCGCAGGTCTGAACGTGGTCGCGATCGAGCGTGGCGCATGGCGCGATACCTCGACCGACTTCCCTCCCGCCGTCGATCCTGACGAGCTGAAATGGCATACCCGCCGTTCCATGCTGCAGCCGATGAGCGTGGAAACCACCACCTTCCGTAACAACTCGGGCCAGACCGCGGCTCCGGTGCGCAACTGGAACGCCTACCAGTTCGGATGGAACGTCGGCGGTGCCGGCACCCACTGGGCAGGGATGTCCTGGCGCTTCACGCCGTGGGACTTCCAGGTCGCGACCCAGACCGCAGAGCGTTACGGTTCGGCCAAGCTGGAAAGCCTGCGCGCCGAGGGCCTGCACCTGCAGGACTGGGGTGTCACCTATGAGGATATGGAACCCTATTACGACCGTTTCGAGCGGATCGCGGGCACCTCGGGCAAGGCTGGCAATATCAAGGGCCAGAAATTCGAGGGTGGTAACGTCTTCGAAGGTCCGCGTTCGCGCGAGTATCCGACGCCTGCGCTGAAAGACAGCGCATGGATGGCAAAATACCGCGAGACCGTGAACGGCATGGGCTACCATCCCTTCACCATTCCCGCCGGTAACCTCAGCCAGGCCTATGTGAACCCGCTGGGCGTCACCATGGGGCCGTGCACCTATTGCGGCTTCTGTGACTTCCACGGCTGTGGCAACTTCTCGAAATCCTCGCCGCAGGCCTGTATCCTGCCGGTGCTGATGCGTCGTCCGAACTTCACAGTTCTGACCGAGACCGAAGTGCTGCATGGTGTTAAACACGAAGACGGCAAGACCCTGAAGGGCGTGAACTTCGTCACCCGCGAGGGCGAGGAAGGCTTCCAGGAGGCCGATATCGTGGTCTTCACCGCCTATCAGATGGACAACGTCCGCCTGATGCTGCTGAGCCAGGTCGGCACCCAATACGACCCCGAGACCCAAACGGGTACCATCGGTCGTAACTACAACTACCAGACCTGCGCTTCTGTCTCGGGCTTCTTCCCGGGCGCGAAAATGAACCCGTTTGTCGGTGCCGGTGCGCTTGGCGTGCAGATCGATGACTTCAACGGCGATAACTTCGACCATACCGGTCTGAACTTCATCGGCGGTGCGGGCATCATGGGCTATTCGACCGACGGGCGTCCGATCGCCAAGATGAACGGTCTGCGTCCCGGCTCCAAGCGTTGGGGTTCGGAGTGGAAAGAAGCCTATGCGCGCGACTATCAGGAAGCGGGCAACATCTTCGTTCAGGGCACCTCGCAATCGACCCGCGATGCCTATCTGTCGCTCGATCCGACCTATAAGGACCGTCATGGTCAGCCGCTTCTGCGCACGACCTTCGACTGGAACCGCAACGACCGTGACATGGCTGCCTATATGACCGCGAAGGCCAAGGAGATCATGATCGAGGCGGGTGCCGAAGGCATCTCGACCGATAACCAGGCGGCCGAAAGCTGGAATCCCTACAAGCAGCATAGCTCGCACACCATCGGTGGTGCGGTCATGGGTGCGGATCGCTCGACCTCGGCGCTCAACCCCTATCTGCAAAGCTGGGACTGCCATAACCTGTTCGTCGTCGGCGCCTCTGCCTTCCCGAACAATGGCGGCTACAACCCGACCGTGACCGTGGGTGCACTTGCCGTGCGTGCCGCACAGGCAATCCACGAGAAATATGTCAACAATCCCGCACCGCTGGTGGAGGGCTGATCCATGTCGAAATGCAAGAAAATTGGCGTCACGATTGGCGCGATCGTCGTGGTCGGCGCGGTAGTTGCAGGCGGTTGGGCGTATAATACGCTCAACACGCAGCGCTCCTCGGTTGCGGATGACAAAGTGGCACTGGCCGATTTCCATTCGGATGACAAAGACGCCATCACGCGTGGTGAGTATGTCATGCGTATGGGCGATTGCGCGGCCTGCCACACCAAAGGCCAAGGCGATTTCGCCGGTGGCTACAAGATCGAGACGCCCTTCGGCACGCTCGTCTCCTCGAACATCACCCCCGATGCCGATACCGGTATCGGCAAGATGACCGAGCGGGATTTCTTCAACGCCGTCCGTCAGGGCATCGGCTCGCATGGTCTCCTCTATCCGGCTATGCCCTATACCGCCTATGCCAAGCTGAGCGATGCGGACATGCATGATCTCTGGGCCTATATGTCCACGATCAAGCCGGTGAAGAATGATATCGACGAGAATGGCGGTATGAGCTTCCCGTTCAATATCCGCCTAGCGATGGCTGGCTGGGATATGCTGTTCTTCGACAATAACGGCTTCGAGCCGGATACGTCCAAGGACGAGGCATGGAACCGCGGCAAATACCTTGTGGATGGCCCCGGCCACTGCTCGGCCTGCCACAGCCCGCGTAACCTCCTGAGCGCCGAGAAATCGGACGAGTATCTCTGGGGTGCGCCGCTGGAAGGCTACCATGCAGCCGATCTGACCTCGAATGACGCGGTCGGCCTTGGGCAGCATTCGCCCGAGGAGATCGCCGAATATCTGCGCACGGGCATCAACAGCCTCGGGGCTGCCGGTGGTCCGATGGCCGAAGCGGTCGAGCATTCGCTGCAATACATGACCGAAGATGATGCGATGGCGATGGCCACCTATCTGAAATCGGTTCCGGCCTCGACCAACAAAGCCGCCGAACCGATGGATCTGGGCGATGCCAAATCCGCGTTGGCCGACACATATGAAGTCAACTGCTCGGCCTGCCATGGTCTTGACGGTGAAGGCATCGACGGGATGATCCCCGCCTTTGCAAGCAACACCGGCTTCCAGTCGGATGATGCGGCCAGCATGATCCACGCGATGCTGGTGGGGGCCCGCGCGCCCTATACCCAGTATCGTCAGACAGCGGCGGGCATGCCCTCCTTCGCGTGGAAGTTCAACGACCAGCAGATCGCGGATATCCTGAACTATGTCCGCAACAGCTGGGGCAATGGCGCCAAGCCCGTCTCGGTCGATCAGGTCACCGAGATGCGCAAGGAGCTGGATGCCGCCCAGCCGCGTCGCGCCAACTAAGCGACCAGCACCAGAACGTTGAAAGGCGCGGAGCATGTCTCCGCGCCTTTTTCATTGGTGCTCCGGCCTTCGCATAGATCTGGCCGATGGCCCCTATCGCGCGTCCTGATTGGCGCTGTGCCGCATTCCGTGTTTCCCTTTGGCGAAAGCTAGGGGAAAGGCGCGGATATGGATGGCAGGACACAGCTTGGCGGGATCGACAAGGAGCGCCTCTGGGCGGATCTGATGACCTTGGGTGCCATCGGTGGCACAGCGGCGGGTGGCTCGATGCGCGGTGCGCTCAGCTCGGCTGACCGCGAGGGGCGCGCACTCTTTGCCCATTGGGCAAGGGAGGCGGGGCTCGCGCTGCGTGTGGACCGGATCGGCAATATGTTTGCCCGCCGCGAGGGGCGCAATCCGCAGGCGGCCCCTGTCGTGATTGGCAGCCATCTCGACACCCAGCTTCCGGGGGGGAAGTTCGACGGGCCTCTGGGGGTGCTTGCGGGGCTTGCGGTGTGTCGTGCGCTCGATGCGGCAGGGACTGTCACGGCCCGCCCGATCGAGGTGGTGAACTGGACCAATGAGGAAGGCGCGCGGTTCCAGCCGGGCGTGATGGGATCGGCGGTCTATACCGGCGCGCTGGATCTGACGCAGGCGCTCTCGCGGACCGATCCGACGGGTGCGAGCGTTGAGGGCGAACTGGCACGGATCGGCGCGGCAGGCACGACCCCCGTGCCGGGCGCTGTGCCGCACAGCTATTTCGAGCTGCATATCGAGCAGGGGCCGGAGCTGGAAGAGGCGGGCCTCGACATCGCGATGGTCACGCGCTCCTCGGCCATGTGCTCGGGCTATGCCACGATCCGTGGCGAGAACGGCCATACCCAGACGCTGGCCATGTCCAAACGGCGCAATGCGCTGACCGCGGCAGCGAAGCTGGTGCTGGCGATTGATGCGATCGGTGCCAGTATCGAACCTCATGGGACGGTCAGCGCCTCGGTTATCGAGAACTGGCCCAATAACCGTGTGAATATCCCGCATCTGAGCAAGCTGTCATGGGCGATCGTGGGGTTTGATCCGGCAATCCGCGAGGCAACCGTTGCGCGGATCGAGGCCGCCTGCGCCGGGATCGCGACCGAGACGGGGCTGGTGATCGAACTGGATCACCGCCATTACCGCGAGCCCTGCCTCTTTGACGAGGCTCTGATCGGCAAGGGGCTGGCCGCCGCCGCGACCCGCGGATATGCCGCCACCCGGATGCCCACACTGACCGCCCATGATGCGCTGAGTTTCTGCGCGCTTTGCCCGACCGCGCTGGTCTTTGTGCCCTGCAGGGGCGGGATCTCGCATAGCGAGGCCGAATGGTGCAGCCCCGATCAGGCGGCGAAGGGGGCGGATATCCTGCTGGATCTGGTGCAGGAGGCGGCTGAGTCCGAGTGATGGATTAAGCGCAGTCAGCCCCGAGCGCTGCCTCTTCGTTAAGCAGATCCGTTTTCGGCGCTGATTGCCCTCGGGTTGTATACAGGATCCCCTTGACCGGAGTGCCGCTCTTTGGCGCCCTTGAGCATATTGCAGGCTCTGGTGCTACCGCGCCGGAGCAGAAGGGGATTTTCCGGATGAAAGATATCGGCTTTTCGCATCTCGACTGGAACCTGCTGCGCAGTTTCGTCACCATCGCGCAATCCAGTTCGATTACCGATGCCGCGCAGCGGCTGTGCCTGACCCAGCCCGCCGTCTCGGGCAGCCTCAAGCGGCTCGAGGAACAGGTGGGCTACCGGCTGATCGAGCGGTCCTCGACCATGTTCGAGCTGACCGAGGCCGGCCGTGCGCTATTGGGCGAGGCGCTCGAGATCACAGCCACCGTCTCGCGGCTGCCTGCCTCTCTGGGCGAGGCCGAGAAAGTGTTGAGTGGAGACGCGACCATCGTTCTGGCCTCGCATGTGGAAAGCCCCGATTTCGATGCAGCCCTGGCAACCTTCCATCAGCGCCACCCTCAGGTGCGGCTGACGCTTCAGGTCGAGGCCTCGCGCGAGGGGCTGGCCATGGTCGCGGCCAAACGCGCTGATATGGGCGTTTGTGTCGTGGGTGATAGTAATAATATGCAGCTCGATTATACATTGCTCTTTCAGGAACATTTCGGGCTCTATTGCGGTCCGACCCATCCGCTTTTCGGGCGCGAGGGCCTGTCGGTCAGCGATCTCGAGGGGTTTTCCTCGGTGGGCTATCTTGCCGAAAGCAGCAACCGTGCGCTCCACGAACTGACGGCGCTGCGCCAGCGCTGCGGGCTCAACCCCGATCTGGTAGGGCGCTCGCATAATCTCGAGGAGATCAAGCGCATGGTGATTGCGGGCTTCGGTATCGGCCCGTTGCCCGTGCATGTGGTCGAGCGCGACTGCGCGGCAGGCAGGCTCTGGCGGCTGCCGCCCTATGAAAGCACCCCGCAGGCGGGGGTCTATTTTGTAACACAGCCAGCCCCGCTGCGTTCACGCATCGCCGAGGAATTGCACCGCATCTTCACCGAACAGGTCGAGACCCGTCCTCCCGAGGATCGTGTCTATGGCCGTTCCGTCCTGTGATCAGGGCCTTTTACGACCGGCCCATAACCGCATCCGATCCCCCATAGCGCAGACTAATGGGACGGATCGCCCGATATAATTCGACAACGCGGATGGGCCATCGCAAGCTTTCTTCCAGGGTGACGCCCATCGCCCTGACAGCAATTCGGGAATGACCCTCGGGGACAGGTGCGTATGTGCCGCCCCTATTTAAGGCCGGACCACACGGCCATATCAACAGGAAGGTCCAAACCATGATTTATTCTACTGCGCTCCGCCGAGGAGCGTTGGCGCTATCGCTTTGCCTGAGCGCCGGTGTTGCTACCGCGCAGGATACCCCCGTCGAGGGTGGACGTCTCGATCTGGTCGTGCAGCCCGAACCGCCCAGCCTCTTTATCGGCATTACTACCAATGGTCCGAGCCTTCTGGTGGCGGGTTCGATCTATGAAGGCCTCTTGCGTTATAATGACAAACTCGAGCCGATGCCCTCTCTGGCCGAGAGCTGGGAGGTCTCCGATGACGCGTTGACCTATACGTTCCATCTGCGTCAGGGCGTGAAATTCTCGGATGGCGAACCCTTCTCGTCGAAGGACGCGATGTTCACCTTCACCAAGCTTCTCCCCGAGACCAACCCGAAATGGCGCGAGGTCATGCGCCATGTCGAGACTATCGATGCTCCCGATGACCATACGGTGGTCTTCAAGCTGAATGCGCCCTATGGTCCGTTCATACGGTCCTTCGCCTATACGCTGGCGCCGATGATCCCTGCCCATCTCTACGAGGGCACCGATTTCGCCAAGAACCCCAATAACGACAACCCCGTGGGCACCGGTCCGTTCGAGCTGAAGGAATGGAAAAAGGGCGCCTATATCGATCTGGTGAAAAACCCCGATTACTGGGCGGCGGGCAAGCCGCATCTGGATGAGGTCGTCTATCACGTTGTCCCCGATGCCGCCTCGCGTGCGACGGCCTTCGAGACCCGCACCGTTTCGGTCCTGCCGGGGGGCTCGGTGGAAAACTTCGACATTCCGCGTCTGGCCAAGGAAGAGGGCGTGTGCACCACCGAGAAGGGGTGGGAATATAACGCGCCCATGTCCTTCCTGTGGCTCAATAATCGAACCGCGCCGATGGATAACGTGAAGTTCCGTCAGGCGGTCATGTATGCGCTCAACCGCCCCCTGATGCAGAAAGTCGTCTGGAACGGCTATGGCAAGGTGGCCAGCGGCCCGATCACCTCGACGATCCCCTTCTATGACAAGGTCGATCCGCAATATGACTACGATCCGAAAAAGGCCAAAGAGCTCCTGAAGGAGATCGGCTATGACGGCAAGCCGCTGCGCCTGTTGCCGCTGCCTTACGGTGAGACGTGGCAACGCTGGGCCGAGGTGGTGAAACAGAACCTCTCGGCGGTCGGTATTCCGGTCGAGATCGAATCCACCGATGTGGCGGGCTGGAACCAGAAGACCTCGCAATGGGATTACGATATCGCCTTTACCTATCTCTACGAGAATGGCGATCCGGCTCTGGGGGTTGCGCGTAACTACATCACGAGCCAGATCACAAAGGGCAATCCCTTTGCCAATGTCGAGGGCTATTCCAATGCCGATATCGACAAATGGTTCGATGAGGCGGCGGTCGCGGCAAGTGACGACGAGCGTCAGGCGCTTTACACCAAGATCCAGACCAAGCTGCAGGAAGATGTGCCGGTGGCATGGCTGCAGGAGCTCAGCTTCCCCACGCTTTATGATTGCAAGGTCCATGATCTGGTGAATACCGGCCTCGGTATCGGCAATTCGCTGGGCGATACCTGGATCGAGAAGTAACGCATTTTCCGGGCGCCGCGCGCGCCCGGACCTCCCCCGACCAAAACGAGCCTCCCTCTCATGCTACGTTTCCTGATCGGGCGCGTGGTGAAGATCGTGATCATCCTCTTCGCCATTACCGTCCTGAATTTCTGTCTGATCCATATGGCCCCCGGCGATCCCGCGCTGGTGATGGCGGGCGAGGCCGGTGACGCCGACCCGCAATTCATCGAGGATCTGCGCCGCCAGTTCGGGCTGGACCAGCCGTTCTATGTGCAGCTCTGGACCTATCTGGCGCATTTCGCGCAAGGCGATCTGGGCTATTCCTACCGCCAGCAGGCGAGCGTTGCCTCGCTGATCCTCGATCGGCTGCCGGCCACGCTGATCCTGTCGATCTCGGCCTTCGTCATTTCGCTGGCCTTCGGTGTGTTGGCAGGTGTGGTGGCCGCAGCCCGTCAGGGTCGCTGGTCCGACAGCATCATCTCCACCGTCGCGCTTTTGTTCTATGCCACGCCGCTCTTCTGGATGGCGCTGATGGCGGTGCTGCTTTTCTCTGTTAATTTCGGCTGGTTTCCGGCCTTCGGTTACGAGACGGCGGCATCAAGCTACACGGGTCTCGCCCGCGCATGGGATATCGCCCAACACCTCGTGCTGCCTGCGGTGACGCTGGGGCTGTTCTTCATGGCGACCTATGTGCGTATCACCCGCGCCTCGATGCTCGAGGTCAACCGGCTCGATTTCGTGAAAACCGCCCGCGCCAAGGGGCTGAAGTCCTCGGTGATCCAGCGCCGCCATGTGCTGCGCAACGCGATCCTGCCGGTGGTGACACTCGCGGGTCTGCATGCGGGCCAGTTGGTCGGTGGCGCCGTGCTGATCGAGACGGTCTTTGCCTGGCCCGGCATCGGGCGGCTGATGTTCGAGGCGCTCCAGAGCCGCGATTACAACCTGCTTCTGGGCGTGTTCACCGTCTCGGCGGCGCTGGTGCTGCTGTTCAACCTCTTCACCGATCTCGTCTACCGCGTGGTCGATCCGCGTATCCGGCTGGCCTGAAGGAGCATGCGATGAAAGATTTCTGGAAAGCCTATGCAAGCAATCGCGGCGCGGTTGTGGGGCTCGTCATTCTGGCCGTGGTGCTGCTGGGCTCGATCCTTGCGCCCTTCCTCTTTCCGACCTCGCCCTGGGATATGGTCAACATGCCCTTCGTGGCGCCGTTCCAGGACCAGATGACGCCTCTGGGCACCGATACTCTGGGCCGCGATATCGCCGCAGGGCTGGCCCATGGGGCCTATGTGTCGCTCCTCGTGGGCGTGATCTCGACGGTAGTTAGCCTCGCCATCGGCATCCCGATCGGGGCGCTGGCAGGCTATTTCGGCGGCTGGGTGGATGATGTCCTCTCGCGTATCACCGAGTTCTTCCAAGTGATCCCGTCCTTCGCCTTTGCCGTTGTGCTTGTGGCGATCTTCGAGCCCTCGATCTGGTCGATCATCACCGCCATCGCCCTTGTCAGCTGGCCGCCCGTGGCGCGTCTCTTGCGCGGCGAGGTCATGGCGCTGCGCCACCGGGAGTTTATCGAGGCCGCGCAGCTTTCGGGCCAGTCGGGTCTGACCATCATCCGCCGCCAGATTCTGCCCAACACCATCTCTCCGGTAATCGTGCTGGCCTCGATGATGGTGGCCACCGCGATCCTGACGGAAAGCGCTCTGGATTTCATGGGCTTGGGAGATCCGAATATCATGAGCTGGGGCTATATCATCGGCGCGGGGCGGACCGTGCTCAATCAGGCTTGGTGGATCAGCTTCTTCCCCGGAGTGGCAATCCTGCTGACGGTTCTTGCCTTCAACTTGATCGGCGAGGGCCTCAACGACGCCCTCAACCCGCGCCTTGCCAAAAGGAGAGCGTGATGCTGGATGCAACCATGACCAAACCTGCGGTGCGCATCGAGGGGCTGAAGATCGCGCTGCCCGAAGGGGCCGACCGTCTCTATGCGGTGGACCGCGTGAGCTTCGATCTCTGGCCCGGCAAGATCCTGTGCGTGGTGGGCGAAAGCGGTTCTGGCAAATCGATGTCGGCCAATGCGCTGATGGGGCTCCTGCCCGAGGGGCTGCGCGTCAATGATGGTCGCATCCGGCTGGGCGATCAGGATCTTGTGGGTGTCACCGAGGCCGAGATGCGCGCCCTGCGCGGCAAGCGGGTGGCGATGATCTTTCAGGAACCGATGTCGGCGCTCAATCCGCTCATGCGGATCGAGGATCAGATCGCCGAGGTCTTCGAGGCTCATGGCCTCTTGCGCCCTTCCGAACGCCGCGCCCGTGCGCTGGATCTGCTGACCGAGGTGGGTCTGCCCGACCCCAAACGCGCAGCGAGGGCCTATCCGCACCAGCTCTCGGGCGGGCAACGCCAGCGGGTGGTGATCGCCATGGCGCTGGCCCTCGAGCCGGAGGTTCTGGTGGCAGACGAGCCGACCACCGCGCTCGATGTGACCACACAGGCGCAGATCTTGGAACTCATCCGCAACCTCCAGCAAAGCCGCAACATGGCGGTGATGTTCATCACCCATGATTTTGGTGTGGTGGCGGAGATTGCCGATTATGTGACGGTGATGAAACTGGGCCGCGTGGTCGAGGAAGGCCCCGCCGAGAAGGTTCTCCACCACCCCGAGCACCCCTATACGATCGGGCTGATCGATGCGATCCCGAAGCTGCGCGCAGGACGGGCAGCATGCCCCGAACGCCCGCCCTTGATGCAGGTGGAAGGCGCGTGCAAGACCTATCGCACAGGCGGCGGCATGTTCCGCAAGGCCCGTGTGGTCGAGGCGGTGAAGGATATCACCGTCACCATCGGACGCGGTGAAACCCTTGGGATTGTTGGTGAAAGCGGTTCGGGGAAATCCTCTCTGGGCCGCTGCCTGGTGAAGCTGCAGGATCTGGATGCGGGCCGGATGGTGCTGGACGGGCAGGATATGACCCATGCCACAGGCCCCGCATTGCAAGAGCTGCGCGCCCGTGTGCAGATGATCTTTCAGGACCCGTTTTCCTCGCTCAACCCGCGTATCCGCGTGGGGCAGACGATTGCCGATGGCCCCATCGCCCATGGCACGCCGCCCAAACAGGCTTTGGCCGAGGCCGAGGCGCTTCTGGCCCGCGTGGGCCTTCCCGGATCGGCCAAACGCTTCCCGCATGAATTCTCGGGCGGGCAGCGCCAGCGGATCGGGATTGCCCGTGCGCTCGCGCTGAAACCCGAGATCATCGTGGCCGATGAGGCGGTCTCGGCGCTTGATGTCTCCATTCAGGCGCAGGTGCTGGAGCTGCTGGAAGAGCTCAAACGCGAGCTGGGCCTCAGCCTTGTGTTCATCACCCATGATCTGCGCGTGGCCGCCCAGATCTGTGATAGGGTGATGGTCATGCAAAAGGGCCGTTGCGTCGAGATCGGGCCGGGCGCGCAGGTGTTCGACGCTCCCCAGCACCCCTACACACGCTCTCTGATCGAGGCCATTCCCGGCAAGGACTGGGATCTGGCCTTCAGCTGAAATCTTATGGCGCGCAAGCGCCGGAACCAAGGACGACAAAGATGTCTCAATCGAAAACCATTGCGCCCAATTCCATCGAGGCCCGCGATATTGCCTATCAGTTCCACCCCTCGGTCGATTTGCGGGTCTATGAGGAAAAAGGCGGCCTGATCATCGACCGTGGCGAGGGCATCTATGTCTTCGACCAGTCGGGCAAGCGCTATATCGAGGGGCTTGCAGGGCTCTGGTCGGTGGCTGTGGGCTTCAACGAGAAGCGTCTGGCCGATGTGGCCTATGCGCAGATGCAGAGACTGCCCTATTATCACAGCTTCAACTACAAGGCGCATGGCCCTTCGGTCGATCTGGCCGAGAAGCTGGTGCAGATCTCGCCCGCGCATCTAACGAAGGTGCATTTCACCTCCTCGGGGTCCGAGGCCAATGATCTGGTCGTGAAGATGATCTGGTATCGCTCGAATGCGCTGGGTCTGCCCGAGAAGAAGAAGATCATCGGGCGGGTGAAGGGCTATCACGGGGTGACGATCGCGGCAGGCTCGGTCACCGGTATTCCGGCCAATCACGGCAGCTTCGATCTGCCGCTCGACCGGATGATCCATACGCTCACGCCCGATTATCCGCGCGACCATCTGGACGGCGAGACCGAAGAGCAATTCTCCGCCCGTATGGCCGAGGCGCTGGAAGAGCTGATCCTGAAAGAAGGCCCCGAGACGATTGCCGCCATGTTTGGCGAGCCGGTGATGGGCGCAGGTGGCGTGATCGTGCCGCCCGAAGGCTATTGGGAGGCCATTCAGGCGGTTTTGCGCAAATATGACATCCTTCTGGTGGCCGATGAGGTCATCTGCGGCTTTGGCCGGACGGGGAAGATGTTTGCCTGCGAGACCTTCGGGATCACTCCCGATGTGATGGTGACCTCGAAGCAGATCTCCTCGTCCTATATGCCGCTTTCCGCGATCCTGATGAGCGATGAGTTCTACAATCCCATCGCGGATGAAAGCCACCGTCTGGGCGTGTTCGGCCATGGCTATACCGCCTCGGGCCACCCCGTTGCCACGGCTGTGGGCCTCGAGAATATCAAGATCATCGAGGAGCGCGATCTGGTGGGCAATGCCGCCCGCCTTGAAGGCCAGTTTCTGGCAGGATTGAAGGCGCTCGAGAGCCATCCGATGGCGCTCTGGTCGCGCGGTGTGGGCCTGATCGGTGCACTCGAGCTGAAGGGCACGGCCAAGGTCGGCCAGATGGGTCAGGCGGCGCAGGCCTGCCTGCTGGAAGAAGGGCTGATCGTGCGCGCCATCGGTGATGCGATCTGCCTGTGTCCGCCGATGATCATCACTGCCGAGCAGGTGGACGAGATGATGGCGGCGATGAAACGCGCGCTGGATGCGCTGGCCGAGACCGATCTGGCCCGCAGCGTGCTTGAGGAGGCGTAACATTATGGATGTGATCGACAAAACCGATCTGGGCGAGATGAGCGCCACCGAACTGACCCGCGCTTATGCGGCCAAAGAGGCGTCGCCCGTCGAGGCGGTGCAGGCCGCGCTCGACCGGATCGAACGGTTTGACGGCGACGTCAACGCCTTCGTCTATGTGGTGGCCGAGGAGGCGCTGTCCGAGGCGCGCGCCTCGGAGGCCCGCTGGGCCAAAGGCGAGCCGCTCTCGCCCATCGACGGGGTGCCTGCCACCATCAAGGAACTCACCCGCGTGAAGGGCATTCCGTTCCGCAAGGGCTCGGTTCTGGGTGAGAAGGACCCGTCTCCGACCGATCTGGAGATCGTCACCAAGCTGCGTCAGGCAGGCACGCCGATCCTTGGCACCACCGCCTCGCCGGAATTCGGCTGGAAAGGTCTGACCCATGGACCAGAGGGCGGCAACACACTCAATCCGTGGAACACCGCGCGTGCCTCGGGGGGCTCTTCGGGCGGTGCGGCCGTGGCTGCGGCGCTCAATATGGGCGTGCTGCATGAGGGCTCGGACGGGGCGGGCTCGATCCGTATCCCTTCGTCCTTCTGCGGGGTCTTCGGGATCAAGCCGACCTTCGGCTGGGTGCCTTCGACCGCACCCACAGGCCTTTTCGAGCTTGCCCATCGTGGTCCGCTGACCCGCACCGTCGAGGATAGCGGGCTGTTTCTCAATGCGGTGTCCGGCCCTTCGGTGAATGCGCTTTATGGCCGCTCGCCCAAGGATGTGCCCGATTTCGCCGCCGCCACACGCCGCTCGATCAAGGGGATGCGTATCGCCTATGCCCGCACGCTGGATGGCGCGCCCGTGGCCCCTGCCGTGGCCGAGGCCGTCGACCGTGCCGCGAGGGCCATGGCCGATCTGGGTGCGATTATCGAAGAAGCCGATCCCGGTTTTGCCAGCCCTCAGCAGGCGCTTCTGGATCTGTGGTATGCCGCTCAGGCCTGGGCGGTCGAGCAGGTCAATCCTAGCCCCGAGCAGATCGCCAGAATGGATCCCGGTTTCGTATCGATCACCGAACAGGGCCGCCTCCTGAGCGCGCGCGATTTCATCGCTGCCGATCAGGTCCGCGCCCAGCTGAAGGTGACCATGGCTAAGTTCCATGAACGCTATGATGCGCTGATGCTGCCCACCATGCCGCTGACCGCCTTTGAGGCGGGTGTCGATGTGCCGCCCGGCTCGGGGATGACGGAATGGACCGACTGGTCGCCTTTCACCTATCCGTTCAACATGACCGAGCAGCCTGCCGTATCGGTCAATTGCGGCTTCGATGCCGATGGCCTGCCGATCGGGTTGCAATTCGTGGGCCGCTGGTTCGAGGACGAGGTGGTGCTGGCGTTGGCGGCTGCCTATCAGTCCGCTCATCCGACACCATTTGTGAGCGCGCCGCGAAGCTGATAGCTCTTGGCCCGTCCCGATGCGGGGCGGGCCGGAGCCGGAGAGTGACATGACAGATCTGAATGACGCGCTTCGCTTTGCGGGGCAGGGGGGGCTGGCCACGCGCTTTACCCGTATCGGCCGCCATGAGGCCGCCCGCCTGTGCCAAGAGGCTTACGGGATCTCGGGGGCGATGAAGCGGCTCGAGACCGAGAAGGACGATACCTATCTGATCACGGCTCCAGACGCCCGCTATATCCTGAAGATCGCCAATCCCGACGAGACGCAGGGTGAACTTGATCTGCAGAACGCGGTACTGGATCATCTTGCGGAGCATTTTACCCGGCCCGCGCCGCGTGTGATCCGTGCCAGAACGGGCGAGGGGATGCTGCGCGAGCCGGCCTCGGGGCGGTTCTACCGGCTGCTCAGTTTCGTTGAAGGCACACCCTTGGACATGATGGAAACCCGTACCGAGACCCTGCCCGAGATCGGGCGGGTGCTGGCCGAGCTGCGTCTTGCCCTAGGTGGCTTCCGCCATCCCCATCAGAGCCGCCAGCTGGTTTGGGATGTGCAGCATGTGATGCGGCTGAGGCCCCTTCTGGGCGAGGTCAGCCTGCCGCCCCGTCATCAGGCACTGGCCGGTGAGGCCTTCGCGCGGCTGGCCGAGGTGGCACACCGCATTCCGGCGCTGCCGCGGCAGGTGGTGCATAACGATTTCTACGCCTCCAATATCGTGGCCGATCCCGAAACGGGCCATGTGACGGGGGTGATCGATTTCGGAGATGTTGTGGAATCGGCGGTGGCGATTGATCTTGCGGTGGCGCTGATGGGGCAGATCCTGAAGGCGTTCACCCCCGATCAGGATATCTTCGCCAACGCCTATCCGGTGCTTGCGGGCTATCTGGAACGGGCGCCGTTGAGCGATGAAGAGCTGGCCATCATCCCGCAT
Organism: Thioclava sp. 'Guangxiensis'; assembly: GCF_045348365.1. Classification (NCBI taxonomy): domain Bacteria; kingdom Pseudomonadati; phylum Pseudomonadota; class Alphaproteobacteria; order Rhodobacterales; family Paracoccaceae; genus Thioclava; species Thioclava sp. 'Guangxiensis'. Next base: position 75,525 of record NZ_CP155824.1, on the reverse strand, counting down.
ATGGTCATGGCGCGGGTGCTGGTGCGGGCGGTAATGACCCAGTATCGCGCAGCGCTCATGCCCGAGAATGCCCCCTATATCCTACGCAATGCCGCGCCCAGCTGGGCGCAGCTCCAATGGTTTCTTGCGCGCCCGACCGCTGAGGTTGAAGCGATCCTGCGCGCCCGTCCCGAATTCCGGAGAGGCTCATGAGCATCGATACCCTATCCAAACCCGCCATCGGCATGGTCAACGGGTTCGACCCGTCCAAAGCTGCCGATCTTGCCCCCGCGCTGGCCGAGCGCATCGAGCGCCGCGCGCGCCTGCTGGGCCCGGCCTACCGGCTGTTCTATCAAGATCCCCTGACGGTCGAACGTGGCGAGGGCGCCTATCTCTATGACCCCGATGGGCGCGATTATCTCGACGCTTATAACAATGTGGTCTCGCTGGGCCACGCCCATCCCCGCGTGGTCGAGGCGGTCTCGGCCCAGATGGGGCGGCTATGCACCCATACGCGCTATGTGCAGGACGGGATCCTTGATCTGGCCGAGGAAATGCTGCCGAGCTTCGGCGGGCAGATCGCGGAGAACGGCCATATGATGTTCACCTGCACGGGGTCCGAGGCCAATGATCTGGCAACCCGCATCGCGATGCACAAAACCGGCAAACGCGGGGTGATCATCACCTCCGAGGCCTATCACGGCACCTCGCATCTGACGGCGGGCTATTCGCCCTCGCTGGGCGCGAAATCGCCCTTGGGCACATGGGTGCGCCGCGTGGCCGCGCCTGACAGCTACCGCCGCGATGTGGCAACCTTGGGTGCGCAGATGGCTGCCGAGGTGAAGGCGCAGATCGAGGATCTGGAGCGCCATGGCGATGGCATCGCCTGTTTCATCGCCGACAGCCTGTTTTCCTCCGATGGCATCTATTCCGACCCGAAGGGGCTTCTGGCGCCCGTGGCCGAGGTGGTGCGCGCCCATGGCGGCATCATGATCGCCGATGAGGTGCAATCGGGCTTTGGCCGCTCGGGCGAGGCGATGTGGGGCTATCAGCGCCTTGGCATCGACCCCGAGATCGTCACCATGGGCAAACCGATGGGCAATGGCTTTCCGGTGGCGGGGATCGCGGTCCGCCATGATGTGGTCGCGCCCTTCGGGCAGGATCTGCGCTATTTCAACACCTTCGGCGGCAATACGGTGGCAGTGGCCGCAGCCCGCGCCGTCTTCGACACGATCCGCGAGGATAACCTGCTGGCCAATGCGGTCACCATGGGCGATGCCATCCGTGATGGCCTGCGCAGCCTGAAGGACGAGCGTATCGGCGATGTGCGCGGTGTGGGGATGTATGTGGCTTGCGAGTTCGTGACCGATCACGCGGCTAAGACCCCCGATGCCGCGACGGCGACCGCCTGCGTCAATCTGATGCGTCAGAAGGGCGTGCTGATTTCCTCAACGGGGCCGGGGGCGAATATCCTCAAGATCCGCCCCCCGCTGATTTTCAATGCGCGCCATGTGGACCGGCTCCTCAGCACGGTCGAGGCCGCGCTGAAGGAGATCTGATCAAAGAGCGGGCGCGCGGGCCTTCCTGCGCGCCACCCGTGCCCGAATGGCCTCCAGATCGGTGACGGGCGTGGCGGCAAAGAGCTGGCGGGTGTAGGGATGCTGTGGGTCGCTAAAGATCGCATCGCGCGAGGCCTGCTCGACCGCCTCCCCCTTGTTCATTACCATCACCTCATCGGCGATATAGCGCACGACCGACAGATCGTGGCTGATGAAGACATAGGTCAGGCCCAGCTCTTCCTGCAGATCGGCGAGCAGGTTCAGCACCTGCGCCTGCACCGAAAGATCGAGCGCCGAGACCGCCTCGTCCAGCACCAGTAGCTCGGGGTTGAGCATGAGCGCCCGCGCAATGGCGATCCGCTGGCGCTGCCCGCCCGAGAACATATGGGGATAGCGGTTGAAATGCGCGGCCTGCAGCCCGACCTTTTCCAGCATCGCCTCGGCTTTCTCGCGCCGTTCCTTGCCGCTGAATTTGGTGTTCAGCAGAAGCGGCTCGGTCAGGCAATCGCCTACCTTCTGGCGCGGGTTCAAAGACCCGTAGGGGTTCTGGAAGACCATCTGCACCATCGAGCGCAACTTGTGGTCAGGCTTGCGTTTCGAGATGTCGACAGCCTCTCCGCCAATCTCCAGCGTGCCACCCGATTGAGCATCGATCAGAGCGATGATCCGCGCCAAGGTGGATTTGCCCGAGCCACTCTCGCCCACGATGGCCAGCGTCTTGCCCTTCTCGACGGCGAAATCGACACCTTTCACGGCGCGCACGGTCTTCGCGCGGCCAAGCATGCCGCCCGACACATGGTAATCCTGCGTCAGGCCGCGCCCTGCAACGACTGTGGTCATACGCCAGCCTCCGTATAATAATCCGAGACCGTGGGCAGCCTGTCGCCCGTGGCCAGTTCCGGCAGTGCCGAGAGAAGCGCCTTCGTGTAGGGATGTTGCGGCGCCTCGAAGAGCGAGAGCACCTCGGCCTCTTCCATCTTGCGCCCCTTATATTGCACCATCACGCGGTCGGCGGTCTCGGCCACCACCCCCATATCATGGGTGATCAGGATCAGCCCCATCCCATGCGCCTCCTGCAACTCCATCAACAGATCGAGGATCTGCTTCTGGATCGTCACATCAAGCGCGGTCGTCGGCTCATCGGCGATCAGCAGCTTCGGGCCGGTGGCGATCGCCATCGCGATCATCACCCGCTGGCATTGGCCGCCCGACATCTGATGCGGATAGGCGTCGATCTTCACCTCTGGCTCGGGGATGCCCACCTGCTCGAACAGATGGATCGCCTGCGCCCGCGCCTCGCGTTTGCCCAGACCCTTGTTGATCCGCAGCACCTCCTCGATCTGGAAGCCCACCGTAAAGGCGGGGTTGAGCGAGGCGATGGGCTCCTGGAAGATCATCGTGATCTCGCGCCCGATCAGGCGGCTGCGTTCGGCCTTTGACATATGCAACAGGTCGCGCCCGTCATAGGTCATTTCGTCGGCGGTGACGGTGGCGGTGTCGGGCAAAAGCCCCATCACTGCCAGCATCGAGACCGATTTGCCCGAACCGGACTCGCCCACAATGGCCAGAACCTCGCCGGCATCGACATAGGCGTCGATCCCGTCCACGGCCTTAAACGGGCCTGCCGAGGTGGCGAAGCTGACCGTCAGGTTCTTGATGGATAGCAGTGCCATGGATCAGCTCCGTTTCAGTTTCGGGTCAAGGGCATCGCGCAGCCCGTCGCCCATCAGGTTGATCGCCAGCACCGAGATCAGGATTGCCAGACCGGGGAAGGTGACCACCCACCATGCCCGCAAAATGAACTCGCGCGCCTCGGCCAGCATGGTGCCCCATTCGGGCGAGGGCGGCTGTGCGCCCATGCCAAGAAAGCCCAGGGCGGCGGCATCGAGCACGGCGGACGAAAATGACAGCGTCGCCTGCACGATCAGCGGCGCGAGGCAATTGGGCAGGATGGTCTTCAGCATCAGCCGGACAGGCCCTGCGCCTGCCATCCGCGCCGCCACTACATAATCACGCGATTTCTCGCCCATGACCGCGGCGCGGGTGAGGCGGGCGAAATGCGGCTGGTAGACGATGGCGATGGCGATCATCGCATTGGTCAGGCCCGGCCCCAGGATTGCCACCAGCACCAGTGCCAGCAGAAGCGAGGGGAAGGCCAGGATGATATCCATTATCCGCATGATCACGGTATCGACCCAACCGCCGAAGAAGCCGGCCAGAAGGCCAAGAATAATCCCGCCCGAAAGCGCGACCAGCACCACAACCACGCCGATGAACAGCGAATAGCGCGAGCCGTAGATCAGGCGCGAGAGCATGTCTCGTCCCACGGCATCGGTGCCCAGAAGGAATTCGGACTGGCCGCCTTCGGACCATGAGGGCGGCACAAGAAGGGCGTCGCGATATTGCATTGTTGCGTCATGGGGCGCGATCAGCGGCGCGAAGACGGCAATCAGAACCATCAGCGCAAAGACGCAAAGCCCCACCACCGCGCCCTTGTTGCGGCGGAAATCATGCCAGAAATCCGCGATCATTTTGCGGCGGATCTGGCCGTCGGTCATCTGGAGAGTAGTGCTCATTTGTGACGGATCCTCGGATTGATGAGGCCATAGGTCAGATCGACGATCAGGTTCACGATCATCACGATCCCCGCGATCAGCAGCAGACCCGATTGCACGACCGGATAGTCGCGCCGCGAGATGGAATCGATCATCCATTTGCCCACACCGGGCCAGCTGAAGATCGTCTCGGTCAGAATGGCACCGGCCATCAGAAGGCCGATCTGCAGCCCGATCGTGGTCACCACCGGCACCATCGCATTGCGCAGCGCATGGACCATGACAACGCGTCGGCCCGACATACCCTTGGCGCGGGCGGTGCGGACATAATCCTCGCCCATCACCTCGAGCATGGCCGAGCGGGTCTGGCGGGCAATCACCGCCAGCGGAATGGTGCCCAGCACCACTGCCGGCAGGATCAGATGCGAGAGCGCCGAGGTGAACGCGCCGTCCTGACCGGAGAGGAGGCTATCGATCAGCATGAACCCCGTGGGCGTGTCGAAATAGAACATCAGCGACATCCGGCCCGAAACGGGCGTCCAGCCGAGCGTTCCCGAGAAGAAGATGATCAGCAGAAGGCCCCACCAGAAGATCGGCATCGAGAAGCCCACAAGGGCCGTGGTCATCGAGATCTGGTCGAACCAGCTGCCGCGTTTGACGGCCGCCAGCACCCCCACCGGCACGCCGATCAGCGTGGCAAGGATAATCGCGCAGAGCGACAGCTCGACGGTGGCAGGGAAGAGCTGCAGGAATTCGCTCAACACGGGCTGTTTGGTGACGATCGAATTGCCGAAATCGCCATGCAGAAGCCGCCAGAGGAAATCGAGATATTGCGCCCAGACGGGCCGGTCGAAGCCCAGCTGGGCCGCGAGCTCGGCATGGCGTTCGGGGGTGATCCCGCGCTCGCCCGCCAGAAGGGTGACCGGATCGCCCGGCAGCACCCGCACGAAGCCGAAGGCCACGATGGTGATGCCGATCAGGGTCGGGATCAGGTAGAGAAGCTTGTTGAGGAAGAAGCGGATCATGTCATCGCCTTGCAAAGAGGCGCGCGAGAGGGGTCTCCCGCGCGCCTGATGTGGATTTACGCGAGGCTTATTTCAGGTCGACGGTCTCGAAGGTGAAATCCCCCAGAGGGCTCATCTGGAAGCCTTCAACATTGGCGCGCATCGGCACATATTGGGTGGAATGCGCGAGCGTGTCCCACGGGGCCTGTTCCTTGAAGATCACCTGCGCCTGCTCGTAGAGCTTGGCGCGCTCGGCCTGATCGGTGGTGGCTTTGGCCTTGGTCAGCAGCTCCGAGAAGTCCTCGTTGCACCATTGTGCGCGGTTCGAGCCGCCATCACCGGTGGCCGCACAGCTCAGGAGCACGCCCATGAAGTTGTCGGGATCGCCATTGTCGCCGGTCCAGCCCATGATGACCGCCCCTTTGCGCGCCGGATCGGTGGAGCGTTTCAGATACTCGCCCCATTCATAGGAGACGATCGAGGCCTTCACGCCCACCTTCTCCAGATCGGACTGCATCAGTTCGGCGGTACGGCGGGCATTGGGCATATAGGGGCGCTGGACGGGCATCGCCCAGATCTCCATATCCAGATTGCTCACGCCCGCATCAGCCAGCATCTGCTTGGCTTTTTCGGGGTCATAGGGGTCGTCCTGGATGCTGTCATTATAGGACCACATGGTCGGCGGAATCGGGTTTTTGGCCACTTCGCCCGCGCCCTGGAAGACGGCATCGATGATCGCCTGCTTGTTGATCGCCATATTCAGGGCCTTGCGGACCTCGGGCTTATCGAAAGGTGCGATGGTGGTGTTATAGGCCAGATAGGCCACGTTCAGGCCCGGTTGCTGGTCGAGCTTGAGATTGCTGTCGGCCTTGATCGCGTCCAGATCGGCAGGCGAGGGATAGGGCATCAGCTGGCATTCATTGGCCTGCAGACGCTGCAGACGGACCGAGGCCTCGGGCGTGATGGCAAAGACAAGATCGTCGATCTTGGGCGCTGTGCCCCAATAGTCGGCGTTTTTCTTGTAGCGGATGACGGCATCCTGCTGATAGGCCACGAACTGGAACGGGCCGGTGCCGACGGGCACCTGATTGAACTGCGCCTGCTTGCCCTCTTCGGCCAGCGTATCGGCATATTCTTTCGATACGATCGACATGAAGGGCATGGCGAGGTTTGCAAGGAAGGGGGCCTCGGGGCGGGTCAGGGTGATCTTGACCGTCATGTCATCGACCTTCTCGATGGACTTGATCAGATCGGCCATCTCCATCGCCGAGTAATATTCATAGGTGATGCCGGGCAGGTAATCATGCCACGGATTGTCGGGATTGCCCTGACGGTCGAAGCTGAAGATAACGTCATCGGCATTCATCGTGCGAGTGGGTGCGTAACCATCCACCGATTGCCATTTCACATCGGGACGCAGGTGGAACGTATAGGTCAGCCCGTCATCGGAGACATCCCATGAGGTCGCAAGACCCGGCTCGATCTCGGTCGTGCCCTTCTTGAATTCCACCAGACGGTTGAAGACCGGATGCGCAGAGGCATCGAAGGTGGTGCCGGCGGTATAGGGCGCCGGATCGAAGCCTTCGGGCGAGGCTTCCGAGCAATATACAAAGGTTTTTGCGAATGCCGGTGCCGAAAGCCCGAGCATGAGTGCAGAAGCAGCCAAAAGGCTACGCGTCATCTTCGACATGATTTCCCCTCTCTGTCGTTGACGAACCTGCCCCTCATTGGCGGGGGCAGTCCGGTCTCGCGGTTTTTTGACTTACCGGTCAACAATGGAAAAATATCGGCTCGATCGAAGCTGGCAAGGGAGTATCTGCTTACAAAGGGCCATTTTGTGAAAGAAAATTTTATATTGCGACATATTGCAGCAGATCATCACAAAACTTGCCAATTTGACAAGATTTCGGGAATTTCCGTTCAAACGGAACCTCTCCATATGCGCATGATATCCAGTTAGCGTGGGGAAGGAGGAGATCAACCCCACTCACAGGACGCGGCGTATGGCGGAGAATCCGTCGGGTGCTTAGGAGAACCGTGGCGCGTCTGGCTGGGTGAAGAAAGGTGCAATGAGCGGGCGAATATCCTCGACCTCTGAGATGTCCGCGAGCGAGGTGAGCAGGGTTTCGGGATGTGGTATACCCGCCTGTGCCATGAGACGCGCGGCCTTTGCATGGACGACTTCCGGCGGGACGGGGCGTAGTGCTCCCCCTAGGGGCGCGTCGATCCGGCAGCTATGGTGACCGCCATCGGTCAGGGTCAGCTCCACGCGCGCCTGTGGTCTGCGACCGACCCCGCGCATGGCGGCATCCATCTCCGGATCGGTATGGAAGGAGAGCCGGGTGGCCAGCTGGGCGGTCTCGAGCTGGTCGAGGGCGTCTGGCGTGAACCATGGCAGTCCAGCTTCGCGCCCGAGGGCCTGACAGGCCATGAGATGCGGTAGGGAAAACTGGGCATCAATGGCATTTTCAGGCGATGTATGAGCCATCTTTGTCGCGACATCGGCAAAGGAATGGACCTCGATACGGGCGATCCGGTCAAAAGGCGCGCCGCTTTCGGCCAGAACTGTATCGAACGCCTCCAGCACAGGCGCGATCCAGCGGCAGGCGGGATAGGTCTTGACCGCACCGTCCCCGGCATACCAGTCGTGGCCCAATCCCTCGGTCAGCAGGTCGGGCGCAAAGTGGTCCGAGCCCACCATCCGCCAGAACCCCTGTGGTCCCTCGAAGATATCCGCCGGCCCCTGTAACCCCGCTAGCGCCAGATCGACGCCCTGCACGCCCGCCTGGGCGGATGGGGCCACAAAATCCTTCAGGCTGATGATCGGTCGGGTGAACCAGTTATATTTGTGCAGGCTCGGCACCGCACTGAGGCTGGCCGCGAGGTTGAGCGCGTTGGACATCTGCGGCGCGCCCAACCCCTTGAGCCGCGCATAGGTGACCGCAGCACCCACCGATTGATGCTGTCCGATGCCGTAGACTTCCACGAAGCGTTTGGCACTCGGCTGGACCGAGAGGATCAGTCGGTTGTTGATCTCTGCCCCCAATACGAGAGCGGTCAGAAACGCGCGCCCCGTTACCGGCGCATCGCCCAGAGCCGCGAGCCCTGCGGCCACCAGCGAGGCTCCCGGATGGCCCATACCTTTGCCATCATGCTCGAACCCGTCATCAAAATCGAGAAGATTGGCCGCGAAGGCATTGGCGAAGGCCGCCAGCATCGGCCCGCTCGATCCGCCACCGATGAGCGGGCGACCCGATCCCTGCTGGCGGGCATAGGTGGCCACACTCTGCGCAAGGGGGAGCCTGCTACCGGCTGCCGCGCAGGCCAGCGTGTCGATCAGATGCAGGACCCATGACTGCATCACGCTATCGGGAATCGCCTCGGCGGGCGTCTCGCTGGCAAAAAGGCTCAGGCGCGGGGCAAGCCCCGTTGGCGGATCGAAGGGAAGGGTCATCGTTTAGCGCCTGAAATACCGACGGTGGATCTTGCGCTCTATGGCGCCCGCAATCAGTGAGAGCGGCATGATCGTGCAGATGAAGAAGAAGGCGACGAAGCTGAGCACCTCCAGCGGGCGGAAACTATGGGTGCTGAGCCTCTGTCCTTCATAAAGGATCTCGCCCACCGCGATATAGCTGCCCAGAACCGAGTTCTTGATCGCCATGATGCACTGGCCGGTAAAGGGCGGCATGATGCGCAGGAAAGCAAGCGGCAGCACGATCCGGTGCAGGATACGCCAGCGCGGCATGCCGACCGATTGCGCGGCCTCGACCAGCCCGCGATCAACGGCCTGCACCCCCGAGCGGAAGATCTCGGCGAAATAGACGCCCGAATAGACCGAGATCGCGAAGACGCAGGTCCAGTAGGCAGGCAGTGTCAGCCCTGCGATGATCGGCAGGCAGTAATAGGTCCAGACGACCAGCACCAGAGGCGGGCAGGAGCGGAACACCTCGATCATGGCGGTGGCGGGCCAGCGCAACCAGATCCGTTCCGACATGCGCAGAGGTGTGAGAAGCATCCCGATCAGGATGCCGAGTACGACCGAAAGCGCCACGATCTTGGCGGTCATCAGCACACCCTGTGCCAGAAGTCCGCGATATTCCCACAAGACGCCGAAATCCCAATCATAGCTCATTGTGCGGCCTCCTCGCGCAGTCCGGCGAAGAAGGACGCGGCGACAGGGTTTTGCGATTGCAGCATGACCTCGGCGGGCGGGCCCTGCTCGATCAGCTGGCCCTCATGCAGCAAAAGGACGCGGTCGCAGACGTCACGCGCGAAGGCCATCTCGTGGGTCACAACCAGCATGGTGGTGCCCGCATCGGCCAGATCGCGCATGACCTTGAGCACCTCGGCCACCAGTTCGGGATCAAGCGAGGAGGTCGGCTCGTCGAACAGCATCAGCCTGGGTCGCATCGCCAGCGCACGGGCAATGGACACGCGCTGCTGCTGACCACCCGACAGGCGGATCGGATACTGGTCTTCCTTCGTTTCCATGCCGACCTTGACCAGGAGGCTGCGCGCTTCGGCCACGGCCTCGTCCTTGGACAGTCCCAGCACCTTGACGGGACCTTCGGTGATATTCTCCAGCACTGTCATATGCGGCCAGAGATTGAAGTTCTGGAACACCATTGCCATCTGGCGGCGCTGATAGGCAAGGCGTGCCGCCGGAACAGGCTTGCGCCCTCCGGCGGCACTGCGGACACCCACTTCTTCCTGCTCGAGAAAAATTCGTCCGGCATTGGGCTGTTCGAGGAAATTCAGACAGCGCAGCAAGGTTGACTTGCCGGAGCCACTGCGCCCCAGAAGCCCCACGACCTGACGGGGATACACATCAAACGAGATACCTTTGAGCACTTCGAAGACACCGTAGGATTTACGGAGATCCTCGATACGAAGAATGGGGTCCGTTCCGGTCATGACTTGGTCGAACCCTCGACGCTGGTGTATTTCGCCCAGATCTTGTCCATTGTGCCATCGGCTTCGAGGGCGGCAATGCGGGTATCGAGCCAGTCAAGAAGCTCGTGGTCCTCGGATTTGCGCAGGCCGATATTGGTGGGCTGACGCTCGACCGGTTCGGGGATGACCATGGTGCCACGGTCGCGGCTGGCGATGTAATCGGCGACCTGCGCATCCGAGGTCACGATGGCATCGACGCGCCCGCTTTCCAGTTCGAGGAACATGGTATCGCTCGAGGGCGTGGCGACCCATGTGGTCTTGGTCAGTTTGGGCTGCAGGATGCGGGCCGCCCCCGAGCCGTCTATCACGGCAAGTTTGACATCGGGACTATCGATCGCGTCCCAGTTGGCAAAGCTTGCGGCGTTGTCTTTCAGCGTCAGGATCGTCAGGCGCAACCCGCCAATTGCCTTGGTGAAATCGATGGCTTCGGCCCGTTCGGGCGTGGAATTATAAGCGCCCATCAGGTCGAAGCGGCCCGATTGCAGGCCCGCCACAGCAGTGCCCCATTGGGTGTCGATATAGTCCACGGAGATGCCTTCGGGCGCGAACACCGCCTCGAGGATATCGGGCACGAGGCCTTTCCAATCACCGCTTGCGAAATCCTGTGTGAACCAGGGTTTCGCCTCGACCGCGCCGGCACGCACCTTGCCTGCCGCCTTGATCCCAGCCCATTCGGTCTTGCCTTGCGCCAGAAGCTGTTTGGGCAATAGGGCAGTGGCTGCGGCCGCCATCAGCGCCGCACGTCTGTTCAGTTTCATGTGCTTACTCTCTGTTGGACCAGTTTTTTAGATTTTGGTTCTCTTAGGCTTGACTATGGATCGGCAAAATTCATTCTGTCTAATACTTTATTTTAGGTATCCTATAGCCAAAGGGAATAGATGGACCGGCGCGAGATCGAGGTATTCGTCACTGTCATGCAACTCGGATCCGTGTCTGCGGCGGCGCGCCTTTTGAACATGGCACAGCCTTCGGTTTCGAAGGCCATCGCCATGATCGAACGTCGCCATGGCATCTCGTTGTTCGAGCGTCACAAGGGGCGGCTGACCCCGACAGAGGCCGCCCGTCAGCTTCTGGGAGAGGCGTCGCGGCTCGAGGCGGAGCTGTCACGCTTTGATCGCTATGTGGACACGATCCGCCAGATGCGCCCTGGTCTGATCCGCGTGGCGGCGACCCCCTCGCTTTCGCTGGGTCTGTTACCGGTGCTGGCGCGGCTTTACCGCGAAAGGCATGGCGATCAGGGGTTTATCTTTGATATGCATCCCAATCACGATATCACGGCGGCGGTGGAGCGGGGGCAATATGATCTGGGGCTGATGGTGCAGGCGGGCGCGGACCCGTTGCCGGGCACGCTCAAGATCGCAGGGGGCCACATCATCTGTATCATGCCCGAGGATCATCCTCTGGCCGCGCATGCCGAGATCGGGGCCGGAGATATCTCCGGTCAGGATCTGGTCGCCATCACCACCGACCGCGATATCGTGGCGATGCTGATGCGCAATGTTCCGGGTTTCGACCGGCGCAGCTCGCGCAGCCTCGAGACGAACCGCTACAATATCGCGGTCAATCTGGTGCGTCAGGGGCTGGGGATGACACTGGTAGACGGGTTTACTACGTTCGATCTCCCAAAGGAGGGGCTTGCGTGGCGGCCTGTCACGCCCAGCATGGAGGTCAGCCTTCTGGCGGCGATAGGCGAGACCACGGCGCAGCGCCCCGAAATGCGCGCATTGCTGGACATACTGGGCGGGCTGGAATTTGGCACCGCCGGATAGAGGGCTCAGATTGCCTGCGGTTTGAAATCCGAGGCAGCGACCGGCATGACGCCTTGCAAAAGTGCGACGGATTTCTCGAGCCCTTCCAGAGAGTTCAGCAGGACATCCTCGTGTTCGATAGATAACCAGCCATCATAGCCCGCCATTTTAAGCCGGTAGCAGAACTGACGCCACCACTCCTCCCCGTGACCGAAGCCCAGCGTGATATAGGACCAGCTGCGTGCCGGAATATCCATCAGGGAACCGTTTTCCAGAAGGCTCGTGGTGGCCTGAACCGGCGCATTGAGGAAGGTGTCCTTGGCATGGACATGGTAGATCGCCTCACCCAGTGCCTCGGTGGCCTGAAGCGGATCTGCCCCCATCCAGAACAGATGGGAAGGATCGAGATTTGCTCCGATCACCGGCCCTATCTCGGCGCGCAGCCTCAGGAGCGAGGGCACGTTATAGACGCATTGATTGCCATGCAGCTCGAGCGCGATCCGTTCCACCCCGCTTTCACGGGCTAGCTCCGCGATTTCATGCCAGAACGGGAATAGCTTCTCGTGCCACTGATAATGCAGAATTTCCCGGGTCTCGGGTGGCCATGAAGACACCACCCAGTTGGGCATCCGGTCCTCGGGCGATCCGGCAGGCAGGCCCGACATGGTGCAGACGGTCTTGATGCCCATTTCACCCGCCAACCGGATTGTGGTCCTCAGATCCTCACCTTGGCGCGGATCGGTCGGGTGGAGCGGGTTGCCATTGGCATTGAGGCTGATCACCTCGAGCCCGCGTTCGGTAACCTGTTTGAGGAAATCCTTGCGGACGCCCGCATCCCCCGCCATCCGCGCCAGATCGAAATGTGGGGCGGTGGACCAGCCGCAGGTGTTGATCTCGAGGCCCGAGACCCCCATCCGCTGCGCGTGCTCGAGCACATCCCCGAATGCCATCCCACCAAGACTGTCGGTCACAAATCCCAGTTTCATAGGGTGTCTCCCTTACGCGATTCATAAAAGGCAGGGCGGGAAGCCATGTTTACGGGTTCTTTGGCACCGCTGGCCAGAGCCCGTGCTCCTGTCTCGGCCACGAGGGCGGCGCAATAGCCATCCCAGCAATCGGCGGCGATCTCGGGGAAGAGGCCGGTTTCGACAAAGCCCAGAAAGGCGCGGTTCTGTGCCACATAGGCCTCGTGATATCGTCCGCGCCAATCGGCGTCATAGGCGGCGCTGCTGGCAAGCGCGCCTTCCATGCGGGTATAGGCCACATGGTTCATAGAAATGGAGGCCGTCTCGCCCACCAGCTCGGCGCGCACATCATAGCCATAGGCTGCGTTATTGTTCACCTCGATCGTGACGATTTGCCCGTCTCCGGTTTCCAGCACCATCACGACAGGGGCCACGCGGCTATCGGACCGGCGCGGTTGCGAAGCCGAGATGCTCGTATACTCGCACCCCAGCACATGGCGCACCACGTCGAACTCATGCGGGGCGGAATTGGTGATCGCCATCGCGCCGGTGAAATCCGCCGCCGGGGTTTCGACATTGCGGTGGAAATTATGCATCATCAGCGGGCGTCCCAGACGGCCCGCGCCCAGAGCCGCGCGCATCTCTGCATAGGCGCGGTCATAGCGCCGCATGAACCCCAGCATGACATGGCGTGCGCCGCTGCGGGTCTCGGCCCCGATCACTTCCAGACATTGTGCAGGCGATTGCGAGAGAGGCTTTTCCATCAGCACCTTCTTGCCCGCATGAATACAGGCGAGCGACAAGGGCGCGTGGGTGAAATCGGGGCTCGCCACGATCAGCGCATCCACATCCTCGCGGGCGATCACCGCCTCGGGGTCGCTGGCGATATCGGCGGCTCCACAGGCATCGGCCACAGCGCGCGCACGGGTCGGGTCCATGTCGCAGACCACTTGCAAGGATGCGTCAGGCAGATCGAGGGCGATGATGCGGGCGTGGTCCGCGCCCATGAGGCCCGCGCCGATCAGGCCTAATCGGATGGTCATGGAAATCTCCTTCTTGGCGCAAGAGGACAGGGCCGCCAGAGCGGCGGTCCTGTCGGGTCAGGTAGTGGGAAGATCAGCCGGCGGTCTGCGGGCTGTGCCCGTCATGGGTGTCCTGATAGACCTCGATCGAGGCCTCCAGAGCCGACATGGACTCTCCCCCTGCCATGAGATCGGCAATCTCCTCGCGGGTTTTCTCTCCCTTACGGAAATCTGCGGCAATCGCGCCGCGGATCAGCACCGCGAAATGGTCGCCTACGGCCATCGCATGCATGACCTGATGGGTGATGAAGATCACGGCCAGACCCCGGCGCTTGGCCTCGTTGACGATGCGCAGGACGTGGGCCGCCTGTTTGACGCCCAGTGCGGCGGTCGGTTCGTCGAGGATCAGCACGCGCGCCCCGAAATGCACCGCGCGTGCGATGGCCAGCGATTGGCGCTCGCCGCCCGAGAGCGCGCCCACCAGACGGTCGCCATCGGTGATCCGAGTGATGCCGAAATTCTGCACGGCCTCCACGGCGATCCTATTGGCCACATGGCGGTCGAAGCGGCGGAACGGACCCCAACCCTTGGTGGGCTCGGCGCCCATGAAGAAGTTGCGCCCCACCGACATCAGCGGATAGGTGCCGCCGAACTGGTGGACGGTGGCGATGCCGTGATCCTGCGCCTCGCGGGGCGTGTTGAACAAAACCGGCTTGCCATCCATCAGCATCTCGCCGGAGCTGGGCTGGTGGACCCCCGAGAGGGTCTTGATCAGCGTGGATTTGCCGGCACCGTTATCGCCCAGAAGGCAGAGCACCTCGCCCGCATGCACCTTGAGCGAGATCTCGTGCAGCACGTCGATCGGCCCGAAGCTTTTGTCGACTTTGCGCATTTCCAGAACGGGAGCAGTCATGAGCGGATCTCCTTATTTCTTCTTGCCGGACATCGACAGCGCCATACGGCGGAAACTGTCATTCATCAGAACCGCGATCAGCAGCATGACCCCGATGATCAGCGAGCTGAGATTACGGTCGAAGGGCGTGTAGCCGATGCCCTGCTGGACGATGGCCAGGGTCGCGGTGCCGAAGAAGATCCCGGAGACGGTGCCAAAGCCGCCTGTCAGCAGCACGCCACCCACGACGACCGCGATAATGCAGTTGAAGATCAGTGCGAAGTTGGTGGTGGTGGTGGCCGAGTTTGCCAGCGTTGCCTCGCAGATACCCGAGAGGGCGGCGGCCATCGCGGTCAGCACGAAGAGGCCGATTTTCAACTTGTCGGTAGGGATGCCCGCATTATGTGCGCTTTCCTTGTCGCCTCCCATCCCGAAGATCCAGTTCCCCCAGGGCGATTGATGCAGGAAGAAATAGAGCATCGCGGCCAGTGCAAACCACCAGAAGACCGAGGATTGCAGACCCCAGATATGATAGGAGCCGAAGACGAATTTGGCCCATTCGGGCGAAGGCATGGCCTGGCTTGTGGTGTCGGTCAGGAAGAGCGACAGGAAGAGCGTCAGGCCGGCTACGGAAAACAGTGTGGCCAGCGTCACGATGAGTGAGGGCACCTTGGTGCGAGTGACCAGAAGCCCGTTCACCGTGCCCACCGCTGCGGCAATCGCGAAGGTCAGCACAAGGCCCACCACGAAAGGCAGCCCGTAATAGCCGCAACTTATGGCCATCGCCATCTTGGCTGCGGGGACCATAGCACCGATGGAGATATCAAGCTCACCTGCGATCATCAGAAAACCAACGGGAATAGCAATGATCCCGATGGTCGAAGCCGCGTTCATCCAGCTGGACGTGCCGAAGGGCGAGAGGAAGTTACGATCATATCCGAAGATACTGAAAAAGATAAAAACAAGCACCATACCCATGAAGGCGCCCATTTCGGGGCGTCGGAACAGGCCGGAGACGGAAAACGGGGTAGATGTGGGCGCATTGGGTTTCGGGGGCATAGACAGGTCCTCATGCGACAGAAGCGGCAATCGGGCACCCCGCGCGGGGGTGCCCGTCAGGCGGTGTCAGACGGATTAACGCGCGCCTTTGGCGACGCCTTGCAGGGCGGTATCGATGTTGCTGGCATCGATGATCGCGGGGCCGGTCAGGACGGGATCGGTCGCCAGTTCGGTGCCGAAATCGATATGCGCCGCCAGCATCGAGGTTGCGAGGAAGCCTTGCAGATAGGGCTGCTGGTCGATCGCCATGGTCTGGGTGCCCCCCTTGATGCGGTCAAGCACCGCGGGGTTCATGTCGAAGCTGCCGATCTTCACACGGTCCTGCGCGCCGATCTGGCCCACGGCATTGGCCGCGGCATCTGCCGACCACGCGGCAAGGGTGATGACCGCATCGATGCCCTGGTCGGCGACCAGTTCCGATTTGATCGACTCGGCGGTGCCGGTCACATCGCCATCAAGATTGGCCGGGGTCCGCAGGATATTGACCTCGGCGCCGCCTTTCTTGGCTCCCTCGACCACACCCGCGCAGCGTGCTTCGTGGTTCACCGCACCGGGCGTGTGGATGTGGCACAGGATCTTCTTGGCACCATGTTCGGCCATGTATTCGCCACCCGCAACACCGGCGACAAACTCATCCGAGCCGAAATAGTTGATGCCGTGGACATCCTCTTTTACATCCGAGCCCGAGTTATACATCATGATCTTGATGCCTTTATCGGCGGCTGCCTGCAGGGCAGGAACCTGTGCCTCGGGTACCCAGACGGGGATCGCGATCCCGTCCACACCCTGTGCGACAGCCTGATTAATGAGCGTTACCAGATCGGGGCCGAAATTGTCGTAATTGGGCGTGCGCAGGTAGTTGACCTGACCGCCATTGGCTTCGACGACCAGCGTCGCATCATCGACGCCTTTCTTGATCAGGTTGAAGAACCCGTCCTCGATGGAGCCCGCGATCACCGCGATGTTGGCGGCCATGGCGCCCGAGGCGCTTAGCGCCAGTACCGATGCTGCAAGCAGGGCAGATTTGAATTTCATGTCGACACTCCTCCACTGACGCCGTCTCCTCCGACGGCGCGACATGCGTGGCCGAAACCACATCTCTTCCGGCAGTTTGATTTTCTTCACCTCAGAATTGCCCGCGCTAGGCACCATGAGGCTGATGGCGACCTCCACCGCCAACGCTCATTTTCTGAAACGAAATCTCCCTGTCTGAGTAATAAATGATCTTATTAAATCAAAGCTAGCGGGCTTGTGATAATAATACGATGTTATTCACATCAAAATTAGTCGTTTGTTTCGCTTGCAATGTAAGTTTGAAATTTGCCTATTTATCGGGCGGTGTATGCCGGCGATGTAAAACGGATCATTAAGGACGCTGTGGATGCCGAAAGCTGGCAAGAACTGGAAAGGCCCGAATATCGCGCAGATTGCCGCCCTTGCCGGTGTGGGGCCGGCCTCCGTCGACCGCGTGCTCAACAACCGGCCCGGCGTCAAAGAAACGACCCGAAACCGCGTGATGGCGGCACTCGACAAGCTGGCCGCCGATCACCGGATGCAGGATCTGCGTCAGATCGGGTTTTTCTGTATCTCCGGCCCGTCCTTCAACGGACAGATGATACAGGCGATGCAGATGGTGAATGCCTCTATCGCGGGGGTGGAGCTAACGGGGCAGTTCTTTACTACCGAGGAGATCGAACCGGGGCGATTTGCGGCGGCACTGGAACAGGCGGGGCGCGAGCTGGATGCGGTGATCGTCATTGCCTACGAGCATCCGGCCATCAACGGCGCGCTGCGCAAGATCGCGGCCCTCGGCAAGCCCACGGTCTGCCTGACCTCGGATCTGCCCAGTTCGCGTCGCACGGTCTATGTTGGCAATGACCAATATGCGGCGGGTAGCGTGGCCGCGCAGCTGATCGGACAGATTCTCCCGCCGGTTCCGCAACATATCCTGCTGGTGATGAGCGTGCCGTTCCGTTGCCAGCAGGAGCGCGAGATGGGGTTCCGCCGGGTGCTGCGGCAGGACTACCCGCATCTAAGCATTCAGGAGCGGGTGATCTCGAATGACAATGTCGAACGCACCGAGGAACTTCTGGCGAGCCATCTGGCATCGGCCCGCCCGCCCGGTGCGATCTATAACGTGGCGGGGGCCAATCGCGGCGTAGGGGCTGCGCTCGAACATGCGGGACTGAGTGGCAAAACGGTCTTTATCGGTCACGAGCTGACGCCATTCACGCGGGTTCTGCTTGAGGCAGGCACGATGGATTACGTCATCTCGCATGATTCGGCCGCCGAGCTGGTCCAGGCCGTGCGGGCCATCGACGAGCGTCTGCGCGGTATCGAAAGCCAACCCGCACCCTCCTCGATCCTGATCCATACCCGTTACAACTGCAACTGACACAACAAAACGCCCCGCTCTCTCGGGCGGGGCGTTTGTTGGTGCTATGAACCGGATCAGGGAATCAGACGCGCGATGATCAGATCGGCAGCTTCTTCCGGCGTCATCTCGGTCGTGTCGATGCGCAATTCGGCATTGTCAGGGGCTTCATAGGGGCTGTCGATGCCCGTGAAGTTCTTCAGCTGACCCGAACGGGCCTTTTTATAAAGGCCTTTCACATCGCGCTCTTCGGCGACTTCCAGCGGCGTATCCACGAAGACCTCGACGAACTCGCCCGGCTGCATCATCCCGCGCACCATGTCACGCTCCGAACGGAAGGGCGAGATGAAGGCGGTGATCACGATGAGACCGGCATCGGTCATCAGCTTGGCAACCTCGCCCACACGACGGATATTCTCGATCCGGTCGGCCTCGGTGAAGCCCAGATCCTTGTTCAGGCCGTGGCGCACGTTATCGCCATCGAGCAGGAAGGTGTGGCGGTTCATCCGCGCCAGTTTCTTCTCGACGATATTTGCGATGGTCGATTTGCCCGAGCCCGAGAGGCCGGTGAGCCAGAGCACGGCTGGCTTCTGGTTCTTCATCGACGCATGGCTCTCGCGCGAGATGTCGGTGGCCTGCCAATGGACATTGGTCGAGCGGCGCAGCGCGAAATGCAACATGCCGGCCGCGACCGTCTGGTTGGTCATTTTGTCGATGAGGATGAAGCCACCAAGATCGTGGTTCTCCTCATAGGGCGCGAAGGGGATCTCGCGGTCGGTGGTGATATTGGCCACGCCGATCGCGTTCAGATCCAGCGTCTTGGTCGCAAGATGCTCCTGCGTGTTGACGTTCACTTCGTATTTCGGCGCCTGAACGGTGGCCGAAACGGTCTGGGTGCCGATCTTGAGCCAATAGGCGCGACCGGGGATCATCTCTTCCTCGTCCATCCAGATGATGGTCGATTCGAACTGGTCGGCCACTTCGAGCGGGCTTTGCGCCGCCACGATGACCTGACCGCGCGAGCAGTCGATCTCGTCTTCGAGCGTGATGGTGATCGCCTCGCCTGCAATCGCTTCGTCGCGATTGCCCTCGAAAGTCACGATCTGCGCCACTTTGGAGGTCTTGCCCGAGGGAAGCACGCGGATCTCGTCGCCCGGTGCGATCCGGCCCGAGGCCACGAGGCCTGCAAAGCCGCGGAAATCGAGATTGGGGCGGTTCACCCATTGCACCGGCATACGGAAGGGTGCGTCGACGGGTTCGTGCGACGAGGTGATCTCGACCGTTTCCAGATGCGGCAGCAGCGGCGTGCCAGTGAACCACGGCATGTTCTCGGACGGCGTGGTGATGTTGTCGCCCTTATACCCGGAGATCGGCATCGGCACGAAATCGGTCAGGCCGATGGTTTTGCCGAATTCGGTGTAATCGGCCACGATCTGGTCGAAGGTCTCCTGCGAATAGCCCACGAGATCCATCTTGTTGACCGCAAGCACCACATTCTTGATGCCCAAGAGTTTCACCAGATAGGAGTGACGCTTGGTCTGGGTCAGCACGCCTTTACGCGCATCGATCAGGATCACGGCCAGATCGGCGGTCGAGGCGCCGGTGACCATGTTGCGGGTATATTGCTCGTGGCCGGGAGTATCGGCGACAATGAACTTGCGCTTCTCGGTGGCGAAGAAGCGGTAAGCCACGTCGATAGTGATGCCCTGCTCGCGCTCGGCGGCAAGACCATCGACCAGCAGCGCGAAGTCGATCTCCTGGCCCTGGGTGCCCACGCGCTTGGAATCGGCTTCGAGCGTTGCCAGCTGATCCTCGAAGATCATCTTGCTATCATAGAGCAGGCGGCCGATCAGGGTGGATTTCCCGTCATCGACCGAGCCGCAGGTGATGAAGCGCAGCATGGTCTTGTGCTGGTGGACCTTCAGATACTGGTCGATATCTTCCGCGATCAGCGCGTCGGTCTTGTAGATCGGGTCTTGTTGGTTTGCAGTCATGTGAGTGCACCTGAAATTCATATATCCGGAGAGAAGCGGGGCCGTTTGCGGCCCCTGCGCGCGCGATCAGAAGTAGCCTTCCTGCTTCTTCTTCTCCATCGAGGCGGCCTGATCGTGGTCGATCGCACGGCCCTGACGCTCGGAGGTGGTGGTCAGAAGGGTTTCCTGAATGACCTCCGGCAGCGTGGTGGCCTGGCTTTCGACGGCACCGGTCAGCGGGTAGCAGCCCAGCGTGCGGAAACGCACCGAGCGCATGACCGGCTCCTCGCCATCTTTCAGGCGGAAGCGGTTGTCATCCACCATCAACAGCATGCCATCGCGTTCCACGGTCGGGCGGGGCGCTGCGAAATAGAGCGGCACGATCTCGATGCCCTCGAGATGGATATATTGCCAGATGTCCAGCTCGGTCCAGTTCGAGATCGGGAAGACCCGCATCGACTCGCCCTTATTCTTGCGGGCGTTATACAGACGCCACAACTCGGGGCGCTGGTTTTTCGGGTCCCAGCGGTGCTGGGCGGTGCGGAAGGAGAACACACGTTCTTTCGCGCGGGATTTCTCCTCGTCGCGGCGCGCGCCACCGAAGGCGGCATCGAACCCGTATTTGTCGAGCGCCTGTTTCAGGCCCTCGGTCTTCCACATGTCTGTATGCAGCGAGCCGTGATCGAAGGGGTTGATGCCCTTTTCGATGGCTTCGGGGTTCTGGTGGACCAGCAGCTCCATCCCCGCATCTTTTGCGGCCTTGTCACGCAGCGCATACATCGCCTGGAATTTCCAGGTGGTGTCGACATGCAGGAGCGGGAAAGGCGGCGGTGCGGGATAGAAGGCCTTTTTTGCCAGATGCAGCATGACCGCCGAGTCCTTGCCCACGGAATACAGCATTACAGGGTTCTGCGCCTCGGCCACGACTTCACGCAGGATATGGATGCTCTCGGCTTCCAGCCGCTGAAGGTGGGTAAGAGATGTCTTGGTCATGATGCTCTCGGTTCAAACTTCGTGTTGACACCAGAGGTAAGCCTGTCAGTTTGTCGCAGCACCCCCCAAATGGGGGCTAAATGCTTTTTCGGAGATTTTCCGCCATGGCGTCCAGCGAAGAAGCTGTTATCGCGTCACTTTTTTCTGCCTCCTCCGGCTATGGCGCGGGCGAGGCCGCAGCGCCCTCCGAATTGTGGTCCGATTTTCTGCGCGGTCTGGCGCAGATGACTGGCGCGGATGCGGCGGGGCTCTTGTCTTTGCGGGGCGGCGAGGTCACGGGCGCATGGTCATGGGGCGGGCCGGTGCCGGTTTTTTCCCGCGCCCTCATCGAGAGGATGCGCAGCGGGCGGATCTATGGCCAGAGCGAGCTCTCCGATCTGGCAAATCCCGACCTTCCCTTGCGGGCGCTGCGCAGCCGGATCGATGCGACAAGCCACGCGCTTGTGTGGATCGGGCGTAATGGTGTGGATCACGGCATTGCGGATTTCCGCGCGCGCGACGGGGTCGGGTTGTCTCGGCTTGCGCCCTATCTGGGGCCTGCGTTGCAAAGCTATCAGGCGCTGCGGGCCGAACGGGCCCGCCACGCCCGTGATAGCAGGATTGCGCGCGATCTGGGGGGGTATTGGATGCAGATCTCTCCGGCGGGGCGGGTGGTCGCGCAATCTGCGGATCTTCCGGCGCGGCTGGAGGGCACGGCCATGACGCTGACCGAGCAGGGCTGGCTCGCATTCACCTCGCCCGATCTGGCGCGGCGGTTCCGTGCACGTCTGGCCGAACTGGGCGCCGCGGAAAGACCCGAAGCCGGGGGGAGCGCGGCGGGATGGGCCGCCTTCGATCTCTCCGAGACGCGCCCGCTTGCGATGGTATTGCGTATGGAGGAGGGGGCGATCATGGCCTATCTGCGCCAGCCGCGCGCCATCGGGGAGATGGGAGAGACCCATCTGATGCAGCATTACGGGCTCGCCCGCAGCGAGGCGCGGCTTGCGATCTGTCTGGGGGACGGGCTGTCGCTGGCGGAGGCGGGCGAGGCGCTCGGCTGGCAGCGCGAGACCGCGCGTAGCTATTCCAAGCAGCTCTACGCAAAACTGGGCGTTGCCGGGCAATCCGCTGTCGTGCGGCTCCTATGGTCGGGAGGGCTCTGGCTCTAGAGCCGTCCGGTGCGCGCCATCACCTGTAGCACGCGGTCGCCCTGTAGCGTCTGGCGGTGGATATCCAGCTCGCGCAGTGCTCTCCCGTAGGCGCCACCGCCCATCTTGCGCGCCGACAGGAACCGCATCAGCAGTGCGTCGTTCTCGGGGGTCAGCGACAGGCGGTTGGCAAAGAGCGCCGCGATATTGGCATCCAGCCAGCCGGAAAAATGGCGTTTGGCGACTGTGCCCAGCCGCTTGAGACGGCCACGCACCGGTCCGTGATGGCCCAGCTGGTTTGAGCCGTGCTGGCGGTAATAGAGCGTGGGTTTGGGATCGTTGAAGATCTGCGCGCCTGCCCCCGCCATCATCATGTAGATCCACCAGTCGTGATAGGGCACTCTGGCCGAGATCGCGGCTTGCGCCGACTGGCCCAGAATGGCGGCAGCCGGTGCCGACAGCACGATCGTATTGCCGCCGAGGATGTTCTGCACCAGCGAGTTGCGGAAGGACGGTCCGCGCATATGCAGATGCGACAGGCCCAGCTTCTTGAGGTGCGTATCGGTCAGGATGGTTCTGCTGGCATAGACGAGCGGGTCGCGGGCGGGATCGCCTGCGCGCTTCATCCAGCGCACCGAGCGCGCGAGCTTTACCTTCGACCAGACATCATCCTGATCGGAGAGCGCAAGGGCCGCCTCGGGGGCATCCTTGGCGGCGCGGGCGGCCAGCGTGAGAAACGCGGGGGCCACACCCGCGCGGGGCCCGTCAAAGATCCGCACCCGAGAGGGATGGCGCTTGCGGAAAGCCTCGAGAATATCGGTGGTGGCATCGCTCGATCCGTCATCGCTGGCATCGAGTGACCAGTTGCGATGGGTCTGGCGCTCGAAACTGGCCAGCTGGTCGGGCAGATGTGCGGCGCCGTTCCGGCAGGCCATGATGATGCGGATATGGGGCGTCTGGGTGGCCGAAATCAGGGACGAAACAGGGTTTTCCATGCCGGTATATTTGCGCGCCCCATTCCGGATTGTCCAGCGGTGTTGCGACATCTCCAAAGGCTGGGCGGCAGCATGCTGCCGAGGGCGCGACCGTTGGCATTTGAGCCAAATCGGCGGTAAAAGCCATGTTTTGTTCCCATTTTGATCCGCTTTCGGGCAGGCTTTGTGTCCATCTTGCGCATGTGGGAACAGCCAGCGCGCCATCGGGCACAGTATCGGGACAGGATAACCGGTGGCGCGTCTGCAAGGAGGTTTGGGGCGAGGCGGATGGGCTATCTGACACATCTGGGAATGGCGACGACGGGCGCCACCAAGTATATGAGTTCGATCGACGACCTGCTCCTGTCGCTCGACGGGGGCGTGCTCTATCAGGCCTCGGGCGAGGGCGGCGTCATCGTGCGCGATGCGGCTACGGGGGCCAAATTACTCGATCTGGCGCTCTATCCCGCAGGCTCGGGCCTCTACGGCACGGTCGATCTGGCGCTCTGCGAGGTTGGCGGCAAGCTCGCCCTTCTGGCCTCGGGCCCGCTGATCAGTGGCGTGGCGGGCTATTGGGTGGCCAGTAACGGCACGCTCAATCAGGCATTCACGCTCGAGAATAGTAGCCTCGACGCGATCAATATCCTTGAAACCGTGTCCATTGGCAGCACCGATCTTCTGATTACGGCGGGGCGCGAGGAAAACGGGTTCACGGTCTATACGCTCGGCACGAGCGGGGCGCTGTCGGTCACGGCGCGGGCGGATCTTGCGGCGGGCACTCTCCGCGATATTGAGACGGTGACCGTTGGCAGTGCGACCTATGTGCTGACCCTGTCGGATGACGATCCGAAGCTCGGCTGTTATGCGCTCTCCTCCACGGGCAAGGTCAGCGCGCAGGCGGGGCTTGATCTGGCCGATGGTCTGGCGATCTCGAACCCTGTCGCGCTGACGCAGGTCACGCTGGCGGGACAGGTCTATGTGCTGGTGGGCGCGCAGGGGTCCAGCTCGGTGACGGTTGCGAGGATCGATGCTGCGGGCCAGCTGACGGTGACAGATCAGGTGAATGATGACCTGACGACGCGTTTCGGCCAGCTGACCGTGTTGGAGGCGGTCGAACACGAGGGCCGCGCCTATATCGTGGCCGGTGGCGGGGATGACGGGCTCTCGCTCCTGACGCTATTGCCCGACGGGCGGCTCCTGCATCTGGAAACGGTCGCCGATACCGAAGGCATGGCGCTCGAGGACCCTTCGGCGCTGGAGCTGGCGGTGGTCGATGGCGAGTTGCGCCTCTATGTGGCAGGACAGGGCGAGGGCGAGGACGGGCTCTCGGCGCTCTCGCTGTTCAGTATCGACATCGATCCGGGGTCGATCCTGAGCGGCACCAAGGCGGCGGATGCGCTGACCGGCGCGGGCGCCGATGACATTCTTTCGGGCGGTGCGGGCAATGACACGCTGCGCGGCGGTGCGGGGGATGATGTCCTCATGGACGGCGCGGGCAGCGACCGGATGTGGGGGGGCGCGGGGGCCGATACATTTGTTCTGACCAAGGATGGCACCACCGACCGGATCGAGGATTTCGAGGTCGGGATCGACCGGATCGACCTGTCCCAGATAGGGCGCTTCTACACGGTCGATGCGCTGACCATCACCCCCATCACGGGCGGCGCCAAGATCACGCTGGGCGAGGAGACGGTGACGGTGATGTCCGCCGACGGGCGGTCGCTGAAGGCGTCCGATTTCAGTGCCGAGGATCTGCGCGATATCTGGCATATCGATATCAGCTATCTCACGCTCGGGCCGCAACATATCGTGGGCACGGCGGAGGACGAGTGGCTCGAGGGCGATCGCGGGGCCGATACGGTCACCGGCGGGCGCGGCGCCGATACGCTCTTGGGGGGCGCTGGCGATGATCTCCTTCTGGGCGAGATCGAGGACGGGAAATTCGATGCGGCCTCGGCGCAGGTGGTGCGGATCTTTCAGGCGACGCTCGACCGTGCGCCCAATGCGGCGGGCCATCTGGACTGGACGACCCAGATCCTGACGGGCGAGAAGACCCTCACCGAAGTGGCGGAGGGCTTTGTGAATTCGGCCGAGTTCCAGTCCACCTATGGCGAGCTGACCAATGCGCAATTTGTTACCCAACTCTATCAGAACGTGTTGGGGCGGGCGCCCGATGCCGCCGGTCTGAAAAGCTGGACCACGTTTCTGGGGCAGGAGGGCAATAGCCGTGCCGATGTAGTCGTAGGCTTTTCCGAAAGCACGGAATTCAGCCGAAATATGCAATCCGAAGTGCTGGATATGTCGCGCGCGGGCTATCAGGAAAGCTGGGCAGATGACGTGTTCCGGCTCTATCAGGCGACGCTCGGGCGCGCACCGGATCTGGCCGGCCTGACGGTCTGGACGACGGCGCTCTCGCAGGGGAAATCCTTCGGGGACGTCGTCGACGGGTTCGTCAACTCGCCCGAGTTCCAGCAGAGCTATGGCAATGTCGATGATGCGGGCTTCGTGACGCTTCTTTACCAAAATGTTCTGGGTCGTGCGCCGAATGCGGCGGGGCTGAGTGACTGGTGTGCCCGTATGGATCAGGGCTGGACCCGCGCCGAGGTGGTCGAGGGCTTTTCGCAAAGTGCCGAATTCGTGGCGCAGATGGCCGCGCCACTGAAGGCCTGGATGAAGGCACAGGGCGAGTGGAACCAGCTCGATGGCGGCAGTGGCGAGAATATCCTGTTCGGGGGGATGATGGCCGACCGGTTCGTGTTCTCGGCCGAGACACCCGGTTCGCATCTGGTGGTCGATTACCAGCCCTGGGACACCCTGTCCTTCGAGGGGTTCGGCTATGCGAGCGTGGCCGATATCAAGGCCCAGTTCACGCAGGACGGTGCTGATGCGGTCTTTGCCGACCAAGATGTCGAAGTGGTTCTGCGTAACATATCGGTGAACGAAATCGCCTATGACAGCTTCTCCTACTAAGCAGGCCGATTATGACGGAGGGTATTTTTACACAACCAAAAGGAGAAAAGTGTTTACTAAGAAAGGTTTTGTTAACCATTCTTACCCTAGCGTTCGATAAGCCAATTCTTCGTGTGACATCCTTGATTTTTCAAAGAGGGACGAATGACAAAGATCGCTTTCATTACCGGAATCACAGGGCAGGACGGGGCCTATCTGGCGCGTCTTCTTCTCGAAAAAGGCTATGAAGTTCATGGCGGTGTGCGGCGTATCTCACAGCCGGACATGATGCGTCTCGACACTTTGGGAATCACGCAGCATCTGCATCTGCATGATTTCGATCTGAGTGACGCCAACAATATCTTCCGCACGATCCGCGATGTGGCAATGGACGAGTTCTACAACCTTGCCGCGCAAAGCTTTGTGGGAGCCTCATGGGATGTGCCGGTCTATACCGCCGAGGTGGATGGTATGGCGGTGGTGCGAATGCTCGATGCGCTGCGCACCCTGCGTCCCGACTGCCGGTTCTATCAGGCCTCGACCTCCGAGATGTTCGGCGAGGTGCGCGCCGTGCCACAGCTGGAAAGCACGCCCTTCTACCCCCGCTCGCCCTATGGTGTGGCCAAGGTCTTTGCCCATTACATGACGGTGAATTACCGTGAGAGCTTCGGGATGCATGCGTCTTCCGGCATTCTCTTCAACCATGAGAGCCCGCTGCGCGGCAAGGAATTCGTGACGCGCAAGATCTCGATGGGGCTTGCGGCGCTGGCGCATGGGGCCAATGCGCCTGTGGAACTGGGCAATATGGCCGCCAAACGCGATTGGGGATTTGCGGGCGATTATGTCGAGGGGATGTGGCGGATGCTGCAGCGTGACAAACCCGGGGATTTCGTGCTGGCGACGGGGACCAGCACCACGATCCGCGACTTCTTCACCTATGTCGGCGAGGCGCTGGATATGGAAGTGATCTGGGAAGGGGAGGGCGCGGAGGAGGCCGCCTATGACCGCCGCTCGGGGCGTCAGCTGATGCAGGTCAATCCCCGCTTCTACCGGCCGGCCGAGGTGGAGCTGCTGCTGGGCGATCCGTCCAAGGCCCGCATCGAGCTGGGCTGGGAGGCGCGCACCGATGTGCGGGCGCTGGCCGCGATGATGGCGCGGGCCGATTTCGACGCACAGGCGCAGCATCTGCGCTAAGCCTTACTTTCACGCGCGGAGGATGCCCATGCGTCGCCTGTTTTCCATCCTGCGGCTTGTTGTCCGCAAAATCCTGTCCCGTCTGCGCCGGTTCCGTGACCGGCGCGAGACCCGCCGTATTCAGGCGCCGTTCATCGGCAATCTCGAGGGGCTGCATATCGCGGATGATACGATCAGGGGCTGGGTCTTCGATGAGCGCGCGCCCCGTGCGACAGGGTTGCAGGTCGGGCTCTATGCGCAAGGCGCGTTACTGGATGTGGTGACGGTCGAGCAACCGCGCGCCGATGTAGCCGCGCATCATGGCTGTGCCTTGGGATGCGGATTTGCCTTTCCTCTGTCCGAGGCGCTGATCGCGCCGATCCGGCAGGCGGGCGGTGTGGTCAGCGTCTGTATCGTCGGGCCCGAACCGCGCGAGATCGGGCAGCTCGGTCTGATGGTGCAATCGGGGCCTGACACCGATCCTGTCGATCTGACCGCCCTCATCGCACGGTTCCTGTCAGAGGATCTGGCCGATATCGACGCGATGCTTGAGGCACCCGTGCCGGAGCCCTTCTCCGAAGGCGTGCCGGATCTCGTGCCCCATAAGGCTCTATTCGAGACCCGCCCACTGGTTCCGGTGGCTGATTGCGTGCCAAGCGGCCTGCCCGCGTATCAGGAATTTACGCGCCACCGCAACAGGGTCGAGGAAGAGTTTCAGGTTGTGCCCGACAGTTCCGAGCGCGATCGCTTCCTGTATTTCTATCTGACCACCTATAACGCGACCCGCCGCCAGCGCGTCCCGCTTAGTGCTGCAGATATTGCCTATCTCAATGCCACGCTCTCGATGGGCGGGGCGCGGCAGCGGCTTACGCGAATGATGTGGTGGCGCCTTGCCCAGAGGCGCGATCTTCTGGCCGAACTCGATCTCAATGACTGCGGCTCATATACGCGGCTCGTGTTCTGGTGGGCATGGCAGGACGCGGCGCATCTGGGGGTCGAGGACTGTCTGGTCACCGATAGCATGGCTGACCTGTTGCGCAGCATTGCGCCCTCGCGCCAGTTCGACGACTGGCCGCTGACGACCTTTGCCGAGAGGGTCTTCAATGCGAGCGTGGCTCTGCATTTCCTTGCGCCGGGGCGCAGTGCCGAAAGCCGCAAGGAGCTTTATCTCATCCTTTTGGTGAGGGCATTGAAGCGGCCCGATCTCCTGCGCTACATGCCGCGGCGGCTTTGTGATGCACTGCTTCTACCGGTGGAATCGGGCGGGCGTTCGGAACTCGAGACGTTCCTCGCGCGTGTGACGGGGCGCAATAGCGTTGCTTTTGCGCGTGAGCGCTATGCCCATGCACTGCGCGAGAAGGGCTTCGACCTTGAAAGCCTGCGTTTCCTGACCCTGACGGAGGACGGGCACCGGCTGGAAGCGGCCGCGCTTCCGGTGCCGAAGGGCGCGCTGGCCGATATCCAGCTGATCGGCCCTCTGGCGAAGGCCTCGGGGCTGGGGCAGGCCGCACGGCTTTCGGCCAGCATTCTGGCGCAGACCGGCACGCATCTGCGCTGCGTTGATTTCGATATGGATAATCCTGCACCGGAAGGATTTAGTACCGATGGCACGCTGATCGAAAGCTATGGTCCGGCCAGGATCAATCTCATCCATCTCAATGCGGAATCGGTGCCTCTGGCTTTTGCCTATCAACCCGATGTGTTCTCCCACAGCTATAATATTGGCTATTTCTACTGGGAGCTCGACCGTCCGGCGGCCTGCCACTATCTTGCGCTCCAGATGCTCGACGAGATCTGGCTGTCCTCGGACTATGGTGTGCAGATCTATCGGCCGCATTTCGATGGCCCTATCCGCAATGTGGGGATGTGTTTTGAGCCCAATGACGATATCGACCGGCAGAGCGCGCGCCGCTTCGTGGAACGCAGGTTCCGGCTGTCGGGCAAGCATTTCGTTTGTCTTGTAGCCTTTGACAGTTTCTCCTTCGTGCAACGCAAGAACCCGCTGAATGCCCTGCGCAGCTTCCAGAAGGCCTTCGAGGGCGTGCCGGAGGCACGCCTGATCGTTAAGACCCAGAACCGGCATTCGGTCTTCGATCCCGTGCAGATCCGGATTTGGGACGAGATGGAGGCGATCATGTCCCGCGATCCCCGGATCTTGCTGATGAACGAGACGCTCAGTTACCGTGACCTGCTGAGGCTGAAGAAAGGGGCGGATTGCTATCTGTCGCTCCATCGTTCGGAAGGCTGGGGGTTCGGGATGATCGAAGCGATGAGCCTCGGTGTGCCGGTCGTCTGTTCGGCCTATTCGGGCAATCTTGAATTCTGCACTGAAGATACCGCATGGCTCGTGCCCTGCACCGAGGCTGCGCTCTCGAAGGGCGATTATATCTTCACGCCCAAGGGCGCGGTCTGGGCCGAGCCGGATGTCGAAACGGCGGCGCGCCTTTTGCGGCAGGTCTATGAGGATCCCGCGGCGCGCGAGCGCAAGACCGCCTATGCGCTCGACTTTATCAGGACGCATTTCTCGACCACGCCGATTGCTGCGCGCTATAAGGTGCGGCTCGAGCAGATCCTTGACCAGCTTGATCACCCCTCACGGGAGGCCGCAGAATGACCCTTGCCGCTCCGACCGATCTGCCCGCGGCCCTACCGCATGCTCTGGTGCGCGACACATTCCAGCTGTTTCTTGCGCGCGACCCCAATCCCGAGGCGCAATTCGGCGATTTCGGTGGCCTGCTCGGGACGCTGTTCGGCTCGCAGGAGTTCTTGACATCGCAGCGGGCACAGAAAACCGATCTGGCTTGGCCCGAGCGGCAGTATTTTATCGCCCGCCAGCTCGGAATTCTCTACTGTCCGATCGGCAAGAACGCCTGCAGCTATTTCAAACGCGCGATGGTCCATCTTGCCGATCATCCCAGACGTCACATCCTTGATCGCTCGATCCACCAGCTGACCGACCATATCCGCACCGGTATGCAGCTTTCGGATTACACCGAGAGCGAGATCTCCGCGATCTGGCGCGATCCCGATCTCTACAGCTTCGCGATCCTGCGCGACCCCTACCGGCGGCTGCTATCGGCCTATATCGAGAAATTCGTGGTGAACCGCATGGATGGCGCCAACCTGACTTATCACACCGGCCCGCTCATCGAGGCTGTACAGAAGGCGCAAGGGTTACCCGGGCCGGATTTCGCGCGAGGCATCCGTTTTCGGGATTTCATCCTGCATATTACCGCACAGCCGCCCGAAACCCTCGATCCCCACTGGCGGCCGCAATATCTCTATCTCGGCGACCATCACTGGAGCGCGCTCTATGATTTCGACAATCTCGCGCAGGCCGTGCGCGATCTGGAGGCCATGTCGGGCATCGAGCTGAGCCAGCCGCCCGTCAACCGTTCGGGGAGCGGCGAGGGGGTGACGCATTTCGGCGCCGAGCAGCTTCTGCCCGCAGTGCTGGACCGGCTGCCGATGATCGATGCGGAATCCTTCCTGACGGAGGATCTTAAGGAACGAATCTCCCAGTATTACGCGCGCGATTTCGCGCTGATGGCCGAGACGATTTCGTAGTGGCCGTGCCATGCCCCCGTCAGAGGTTCTCGGGGGTGATGATCTCGAACGGAAGCACATATTGCGTTGTTGTGCCGGACCCTTGTTGCGACAGCGAATCGAGCATGCTCTGCACCAGAAGGTTGGAGATGGGTCCGATCGGATGGCAAAGCGCTGCGGTAATCAGTCGCTCGGACAATCCCCTTCGGATTTCGGGGCCCATATCGCGGCATACGACCTGAATTTTCGCGCGTCGTTCGGGTGCTGTCTCGCGCAGCGCCCGCAGAACGCCGGAAATTCCGCCCCCGACGATGAAGATCCCCCGCAGATCCTCGTCGCTATCTTGCAGAAGCTCGGTCACCATCTGATAGGCGACATCCGATTCCTCATGTGTCGCGCGGCTTTCATCGACATGCAGATGCGGAGCATGTTCGCGCATATAGGAGCGGAAGCTGGCATCGGCGACATCCTGACACTGATAGCGGTGGTTGCCGTTGAAGACGGCAACCCGGCCTGCGTTTTTTGTCGTCTGGGCAATAAGGAACCCCGCCGTCCGTCCGAGTTTCCAGTTATCCGCCCCGACATAGCCTGCCCGTTCGGGTGCGGACTGGTCGGTGATATAGGCTACAACCGGTTTGCCCCTTTCGTGCAGGCTTCGAATCGTCTGGCCGATCAGGGGATGGTCGGCGGCGATGATGGCAACTGCATCACATCTTTCTGCCAAAGCCGTGAGGCGCGATGAGATATTATCTGGCGTGAGCACATCCACAAATTCCACATCCGGTTCAACGATCGCGTCACGCCTCGCGCGACAGGCCGTGACAATGGCACGCCCGAAGATCTGGTAAAGCTCGCGATTGCCTTGCTGCAGGAGGAACCCGAGACGGATACCGGGCAGGGTGCTGCGCAGCTGCTGATTGATAGATTCAACCCCGTAAAACCCAATATTTTCCGCGGCTTCCTGCACGCGCTGGATCGTGGTGTCGCGCACATTTCCGGCGCCCGCCAGAATGCGATTGACGGTCGACACGGAAACGCCCGCCGCTTTGGCCAGATCGGATATCGTAGGTCTGTTCATAGGGTCACCGTTGCCTGAATATCATCGTGAATGACACGTTATGAAACAAAAGTTTCTTTTACTCAAGAATATTATTTCACCTTCTCGGAGATAAGGGTAAGAAAAGGATGTTCGGCCCCAGAGGAGGTTTGGGGTCTAGGGAGGACAATCTATGACAAAATTCAGCCGTCTCGCGGCAAGTGTCGCGACCGTCGTGACCTTGGGTTGCTATGCTGGTGCAGCTTTTGCTGCGGATATTTTCGTGGTGGGTGGCAAGCCTGACGATCCCTTCTGGTCGATCGTGAAGCGTGGCGCGGAAGATGCCGGCAAGCTGGCCAAAGAGCAGGGTGGTTCCGTCACCTGGCTCGGCCCGCAGAACTATGACAATCTCGGCGTCGACGCCGCCGAACTGATCCGTCAGGCGATCAGCCAGGGCGCCGATGCAATCGCGGCACCCGATTGGGTTCCGGAAGCCATGGATCCTGCCTTCAAGGCAGTGGTCGATGCAGGCATCCCGCTGATCATCATCAATGCCGGTGGTCTGGACGCCGCCGACAAGCTCGGCGCGATGAACTATATCGGCTCGGATGATTACGAGAACGGCAAAGCGGCCGGCGGCTATTTTGCCAAACATGACATCAAGAACGTTGTTTGCATCAACACCCTGCCGGGTGCTGCAAATATCGAAGCGAACTGCAAAGGCCTGACCGACGGGATCACCGAAGCAGGTGGTAGCGGTGAGGTTCTGCCGCTTCCGGCGACCTCCTTCGGCAACCAGACTGCTGTGGCACAGGCCGTCAAAGCCTATCTTCTGCAGAATCCCGAAGTTACCGGTATCTATACTGTGTCGGACGTGGATGCGAATGCCTCGATCAACGGTGTGATGCAGTCGGGTAAATCGGGCAAAGTCCAGGTCGGTGGCCTGAACATGAACGAGACCATCCTGAACAACATCAAGGCCGGCAAGCAGATGTTTGCCATCGATCAACAGGGCTACATGCAAGGTTACATGGCCGCGTCGATCCTGAACGCGCATGTCAATTTCGGCCTGTCGATCCCGACCCGTGAGATCCTCACCGGCCCGGGCATTGTCGACGCGGAAAATGTCGATGCGACCATGGACGGTCTGAAGCAAGGCGTCCGCTAAGCAAAGCCAGTGAGACTGTGCCGTCCGGACTGTCCGGTCGGCACCCCGAGAGGCGGAAGGGCGACAGCCCTGTCGTCACCAAAATGGTGGCCACCCGCCTTCCTTTCGAACCTCGTACAGGGAAAATCGAATGGTTTCCGAGACTCAAGGAGCCGCACCCGCAGTGTCCGGTGGCAGCGCAAAATCTTCGGGGTTGGGGCGTCATCTTCGTCGTCCTGAGGCCGGGTCGCTTTTCGGCATGTTTGCCGTGTTTATCTTCTTCGCTATTTTCGCCGGTCAGGCCTTCCTGTCGCCTGCAGGCTTTGCCAGCTGGTTGAACGTCGCCGCAGAGATCGGGATCGTGGCATTGCCCATCGGTATCCTGATGATCGCAGGCGAGCTGGATCTCTCGATCGGCTCGGTCATTCCGGCCTCTTCGCTGACGGTCGCCGTGGTTTCCGGCTATTTCGGTCTGCCCGATATTATCGGTATCGCTTGTGGCCTGGGCTTCGGTGTGCTGGTTGGTCTGGTCAACGGTCTGGTCGTGACCCGCACCGCTGTGCCCTCGCTGATCGTGACCATCGGGTCGATGTTCGGGGTGATGGGTCTGACGCTGGGCCTTTCGGTTCTCGTGACCGGCTCGACCGCGACCGCGCTGTCGCCCGATCCGCTGACCACCACGCTGCTGGGTCATTTCGTCGCCTACATGTTCCAGGTCACCATCTTCTGGTGGATCGGTTTCGCGGTGATGCTGGCCTATATCCTGCACGTCTCGCCCTGGGGCAACTGGATCTATGCGCTTGGTGGCGACAAGATCTCGGCGCGCAACGCCGGTATCCCCACCGAGAAAGTGACGATCTCGCTCTTCATGCTCTCGGGTTTTGCCGCAGCTTTCGTCGGCGTCAGCCAGGTAATCGTCTACCAGAGCGCGCAGGTCGCCGGTGGCCAGTCCTTCATCTTCAACTCCATCATGTGTGTCGTGATCGGTGGCGTGCTTCTGACCGGTGGCTTCGGCTCCATCCTCGGGATCGTTCTGGGCACCATCACCTTCGCCATGGTGAACCAAGGGATCTACTTCACGGGCTTTGATGCCAACTTGGGGTCTGTCATCATCGGTGCGCTTCTCCTGATCGCGGTTCTGATGAACGATACTTTCCGCAAGCTTGCGCTCAGCTACGCGACGAAGAAGAAGTGAGTGTGATCTGATGAAAAACTCTGTCTTTTCCGACTTCCTCCGCCGCCCCGAAGCGGGCTCCGTCCTCAGCCTCATCGCCGTCTTCGCCTTCTTCGTGATCTTTGGCGGTGTCAATCTGGGCAATCTGGTGGGCTCGGCCTCCTGGGTCAACTTCGCGGCCAATCTCGGTATCGTCGCCATCCCGATGGGTCTGCTGATGATCGCAGGCGAGCTCGATATCTCGATCGGCGCAATGATCCCTGCGGGTTCGATGACCGTCGCCATCCTCTCGGGCTATTACGGCCTGCCGATCTGGGTCGGCATGGCGGGCTCGCTCGGTCTCGGCGTGATCGTGGGCACCATCAACGGCCTTCTGGCCACCCGCACCACGGTGCCGACGCTGATCATCACGCTGGGCACGCTGGTGGCCATGCAGGGGATCGTGCTCTCGGCCTCCGTGCTGCTTACCGGTTCCGCCTCGGTCGCGCTGCAATCGCCGGCATGGGCCAAGTTCCTCTTCGGCCAGCTTATCGGCGGCAGCTACCAGGTGATCATCGTGTGGTGGATCGCCATGACCATCGGCTTCGTCTATGTGCTGCACCATTCGCGCCGCGGTAACTGGATCTTTGCTCTCGGTGGCGACAAGGTCTCGGCCCGTAACGCCGGTATCCCCACCGACCGCCTGATGATCGGCCTCTTCATCCTCTCGGCTGTGAGCGCCTCCTTTGTCGGCATGTGCGGGGCGATCCTGTTCAACTCGGCGCAGGTGTCCGGTGGTATGAACTATATCTTCAACGCGGTGGTGGCCGTGGTTGTGGGTGGCGTCCTTCTGACCGGTGGCTTCGGCTCCATCATGGGGATCTTCGTCGGTACCATTACCTTCGCCATCGTCAGCCAGGGGATCTATTTCACCGATATCGACCGGAACTGGTCGAGCCTGATCCTCGGCGCGATGCTGCTTGTGGCCGTCCTGATGAATAACGGCTTCCGTAAACTGGCGCTGAGCGCGCCGTCCAAGAAAACTCAGAAGTGAGGACACGGATCATGACCCACCCGGTTCTGGAACTGCGCAACGTCAACAAGTCCTTCGGTCCGATCGACGTGCTGCACGATATCTCTCTCAAAGTCGAAGCGGGCGAAGTGCTCTGCCTGCTGGGTGATAACGGTGCGGGGAAATCGACCCTCATCAAGACGCTCGCAGGGGTCCATAAGCCCACCACCGGCGAGATGTTCATGGATGGCGAGGCGGTCAGCTTCGACAAGCCCAAGGACGCCGCCGATCGTGGGATCGCCACAGTGCACCAGTTCGGCGGCACCTTCCCGCTGATGACCATCGGCCGCAGCTTCTTCGTGGGTGTCGAGCCCGTCAAAAAGATCGGCCCCTTCAAGTTCTTCGACCGCAAGACCGCGAATGAAGTTGCCGTCAAAGCGGTCCAGAGCTTCGGCATCACCCGTATCGATGATGGCGACCGTCTGATCGGTGGTCTGTCGGGCGGGGAGCGCCAGTCGCTCGCCATCGCACGGGCCGTCCATTTCGGCGCCCGCGTCCTTATCCTCGACGAGCCGACCGCAGCCCTTGGTGTCAAACAGGCAAGCCACGTCCTGCGCATCATCATGGAAGCCAAGCGTCGCGGCATCGCGGTGATCTTTATCACCCACCAGGTGACCCACGCGATGGCCGTTGGCGATCATTACGCGGTTTTGATCCGCGGTGCGGTTGCCGCAAATTTCAAACGCGGCGAGAAAACCCGTGAGGAAATTACCGACCTGATGGCAGGCGGTGAGGCATTGGCCGATCTGGGCGAGGCAATGGAAAGCCATATGGCAACCCATGACGGCCATCCGCCGCAGGTTGTCGCCTGAGCCCTATGAAAATGGATAGGGCGTCCGGAGGAGGGACGCCCCGTTCGAACGCTTCTTAAAGGTCCTGACCATGAAACACACGCTCGACCCGCATATGATCCGTCACCTGTCTTTGGAAGACACGGTGCGCAAGGTCGCCGAACTGGGCTATGACTACGTCGAAATGTCGCCCCGTCCCGACTTCTTCGCATGGTGGACCCGACCGAAGCTTTACCCGGAGCGTATCAAGAGCTTCAAACAGGCGTTGCGCGACAACAATGTCGGCCTCGCCACGATCCAGCCGATGTATCGCTGGGCCAGCCCCTATCAGGACGAATGGGACAACGCGATCGACAACTGGAAACGCGCGATCGAGTTCGCCGTCGAGCTGGAATGCCCGATGTTCGTTTCCGAATTCGGCCGCGGTGGCTCGCCGAACCGCTCGCTGAACGACCGTTCGGGCCTGCACCGCCCCGAGACCTGCGAGATGCAGTTCTTCCGTGCGATGGACATCATCGTGCCGCTCTTGGAGAAAGAGGGCATCAAGCTGTCGCTTGAAGCGCATCCCGAGGACTGGGTCGAGGAGATCCATCCGGCGATCGACATCATCAAGACGATCAACTCGCCGATGGTCCGCGCCTCGTTCATCGCGCCGCATACCTTCTTCTACGGGCCCGATATGGAAGCCAACCTGCGCGCGACCGCAGGCCTTCTGGAGCATGTCCGTCTGGCCGATACCTATGACCATAACAAGTCGTCGGAGCTGCGCTACATCGTGAACCCGCCGGAATCCAAGGTCCGCGTTCACCAGCACCTCGATTACGGTCAGGGCGAGATCAACTGGGATCTGTTCTTCTCGACCCTCGCAGATATGAAATTCGATGGCGTTCTGTCGAACTGCGTCTTTGCATGGGAGGACCGCGCCGAGGACAGCGCGCGCTTCATGCTCGCAGAGACCAAACGCTATCTCGACAAGCATTACAAATAAGGAACACGCCATGGTACTCAAGGTTGGAGTCATCGGCACCGGCATGATCGGTCAGGACCATATCCGTCGTCTGACCCAGGTCCTGTCGGGGGTGGAAATTACCGCCGTCACCGACATCGCGCTTGACCGCGCACAATCCGCCGCCCCCGCTGGCGCGGAAGTCTTCGAGACCCCCGAGGCGCTGATCGCCTCGGACAAGGTCGACGCCATCGTCATCTGTTCGTGGGGCCCTGCCCATGAGGAGCAGCTCCTGACAGCCATCGCCCACGGCAAGCCCGTGTTCTGCGAGAAGCCGATGGTGACCTCGGAAGAGGCGGCCCTGCGCGTGATGAAAGCCGAGGTCGCTTTCGGTCGCCGTCTGGTGCAGGTGGGCTTCATGCGCCGTTTCGATGCCGATTACCGCCGCCTGAAGGCCGTGATCGACAGCGGCACGCTGGGCGCACCGCTTCTGTATAAATCCTGCCACCGCAACGCATCGGTGCCGGAGGGGCTCTACACCTCGGAAATGCCGCTCAATGACACGCTGGTCCATGATGCGGATATCTCGCGCTGGCTCCTGAGCGACGAGGTCGTGGGTGTCGAGGTGCGTCTGCCGCGCCGCTCCTCCAAAGGCGGCGAGCTGCGTGACCCCCATATCGTGCTGCTGCATTGCGCCTCGGGGGCCATCGTCGATGTCGAGATCTCGGTCAATATCGGCTATGGCTATGATATCCGTGGGGAAGTCAGCTGCGAGGCAGGGATTGCCGCGCTGCCGAACCGTCCGGCGACTGTTATCTCGGACGCGCATGGCTACCGTCAGGCACTGCCGGCCGACTGGCGCGAGCGCTTCATCGAAGCCTATGATCAGGAATTCCGCGAATGGATCGTGGCCGCGGGCGAGGGCACCGCAACCGGCCCGTCCGCATGGGATGGCTACGCCGCGACGCTCGTCGCCGATGCAGCCCTGCGCGCAGTGGAGAGCGGTGTGCTCGAGCCTGTCACGATGATTGAAAAACCCGCGCTTTACACCGATGGTATCAGCCTCGGCCAGGCGCTGCGGGAGGAAAATGCATGAAACTTTCGATTTGCACCGATGTGATGGGCAATCTGTCCTTCACGGATATGCTCGACAAATGCGTCGAGCTTGGTGTGGAAGGCATCGAGATGACGGGTGGCGGGTGGTCGAAAGGCCCCCACTTCCGCGCCGATGAACTTTTGGCTGATAAAGGCCTCTTGAAGCAGAAGCTGGCCGAGATCGAGGCTCGTGGCCTGAAGATCGCCGCCCTCAACTGCTCGGCCAACCCGCTCGATCCGGGCGCGATGGGCACCCGTCATCTCAAAGAGATGAAGGAAACCATCACGCTTGCAGGCGAGATCGGCGTCGAAACCATCGTCACCATGTCGGGTCTGCCCGAGGCGGCGCCCGGTGACACCGTCCCGAACTGGCTGGTCTATACCAAGTCCTGGCCCGACGAGATGCCCGAGCGCGACCGTTATCAATGGGAAGACCGTGCCTTCCCGCTCTGGCACGATCTGGTCGATTTCGGCAAGAAGGCTGGCATCAAGCGCTATGCGCTCGAGAATTTCTCGGCGATGCTGGTCTGGAACCCCGAGACCCTGTTCCGTCTGCGCAACGAAGTGGGCGAGATGGTCGGTATGAACCTCGACCCCTCGCACCTGATGTGGATGGGCGCGGAGCCGATCGCATCTGCCCGCGCGCTGGGGAAGGCGATCCACCACTGCCACGGCAAGGACACCCGCATCGAGCGCGGCGTCTGCGACGTGAACGGCCTTCTCGAGCTGAAAGACGTGACCGATGTCGCGAACCGCAGCTGGAACTATGTCGCCGTGGGCGCGGGCCGTGACCTGCAATGGTGGAAGGAGTTCTTCTCCGTTGTCGGCATGATGGGCTATAATGGCTGGGTCAGCCTCGAGATGGAAGATTTCACCATGTCGACCGAGGCGGGTATCCAGTCCTCCATCGATGCGCTGAAAGCGACCATCATCCGCTAACCGCTTCCTCCCGAGGATGTGGCCGGAGCTTCCCCCTCCGGCCACATGGAAGGGCGCATCCGAACGGGACAGGCTTTGGAGATACCAAGACCATGTACAAGTTCATCATCACGATCATCTGCCAGCCCGGCACGCGCGAGAATATCCTTGAACGCGCACCGGCCGCGCAGGCGGCCACCCGCGCCGAGGCGGGTTGCCTTTCCTATGATTTTTTCACCTGCACGGATGATCCCGACAAGCTGGTCTTCGTGGAATCCTGGGTCGATGAGGCAGCGCATGCCTTCCATATGGAACAGTCCCATACCAAGGACTTCATCGCCTATCACGAACAGTTCCACCAGAGCCTGACCTTCGAGACGATCAACCCGGCTGCCTGAAATGACCCTGCGCATCATGTCCGCGATGCGACCCGAGGACGGAGAATACCTATGTCGAAACCATTGGATGTAATTACGATTGGTCGCGCTGGCGTTGACCTTTACGGCTCTCAGGTTGGGGGTCGTCTGGAGGATATGGGGTCATTTGAGAAATATATTGGCGGGTCTCCGACGAATATCGCCTGCGGGACGGCGCGTCTTGGGTTGAACTCGGGTCTGATCACGCGGGTTGGCGACGAGCATATGGGTCGGTTCATCCGCGAGGAGTTGGTGCGTCACGGGGTGAATGTCGAGGGTGTGACCACGGATCCCGAGCGTCTGACGGCGCTGGTGATTCTGGGGATCCGCGACGAGGAGCAATTCCCGCTGATCTTCTACCGCGAGAACTGCGCGGATATGGCGCTGTGCGAGGATGACATCTCGGAAGATCTGATCGGGCGCACGCGCTCGGTGGTGGCGACGGGCACGCATCTGTCGAACCCCAAGACGGAAGCGGCGACGCTGAAAGCGCTGGCGCTGGCGCGCAAACACGGTGCGCAGACGGCGCTCGATATCGATTACCGCCCCAATCTCTGGGGGGTTGCGGGCCATGGCGATGGCGAGAGCCGCTTTGTGGAAAGCGCCGAAGTGACGGCCAAGTTGCAGAAGTCCTTGCATTATTTCGACCTGATCGTGGGCACCGAGGAAGAGTTCCATATCGCGGGTGGCACGACCGATACGATCGCGGCGCTCAAGGCGGTGCGGGCGGTGTCGAATGCGACGCTGATCTGCAAACGCGGGGCGGCGGGGGCTGCGGCCTTTGAAGGCGCGATCCCCGAGAGCCTTGACGAGGGCCAGACGGGCCCGGGCTTCCCGATCGAGGTGTTCAATGTGCTGGGCGCGGGCGACGGGTTCTTCTCCGGCCTCCTGAAGGGCTGGCTCGATGGCGAGACCTGGCCGAAGGCGCTCGAATATGCCAATGCCTGCGGGGCCTTTGCGGTCTCGCGCCATGGCTGCACGCCGGCCTATCCCTCGCTCGAGGAGCTGGAGTTCTTCCTGAGCCGCGGCGTGATCCAGCCCGATCTGCGCAATGATGCCGAGCTCGAGCAGATCCACTGGGCAACCAACCGCCATCGCAGCCATGGCGGCGACTTCTCCGAGATGCGGGTGTTCGCCTTCGATCACCGGATGCAGCTCGAGGAGATGGAGGGCTATACGCTGAAAAAAGGCGGGGCCTTCAAGGAGCTGTGCCTCGAGGCCGCACTCAAGGTGCAGGATGGCCGTCCGGGCTATGGGATCCTGTGCGACAACCGCATCGGGCGCCATGCGCTGCATGCGGCCTCGGGCACGGGCCTGTGGATCGGGCGTCCCTGCGAATGGCCTGGTTCCCGTCCGCTGACGCTGGAGCCGGAACTGGGCGATGATTGCGGCGGCCTGAAGGAATGGGCGCGCGAGAATGTGGTGAAGGTTCTGGTGTTCTGCCATCCCGATGATGATGCGCAGACCTGGGCCAGGCAGCTCGACAGCGTCAAGAAACTCTACGCGGCCTCGCGCCGCAACAATCTCGAGTTCCTCCTCGAGATCATCCCCTCCAAGGTGGCTGCGGTGACCGATGACACCACGGCTATCCTGATCCGGCGGTTCTATGCGGAAGGGATCTATCCCGACTGGTGGAAGCTGGAGCCGATGGCATCGCAGACCGGATGGGCCAAGGCCTGCGATGCCATCGAGGAGCATGACCGCCACACCCGCGGGATCGTGGTTCTGGGGCTGGATGCGCCGGAGGCGGAACTGGCGGCAAGCTTCGAGGTGGCCGCAGGCTTCCCGCTGGTGAAAGGCTTTGCCGTGGGCCGGACGATCTTCGGGTCGGTGGCGCGCGACTGGCTGGCGGGGCGGATGGATGACGAGGAGGCGGTTGCCGAGATGGCCACGCGCTACACCCGTCTGGCCGGGATCTGGGACAAGGCCCGCGCGGCAGCGACCTCTGTGGCTGCCGAATAATCGAAAGGACCGGCGCGCCCCATCGGGGGCGCAGCCCGCGATGCGCGCCCGCAGGTGGCTCGATGCCGCCAAGGGCGCGGCCCCCCACAGGGCGGGGCGTATAACAAAGGAAGAAGAGTATGGGCACGATCCGCATGACGGCCGCACAGGCCATGGTAAAATGGCTGAGCGTTCAGCTGACGCCCGAGGGCGAACGGTATATCGAGGGGATCTGGGCGATCTTCGGCCATGGCAATGTGGCGGGTCTGGGTCAGGCGCTCGAGGAGATCGGCGAGGCCTTCCCGACCTGGCGCGGGCAGAACGAGCAGACCATGGCGCATGCGGGTCTGGCCTATACCAAGGGCATGGGCCGCACCCGCGCGCATGCGGTGACCTCCTCGATCGGGCCGGGCTCGACGAACCTCGTGACGGCGGCGGCGCTGGCGCATGTGAACCGTCTGCCGATCCTTCTGATCCCGGGCGATGTCTTCGCCAATCGCCGCCCCGATCCGGTGCTGCAGCAGGTCGAAGGCTTCGAGGATGGCACGATCTCGGCCAATGACTGCCTGCGCCCCGTCTCGCGCTATTATGACCGGATCACGCGGCCCGAGCATCTCCTGACGGCGCTGCCCCGCGCATTGGCCACGATGACCGATCCTGCCTCGGCAGGCCCTGTCACGCTGGCCTTCTGTCAGGATGTGCAATCGGAAGCCTTCGATTACCCCGAAGCGTTCTTCACCCCCCGCACCTGGCATATCCGCCGCCCCGCGCCCGATGCGCGCGAGCTCGATCATGCCATCGCGATGATCCGCGCGGCCAAGGCCCCTGTGATCGTGGCCGGCGGCGGGGTGATCTATTCGCAGGCCGAGGCCACGCTGGCCGGGTTCGCCAGCCGCCACAACATCCCCGTGGTCGAGACGCAGGCGGGCAAATCGGCGCTCTCGCAATTCCACCCGATGAACTTCGGGGCGAGCGGCGTCGACGGCTCGGCGGCGGCCAATGCCGCAAGCCAGCGCGCCGATCTGGTGATCGGTGTGGGCACGCGCCTGCAGGACTTCACCACCGGCTCGCGCACGCTCTTTGCGAACCCGCAAGCGAAACTCCTCTCGATCAACGTCGCCGCTTATGATGCCATGAAGCACGGCGCCGAGCCCCTGATGGCCGATGCGAAAGTGGCGCTCGAAGCGCTGACCGAAGGCCTCGGCGCCTACCGCGCCGAGGATGCCGATCAGGCCGCCCGCGAGGATTGGCTGAAGGCCGTGACCCATCACTGCCGCGACCGCTCGGAGGAGCGGGGCGCGGGCGAGCTGCCGCTCGATGCGGAAGTCATCGGCGCGGTGCAGCGCGCGGCCCCCGAGGCCGTTGTGATGTGTGCCGCAGGCACCATGCCGGGCGCGCTGAAGCTCCTCTGGCAGCCCACTCAAGGCGGCTATCACATGGAATACGGCTATAGCTGCATGGGCTACGAGGTCGCAGGCGGCATGGGGCTGAAGCTCGCGAACCCCGACCGCGAGGTGATCTGCTTCGTGGGCGATGGCTCCTATATGCTGGCCAATTCCGAGCTGGCCACTGCCGTCATGCGCCGCATCCCCTTCACCGTGGTGCTGACCGATAATGCGGGCTATGGCTGCATCAACCGGCTGCAGACGCTGGGCTGTGGCGGCAACCCGTTCAACAACATGTATGTGAACTGCAATATCGAGGCGCAGCCGCAGATCGATTATGTGATGCATGCGGCCTCGATGGGCGCGCATGCGGTGAAGGCACGCGATATCAAGGATCTGGAAGCGCAACTGGCGGCCGCCCGCACGCGCGATATCCCCACCGTCATCGTGATCGACACCACCGCGAAAGACTTCCCCGGCACCGGCATCGAGACCACGGCAGGCCACGCCGGCCACTTCTGGGACGTCGCCGTCCCCGCAACAGGCCACGCCCCGAACCGCCCCGCAGCCTACCAACGCTACCTCGAAAATACCGCCAAACAACGGCTCGTGAACTAAGCGGATAAACTGAAGCGGTTCTCGAACTGGCCAGAAAAGTTGCAGGCGTCTCCTTTTGGGAGGCGCCTTTGCTATTGACGTGCCACTCTGGTGGAAATGGTGCCAAAACCTGCATGTTTTCGATGGGGCTGCAGCAGAATCTATCAACTGCCCGCGAGATACGGTATAAATCCCTCCGATATTTCTATTATATCTGATTACGGTCTAGTGATGGGAAAGGTGCATGAGCCGAAATATTGCGATTGGTCCGTGTTCCGATGCGATGCCTCAAGGTGCCCGTGCGCGCTATCTTGATTTCATGGCGCGTGCGCAGACGACCGATGAAAATTATATGCAGATCGACAGTTACAAAGCGCAGATTGTCGAGATCGCGCCCGAACATCTATTGGCGATGCACGAGCTGACGGTTTCGGTCTTCTGGCCGCATCGGGCGCGCGATCTCGAGGTCTTTCTGGCGCTGGGGCGCGGTTATCTGGCGATGGACGAGATCGGCCGTCCGCTGGGCTCGGCCATGTATTTTCCGGTTGGGGACGATTATGCCATGTTTGGCATGATGGTAACGACGCCGCGACTGCAGAGCTATGGCACCGGCGCGCGGCTGTTGCGGCGCATCATGCGTGATTGCGAGGGGCGCGATCTGCGGCTTTCGGCCACCCGCGCCGCCTATAGGCTCTATGAATATGCCGGTTTCGTGCCGGTCGGGACGATCTGGCAGCATCAGGGCGTCGCACGCCCGATCCGGCAGCCCTCGCCGGTTTCAGGGGTCGAGATCCGACCGTTGGCGCCCGGTGATCTCGGCGAGGTCCATGCGCTCGATGCGGTGGGGTATGGGGCGCCGCGCCGCGAGATGCTCGATCTTTTGCTGAACCTGTCACAGGGTGTGGTCGCGCTGCGCGACGGGAAGATCATCGGCTATGCGCTCAGCCGCGACTTCGGCAAAGGGAGTGTCATCGGGCCATTGGTGGCCGGTGACGAGCGGATTGCGATGCAGCTTGCCGCGCCACTCATCAAGGCCAATGAGGGTCGGTTCACACGGCTTGATACGCCTGTCGAGAACGAGCACTTCGCGGCCTTCCTCGCCTCGGCGGGAATGGGGGTCTATGATACGGTGACCGAGATGCGGAATGGCCGGATGCGGCGCCCGCAGGAGGGTATCCAAGTCTGGGGTCTGTCGGCG
The DNA here is from genome assembly GCF_045348365.1 of Thioclava sp. 'Guangxiensis'. Taxonomy (NCBI): domain Bacteria; kingdom Pseudomonadati; phylum Pseudomonadota; class Alphaproteobacteria; order Rhodobacterales; family Paracoccaceae; genus Thioclava; species Thioclava sp. 'Guangxiensis'. The sequence continues at coordinate 30,985 of NZ_CP155824.1, read as the reverse complement.
CATTCACTGGGCTGAAATACCCCGCACTACCGGAATGAAAAAGGGGGGCAATGCCCCCCTTTCTTACGAGATCTTGTCCTTGAGGCTGAAATACATCCCGACCAGTGGCAGGAACCACGGCTTGCCGCTATGCAGGGGGATGGTCGGCCAGTCGAGCCCGGCAAGCGGGTTCGTGTCCTTCACGCCCATTGCCATATCGGCCAGCGCCTGACCGATCAGCGTGGACATCTGCGCACCATGGCCCGAATAGCCCATGCCGTAGATCATGCCATCGGTTTCGCCTGCGCGGGGATAGCGGTCCTTGGTCATACCGACGAGCCCGCCCCAGCAATAATCGATCTCGATATCGGCCAGATGCGGGAAGATCTTGGCCATCGAGGCGCGCAGGATCTCGCCCGATTTCGCATCCGATGCCTGATCGGAGGTCGCCGAGAACCTCGCACGGCCCCCGAAAATCAGCCGGTTATCGGGCGAGAGGCGGAAATAGTTCCCGATATTCATCGAGGTGACAAAGGTCCGGTTGCCAGGCACGGTGCGGGCCACTTCCTCGGGCGTCAGCGGACGGGTCGCGATGATGAAGGAGCCCACCGAGATGATCCGGCGGCGGAAGAAAGACAGCGGCGCTTCGGGCGCGGCCCCCGTATAGGCGCCGGTCGCCACGATCATCCGGTTGGCCTGTAGCGTGCCGCGCGGTGTGGTGATCTCCCAGCCATTGGCGGTCTTGCGACGGGCGGTCATGGGCGTGGCTTCCCAGATTTTCGCGCCGTGCTTATGGGCAGCCTCGGCCAGCCCGTTCACATAGCGTCCCATATGCATCATGGCGGTCTTTTCGTAGACCATCCCGCCGTGGAATTGTTCAGAGCCAACCTCGTCTTTCAGACCTGCGCGGTCGATCCAGCGGGTCTCGGGGTCCACCTCGCGGTGGATCAGTTCGAAATTCGCCCGCAGTCCCGCCACATGGCTTTCTTTGGAGGCCAGTTTCAGCTTACCGCAGCGACGGAAGCTGCAATCGATGCCTTCCTCGGCCACCAGATCCTCGATCATATCGATCGAGCGGTCATAGGCTTTGTAAAGCCGATGGGCCTGATCCGCGCCCAGATGCGCTTTGGCATCCGCATAGCCATGGGCGATCCCGTTATTGAGATGTCCGCCATTGCGCCCCGAGCCGCCCGCGCCCACATGCGAGGCTTCCAGAAGCGCCACCGAGACGCCGGATTTCGCCAGTTTGCGCGCAGCGTTGAGCCCCGTGAAGCCACCACCGATGACGACCACATCGAACTGCCCCTCGGCAGGCCCCTGTTCGCCATGGGCGAAAGGGGTCGAGGTTTCGTGCCAATAGGATTTATATTCCATCTCTCTTCCCCTTCGCACCCTTTTACAGACCGACGACTTCGGCCAGACCGGAAATGTCTTTGACCTCGGTATAGCCGTAATACGGGTTGGCGGGTTCATGGGCGCGGTTGACCCAGACCTTATTTTTGATCCCCATGTCATGGGCAGTCATCAGGTCATAGCGGAAACTTGAGGACACATGCAGGATATCTTCCGGCCCGCAGCCCAGCTCGTCGAGCATATATTCGAAGGGCCGCATCTGCGGCTTGTAGGCGCCTGCGCTCTCGGCGGTAAACACATGCGCGATGGGCGCGCCGAGCTTGGCGATATTATGCGGGATCTGTTCGTTCATCGAGTTGGTCAGCGCCACCAGCGGGATATGCGGCGCGATACGGGCAAGCCCTGCGGGCACATCGGCATGCGGGCCCCAGGTCGGCACGCGCGCATAAATGTCTGCGGCCACCGCCGGATCGAAGGTGATCCCGTTGCGTTTGCAGGTGCGCTCGACCGCGTTATGGACGATCTCCGCATAGGGTTTCCATGCGCCCAGAACCTCGTCCAGACGATAGGCCGAGAAATCACGGATGAACTTTTCCATCGCCGGCTCGGAGAGCTGGGCACCGTAATGGTGGCGGGCCGCACCGGCCATGTCGAAGTGGATCATCGTGCCGTGGCAGTCGAAGGTGATGAATTTCGGGCGGAAGGTCATGTGTATCTCCGGGATCTCTCTTGTGGCCCCAGCCTGAACCTGTTGCGCGCACGGGTGCTGCCGCATCTGCGCGATCAGGCGCAGGAAATACCGTTTCGGGGCGCGAGTTCGGCAGGGCCTGCGGTGCGGGACACGCTTTTGACGGCACGTCCCGCACCGGCAGGGGCATAAAAGGGTCACTCTCACTTGCCTTGAAAGGGCCTTACATGTCGCTTCTTATCCCCGTCGAGACCTCCCCCCAGTTCAGCCCGCGCGAGGACGTGGCCGCTCCCGAGCGCCTGATCGAAGGTGCGCCCGCCTATAAGACATGGGAGTTGGACACCGCTATGGCGGAGGCGGCCAAATGGGGCAAGATCCGCACCGGCATCTGGGAAGCGACTCCCGGTAAAACGGTATCGATGAAGGGCGAGACATTTGAATTCTGCCATATCCTCGCGGGTCGCTGCATCATCTCCGAAGAGGGTGGCGCGGCGCATGAATTTGCCGCAGGTGATAGTTTCATCATGAAGCCCGGTTTTGTCGGCACCTGGCATACCGTTGAAACCGTGAAAAAAATCTTTGTGATCGCCTCATGAGCCCCGAAGATCTCCTCGCTCGGCTCGTCGGGTTTCCGACCGTGGTCGGGACGCCCAATGGCGCGGTTCTCGAGGATATTGCCACCTATCTGCGCGGGTTTGGTGCGCAGGTCGATATCCTGACCGGTCCCGAAGGGGACCGGTCGAACCTTTTCGCCAGCTTCGGGCCGCGGGACGTGGCGGGGATCGTGCTCTCGGGCCATATCGACGTGGTGCCTGCGGGCGAGCCGGAATGGCTCGCCGATCCCTTTATCCTGCGCCATGAAGGCCAGCGCCTGATCGGGCGCGGGGCCTGCGATATGAAGGGGTTCTTGGCGGCCGTGCTGGCAGCGGCTCCCGCTATGGGCGAGGCTGATCTGGCAAAGCCTATCCACATCGCGATCTCCTATGACGAGGAGGCGGGGTGCAAGGGGGTGCCGCATCTGCTGGCGGCGCTGCCGTCGCTTTGCGCGCTTCCCGAGGCCGCGATCATTGGCGAGCCGACGGGGCTGGTGCCGGTGCTGGCGCATAAGGGCAAGGCCGCGCTGCGCCTTGTGGCCAGGGGTGTGTCTGGCCATAGCTCGCGCCCTGATCTGGGCGTGAATGCCATCCAGACCCTTGTGCCGGTGCTGGCACGGATCTGCGAGACCGCCCATGACCTTACCACCGGCCCGCAGGATGCACGTTTTGCGCCGCCCTATAGCTCGGTGCAGATCGGCACGATCGCGGGCGGGCAGGCGGTCAATATCATCCCCGATCTGGCCGAGGCACAGATCGAGGCACGGGCGATTGCAGGCGTGTCGCCGCGCGCGATCCTCGAAGAGATCTGCGCGGATCTCCCCGAAGGCGTGTCTGCCGAATTCCTGTCGGATTATCCGGCTCTTGCGCTGGATGCGAGTGATCCGCTCGTGGCGCTGGCCGAGGAGATCTCGGGCCATCAGGCGCAAGGGGCGGTCAGCTTCGGCACCGAAGCCGGGCTGTTCCAGCAGGCGGGTATTCCCGCCATCGTCTGCGGGCCGGGCGATATTGCCCGCGCGCATAAGCCCGAGGAATATCTGACGCGCTCCGAGCTGGAGGCCGCCCATGCCATGGTTCTGGCGCTCGTCGTCAGGTGTTCAGCATAAAATGCTGTCATGCCGCAGGAATTCCTTTACTCCTGCGGCATGATTGCGTGAACAAAGTGAAACTGCCGCCCGCCAGGCATTAGCCTGAAGGTAACAAGACCGAAGAGGCCCCTATGACCGACGTTTCCAGCACCGAGACCGCGCAGATCGCCATCGCCCCGATGGAGCTTTCGCATATCCCGCAGGCGCATGGTATGTCGCAGGCAGTCTCGTGGCCGCACCGCCCCGAGGATTGGGCGTTGGTATTGGGTGTGTCCGAAGGCGTTGTTGCCCTGCAGGGCGAAAAAGTCGTGGGCACTGCAATTCTGTCATTGTTGGGCGATGTCGGCACACTCAACATGATCATTGTCGATGAAGCCATGCGCGGGCAGGGGCTCGGACGCAGGCTGATGCAGGCGCTGCTGGACCGTGCAGCCACGATGGAGCTGCGCCTTGTGGCCACCGCCGATGGTCTGCCGCTTTATCAGAAACTGGGCTTCAAGGCCCAGGGTGAGGTCATGCAGTATCAGGGCGTGGCCGTAGCGCAGACGCCCGAACAGCCGGTGCATGAGGCCAGCGCCGAAGAGCTCGCGCAATTGATTGCCGCAGATCGTGTCGCAACCGGCATGGATCGTGCCAAGCTCCTGACGGATATTGCCGCTCAGGGCGAGGTTCTTGTGACTGCGGGCGGCTTTGCCATGCTGCGCGCATTCGGGCGCGGATATGTGATCGGCCCGATCTTGGCCCAAAACGATATCGCGGCGCGCGCGCTTCTGTCCGAAGCCGCCTGCCGCACCCGAGGCCGGTTCCTGCGCGTCGATTTCGCGCCGGAGCGTGCCTTGCAAGACCATGCAGCAGCGCTGGGGCTTGCCCATGTGGGCGGCGGCGTTGCCATGCTGCGGGAAGGGGCGGTTGCCGCCCGTCCTGCGAACCCCGATTTGAAAACCTATGCCCTCGTGTCGCAGGCCCTGGGCTGATCTTAGGAGACTGTCAATGTTGACCAATTCCCTGATCGAGATGGATCGCCAGCACCTGATCCACCCCGTATCCTCGTTCAAAGGCCACGAAGCGCGTGGCGTGCGGGTGCTCGCATCGGCCAAAGGCGCGCGGGTGACGGATGCGGAAGGCCGAGAGCTGATCGACGGGTTTGCAGGCCTGTGGTGCGTGAATGCGGGCTATGGCCATGAAAGCATTGTGGAAGCTGCCGCCGAGCAGATGCGCAAACTGCCCTATGCCACCGGCTATTTCGACCTCGGGGCCGAAGCTCCGATCAAGCTTGCCGCCAAACTGGCCGAGCGCGCACCGGGCGATCTGAACCATATCTATTTCTCGCTCGGTGGCTCGGATGCGGTCGATAGCACGATCCGCTTCGTGCGGTATTACTGGCACTCGAAAGGCCAGCCGAACCGTGACCAGTTCATCTCGGTCGAACAGGGCTATCATGGCTCGACCACGATGGGCGCAGGCCTGACGGCACTTGGCGGCTTCCATGAGGGCTTCGGCGTGCCCTATAGCTGGCAGCACAAGATCTCGTCGCATTACACCTATCGTAATCCGCTCAAGACCGATGCAGAGATCATCGAAGCGTCGGTGAACGAGCTGAAAGCCAAGGTCGAGGCCATCGGGCCTGAGAAGGTTGCGGCCTTCTATCTCGAGCCGATCCAGGGCTCGGGCGGCGTGCTGGTCCCGCCGAAAGGCTGGGTCAAGGCGATGCGCGATGTGTGTAAGGAACTCGAGATCCTCTTCATTGCCGATGAGGTTATCACCGGCTTCGGCCGCACCGGCCCGCTTTTCGCCTGTGAAGACGAGGGCATCGTCCCCGATCTGATGACCACCGCCAAGGGCCTGACCTCGGGCTATGTACCGATGGGTGCGGTCTTCATGTCCGATCATGTCTACGAAACCATCGCCGAGGGCGCAGGTGCCAAGGCCGTGGGTCATGGCTTCACCTATTCGGCGCATCCCGTTTCGGCGGCGGTCGCTCTGGAAGTCCTGTCGCTCTACGAGGGTGGCCTGCTGGAGAATGGCCGCAAGGTTGGTGCGCGACTGATGGAAGGTCTCAAGGGCCTGTCCGACCATCCGTTGGTGGGCGATGTTCGCGGTCGCGGCATGCTCGCCGCCATCGAGCTGGTCGTCGATAAGGAGAACAAGACCCCGCTTCCGGCCTCGGTGCAACCGGCCACCCGCCTGTTTGACCGTGCGTGGGAGAAGGGTCTGATCGTGCGCTCCTTCGCGCAGGGCATCTTCGGCTATGCGCCGCCGCTGTGCTGCACCGAGGAAGAGATCGACATGATCGTTGCCCGCACCAAAGCCGTGCTCGACGAGACGCTCGAGGATGCGGATGTGCGCGCGGCACTGAAAGGATGAAGCTCCTTTATCTCTCCATCCCCGAGCGCGAGAAGGTCTGGAAAGAGGTCCTCGCTCCGCATGGAATCGAGATGATCATGGGCGAGGCGGCGGTCACGGACCCCGCCTCGATTACCCATATCGCCTGTTGGGAGCCACCCGAGGATATTGCGCGCTATCCCAATCTCGAGGTGCTGATCTCGGTGGGGGCGGGTGTCGACCATATGCCACCGCTGCCCGAAGGGGTGGCGCTGTCGCGCACGCTGGCCGAGAGTATCGAGAAGATGGTGCGTGACTGGTGCGTGATGGGGGTTCTGGCCACCCATCGCGATCTGCCTGTCTATCTCGATCAGGCCACCCGTGGGGAATGGGTCCAGCATGCGCCCAACACAGCCAAGGGCGCGCGGGTCGGCATCATGGGTATGGGCCGCATCGGTCAGCTGACGGCGCAGACCCTCAAGAGCCTCGATTTCGAGGTAGCCGGCTGGTCACGTTCGGGGCGGCCGGTGGAGGATTGTCCGGTCTATGATCAGGCAGGCCTCGACGCGTTCCTGGCGCGCACCGATATTCTGGTGTGCCTGCTGCCGCTGACGGACGAGACGCGCGGACTGATGGATGCGGCATTCTTTGCGAAGCTGCCCAGAGGCGCGCGGATCGTGCAGGCGGGGCGCGGGGCACAGCTCGATCTGGCGGCGCTGCGTGCCGCACTCGATGCGGGCCAGATCACATCGGCCATGCTGGATGTGACCGACCCCGAACCCCTCCCGGCAGATCACTGGGCATGGTCCGACAGCCGTCTGATCATCACGCCCCATATCGCGGCCCGCACCGGCTATGAGGAGGGCGCGCGCCATGTTCTGGCGGTGATGCAAGCCTCGGCTGCAGGAAATCCGATCCCAGGACAGGTGGATCAGAAGAAAGGCTACTGAGCCTTCAGGAACCGGCCTTAGGGCCGGTTTTTTTTACAGCATTAAATTCTGTCTCTGGCCGGTGGGATACAGAACATTATGCCGCAAAGCTTCGATATTCGGTGCCTCAGGGCTGTTTTTTAGCGGCACACTGATCCTACGAAGACAGAAATTGTCGCAGCAAAAGCCCAAGAGACACACGCATTTCGGGGCATAGATGCCTCGATACCGGTGCTTGCCCGCAGAATGTTTCGCCGGACCTCTCCCTCCGGCATATCCGCAGAAAGGACTGCCAAAGATGGCAACCACAACCGCCACCAAACCGCTGACCGCTTTTAGCTATGTCACTTTCGACGTTGTCGGCACCTTGATCGATTTCGAGGGCGCGATCAAAGACGGCCTCAACGCGATCGCGGCCAAAGAAGGCGTGACGATCGACGGCGAAGCTGCCCTCTCGGTCTATCGCGACGCGCGCTACGAGCCGGGCGCGCTGCGCTTCCCCGATGATCTGGGGCGCTGCTATTCGCGTATCGCGGCCGCATTTGATCTGCCCGATACCGAGGAATATCGCCAGCTGATGATCGACACTGTGGGCGAGGCCAAGCCGTTCCCCGATAGCGTGAAGGCCATGGCGACGCTGAAGAAGCATTACAAGCTGGTGGCGATGACCAATGCCCGCCGCTGGGCCTTCGAGAAATATGCCGAGAAACTGGGTCAGCCCTTCTGGGCCGGTTTCACCACCGATGATACCGGCTGCGAGAAGCCGAACCCCGATTACTTCCATCAGGTTTTCGCCTATGTGGAAAAAGACGGCGGCTCCAAGGACGACATCCTGCATACCGCGCAGAGCCAATACCACGATATCGGCATCTCGCGCGAGTTGGGTATGACCAATGCCTGGATCCAGCGCCGGCACGCGCAGAACGGCTATGGCGGGACCATCGAGCCCAAGGAATTCACCGAGCCCGACTACCACTTCCACGCGCTGATCGAGCTGGCGGAAGCCGCCGAGAAAGCCTTTGACGCATAACGTCTGCTGAAGTGTTTGCAAGCCATGTGCGGGCACGTTGAACCCGGCTCAGGGCGGCCATAAGACCGCCCGAGCCAAATTGGCACCTAAAAGGCCATCGTTAACCAAAGCCTTCGGGCACAACAGACAGGGATGACCAGATTATGACTTTCAAGCCGACCAACTGGACCGGTCGCGATGACGCGATGGTCGAGAACATGATCCGTCGCGGAGCCTCGCGGCGTGACCTTCTCAAGATGCTGATGGCCTCAGGTGTAGGCATGGCGGCCGGTGGCTCGCTCTTGCTCGGCGCCAACAAGGCCGTGGCCGCGACCCCCGTCTCGGGCGGTGTGCTGAAAGCCGCGGGCTGGTCGTCCTCGACCGCTGATACGCTCGATCCGGCAAAAGCGTCGCTCTCGACCGATTATGTGAACTGCTGTGCCTTCTATAACCGTCTGACCTTCCTCGACGAACAGGGTCAGGTGCAGATGGAGCTGGCCGATACGATCAATACGGACGATGCGAAAACATGGGAAATCAAGCTGAAATCCGGCGTGACCTTCCATGATGGCAAGGCGCTTGTGGCCGAAGACGTGGTCTATTCGCTCAAGCGTCACCTCGATCCGGCCGTGGGCTCCAAGGCAGCTGCAATGGCAGGCCAGATGTCCGAGATCTCCAAAATCGATGATCTGACCGTGAAAGTCGTGCTGTCGGGCGCCAATGCCGACCTGCCGACCATTTTCGCGATGCATCACTTCATGATCATCGCCGATGGCACCACCGATTTCACCAAAGCCAACGGCACCGGTGCGTTCATCTGTGAGGCCTTCGAACCCGGCGTGCATTCGATCGGCAAGAAAAACCCGAACTACTTCAAATCCGAAGGCCCCTATCTCGACGGGTTCGAGTTCTTCGCGATTGCCGATACCAATGCCCGTGTGAACGCGCTCCTGTCGGGCGATATCCATGTGGGTGCCTCGCTCAACCCGCGCTCTGTCCGTCTGATGGACGGCAAACCGGGTGTGACCACCTCGATCACCACCTCGGGCAGCTATACCGACCTCAATATCCGTCTGGATATGGAGCCGGGCTCGAAGGCCGATTTCGTCGAGGGCATGAAATATCTGGTCAACCGCGAAGCGATCCAGAAATCGATCCTGCGTGGCATGGCAGAGATCGGCAATGACCAGCCGATTTCCAGCGCGAACCGCTACCATAACCCCAACCTCAAGCCCCGCGCTTATGACCCCGACAAGGCAAAACACCATTTCGAGAAATCCGGCCTTCTGGGCACCGAGATCCCGATGGTGGCCTCCTCGGCGGCCAACTCCTCGGTCGATATGGCCACGATCATCCAGCAGATGGGCCAGCAGATCGGCATGAAGCTGAAGGTCGATCAGGTTCCGCCCGATGGCTACTGGTCGAATTACTGGCTCAAATCGGCCGTGCATTTCGGCAATATCAACCCGCGGCCCACGCCCGATATCCTCTTCTCGCTGCTGTATGCATCGGATGCACCGTGGAACGAGAGCCATTACAAGTCGGAGAAATTCGACAAGATGATGCTCGAGGCGCGGGGCTCGCTCGATGAGGACAAGCGGACCTCGATCTATTGGGACATGCAGGAAATGGTTGCCAACGAGGCAGGCACCATCATTCCGGCCTTTATTTCCAACGTGGATGGTCTGTCTGACAAGGTCGGTGGCATGCGTGCCAACCCGCTGGGCGCGCTGATGGGCTTCTCCTTCCTCGAATATGTCTGGCTGAACGCCTAAAGAATATCCCCCGACTGGGGCTGCGCCGTGCAGGCGCAGCCCGCTTTTTTAAGATTTCTCCGACGGGAGGTGCTCCTTGCCCCAATCGCTCATGCCATGGTTCCTTGTCTTACAAAGGCTCGGTATCGCGATACTGACGCTGATCATCGTATCCTTTGCCGTATTCTTCGCCACCGAACTGCTCCCCGGCGATGTGGCGCAGATCCTGCTGGGGCAGGCGGCCACACCCGAAGCTGTTGCGGGCCTGCGCAAGGCGATGGGGCTCGACGAGCCCGCGATCCTGCGTTTTCTGAGCTGGCTTTTCGGGTTCCTGCGTGGTGATCTGGGCACATCCTATGTGAACCATATGGCGGTGGCCGATCTGGTCAGTGGCCGTTTGGTCAATTCGCTGAAACTGGCGGGGATCACGACGCTGATCTCGGTGCCCGTGGCGCTGTCGTTGGGGATCGGGGCGGCCATGTGGCGCGGCTCGTGGTTCGACCGCATCGTGTCGATCCTGACGATCTCGGTCATCTCGGTGCCCGAATTCATGGTGGCGACGCTCTCGGTGCTGATCTTCGCGGTCTGGCTGGGCTGGCTGCCGGCGCTGAGCTATGGGGCTGCCGATGCCACCACCTTCGGCGCGATGCTCAAGGCCTATGCGATGCCGGTGATCACGCTGACCTTCGTGGTCTCGGCGCAGATGATCCGCATGACGCGGGCCGCCGTGATCGAGACGATCAATACCCCCTATGTCGAGATGGCGCTCCTCAAGGGGGCCTCGCGCAAGCGGATGGTGCTCAAACACGCGCTGCCCAATGCGCTCGGTCCCATCGCCAATGCCATCGCGCTCTCGCTCAGCTATCTGGTTGGCGGCGTGATCATCGTCGAGACCATTTTTAACTATCCGGGCGTGGCCAAGCTGATGGTCGATGCCGTCTCCACCCGCGATCTGCCGCTGATCCAGTCCTGCGCGATGATCTTCTGCATCAGCTATCTGCTGTTGATCACGCTGGCCGATCTGACCGCAATCCTGTCCAATCCGAGGCTGCGCCGTTGATGAATATTTCGAGTTTCCGCCTTCCGACGCCGAAAAACCTTGGCTATTCCTTCAACTGGGTGGGCCGGATCGGCCTTGCCATCATCCTCTTCTGGGCCGTGGTTGCCATCTTCGGCGGGTTGATCGCGCCGCACCCGCCGGGTGAAATCGTCGATTGGGACTATTTCGGCGCGGTCACGAACAAGTTCTGGATGGGCACCGATTATCTGGGCCGCGATGTGTTCTCGCGTGTGCTGATCGGGGCGCGCTACACGGTGGGCATCTCGCTGGCGGCGGTGTTCTTCGCCTGCACCGGCGGGGTGATCCTCGGCATGGTCGCTGCCGTGGCCGGTGGCTGGTTCGATATGTGCCTCTCGCGCTTCCTTGATGCGCTCAACGGCATTCCCTCGCTCCTGTTCGGTCTGGTGACGGTGGCGGCGATCGGCTCGTCGATCCCCGTTTTGGTGGGCACGCTTGCAGTGATCTACCTGCCCGGCGCCTACCGCTTTGCCCGTGCGCTGGCGGTCAATGTGAACACGATGGATTTCGTGACCGTGGCCCGCGCCCGTGGCGAGCGCACCCCTTATCTGATCGCCCGCGAGATCTTTCCCAATATCCTCGGTCCCGTGCTGGCCGATCTGGGTCTGCGCTTTGTGTTCATCGTGCTGGTGCTCTCGGGGCTGTCGTTCCTCGGGCTTGGTGTGCAGCCGCCCAATGCCGATTGGGGTGGCCTTGTGCGCGAGAATATCGAAGGTCTGTCGCTGGGCGCGCCCGCGGTGGTCTTCCCCTGCCTCGCCATCGCCTCGCTGACCATTTCGGTGAATCTCTTCATCGATAACCTGCCCACTAAAATCCGCGACAGGAGCTGAGCCATGAAGGATTTCGCACAAGACACCAAGGCGCTTGTATCGGTGCGTGATCTGCGGATCGGCGCCACCACGGATGCGGGCCGCAAGATCGAGATCATCAAGGGCGTGAGTTTCGATATCGCGCCGGGTGAGATGGTCTCGTTGATCGGCGAGTCGGGCTCGGGCAAGACTACCATCGCGCTGTCGCTGATGGGCCATACCCGCACCGGCTGCAAGATCACCGGCGGCGATATCCGGCTCGACCGGCATATGGTTACCGCCCTGTCGGAGAAACAACGCGCCACGATCCGCGGCACCGAAGTTTCCTATGTGCCGCAATCGGCGGCGGCGGCCTTCAACCCCAGCCAACGGATCATGGATCAGGTTGTCGAGATTTCGACCATCCATGGCCTCATGTCGCGCGAGGAGGCCGAGAAGAAGGCCGTGAGCCTCTTCCACGCGCTGGCGCTGCCCAATGCCGATACGATCGGTCAGCGCTATCCCCATCAGGTCTCCGGTGGACAGTTGCAACGGCTCGCAGCGGCAATGGCCCTGATCGGAAGCCCCAAGCTGGTGATCTTCGACGAGCCCACCACCGCTCTTGATGTGACCACCCAGATCGAGGTTCTGCGCGCGTTCAAGCGCGCCATGGCCGAGGTGGGTGCGGCGGGCGTCTATGTCAGCCATGATCTGGCCGTCGTGGCCCAGATCGCGGACCGGATCATCGTGCTCAAGGGCGGCGAGATTCAGGAAGAGGGAACCTGCGAGCAGATCCTGCATCAGCCCGCCCATCGCTATACCAGGGAGCTTCTCTCGGCGTTCGAGCCGGTGGTTCATGAGCCTTCGGGTGTGCCGGATCGTGCCAAACATACGCCGATCCTCGAAGTGCGCGATCTCTGTGCAGGCTATGGCACGCTGCGTGACGGGGTTCCTGCGGCCAAGATCCTGAAAAACGTGAATTTCACGCTGGATCGCGGGCGCAATCTGGGGGTGATCGGGGAATCCGGCTCGGGCAAATCGACGCTCGCGCGCGCTGTGGCAGGGATCCTGCCGCCCTATCGCGGCTACACTCTGGTTGACGGGCAGGAAATGCCGGGCGATCTGGCCAAACGCTCGAAGGAGCAGCTGCGCCGCGCTCAGATCGTATTCCAGCTGGCCGATACCGCACTCAACCCGGCGCAATCGATCGGCAATATCCTTGGCCGTCCGCTGACCTTCTATCACGGCCTGCGCGGAGCGGCGCGCGAGAAGCGGGTGATCGAGCTTCTGGATATGGTGCGCCTGCCTGCGGCGCTGCGTCACCGTCTTCCGGGCGAGCTGTCGGGCGGGCAAAAACAGCGGATCAATCTGGCGCGTGCGCTGGCCGCCGAGCCCGAGCTGATCCTGTGCGACGAGATCACCTCGGCGCTCGATACGGTGGTGGCTGCGGCGATCATCGAACTCCTCAAGGAGCTGCAGCGCGAGCTGGAGCTGAGCTATATGTTCATCAGCCATGACCTCTCGACGGTGGAGGCCATCTGCGACGAGGTTCTGGTGATGTATAAGGGCGAGGTGGTCGAGGCGCTGCCTGCCGCCAAGATGAGCGCGGAGGCGACGCATCCCTATTCGCGGCTCCTGATCTCCTCGGTGCCGCAGCTCGATACCAACTGGCTCAATTCGCTGGAACAGGATCCCGAGCTCATCGCCAAATTCGCCAATCGTTGAACAAAAAGCCCCGCTCTTGGCGGGGCTTTTTCATAGCCTGTCAGCGAAGATCCGCGTCAGCGGGATCTGGGTTTTGACGAAGGGCGTCTTCATCACCACGAAACTGAAATATTTGTCGATCCCGATATCGCGGTCCACCAACCCCTCAAGGATGGTCTGGTAATCGCCGATCGAGGCGGTGACGAATTTCGCCAGATAATCGTATCCGCCCGAGACCAGATGGCATTCGACACAGCTATCGACCTTCTCGAGCGCCTCCTGAAATCGGGCGAAATCGATCTGGCGGTGGTTTTTCAGGGTGAATTCCGTAAAGACGGTGAGCGTCTCACCGAGCTTTGTCATATCGATCTGGGCGGCATATCCGCTGATATAGCCCGCTTGCTGGAGCTTTTTCACCCGCATCAGGCATGGCGAGGGCGAAAGTGCCACGAGATCTGCCAGTTCCACATTGGTGATCCGGCCATTGCGCTGCAGCTCCGCCAGAATCTTCAGATCGATCCTGTCCAGTTTATAAGCCGTGCTCATATTCGTTCCTGCGCCTTTACCTGCCCTAGTCATAGCGGATTTTTCCGCGCAAGGAAGGGCATGCGGCATCCGGTATACAACATGATATGCCACAAATGGTTGAGATTTGGCAGATGTGGCTGCGGGGTGACGTGTAGCGTGGGGCCAACGATCGAGGAGACCCCCATGCCCGCACCGCTTTTCACATTCGATACCCCCGCCGATCTGCCGACCCATGCCGATTGCGTGGTGATCGGGGCAGGGATCGCGGGGGTGAGTGCGGCCTATTGGCTGGCGCGCGCGGGCCAGAAAGTCGTGCTGTTGGAGAAGGGCCGGATCGGGGCCGAGCAATCGAGCCGCAACTGGGGCTGGTGTCGCCAGCAAAACCGTGATGCGCGCGAGCTGCCGCTTTCGACGAAGTCTCTGGAACTATGGGAGGAGATGACTGCCGACATTGGCGAGGATATGGGGTTCCGGCGCTGCGGGCTTCTGTATCTCTCCAAAGATCAGGCCGAGATCGAGGGCTGGGCCAAGTGGGGCCGTTTCGCTCGTGGCGAAGGGGTCGATACACGGATGCTGACGGCGGCGGAAGCGGCCGAACGGGGCGCTGCAACCGGCCAGACTTGGGCAGGCGGGGTCTGGTCACCCAGTGACGGGACCGCCGATCCCTCGCGCGCGGCGCCGATGATTGCCAAGGGCGTGATCAAACATGGCGGGGTCGTCTTGCAGAACTGCGCCGCGCGAGGGCTGGAAACCAGTGCCGGCCGGGTCAGCGGCGTCGTGACCGAACGTGGTACCATACGGACCGCGCAGGTGGTGATGGCGGGCGGCGCTTGGGCGTCAAGCTTCCTGCATCAATACGGGCTGGCCTTCCCGCAGGCCTCGGTGCGCAGTTCAATCCTTTCCGTTGCGCCGGGGGCCGAGGGGCTGCCCGATGCGCTCCATACCGCCGCCGTATCGGTGACGCGGCGCGGCGACGGCGCCTATACGCTTGCCATCTCGGGCAAGGCCGCCGTGGACCCCACGCCCGGAATGATCGTTCAAGCGAAACATTTCCTGCCGATGTTCACCAAGCGCTGGAAAAGCCTCGGCCCGGGCGGGTTGCAGGCATGGAAGGCAGGGTTCGAGACCCGCAAGATCTGGGCGCTCGATCGGATCACACCGATGGAGCGGATGCGGGTTCTGGATCCGACGCCCGCAAAGGGACTGATCGATATGACGCTGAGCCGCGCCCGTGCGCTGCTACCCGCGCTGAAAGCGCTGCCGGTTCAGGCAACATGGGCGGGTTTCATCGATTCTACCCCCGATGGTGTGCCCGTCATCGACACCGAGACCGGCCTGCCCGGTCTGACGCTGGCCGCAGGGCTGTCGGGCCACGGGTTCGGTATCGGGCCGGGGGTCGGGCATCTGGTGGCCGACATGCTTCTGGGACGGACGCCGATCACCGAGATCGCACAATACAGGCTCTCCCGCTTTAACGAGAGCCAATGGGGCAAGGTTTCAAAATTCTGACGCGGCATAATCTGCCGCAAAGCGGCCCGCGCAGTGGAAAATGCTGCGAAGAGGGCCGTTTTAATCAGAATTGATGCGCCAGTCCCGCTTAGGCTGGGGCGAAGAAAGACGAGGATAGTATGAGTTTCGCATTCGACCCTTCCACCGTTGCCCTTCCTTCGGGCCATTTCATCGGCGGGCAATATGTTGCGGCCCCCGAGGCGATCGAGGTCATCTCTCCTTCGACCGGCCAACGTATCGGTGCGATTGCCTGTGCGGATGCGCAGATGGTGGATCGTGCTGTCAGGGCGGCGCGTCAGGCGCTGAAACTGTCGAACTGGGGCGGGATTGCGCCCCGCGACCGTGCCAAGGCGTTGCATAAATGGGCGGATCTCATTGAGGCCGAGGCGCCCTATCTGGCACAGCTTGAAGCGATCTGTTCCTCGCGCCCTTATGCGCAGGCGCTCGCGGGCGATGTGATGGTGACCGCCGAGCAGATCCGCTTTTTTGCTGAATTTGCCGATAAGGAATGCGGCGATCTGGTGCCGACGTCTGACAGCCAGTTTGGCTATATCTCGGATCATCCCTATGGGGTAATCGGGGCCGTGACGCCCTGGAACTTCCCGATTTCCATGGCGGGCTGGAAGCTTGGCCCCGCGCTTGCGGCGGGAAATGCCGTAGTGATCAAACCCTCCGAAATGACGCCCTATACCACGCTTTATATGGCGGAACTCTCGGTGCGTGCGGGCATTCCTGCGGGGCTCATCAATGTGGTGCTGGGCGATGGTCCGACTACCGGCAATGCGATTACCGGCCATCCGGGCATCGACAAGGTGTCTTTCACCGGCTCGACCCGCGCAGGCGCCGCGATCATGGAAAATATCGCGCGCCATGGCATCAAGCCGATGACGCTGGAGCTGGGCGGCAAAAGCCCGATGCTGGTCTTTGCCGATGCCGATCTGGATAAGGCCGCCGAATGTCTGGCGCGGGGTATCCTGCCCAATGCGGGGCAATTCTGTGTGGCGGGCTCGCGCATCCTTGTGGCGGCATCGGTGGCTGATGAGCTGGCCGCCAAGCTGATGGTGGAGTTCGCCAAGCAGGTGCCCGACGTGACCCATGCGGGCAGTGCGGGTTTCTCGCCTATCATCTCGGCCCGTCAGATGGGGCGGATCGATTCCATCGTGCAGGCGGCTCGCGCACAGGGCGGCGAGATCCTCTGTGGCGGCGCGGCGTTTGACCGCGAGGGCAGCTTCTATCAGCCAACCCTCATTGGGGGCGTGGATGAAACCAACCCCGCCGTGACCGAGGAAATCTTCGGCCCCGTGGCGACCTTCCAGACGTTTGAGAGCGAGGAAGACGCCATGGCGCAGGCCGCCCATGACACCTATGGTCTTTGCGCGGGGCTGTTTACGCGCGACCTCAGCCGCGCGCTGCGTCTGGGCGGGCGGCTCGAGGCGGGGACCGTCTGGATCAACCGCTATGGCCGCTCGCGCGATCACATTCTGCCGACGGGGGGCTGGAAAGCCTCGGGGCTCGGCAAGGACTTGGGCCGCGAGGCCTACCGCGCCAACCGGCGCACGAAATCTGTGCTGATCGATCTGTGATCGACCAAAGGAGTGACGATGAAGACCTATACGCTTGCCCTCATCCCCGGTGACGGGATCGGTGTCGATGTAACGGATGCCACGATGGAGGTGCTGGATGTGGCGGCGGCCAAATTCGGCTTCGCTCTCGCGCCCACCACCTTCCCGTGGTCCTGCGAATATTATGTGGAAACCGGCAAAATGATGCCCGAGGACGGGATCGAGCAGTTGCACCCCTTCGATGCGATCTATTTGGGTGCCGTGGGCTGGCCGAAAACGGTGCCGGATTCGGTGTCGCTGCACGGGCTTCTGCTGCCGATCCGCAAGGCCTTCACCCAATATGCCAATATCCGCCCGCACCGTCTGTTGCCGGGCGTCGAGGGCCCGCTGAAGGCCGAAGGCTTCGATATCCTGTGCATCCGCGAGAATACCGAAGGGGAATATTCGGGTGCCGGTGGCCGCGTGCATCAGGGGCAGGACAATGAGGTGGCGACCGAGGTTGCGATCTTCACCCGCAAGGGCGTCGAACGTATCCTTCGTTTCGGTTTCGAGCAGGCGCGGGCCCGGCGCAAGCATCTGACCTCTGTCACCAAATCCAATGCCCAGAAATACTCGATGGTGTTCTGGGACGAGATGACCGACAAGATCGCCGCCGAATATCCCGATGTGACCGTCAGCCATATGCATATCGATGCGATGGCCGCCAAGATGGTGATGGCGCCGCAGGATCTGGATGTGATCGTGGCCTCGAACCTCTTTGGCGATATCCTCACCGATCTGGGTGCGGCCATTCAGGGCGGGCTTGGCTTTGCGGCCTCGGCCAATATCTGCCCCGATCCGTCGGTGCCCTCGATGTTCGAGCCGGTGCATGGCTCGGCCCCCGATATTGCCGGTAAAAACATCGCCAATCCGATTGCCGCGATCTGGTCGGGCGCTATGATGCTTGACCATCTGGGCGAGAAAACCGCCGCAACCGCAATTCTGTCGGCCATCGAGGCCGCCACTGCCAAGGGCATCGGCACCCGTCCGGGCGCCAGCTCGACCGATGAAATCACCGCGGCCGTGAAAGCCGCATTGGAGGCCTGATATGACCGTGCATGAAACCTTCGACCTGCGCGCCCAGCTGCGCGACCCCGCCCTCTTCATCGAGGCGGCGCTGATCAATGGCGAGTGGCGCGCGCGGGCCGATATGCCCGTGATGAACCCCGCGACCGGCGACGTTCTAGGCCATATGCCCGACAATACCGCCGCCGAGACCGAGGAGGCGATTGCCGCCGCAGCCGAGGCGATGAAGTCGTGGAAGGCCAAGACCCATGCCGAGCGCGCCGATATCCTGATGGCGTGGTATGATCTGATGCTGGAGAATGCCGATGATCTGGCGCTGATCCTGACCGCCGAACAGGGCAAGCCGCTGGCCGAGGCCAAGGGCGAGATCGTCTATGGGGCCTCCTTTATCCGCTGGTTTGCCGAAGAGGCCCGCCGCATCAACGGTTCGATCATCCCGAGCCCCGTGAAGGGTAAGAAGATCTTCGCGATGAAAGAGCCGGTGGGTGTCTGTGCGATCATCACGCCGTGGAACTTCCCGACCGCGATGATTACCCGCAAGGTGGCACCGGGTCTGGCGGCAGGCTGCACGATGGTCATCAAACCTTCTGATTTCACACCCTATTCGGCGCTGGCGCTGTGCCTGCTGGGCGAGCGTGCGGGCATCCCCAAAGGTGTGCTCAACTGCCTGACCGGTCGACCCGAGGCCATTGGCGGCGCGCTGACTGCAAGCCCTGTTGTGCGTAAGCTGTCCTTCACCGGCTCGACCCGTGTGGGCGCACTTCTGGCCGAACAATGCGCCCCGACGCTGAAGAAGATGTCGCTGGAACTCGGCGGTAACGCGCCCTTCATCGTGTTCGATGATGCCGATCTGGATGCGGCTGTGGAAGGCGCGATGGCGTCGAAATTCCGCAATGGTGGCCAGACCTGCGTCTGTGCCAACCGTCTGCTGGTGCAATCGGGGATCCATGACGCCTTTGTTGCCAAGCTCGCGGAGAAGGTCGATGCGCTGAAGGTCGGCCCCGGCACTGCCGAGGATACGACCATTGGTCCGATGATCAATGCAGCCGCGATCGACAAGATCAACCGCCATGTCGAGGATGCGCTGTCCAAGGGCGCAACCCGCGCGACCAAGAAACGCGAGCTGACGGCGCAATATGCCGATCCGACCGTGCTCGTGGGGGCGACGCTGGATATGCAATGTGCGGGTGAAGAGACCTTTGGTCCCGTTGCTCCGGTCTTCAAATTCGAGACCGAGGAAGAGGCGCTGGCAATCGCAAATGGCACGCCCTTCGGTCTGGCGGCCTATTTCTACACCACCGATATGGCCCGTGCCTTCCGCTTCGGCGAGGCGCTGGAAACCGGTTTGGTGGGGCTCAATACCGGCGCGGTCAGCCATGCCGAAGCACCCTTCGGCGGTGTGAAAGCGTCGGGTCTGGGCCGTGAAGGCGCGCAAGAAGGGATCGAGGAATATCTCGAGACCAAAGCCTTCCATTTCGGCGGTCTCTGATCCACACGATCAAAAACACCGGCACCTCGAGGGGTGCCGGTGTTTTTTTATGGCGAGGGCCAAGAGAGCCTTGTCACGGCCTTGATCCGCAGGGGCTGCCTTGTCAGAAGGCACTCCCCGGGCGGAATTGCGCCCTTGATCCGCGGATATTCACAGGACGAGATCATCCACGAAGGAGGTCATGTCCGAACCGGCAGCAGCCAATACGGGCTCGTCGGCAGCCGCATCGTCAAGATCGATCAATTCATAGCGGCCTTCGCCAATCGTGATCCAGGAGACCGTTTCATAGACATGCCCTGTCTCGCTATCCTTGGATTGTTCTTCCTGCAAATAGAGCTTGGTGCCATCATTGGTCTCTTTGCTGCGCAGGACGATCGTATCCGCTCCCCGATAGGACTGTGTATCCGCAAATAGCGCCAAGGTGCTGTCGACGGAAATCTTGGCGGCGGTGCTGCTGATCAGGGCCGAGCCCTCGGAGACCGAGGATCCGGGCGCTTCCTCGATGGCGGCCCATTGCACGACGCGGGTAGTCGTGCTGGAGACCCCGCCATCGGATTCCTCGGCGGCGAGCCTCAGTTTGGCGCTCTCGGTTCCGACCGAGACGATCCGTTCCGTGACGATCTGGCTACCCTCTCCCGAGACCGAGGCAATGAGGGTTGGCGTGCCATCGAAGCCGTCATAGGAAATCGCGGCGGTCTGGTTGCCCGTGACCTGTTGGGTGCCGAGTGTGATCTTGGTGCCATCGGACAGCATGTGCTGGCCCTCGGTGCCTGCCATCCAGGAGAGGCTTTCCACTATATGGGCTCCATCCAGATAATCCCATTCGGAAAGGCGCACATCGAAGCCTTCATCCGTGATATTTCGCAATTCTGTTGTGACGGCTTGGCCGCCATTTGTTGTCACCGGTCCGAGCACGACAACGGCATCTGCGATCGTCTCGCCAAAACTGACATGGATCCAGCCATCGTCCGATTTGCTGCGGCTCAGGGATAGCGTTCCGACCTCGAGGGCACTTTTAACGGTGTTGTATTCCTGAGGGTCGGATGTCAGGAGACTATAGCTTCCGGTCTCGAGGCTGGTATAGGCGACGCTTTCGTTCATATGACTGGTTTCTGCGTCGTAGGACTGTTCTTCGACAAGTTTCAAGTAGGTTGTGTCTTTGACTGTTGTCTGTCTCAGGCTCGTCGTATCGCCGCCCCGATAGGTCTGCATGTCTGCGAAGACCGCGTTACTGTCCGTATCTCCGATTGCTCCCCAGTTCGACGCAAGGTTGAGGGCACTATTGTCGACCAGGGTGCCACCGTTCTCGATCACCACATAGTCAAAAGTCCGGATCTCGGTGGAAACCGTGCCTTTTTCTGCTTCTTCTGCCTGCATCCTGACTTGCAGACCATCGGACGATATATTTGCCATACGATGGGTCAGAACCTGATCGCCCGTCCCCACGAGGCTGCCATAGGCCGTCACCGTGGCGGAACTATCGAAACCGTCAAGCGTGATGGTCGTGTTTCTTGCGCCGTTGATCTCGGCCGATCCGAAGGTGATCTGGGTGCCGTCGGCCAGATAGTAGCTGCCCGCGCTCCCTGCCATCCAGGAGATCTGTTCCTGCACATGCGTTCCGTCGAGATAGTCCCATTCCGCCAGCCGGATCTCGAAGCCCGAACTTGTGATGTTGCGGATCTCGGGCACAACCTGCTGGCCACCATTACTCGTGATCGGGCCGACGACGACAATCGCGTCCTCGATTGCTGATGCGAAGCTGACCGTGATCCAGCCTTCATTCTTGGCCGATCGCGCAAGGCTAGTGGTTCCAACCTCCATATGCGAGGCGACCGAGGTCGTGGCTGCGACCGTGCTCGTGGTGGTGGCAGGATCTGTCACGCTGGTTTGCGTTTTCGCGGCCGTCTGCAGCGCCGTTCCGTCCAGGATGCTCGAGGCATCGATCCAGCCTTTATTGGCCAGCGTTGCCAGATCGGACACGGCGCAGCTTCCGTCATTGAAGGCGACGGTTTCGATCCCGTTGAGATAATCGATGTCGCTGCCATGTTTGATCTGAAGCTGAGAACCGGAATAGTAGATGAAAACATCTTCCGACTGCAGGTCGTAGACGACCGTATCGTCTCCTTCGGCACCGTTCAGGGTGTCGCTGCCGGAGCCTGCGATCAACGTGTCATTCCCCGATTGCCCGTTGAGGAAGTCATCGCCATCCCCTCCGATCAGCACGTCGTTATTATTGCCGCCCCAGAGGCTGTCATTTCCATTGCCGCCCCATAGCGCATCATTGCCGTCCTGACCGGCAAGATAATCCGCCCCCGCACCGCCGGAGATTTCGTCATTGCCCGCACCGCCATACAGGATATTCCTAGCCGCATTCCCGATGATGGTATCATCGCCACTGCCGAGATAGGCATTCTCGATGGTCGTGTTGAGCGCGATCGCGAGGTTTTTCTCGCGCCCGCCAAGATCCGAGAAGCTACCCGGGGTCAGGTCGATCTTCTGGTCCGCGCTGCGCGAGCGTAGATCGATGGTATCGGTGCCGCCGGCATCGACGATGGTCTGGGCGCGCGCATCCAGAAGTTCGACCCCGCTATCCCCATAGGTCGTACTGCCGCTATGGACAGAAGAGGACGTGCCATACATCTGCTGGATCGCGAGAATATCGGCGATCTGTGGCGTGACGACATAGGCAAAACTGGCATCGGTATCGCTGCTGAGGGTCTGGTAGAAATAGGACATGATCGAATATTGCCAGGTATCATTGGCATAGGCGGCATCGGTCGCAAAACTTGCGGAGCCGTTGTAATCGCCCGAATGGCCAAGCCCCAGCGCATGACCGATCTCGTGGATATAGGTCTGCAGCATGTAGGCGCTGGAGGCGAACGTCTCGTTTATATTGATTCTGGCCGAGCTGGTCACGGAGCCCGAATAGCTTGTCGAGGTATAGGCGCCGGAATTGCTATCGGTAAAGGTGATCTGGGCATTCGCCGTCGTCTCCTTGAACCGGATACCCGAGGCATCGGTCCATGCCTCGAGGGCTGCACGGGCATAGGCGGCGCTGGTGTCGCTCAGGCCCGACAGGTTGACCGTCAGGGTGCCGGAAGAGGTGATCGCAAATTTATGCGCGGCACTGCCTTTGTCGGCCCAATAGCCGGTGCTTAGATAGGTCGCGATCTGCTGAACACTCCAGACGGGTTTGCCGCTGGATGCACTATCGGATGTAATGCTCGCCGCCATGTCGATGAGCGGGGCAATATGATCTGTGCTGCCGCAAATTGTGCACATAAACGCAATCCTTCAGGATAACGGCCGTAACAACGCCGGAAATACCTGTACTGGCCGAAAGGGACGCGGATTCACCGCCAGAATTGCGCGCATTTTGCACGCGCTCGCGCGGCGCCCGGGGCGTCTTCGCTGCGAGGAGGACAGATGCAAACTGCCCGAGCCGCAAGGAACGGCCTTGCCAAAAAGCTGGCAAGAATATGGCGATTGGATTCACCTTTAATCGAAAGTGAATCTATCTATCCTTATATTCCACCCTGCTTATCAACTGAAACGGGGCGCATCATGGATGCGCCCCGTCAGGGATAACCCGTCTTTGGCGGACCGGATCAGTCCTGGGCCAGGGTCGCGCGGACCGACGCCACATCCGACGTGCTGACCTTGCCGGCATTGTTCGTCCATGCGCCGCGCAGGAAGGTTGCGAGATCCGCAACATCCTGATCGCTCAGACGGCCGGCAAAGCCCGGCATCAGATTGACCGAAGGCGCCTTCTCGACCGAGGGCGTCTTAGCGCCGGCGAGGATGGTATGCACAAGACCTGTCGCGCTCGGCGCGTTGACGATGCTCGCGCCATCCAGCTCGGGGAAGATGTCCTTGCCGCCCTTGCCGGTGACGAAGTGGCACGCACCGCAATTGTCGATATAGACGCGCTCGCCATTGGTCAGATCCTTGGCCGCCGTCAGGGTGGCGATCGTGGCTTGGGCATCGGCTGCAGGCTTCAGCGAGACCAGATCACCCGAGGGCGCCATGGTCTTGAGATAGGCCGCGACCGAAGCCAGATCGTCATCGGTCATGTGGCTCGTGCTGTGCTCGATGACCGAGGTCATCTCGCCGCCCACCGCCGCCTTGTCATTGCGACCCATGGCCAGATAGTCGACGATCTCCTGATCGGTCCAGCCTGCGACACCTATGCCACTGTCTGCGTCGGCGCGCAGCGAGGGCACGCTCCAGCCGTTCAGATCGCCGCCAGCGAGATAGTCGTCGCTGCCGTTATCATAGGCTTTCTCCTGCATGCCGATCCCGCGCGGGGTATGGCAGCTGCCGCAGTGGCCTGCTCCTTCGACGATATATTTCCCGCGGTTCTCGGCATCCGAGAGCTTGGGATCGGGTGTGAAGCCCACGCTTTCGCTGAAGGCGAGGTTCCACAGGGCCATCCCCCAACGCTGGTTGAACGGGAAGCCCAGATGCGTTTCCGGGGCTTTCTCGGCCACCGGTTCTACATCCTGCATGATATAGGCGTAGAGCGCCTTGATATCGGCATCCGTCATTTTGGCATAGGAGGGGTAGGGCATCGCCGGATAGAGATGCGTCCCGTCGGGGGTGACACCTTTGCGGACGGCCTTGGCGAAATCCTCCTCCGAATAGCTGCCGATACCGGCCTCTTTGTCGGGGGTGATATTGGTGGCGTAGATCGTGCCCAGATCGCTCTTGATCGGCAGGCCACCGGCATAGGGCGCGCCGCCCGGTGCGGTATGGCAGGCCATGCAATCGCCCAGCCGCGCGACATAGGCGCCCTGTTTGACCAGATCGGCATCCTGCGCCATGGCCATCCCTGCGCCCAGCGATAGGGCGGCGGACATCATTACGAGTTTCATATCCAACGCTCCTTATGCCTGGACCAGCGGGCCGGGGTTCTTGATGTAATCCTTTACGATGGTTTCGGCCGCGTGGTAGGTCAGCGCGCCGATCATATCGGTCGGGTTTGCCTGGAAGTTCTGCGGGAAGGCATTGCCGCCCGGCACGAAGACGTTATGCACATCCCAGCTTTGCAGATACTTGTTGAGCGCCGAGGTCTTGGGATCATCGCCCATCACCGCACCGCCCACATTATGGGTCGAGACATAGGGGCGCATGTCGTAATGGCTGTCGGGCTTGAGGAAGCTGTCATGGCTGATATCGGGGCCCATTTCGCGGGCGATATTGTTGCATAGCTCCTTGAGATACTGCTGCAGCTTCAGCTCGTTCTCTTTCCAGTCGAAGGTGATCCGCGCCATCGGATTGCCCAGATGGTCGGTATAGGTCGGATCCAGATCCATGTAGTTGCCGCGATAGGACATGCAGGTCGTGGTGATCGAGATCTTCATCGAATGGCCATACCAGTCGCGCATACCCTGTTTCCAGCCCATGCCCCAGCCGGGCACGTCCTTGGGAAGGGCGGTGCCGATCGGGTTGCCGTTCGATTGCGAGGAGTGGATCTTCGCGCCGCCCAGGAAGCCGTATTTCACGCCATCCTCGAAGCCCGGACGCGGCGAGACATCGTTGAACATCACACCGGTCGCGCCGGCGGTCGCGAAGGGGTTGAACTCCTTGTCCTTGAAGAACATGGTCACGCCGCCATTCGACAGGAAGGCATAGTTCCGGCCCACGACGCCCTCGCCCGTCATCGGGTTATAGGGCTGGCCGATACCCGATAGCAGCATCAGGCGCACGTTCTGGAACTGGAACGAGCACAGGAAGACCATCTTGGCAGGCTGGAAGACCTCCTCGCCATTCTCGTTGACATAGGTCACGCCCTTGGCGGTCTTTTTGTCGTCATGCAGATCGACGCGGACCACTTCGGCATTAGTCTTGTAGTCGAAGTTCTTGTGCAGCTTCAGCGCATCCAGAATGGTCGTCTGCGGTGAGGCTTTCGAATAGTTCAGGCAGGGGTATTTCGAGCAGAAACCGCAATAGTTGCATGGCGCGATGTTCTGGCCATAGGGGTTGGTCCAGGCTTGCGATACGTTGGCCGAGGGGTTCGAGAAGGGGTGGTAGCCCATCTTCGTGGCCTGTTCGCGGAACATCGAGCAGTTCAGCGTGTCTTCCAGTGCCGGCAGCGGATAGGGGTTCGAGCGCGGGCCCTCGAAGGGGTCGCCGCCCGGCTGGATCTCGCCATTGAGGTTGCCAGTGGTGCCGGACTGGCCGCAGACTTTCTCGAAGAAGTCGAAATGCTTCTCCATCTCGTCCCAGGTCACGGGGAAATCCTGCACCTGCATGTCTTCCTGCAGCTGGCCGGGGGCGTAGGTTTCATCGGCATAGGTCTTCAGTTTCAGGTCCGTGGGCGTCGGACGCAGCATCACTGCCGTCCAATGCAGACCGGCCCCACCTACGCCATTGCCAGGGCAGAATGACCCCCATTGGCGGGTGGGAAGTGCATTGTCATCAGTGGTGTGACGCACCGTGACCGCTGCCGATTTCGGTTTGGCAAAGATTTTATACTGCTTGTCGTAGCCATATTGGTCGGCGGGTTTGGGATAGGCGAAGTCCTCGCTCGACTGGTCCTCGCCCCGCTCGAGCGCGCGCACTTTCAGGCCTGCACGGGCCAGTTCCATCGCCATGATTGAGCCGCTCCAGCCCAGACCCACGACAACGGCATCCACTTCATCATTCACAATAGCCATTGCTATCTCCTTCTTTCCGTTGTCGCGGTTTACGCGCGCATGCCTTTGACGCTGACAGGGCCCAGCGGGTATTTGACATTGTGCTGGGTGACCCATTCGCGGAAGCTGGCGCGGGCGCCCGGGTAGCCGATCATGATCCATGCCCCCATACCCTTGTTGCCGCCATACATCGGATCGGCGAGATAGCCGTTACGGGTATCGGAAAGCAGCTGGCTGAAGAAATTGCCAGCGGTCAGGTAATCCTCGCCTTGTGCGAGGAAATCGATCTTGTCCTTCTGCAGATCGGTCAGGAAGGCGTCCTGCTCGTCTGCGGTCAGCTCGGCAAAGGCCTTGCCATGCGCGTCCTGTGCGGCCTTGGCGGCCATCGCGAGCCCCTTGCGGTAGATCTCGGCGGGCATATAGGGCATCTGGTAGCCCATCAGCGGATCGGGGTTCTTGGGGAAGGGACCCTTGAGATACCAGTCCTGACCGTAATCGCCACCGACCTGCATATCGAGGAAGACGGGAACATTGGCCTCGAGGGCGCCGGGGCCGATTTTCTCGCCATCGCCGTCACCCGGGATCAGGCGGTCGACCATGGCGCAAAGGAGCGCGAATTCGTCCTTGGTGAAGAAGGTGGGCTGATAGGTGGCGAGATCCGGAGCTGCCTGATCGAGTACGGTGGCCGCGCTGACGCTCTCGAACGGATAGCCCAGTGCCGCGGCTGTGGCGATGGCTGCTGTGCCCAGCATGAACCCGCGCCGCCCGACATGCGGGCCTGAAGTCTGTGTCATGATTTTTCTCTTTTGTATCGGGGGGACCGCGCCGGACGAAGTCGGGGGAGCCTTTTCGCCAAGCAACGGATCGCTTTTGGGAGACAGTAGAGCACGGGCCGCCTGCGCCTTGGCATCGGAACGTTGGACCGGGGATCCGACTGTCGCACCATCTGAGACCGTCCTCACTGGCACAGATAGTTTGAAATTGAACCATTTAAGCGCGACGCGGATGACGGGAAAAGAATCCCTTTCCTGCCTCACACGTCACAGTTTGCTTCATTCAGAATGTTTCAATTTGACGCAATGTCGCCAGCGTCGAAGTCACCGTATCGTGATGTATGCGCAAACTAGCGGCTAGAGAGCTTACTGGAAGCGGGGTCCATTAAATACTTTAATAATAACAACAACATAATGGAAAAAATATTATAATTTGATGCCTTGGCGGATAGAATATGCACATTTCAGCCTCGTGGATTGTTTAAATGTGAACAGTCAAGAATATGACCTGATGTCAGTAAGCTATGGGGTGGCGCTCTATAAGGACGTAACCGAAATATACGGTTCGGAGTTAATGGATGCGCATTCTTTGATGTAATGAAAGCACGCTTATAGTCAAATAAGCATGCTCGAAAATCGTTCACATATAACTGGTGCTAGTTCTGGAGTGATGGCAACCAAAGCACCAATGAGGGGAAGGCCGCCACAATCGCCAGTGTCGCCAACTGTAACAGCACGAAGGGAATGACCCCGCGATAGATCTCGCCGATGGTTGCCCCCGGCACGGCCGAGCGCAGATAGAATAGCGCCATGCCCACGGGAGGCGTCAGGAACGAGGTCTGCAGCACCAGTGCCAGAAGGATCGCGAGCCAGACCGGATCATAGCCGAAACCGGTCAACACTGGCATCACCAACGGGGCCACGATCAGCACGATCTCCATCCAGTCGAGGAAGAACCCCAATAGGAAGACCACAAAGATGACGAAGGCCAGCACCCCGTGCGGGCCGAGCGGCAGCGCCTGCAGCGCCTCTGCCACCACATCATCCCCGCCATAGCCGCGCAACACGACCGAGAAACAGGCCGCCCCGAAGATCAGCATATAGAGGAAGGCGGTGGTGCGGGCACTCTGGTAGCAGACCTCGCGGAAGTCCTGCCAGCCGAGCTTGCGGTTCATCGCGGCCAACAGTGTCGCGCCTGCTGCGCCGATCCCCGAGGCCTCGGTAGGCGAGGCGATGCCCGCGATGATCGAGCCCAGCACCGCGAGCACCAGTGCCAGAGGGGCGAGCAGGGCGCCCGCAAATTCGCGCAGAAGCACCGTGACGGGCAAGGCGGCACCGCTGCGCTGGTATCTGGGCATGGTCCCGGGCACCAGAAGGGCGGTGACCACGATAAAGAGCACGAAAGCCAGTGCCAGAGCTGCTCCCGGAAGGATTGCCCCCATAAAGAGATCCCCCACCGGAATGCGGAGCTGGTCGCCCATCACCACCAGCATGATCGAGGGCGGGATCAGGATGCCAAGGCATCCTGTTGCCCCTACCGTGCCGAGGCTCACGCGGCGGGAATAGCCCGCCTCGAACATGGTGGGAACGGCGATCGTGGCGAGCAAAACCACGGAGGCACCGATGATGCCGGTCGAGGCCGCGAGCACCACCCCGATCACCACAACGGCAATCGCCAGCCCGCCCGGTGCCGGACCAAGAGCCGCCCGCATCGACTTGAGGAGCCGCTCGGCAATGCCCGAACGGTCCAGCATGAAGCCCATGAAGATGAACATTGACATCGGGATCAGGGAATAGCTCGAGACCGTATCGAAGACGCGGTTGGCCACAAAGCCGACCATCCGCAACTCGGCCACATCGGCGATGTCGAGCGGAGCGATCACCGTGCCGAGGGCCGCAAAGAGCACCCCCACTCCCCCCAGCACGAAGGCCACGGGGAAGCCCGAGAACAGGATGCACAGGAAGGTGGCGAAAAAGAAGAAGATGAAAAGCGCATCCATCATGCAGCCCTCCGGTTAGGGCCGAAGAGCCGTGTGGCGGCTTTCAGGAAAAGCCCGATGCCTTGCAAAAGCAGCAGGCTCAGCCCGAAGCCCATGATCCCCTTGATGATATAGCGCGCAGGGAGACCCGAGGGCATGGGCGAGCCTTCCTTCAGGGCCCATGAATAGGAGAAGATCGTCCACGCATTCCATGCGACGAGCCCGATGAAGGGAAAGAAGAGGAAGATCAGCCCGAGCACCTCCACCAGTGCTTGGCGGCGCGGCGACATTTTGGCATGGAACATGTCCACCCGCACATGATCCTCGCATTGATAGGCCCAAGCGAGGCTCAGCAGGACGGCTACGGCATTGAGATGCCATTGCAATTCCTCGAGCTCGATCATGCCCATGGAAAACACATAACGCAGGGTGACATTGACGAGGATCGTCACGATCAGGAGCGGCAGGAAGAAGGCGCCTATCTTGCCGATCGTGGCGCAGAAACGGTCGATGAATTGGATCATGGATCACCTTTCAGACGGAAGGGCGGGTATGACCCCGCCCTCCGGCCTTATTCCTTATGCTCGGTCCAGTCCTGCACCGAGGCCCGATAGGCCTGCAGCGACTCCCATGTGCGTTTGAAATCGGCATCCTGCTCGGATTGCGCGGCCATCACCTCGTCGGTCGCCTGTCTGAAGGCGGCCAGAACTTCCGGCGGGAAGGTGCGGATCTCGGTGCCGGCGGCCTCGAATTTCTTGACGGCTGCGGCATTGGCCTGCGCGGTGGAGGTCAGCGACCAGATAT
Organism: Thioclava sp. 'Guangxiensis'; assembly: GCF_045348365.1. Lineage (NCBI taxonomy): Bacteria > Pseudomonadati > Pseudomonadota > Alphaproteobacteria > Rhodobacterales > Paracoccaceae > Thioclava > Thioclava sp. 'Guangxiensis'. Next base: position 1,353 of record NZ_CP155824.1, on the reverse strand, counting down.
TGGTTTCGCGGCAGGTGGTCTCGATCAGCCCGCGTTGGGCATCATCCATGCTGTCCCATTTGGCCTTGTTGATGATCAGCTCGTTGATCGCGGCGGGCTGGTGCCAGCCGGGCAGATAGTAGTATTTGGCGACTTTCTCGAAGCCCATGGCCTCGTCGATGGCGGGCATCGAGAATTCGGTGCCATCGATCACATGGCGTTCGAGATTGGGATAGATATCGCCCCCCGCCAGCAGCACAACCGAAGCGCCCATCTTCTTCATGACCTCGCCTGCAAGACCTGCGAAGCGGATTTTCTTGCCTTTCAGGCTTTCGACGCTTTCGATCGGGAAGGTATACCAGCCCCCGGCCTCGGCATCCATGACACCACAAGGCACGGTGACCACGCCCTGTTTGGCATAGATCTCGCGCCAGATTTCGAGCCCGCCGCCATTGTAGATCCAGCCGATATAATCCTGCGCATCCGGCCCGAAGGGCACGCCGCCGAACAGCTGCACGGCAGGGAAGCGGCCCGCCACATAGAGCGGCGAGGTATATCCCATATCGAGCGTACCCTGCTGGACGGCATCGAAAATCTGCAGCGGCGGGACCAGCTTGCCCGCGTCATAGAGTTTGACCGAGACCTGACCGCCGGAAATGGCGTTGATCTCGTCGGTGAAGTGCTGGGCGTTCTGGCCGGAGGCGGGCAGGGTCAGCGTCCATGCCGATTGGAGGTCCAGTTTGGCCTCCTTGGCGGCGGCGGGCTGAAGGCTGGCGGTCAGGATCAGAGCGCCGAGCGCTGCGGTCACGAAGGGCGGAAAGCGGAGAAACATGGCGGGCCTTTTGATTGGAAGGGATAGGGGGCCTCGGGATCGTCCGGAGTTCCGGTTGCGGGTCTTTGTGGCGCTTGCCACCCGATCCAGAGGGGTCAATACCCCCTACTCATGCCGTGATCTCGGCGTGAGGTGCATCCTCCATCGTGCCTGCGGGGATGCGGAAACACGGTTTGGTCAAATAAGAAGCATGAAAATTCACCTAAAGAATGAATCTTTGGCATATTTAAATGAATTATCACATAAATACTCACGTAATGTGACTATTGCTGCGCTGCGGCTATGGGTATTTGCGCGTAGGGATGAAGCAGGACGAAAAGCCGAGGCGACTCAGGGTGCTTGCGGCGAAATCCGAAATAAAAATATAGTAAAAACAACATAGTATATTTCCGCATTTTGGAGCGATTGTCCTGAAGCGGGGTAAGGCTCGGCATCCGCCGGGCGGACCGATTCCGGAAACGGATTTCCCAGACATAAATTGCGTAACTTTCACGCATCATATGTTAAATAACTGGTGATAATGGATTATATTCTCGGGAATC
>NZ_CP155823.1:800000-828986 GCF_045348365.1 Thioclava sp. 'Guangxiensis' | reverse complement strand
GGTGATCCGCTTGTTGGGCACCTCATAGGGCGGGATGATGGTCCGGTCGCCCATATCGGAGGGGCGCGGCTCGGGGGTGATCATCCCCGTCAACAGCAGCGAGAGATTCGGGCCGCGATTGGAGGGATACCATGTATCGAGCGCATAGGCATGCAGGCTGCCCGCCTTCAAGCCACCCTCGACCTCCATCAGCTGCGCCGCACCGCGCGGCTCCCACATATGTTCCTGCGCACGGGTCAGCTGCACCCGCACCGGCCGCCCCAAGGCGCGCGCCAGTAATAACGCATCGCCACAGACATCATCGGCACAGTTGCGGCCATAGCAGCCCGCCGCCTGCAAACGGCGGATCTCGATAGTGGCGGGGTCGAGCCCTGTCAGAACCCCCAGATCGCCCTGCAGCATATGCGGGTTCTGGGTGCCCGACCAGATAATTGGCTTTCCGTCATTCCAGTCGGCCACGGCACAGGATGGCCCCATGGACCCGTGCAGATGGTAGGGCCAGACATAGCGGCGGCTGAAGCTCCTGTCGCTCTCGGCAAGCCCCTTGCTGAAATCGCCGCTCTCGTCCAGCCGCCGCGGCGTGGACGGCGCCTCTTTCAGCGCACTGGCCAGATCACCTGTCTGCGGACCAACGGGCGGCGCGCGCCAGCGCACCGGCAGCGCCTCGGCCAGATCCTTCGCCTGCGGCGCGGTCTCGGCCACAACGGCCAGAAAATCGCCCTGCCGCACCACGGCGATAAAACCGGCGTGGCCCGCGATGGCCGCCTCGTCATAGGAGATCAGGCTGCGGCCCACGAACTCCCCGCTATCGCGCCCGGCATAGGGCGGGCGGATGACATGGCCATGCACCATCCCCGCCAGCTTGAAATCCTGAATATAGGTAAAATCGCCCCGCACTTTTTGCGGTAGATCGCGCCGCCGCACGGGCTGGCCCACCAGCCGGTATTCCGAGGGCGCCTTGACGGGGATCTCGGGGTCGAGCCGCATCACCGTGTCGCGCCCCGAGACGATCCGGGCATAAGAGATCGACCGGTCGCCCCAGATCACGGCGCCGTCACGGGTGACCACCTCGGCCACGGGCGCATTCAGCTGACGTGCGCCCTCGCCTGCCAGAAACTGGCGCAGCTGGGCCGCCGCGCGGCGCAGCGGCCATGCCGCGACCTGAATCGTCTCCGAGGCGATCGTCGGACCCTGATTGGGGGTTGTCGCGGTATCCCCCAGCACGATGCGCACCTGCGACATCGACAGATCCAGCTCCTCGGCCATGATCTGCGCAAGCGCCGTCTCGATACCGGTGCCCAGATCGACATGGCCGTTGAACCCGCAGGCATGGCCATCGGCGGTGATCATGACATGAGTGATCCGGCCCTCGGCGCGATCCTCGAAGACCGAGATCTGGCCGATGCCCTGTGTCTGCACGTCCAGCACTGCCATATCCTCAGCCATGGGACACCTCCCGCGCGTCGGCCATCAGCCGCGCGGCCTGCTCGACCGACTCGATGATTTCCTGATGGGTCCCGCAGCGGCAGATATTATCGCGCAGCGCCTCGCGGATGCGGGCACGGTCAGGTGCGGGCTCCTGCGCCAGAAGCGCACAAGCCGTCATCACCATCCCGTTCAGGCAATAGCCGCATTGGGCGCCCTGTTTTTCCACGAAAGCCTGCTGGACCGGATGCAGCCGGTCACCCTCGGCCAACCCTTCGAGCGTGGTCACCTCGGCCCCGTCCACCCGTGCCGCCCGCAACACACAGGCCCGCGCGATCTTGCCATCGACCAGCACCGAACAGGCCCCGCATTGCGCACGACCACAGCCATATTTCGGCCCGCGAAGCCGGAAGACATCGCGTAACACGTCCAGAAGCAGATCCTTCGGACCGGCTTCGATACTGACGGGCGCTCCGTTGAGACGGAACCGCGTGAGTGTGGACTGTGCGGTAGACATGGGGAGACCTTCCTGGTTCGATCCCCTGACGCAAACGCAAGTTTTGAGTGCATACAAACAAATATAGGGGACAGATGTGGCTTTCCCCACGACCCCTGTAAGGAATGGGTGTTTTATAGGCATACCAACAGCAAACTGCCCGCAATCTGCACAATAAATATGTTGGCGCAGGCCGGCCTAAAAGCCTCGCTCCGGCTTCGCCAGCTTGCAAATTCAGAACCCGCGCCGGTAACGCATTGCATCAGCGGGAAATTCATTGGATTGTATCCCTAACAACGACTTTTCCGCTCAGGATCGCGCGATGCCCCCACTCGAAGAAGACCAAGACTACAAGCTGGACGAGCAGGTGGGCTTCGCGCTACGCAAAGCCTATCAACGCCATATGACGATCTTCTCCGAGCACAATCCGGGCGGGCTGACCTCCATGCAGTTCTCCACGCTCTACCGTCTGGCGATGGAACCGGGACCGGTCTCGCAGAACGCGCTGGGACGTCTTGTGGCGATGGATGCCGCCACAACCAAAGGCGTTGTCACGCGGTTGCAGGCACGCGGCCTGATCAAAAGCGAAAAGGATCAGGTCGACAAGCGGCGCTACAATCTGAGCACAACCGAAGAGGGGCGCGCATTGCTGCAACAGACCCTGCCGGTCATGAAACAGATCACCGCCGATACGCTGGCGCCGCTCAACGCCGCCGAATCCGCGATGCTCTTGAACCTTCTGTCGCGGATCAGCTGACCCATGCCCCAGCCGCCCCGCAGGAGAGGACGCCCGAAGGCCGGCCCGCCGGAGATGGGCGATGGCGCGGGGCTGCGCGGGAACATCCTCGATCAGGCCGAACTGGCCTTTGCGGCGCAGGGATATGCAGGCACCGGACTGCGCGAGATCGCGCAGCGGGCCGGTGTGGATCAGGCGCTCCTGCGCTATTATTTCGGCTCGAAACAGGATCTGTTCGATGCGGTCTTCACCCGTCGTGGAGGTGTGCTTTCGGACCGCCGCATAGCGCTGCTGGAGGCCTGTCTTGCGCAGGGCCCGACCGTCGAGACCCTCGTCGAGGCCTATCTGCAACCGCAATGGGATATGAAACATAGCGGCCCGAACGGTCAGGCCTTTCTCCAACTGCAGGCCCGCATCCATGCCGAGCCCGAAGCCCATGCGCTGGAATTGCGTCGCGAGGTCTATGACCCGTCGCTCAAACGCTATATCGCCGCACTCTCTGCCTGCCTGCCCGATCTGCCGCGTAGCGTTCTGGCAACCCGTATGGCCTTTCTGGTGGGCGCCTATCTCTTTATCCTCAACGATCTGGGCCGACTCAGCGATCTGATCGAGGATGGTGGCGCACGAACGGATGATAGCCACACGCTGCGCGCGCTGGTGTCCTTCCTCTCCGCCGGCCTGAAGGCGCCCGTTAATTAGGCGCCTTGCCCGATTTACGCATAAATTCCGCCCGAAACTCCATCAGTCCCTAATTCATATGTATGCAAATGATGTTTTTAGTTATTCATCAGATGAAGAATTCATATGGATAAGGGCGGCATCGCGACCTCATGGACCAATTTGAAGGTGCTCGGCCACGAGACCCGCGTGGCGGTGCGCAGCCGTCCAGCGCGTCCTGAAACGGACGCTTACTGAACTTACGGGCGCCCCGCTGCGGGCGCCCGCGCCGGAGATAAGGAGACCCACATGGGCTTTGGCTATAACATCCACGCGAATGGCATCCGCCAGCACCTGATCCGCCATGATGGGCCTGCGGGCGCGAAACAGCTGCTTCTGGTGCCGGGGATCACCTCTCCCGCGATCACCTGGGATTTCGTGGCCGAACGTCTGGCCGGGAAATACGAGGTGCATGTGCTCGATGTGCGCGGTCGCGGCCTCTCGGAGACCGGCGATCTGGATTACACGCTTGATGCGATGGCCAAGGATGCGATTGCGGTAGCCAAGACCATGAATGACCCGATCATCATGGGCCATTCGATGGGGGCCCGTGTGGCGATCCGCGCCAATGCCATTGATCCAGAGGCGTTTTCGGGCTTCCTGCTGATCGATCCGCCGATGTCTGGCCCGATGCGCCGCGCCTATCCCTCGAAATGGCCGTGGTATGGCGACAGCATCGTAATGGCGGCCAAGGGCTGTTCGGCCGAGGATATGCGCGCCTACTGCGCGACATGGACCGACGAGCAGCTGGCCCTGCGTGCCGAGTGGCTGCATACCTGCAACTGGGGCGCGATCCGTCAGGCCTTCGACGGCTTCCACACCGATGACATCCATCAGGACATCCCCAAAATCACCAAACCCGCGCGTCTGGTGATTGCCGGCGGCGCGAGTGTGGTGGATGCGGCCGATCAGGCCGAGGTGGCAGATCTGAACCCCGCCATCGAACAACGCATCGTGCCCGATGCCGGCCATATGATCCCGTGGGACAGCCTCGACGGCTTCCTCGACGCGGTCATGGATTTCAACGCCTAAGACAGGACATATCATGGACCATCAGAGCTTTACCGAAATCTGCCTCCACCAGCTGAAAATGTCGGGCGTGCAATCCGACGAGCGGCTGATCGTGCTGACCCAGGGCAATGAACGCCTAGATTATGCCGATGCCTTCATGGCCGCTGGCCGTATCCTTGGCGCGAAGATGTATCACATGCGCCTGCCCGCGCCGCCCGTTGTGGGCAATTGGGCAGTGGGCCAGACCGGTCTTGCGGCGATGCCCGAGGCGGTCGAGGCGCTCAAGAACTGCGATATGCTGATCGACTGCATCTTCCTGCTGTTTTCGCCCGAGCAATTCGCCATTCAGGCCGCGGGCACCCGAATCCTTACGGCGGTCGAGCCGCCCGAGCTGCTGGCGCGCATGCTACCCACGCAGGAGATCCGCGAGAAAGTCACTATTGCCGGTGAAATGGTCGATAAAGCCAAAGTCATGCGCATCACCTCCCCGCATGGCACCGATGTGACCTATAAGCTCAATACCTATCCGGCGGTCACCGAATATGCCTGCACCGATGAGCCGGGTCGCTGGGACCACTGGCCCTCGGGCTTTGTGTTCACGGGGGGCGATGATGATGGCGTTGACGGCACCATTGTCGTGGCACCGGGCGATATCCTCCTGCCGCAGAATGTCTATGTGCGCGAACCGATCACCTATACGATCGAGAAGGGCTGGATCACCGATATCCGTGGCGGTCTCGATGCCGAGCTGGTGAAATCCTATATGGATGATTTCAACGACCCGCGCGGCATGGGCATGAGCCATGTCGGCTGGGGGATGAACCCCAATGCCAAATGGCACAACCTCCAGCCCGGTGCTTTCCCGGGCGGGATGGGCATGGAGCCGCGCGCCTTCTATGGCAATGTCATGTTCTCGACCGGCCCGAATAACGAACTGGGCGGGCCCAATGACACGGCCTGCCATCTGGATATCCCGATGCGCGGCTGTTCCTTGTTCCTTGATGACGAGCCTGTGGTGATTGACGGCGATATCGTCGTCAAAGAGATCGCGATGGAGCGCAACTGATTTTCCCCCGACTGGCCCCGCTCTTCTCCTGCGGGGCCTCTTTTCTTCCTGCTTTCCGAGGCATTCAAATGTCCCAAGACCAGACCTATACCGCTGCAGGCTTCGGCAATCCGGTGCCGCGCGGCACGAAGCCTGCTGTGGTCGTCGTCGATTTCTCCTATGGTTTCACCGACCTGCAATATCCCACGGCCTCGGATGCCGCCTCCCAGATGGCCGCAACCAAGCGGCTCTGCGATGTAGCCCGCGCCAAGGGCTTTCCGGTGATCTTCACGACCATCGCCTATCACAAGGGGGAGCTGGACAAGCTGCCATGGCTGAAAAAGGCGCAAGGCATGGCCGCGCTCATTGAGGGCTCGCGCCTCGTCGAGATCGATGCCGCCACCGGCATCCGGCCCGAAGATGCGATCGTTACCAAGAAAGGCGCCTCCTCCTTCTTCGGCTCCACGCTGGCAGCACTTCTGGCGGGCGCGGGTGTCGATACGGTCATCGTCTGTGGCGCGACCACCTCCGGTTGCGTGCGCGCGACTGTGGTGGATTCGGTGCAATCGGGTTTCAATACGCTGGTGGCCGCCGATGCCTGCGCCGACCGCGCGCAAGGCCCGCATGACGCGAACCTCTTCGACATGGGCCAGAAATACGCCGATGTGACCCATTCCGACGAGCTGATCGGCTGGATCGGCCAATTGGAGGCTGCCCTCTGAACATCAGAGTGCTAAAGCGCATCAGCCCGTTCGGGCCGAGATTACGTTAAGGAGCGGAAGACGATGTCTTATTTTCCCAGATGGAGGCTGACCACCTCTGACACGGTCATGCCCGATGAGCGCCTGCCGATGCGCGCCGCCGTGCCGATGGGTATCCAGCATCTGGTGGCCATGTCGGGCTCGACCATTCTGGGGCCGCTCCTGATGGGGTTCGACCCGAACCTCGCGATCCTGTTCTCGGGCATAGGCACGCTGATCTTCTTCCTCTGCACGGCGGGGCGTGTGCCCTCCTATCTGGGGTCGAGCTTTTCCTTCATCGCCGTGGTGATCGCGATCACCGGCTATGCGGGCACGGGCCCCAATGCCGATATCGGTGCGGCTCTGGGGGGCATCATCGCCTGCGGCGCGCTTTACGCGCTGATCGGCTTGGTCGTCATGGCCGCGGGCACCGGATGGGTCGAGAAACTCATGCCGCCTGCGGTGACAGGGGCGATCGGCGCAGCCATCGGGCTGAACCTCGCGCCTGTGGGCGTCAAAGGCATCGAGGGCGGCGGGCTGCATACCACCATCGCACTCCTTACGCTGTTGGCGGTGGCGCTGGTTTCGGTCTATGCGCCGGTCGCACTGCGCCGCGTCTCGATCCTGATCGGCATCGCGGCGGGCTATGTCGCGGTGCTGGTCTTGGGCAACGGCATGGGCCTGATGCCCGCGATCGATTTCACGCAACTCTCCGCCGCCCCGTGGTTGGGGATGCCCGCCTTCCAGACGCCGCGTTTTGAAACCGGTGCGATGGTGCTGATCGCGCCTGTGGCCCTGATCCTCGTGGCCGAGAATCTGGGCCATATCAAAGCTATCGGCGCGATGACCGGTCAGGATATGGACCGCTATGTGGGTCGCGGGTTCCTGGGCGACGGTCTGGCCACGATGGTCTCGGGCGCGGGCGGCGGCACGGGCGTGACCACATATGTCGAGAATATGGGCGTGATGGCCGTGACCCGCGTATTCTCCACGCTGACCTTCATCATCGCGGCTTGTGTGGCGATTCTTCTGGGCTTCTCGCCAAAATTCGGCGCGCTCTTGCAAACTATTCCAGCCCCCGTGCTGGGCGGGTTGTCGGTGGCGGTCTTCGGACTGATCGCGGCAGCGATGCTGCGGCTCTTCGTTGACAACAAGGTCGATTTCTCCAAGCCCCGCAACCTCTTTACCGTCGGTGTGACGCTGGTCTTCGGCTCGGGGGATTTCTCGCTGAGCTTCGGCAATTTTGCCATCGGCGGTATCGGCACCGCAACGCTGGCCGCGCTTGTGCTCTACCAGATCCTCGGGCTTTGCGAGCGCAAGACGCAAGGCTGAGACGCGCGTTCCGGACATCCGCTACTACGGGAGAGGCCTGATCGGGGCCTCCCCTTTTCGCGTCCTCTCAGGCTCCCCTCAGGCCCCCTGCGCCAGCCAGCAGGCAGGCCCCATCTCGGCGAGATCAGGCGCGCGCTGCCGGAGCGCTTCAACGAAAGCTTCGGCAAACCCGTCGGCAGGAGCGGTGCCGGAGCTGCGTGACACCGGCGTATCCTTCTGTGCATCCACACCGAAAATCGCCCCGATCCGTTCGGGCGTCAGAGCGGGCACTCCCAGCGTGGCGCAAATCGCACCGACCGTCTCATGCGGCGCAGCCACCAGCCGGTCGTAATCGATCACCGTCACCTCGAGCCCGCGCGCCTGCGCGGCACGGATATAGCCGAGCTGGTCCGAGAGGGTCTTTGCCAGAACCTCCGGCGCCGCGCCCCAAAGCCTGTGATAGGAGAGCGCCCATGCCACCGGCTCGCGCACGACGAAAAAGACCAGCGTATCGCGGTGATGCGCCGCCAGATCCTCGCAGACGGGCGTCGCCTGCGCGCGCAGTTTCACCACGAACTGCGACTGGCCTGTCTGCGCCGCCTGATCGGCCAGCACATTGAGCCCCAACCGCATAAGCCCCTGATAGAGCGCAGGTTCGGCGCGCAACTCCGGTGTAACGGCCAGATTGGTGAAACTGTCGGGCTCCGACCATGTCGCAAGCCCCATCCCCTTGGTGAGTTTCGACAGCAAGGTCGAGCCGCAGCGCCCGATGGACGCCATCACCACCGGTCGGGCGCGCAAAGGCCGCTGCCACGGGCCGATATTATCGAAGGACATGGCATAGCCTGCGGATCCGAGTTTCCGGAGTCCCTGATAATAGAATGGCTCCTCCATCAAAGGCGCGTCTTCCGGCACGTCGCACCAGAAGACCTCGCGTCGTCCGGCATCCAGATGATGGATATGCAGGCTGGAAAAATCCCCGATGAAACGCTCGGTGGTGCCTCTGGATACGATTTTTATGGCCGTACGAGCGGAGATCGCGGTGGCCTTTCTCGGGCGGAACACCAGCGAATATTCTTCCAGTGGAATCATATCCTCCAGCGGTTCTTCGGAAGGTGGTTCGGGCAATGTGGCGTTGATGAAGGCCTGTATTCCTACCAGCGTCTCCGTTTCGTCCGCCGGCCCGAGCGCGAGGAGATCGACGAACACCTTTCTTGCGACCAGACGCAGCCCGGTCTCCTCGACCGCGGCCAGAGCTTTCAACAAAATCTGCGCATCATGCGCGATCACCTTATGCTGGAAAGCCGTCCGGTAGCCCTGCGGCTGACTGTCGAGGAATGCCAGACACTTCGCCAGAACGGCAAGCCGTGCCGCTGTATTGCGCCGCGATCCCTGCTTCTGCGTGAAGGAAGACTTATCCTCGCGCACCCGCCACAACACGGCCACCTGCGCGCAAACATCAATCTGCTCCGACATGCAGAAAGCGCGCAGATTGGGCAGGATATCCTCGAAGATCCCGTCAGGGATCGGATAGCAGGCTTTCTCGAAGAAATCCCGCCGGAAAATCTTGTTCCAGAAGACACTGGCAAAGACCAAGTCCGGTCGGTCCTCCGGACGGACTCCGCTTCTGCTGACCGCATGACCACGGCTCAGCCGGCTCTTGCGCAGCACCCCTCCGCCCCGCAGGCGCCGGAACGCGCAGGTGACGAAATCGGACCCGCTTGCCTGCACCTGCCGGAGGGCCGCAAGATAGGCCTCCGGCACGACAAGATCATCCCCATCCAAAAAACCGATATGCGCCCCGCGCGCCCCTCTGATCCCGATGTTGCGCGCCTCTCCCGGTCCGACACGCGCTGCTTGCAACAGCCGGAAACGTGGATCATCGCGCACGCGCGCCTCGCATCTTTCACGCGAGCCATCCGTTGACCCGTCATCGACCAGAATGAATTCGACCGCCACATCGTTCAGCGCCGCAAGGCTATCGAGGCAATCGGGCAGATAGCGGTCCACGTTGAAGACCGGCACGATGATACTCAGTTCGGGAAGGACGCTTTCGGATGTCATGTTGCTTCTGGCCTGCCCCCCACAGGTAACGCCGCGCCGGAAGATCACGCGATACATCATTGGTAGGCCCGCCCCTTCTCCATCGCAAGCGCTGCACCCTCCGGTCGAGATCCACCCCGGCGGCCCCGGCGAGTAACTGCCTAAAACACGTGCGTATTTTACGGAAATCCGTCAGAGCAGGTCTTTATCGACACCCGGCGCCTGCCGGCAAACCCTCGCAAGACGAGGCCCATTCGTTGCATTATAGCCACATATCCAGCGCCGTCCAGAACCGGATCACGTCAGGCAGACGCGATCCGCATAATACCCGACAAAAACACTTTGAATAAGATCCGCGTGATGGATACCCAACGGAAAATCACTTTCCCGGGAGACCCCTCATGCCTACGCGCCTGTCCCTCACCTCGCCCCGACACCTCGGGCGGCTGACCGTAAGGACGCTTCTCGCCTCTTCTGTCGCGGTCCTGCCCCATCTTGCCCATGCGCAGGACGAGACCCTCGAGACGGATATCACGCTCGACCCGATCATGGTCACCGCCTCGACCCTCACCACCACGCTGCAGGACGCCCCCGCCTCGGTCACCGTCATCGGCGCCGAGGATATCGAGGCCAAGGGCGCGCGCGAGCTGACCGAGGTGCTGCGCGAGGTGCCCGGCCTCAATCTGAGCCGCTCGAATGACGGCACCAACAAAGTCTCCTTCCGCGGGCTGTCCTCCAGCCGGACGCTCATCCTCGTCGATGGCAAGCGTATCAATGCCAGCAAGAGCTTCGCCCGCCACTATCAGGGCGATCTGGGCGACATCCCCACCGACGCGATCGAGCGGATCGAGGTGGTGCGCGGCCCGATGTCGACCGTCTACGGCTCGGATGCGATGGGCGGTGTCATCAATATCATCACCAAGAAGCCGACCAAAACCCTCTCCGGTTCGGTCTCGGCCGATTTCGGCTTTGGTGACCACAGCACCACCGGCGATAACCGCCAGATCACCGGCTATGTCAGCGGCGCGATCACCGATACCCTGTCGTTTTCGGCCTGGAGCAAGATCTCCGAGCAGGATGCGCCCGATCCGTTCACCTATACCGATAGCGATGGCGAGGCGGCGACCGCTTATGGCAGCGACGGCTCTAAGGTGCGTAATTTCGGCACCCGTCTAAGCTGGACGCCGTCCGATACGATGGAGTGGGGGCTCGAATATTCCGGCTCCACCGATAAATATCTCGCCTCCGAAGGCGCGCATGACACCAACCATGTGAAAAAGGACAGCATCGGGCTGACCAATGAGTGGACGCTGGGGCAAGGCACCCTGTCGAGCTATCTGCGCTATGAACATGCCAGCAACGAGAGCTGGGACAGCGATGCGCTGGCCTGGGAAGATCCGATCGAGTATGACACCACCTCCTTCGAGACGCGCTATACCTCCTTCACGCAGCTGGGCTCGGTAGGGCTGGAATATACGCTGGGCGGCACGGTGATGCGCGAGGAGCTGAATGATCCGCAGACCACCAGCGGCACGGTGCTCGACGGCTCGGCAACCACGGCGGCGCTTTACGGCGAGGGTCGCCTGACCCTGACAGACCGCCTCAGTGTGACGGGGGGCGCACGGCTCGACCATCACGAGGAATTCGGCGAGCATCTGTCGCCGCGCCTCTATGCCAATTACGATCTGGGCCATGGCATGATGCTGAAGGCAGGCTACTCCGAGGCCTTCGTCGCCCCCGATCTGCGCAGCCTCGACCCCAATTACAAGATGAGCTCGCGCGGCAACGGGTGCAAACCCTATGCCGGCCCCTGCGTCATCTATGGCAACGAGGATCTGGAGCCCGAGACATCACAGAATTACGAGATCGGGATCAATGCGCAGGGCCGGACCGTCAGCTGGGAGCTGACCGCCTTCTATAATGATGTCGACAATATGATCGGCGCACGCCAGACCGGCGAGACCGATCCCGATACCGGCTATACGATCTACGAGCGCACCAATCTCGACAGCGGCAAGACCGCAGGTGTCGAGGGCGGGCTGACATGGCAGGTGCAGGACGGGCTGAAATGGACCAATACCTTCACTTATCTGGCAAAATCGGAATACACCTATACCTATGATGCGCTGAAGGATGTGACCTTCCCGATGGCCACGACCCCCAAATGGAACATCACCACAGGGCTCGACTGGACGGTCAACGACCGGCTGAACCTCTCGGGCACGCTCACCTATGTCGGAAAACAGGCCAATTATCAGGATGCCGACGACCTGAGCTCGGAAGAGGCCCGTGCCGTGCCCAGCGGTCAGAATTCGGACCCCTATTATCTGGTGGATGTGGCGATGAACTACCGCCTCAACGACCAGACCAACCTGCGTCTGGGGGTGGACAACCTCTTCGACCAGCAACCCTCCGACGAGACGAGCTACCGCGAGAATGGCCGCCTTTACAAGATCGGCCTGACGACGCGCTTCTGACACAAAGGCTGCCACCCGTGAGGCGGGTGGCAGCGATGCTCTAAAGACCCTCGCTGATCAGGATCTCCTGCGGCAGATGTGCCATGACCGGCGCGCCCGTATGGCCGATGGGCAGGACCATCCGTGCCACCGCCGCGCGCGCCAGCCCCTCGAAGGAATGGCTCAGAACGACATCCACCCAGCCCTGCGCCATCGCCGCCGCGACATAGGGATCGCGATAGGTGCCGATCACCGCGATATCGGGCCGGTCGAGCAGTTTCAGCGCCCCGATCGCGCCCGCCATTCCCGCCCCGATCACATAGAGCCCGCGGATATCGGGCTGCTGGCCAAGCAGACGGTAGAGGCGATTGCGGCAGGTCGCGTCGCTTTCGCCGCAATCGAGCCGCGACACCAGATCCATTCCAAGGCCCGCAAGACAGGCTGCGAACCCTGCGGCACAGTCGCTTTGCGCGGCAAAACCGGACGCGCCGCAGATCACCGCGACCTTGCCGCCCTGCGGAAGAAGCCGCTCCATGAACCAGCCCGCACTCCGCCCGAGCCGGAAGGCATCAAGCCCCACAAACCCCGCCCGCGCGGCCTGCGGCAGATCCGACAGCAGCGTCCAGACCGGCACCTGCCTCTGCGCAAGCTCCCCGAGGGTCTGCACAAGCACCGGATCATCGGGGCACATGACCCCGAGCGCATCGCAGGACTGCGCAAGCTCCTGCAAGATGATGGCCGCCGTGGCGGGGTCGGTCTCGTCATAATAGCGCAGTTCGGGCCTTGCGCAGATCTGCGCCGCCTCGCTCAGCGCCGCACCGATATCGCGATAGAGGCCGTTGCCCTGCGGCAGCACGAAGCCCAGCCGCTTGGTCCCTGCCCCTTCCGCCGCGCGGCGGCGCAGCACGGGCACACCGTGGAACCCGATCGCCTCGGCCACCGCCAGCACATGCTCGCGGGTTGCCTTCTGCACGGCGCCCCGCCCGTTCAGGATGCGGTCAACCGTCGAGGCGCTCACCCCTGCCGCCTGCGCCAATCGTGGAATGGTGATCCTGTGTGCCAATCGCCTTCTCCAGCCGTTCGCTCCCGCCTTCGGGCGGGGAGCATGCAAAGCTGGCGGTCCCCCTCAGCGGGGGGTGGCTGGCAATCCTATTGCGCGAAACACCGTTCGAGCATCGCGCTAATGCCTAGATGACGTGCCGACAGACATTCTTCAACCGCAATAAGCTCTGCGCGCACATACGAGGCCCCATCCGCGGCAGCGAGGGGGCCTCGTTCTCCTTCCCCATCCGATGCCGTCAGGCGTTATCGCGGCCGATCGTGGTGAAGACCTCGTGCAACTGCGCCGCAAGCTCCGGCGTCACCGGCAAGAGCGGCAGACGCGGGGTCGAGCGGTCGATTACGCCTAACGCCACGAGCCCTTCCTTGATGCGGGTATGCATATCGACCACCGGCGCGGGATGATAGATGGATTGCACCACCGGATAGAGCGCGTCATAGGCGGCACGCATTGCTGCCAGATCCTGCGCCTCGGAGGCCGCCCAGAGGCGGTTGAGCAGACGTGGCGCGACGCTTGCCAACCCCGAAAGGATGCCATCGGCACCAAAGGCCACCTGCGCGAAGAACCAGTTGAAATTCGAGGCCAAAATGGCGACATCGGGCGCCTTTGCCTTCACCGCACGGACATTTTCCTCATAGGCGAGGATCGTGCCCGACCCCTCCTTGATGGCCACCACCGTGTCGATGGCGGCGATCTCGGCCAGCATCGGCGTCGAGAAGCCGAAGCCCGAGGCTACGGGGAACTGGAACACCGAGAGCGGCACTTGCGGGAATTCCTTCTGCAAGGCCTCGAAGAACCTGGGGCCCGCCTGGGTTGCGGCATTGCCACCGGCAATGGCTTCGGGCGGGAAGATGGTCACGACATCGGCCCCGCCCTCTAGCGCCGCCTCGATCTGCGAGAGCGCCTGCGGCAGGCCGGTCGGAACGACCCCTGCCATCAGCGGGCGGCCATCGGCCACAAAGGCGCGGGTCACGCGCAGCACCTCGGCACGTTCGGATGCGGTCATGGCGGTGGCCTCGCCCGCATGGCCGTTCACGAACACGCAGGCCGCCTGTTCGGCCCGCGCGCAGTGCTCGAGCGTGGCCTCGTAGCCTTTCCAGTCGATCGATCCGTCCCCGGTGAAGGGCACGGTCGTAGCAACGGTCACGCCGCGCAAAGCGGCGCTGGTGACTCTGGTCATCAGTCTATCCTTATTGATGTCGCCCCGCAGAGCGCGCGTCGCTCGGCGGGCGGTATGTCCGGCTCAGGCCCCTGCGGGGGGAAGCCGCTCGAAGAGGTCCTCGCGCACGGCGGCATTCTGCATCCGCAACAGCGCCTCGACCTGTTTGAAATCATGGCGTTTGAGCGCCTCGACGATCAGCGCCATCTCCAGCGCGAGGCCCTGCCTGCGCGCGCTGCCATAGCCGAAGCTATGGCGGAACGCGTAAATCATCTCCCAGCCATGGCTGAAGATCCGCAATGCCTCGTCATTGCCGCCGAACTGCACGATCAGCGCATTGAACCCGCGGTTATGGCGCAGGGCCGCCTCGTCATCGCCCTGATCCACCGCCTGCTGATAGGCGCGCTGATGCGCCTCCAGCTGCGCGATCTTGTCCAGCGTCAGGCAATCGCGCAGCCCGCGCAGCGCCATGATCCGCAACTCGGTATTCAGGTCATAGAGATCAGAGACGTATTTATGATCGATCCGGCGCACCACAGCGCCCTTATTGGGGCTGAATTCGATCAGTCCCTGCCCTTCGAGCAGGCGCAAGGCCTCGCGCAGCGGCATGACCGAGCAGTCGAACATCTTCGTAAGGGCTGCCAGTTTCAACCGCTCGCCGGGGCGGAACTTGCCCGACAGGATCGCATTGCGCAAATTGTGGCTTGCGGTCTCGACGGCATTCTCCTGCCGTGCGGGCTCGATCTGGGCCTCTAGGTCGGTCATGTGCCCTCCGCGAGCGTCTCTGCCTTCGCTCTGATGAAAGACAGATGTTGGGCCGAAATCAAGACCCTACCATCGGCGCGGCGCAATTCGACCTCTTCCGTGACAATGCCTGCAGGGCGCGAGGACGAAGCCCGCGCGCCCGAGAACTTCATCCAGACATGCACGCGGTCCCCGGGCAGGATGGGCGCACGGAATTTCACCGCATCCCAGCCAAGCGAGGCAATCGAGCTTTGGTCATAAAGATGCAGCCGCGTCTTCAGCCCCTCCATCAGGGACAGGCCGAACAGACCATGCGCGATGAGCCCCGGAAAACCAGCCTTGCGGGCATAGTCCTCATCGACATGCAGCGGGTGTTCATCCAGCGTCACCTTGCCGAAGGTCGCGATCCCCTCGCGGGTGATCTCGTGATCCGAGGTCACGAATTCGGCGCCGAGCTCGATATCCTCATAGAACAGACCCTCGGGGCCGATGCCCGCAAGGCAGGCCTGCATCTGTGCTTCATTTGCCATTGCCATCTCCTGTTAGACGGGTTTTGAGATCCATCGCGCCGGTCCGGAACAGAGCGGCCTCCATCGGCTTGAGCGTCTCGCTGATGCGCGGCGCGAAGGCCATCTGGTCGAGCACATCCTCGCGCAGCCGCACACCGGGTGCCACTTCGACCAGCACCAGACCATCCGCCTCGAGCCGGAAGACCGCGCGTTCGGTCACAAAGGTGACCTCCTGCCCCTTGGCCCGCGCCTGCGCGCCGTTGAAGCTGATCTGGCCGACTTTCCCGACGAATTTGCGCATCCGTCCTTCGGTGGTGATCTTCATCTCGCCCTCGGCGGGTGCGCAGCGCAGCCCGCCACCCGTCAGCGTGCCCGAGAAGACCAGCCGTTTGGCGTTCTGGGTGATGTCGATAAAGCCGCCCGCGCCATCATAGCGGTCACCAAAGCGGGTGACATTGACGTTGCCCTCGGGATCGACCTCGGCAAAGGACAGGAAAGCGCAATCCAGCCCGCCACCATCGTAGAAGTCGAACTGGTAGGGCTGGTCGATAATCGCCCGCGGGTTATAGGCAGTGCCGAATTCGCGCGCATAGCCCGGAACGCCGCCGATGACACCTGCCTCGACGGTGAGGGTGATCATATCCTCGATCCCCTCCTCGGCGGTAACATTGGGGATCATCGCCGAGACCCCCACCCCGAGATTGACCACCTCGTCAGGGCGTAGCTCCATCGCGGCACGGCGCGCGATCACACGGCGCTCGGTCAGCGGATCGGGCGCAATCGAGGAAATCGGCACGCGGGTCTCGCCGCAGCGCGCGGGGTCATAGCCCGTGGTATAGGTCTGCATCTGCTCGGGTTCGACCACGACGTGATCCACCAGAAAGCCCGGAATCTTCACCAGTTGCGGATGCAGAGAGCCACGTTTCACCAGTCGCTTGACCTGCACGATGACCGTGCCGCCATTGTTATGGACGGCTTGGGCGATCGACATATCCTCGCGAGTCGTTGCCTCATGTTCCATAGCGATATAGCCATCCTCATCGGCCGAGGTGCCGCGCAGGATGCAGATATCTGGCAAGGGCATCCGGTAGAACAGCCATTCGCGCCCGGCCAGCTCGGTCAGTTCGACAAAGGGCTCCTCGGCGCGGGCATTCATCCGCCCGCCATCCTGACGGGGGTCCATATAGGTGCCGAGCCCCACATGGGTCACAACCCCCGGCATCTTGCCGGCCTGCGCGCGGAACATCTGGCTCATGACGCCCTGCGGCAGGTTGTAGCCCGCCACACGGTTCTCGACGATCAGCTTCATCAGCGGCAGTTGCAGCCCGAAATTGGACCCGAACACGCGCGAGACCATGCCCTCATGCGCCAGCCGGCACAGGCCCTTTTCGGTCACGGCCCCAATGCCCGTGACATGGATCAGCGTCAGGTTCGAGGGCGAGCGCGTTTCGTGGAAACGGGTCTCGAGCGCCTCGAGGATCGCCTCGGGAACACCGGTGCCGCCATTGCCGCCCACTACAAGCACCTGATCGGGACGGACGAGATTGGCCGCCTCTGCGGCGGTGAGAATGCTCAGGCTCATTGATACTGCTTCTCGAGGTTGCGGGCGATGATCACGCGCTGGATCTGGTTGGTGCCCTCATAGATCTGCGACAGACGGACGTCGCGATATAGACGCTCGATCCGGTATTCGCGCGAATAGCCGTTCCCGCCATGGATCTGGAGCGCGTTGGAAATATGCACCTGCGCCATATCGGTGGTGAACAGCTTGGCCTGCGCGGCCTCCAGCGCATAGGGCAGACCGTCATCTGCCATACGCGCGGCATGATGGATCATGAGGCGCGCGGCGGTGATATCCTTCGACATATCGGCAATCATGAACTGCACGGCCTGATGCTCGAAGATCGGCACGCCGAACTGCTTGCGGGTGGTGGCATAGGCCATCGCGTCCTCCATCCCCGCCTGCGCCATGCCAAGCGCCATCGCCGACATCAGAAGCCGCGAGAAGTTGAAGTTATCCATCGCCATCTTGAAGGCGCGGCCTTCCTCGCCCAGAAGGGCAGTGGCGGGCACGCGGACCTCATCGAAGCTGACCTGACATTCGGCCAGACCGTGCATGCCCATCAGCTCCTCGGATTTCCCGCGCGAAATGCCGGGCGTGTTCATGTCCACCACAAAGGCACTGATGCCGCGATAGCCCGCATCGGGATCGGTCTTGGCAAACACCATGATCATATCGGCCACGCGACCGAAGGTGACCCATGCCTTGGTGCCCGAGATCACCCAGTCGTCACCATCGCGCACCGCGCGGGTGCGCATGGCCGAGACATCCGAGCCCGCATCGGGTTCGGTGACCGCACAGCTGGGGATGATCTCGCCAGCCAGAATGCCGGGAATCAGCGCGCGCTGGGTGTCGTTGCCATGGTGATGGAGGACGCGCACGGCCTCGGTCGGGATGGCAAAGGCATTGCCGACAGCGCCCGACGCCCCTGCCAGACGTTCCATCACCGCGCAGGCGGCCAGCGCCCCGAAGCCCGATCCGCCGGCCTCCTCCTCCAGCGCCACGCCGAACAGTCCCTGTCCGGCCATTGCCTTGTAAAGATCCGCGGGGAAATCTCCGGCCTTGTCGAGGGCGGCGGCGGCGGGTGCGATGACGTCGGCGGCAAAGCGCGCGGCCATATCGTCGATCATCGCTACATCTTCGCTGAAGTATCTCTGCATAATCGTCCCTGTTTTTTGTATCAACTATTGCGCGAGCGCGTCTGTTTCATATCAGCGGCAGAGATGCCGCCATGATAGGCATCCGTCTCGTCACGGGCGACGAAATAGATGGCCACATGCGCCAGCGGCAGGCCGTAGCTCTCGGCAAAGGCCGTAGCCAAGGCGCGCGCGGCGCGATTCTGCTGGTCTTTCGGCCGAGGAAAGGCGTGAAGTTTTATAAAAATGCGCTTTTTTTCGGCATCTTCGCCAAATTTTCCGGCATGGGCATAGGCATCACGAGAATCATGGAAATAGCAGGTGACGATGTCGGGGCTTACCTTATAGGCCTCCACAAGCGCCCTGGTCGCCTCCTCAGCGGCCGCCTTACGCGCCTCTAAAGGCCCGCCAAAATCAGATATTTCCATAAATGGCATCGCTATTTCCTTCCAGAGCCACACGGCCCCTCCTGCCAGAGAAACGCCAGCTCAAGCCTTTGATTTCATCAAATCCGCCCATTGACGACCAAAATATATCAAATAATGTGAGTAGCAACAGGTTATTTGAGGTCATGACTGATGGCTCACACACCGTTTCGCGGCAATTATACCGTCTGCCTGACAGCCTTCGACCAGAGCGGCGCGCTCGATCTGGAGCGGATGGCCGGCTATGTCGAGTGGCAGATCGCGCAGGGCGTGGACGGGCTGATCCCGCTGGGCAGCACGGGCGAGTTTCTCTCGCTATCACGCGAGGAACGCAGCGCCGTGGCCGAATGCGTGATCCGCACGGCGCGGGGCCGTGTGCCGGTGCTGATTGGCTCGGCCGCCGAGTCGACCGAGGAAACGATCAGCCTGTCGCAGGAGGCCGAAGCACTTGGGGCCGATGGGGTTATGGTGATCGCGCCCTTCTATTCCAGCCCTACGCCAGAAGAACGTTTCACCCATTTCCGCCGCGTGGCAGAGTCTCTGAGCCTTCCGGTGATGGTCTATAATAACCCCTTCACCGCCAATATCGACATCACTGCCGCAGATCTGGCGCGGCTGAGCGAGATCGACAATATCCTCTATGTGAAAGATACCTCGAAAAACGTCCATCGCGTGACCGAGATCCTCGACCTGTGTCAGGGACGGCTGGAGGTCTTCGCGGGCTATTACCCGTGGGAATCCTGCCTCGCAGGAGCCGTGGGCTATAGCTCCGTCGTCTCCAACATCGCACCGACGCTCTCGACAGAGCTGGTCACACGCGCATGCAATCTGACCGACTGGGAGGCAAGCCGCGCACTTTACCGCCGCATGCTGCCGCTGATCAACGCCCTCGGCGGTGATCTCTATGTGCCCGCAACCAAGGCCGCGATGCTCATGATCGGGCAGGATATGGGGCCGCCGCGCTCGCCCCGCCTGCCGCTACCCGCGGCCGCCGCGCAAAAACTGCGCGCCATCCTTACTGCCCCCGAGTTGGGACTGCTCGGGTCGGCCCCAACGTCTCACCACAACAAATGACCAAAAAACAGGGATAACCATGACACTTCGTTCGCTTCTGATGGCTTCCGCCCTCACGCTTGCCACTACACTTGCCACCCAAGCCGCCGAGCTGCGCGCCTCGCATAACGCCAATGCCGACGAGCCCTATGGCGTGGGTCTCGACAAGATGGCCGAGATTGTGGCCAAGGACACCGATGGCAGCCTCACCATCAAGACCTTCCCCAATGCGCAGCTGGGCGATGAGATGGAAAGCATCCAGGGTACCCAGATGGGCACCGTGGATATCGCCGTGGCCGCCAACGAGGCACTGGCAAACTTCGCCCCCGATCTGGCGACCTTCTCGCTGCCCTATATTTTCAAGAGCTCCGAACAGATGGACAAGGCGCTGGATGATCCGAAGATCTTCAATCTGGTCTCGACCATTCTCGAAGAGCGGGGGTTCAAGCTGCTGGCGCTGTTCTCGGCGGGCGAGCGTCATATCATGACCAAGAAACCGATCAACTCGATCGATGACCTGAAGGGCGAGAAGATCCGTGTCATCCAGAACCCCGCCCATATCGATGCGTTCAAGGCGTTCGGCGCGAATCCCGCACCACTGCCCTATACCGAACTTTATGGTGCGCTGGAAACGGGCGTGGTGGATGGCGCCGATGCCGCTAATACCAACTACTACTCGCAAAAGTTCTACGAGGTGGCTCCCGATTGGGCGATGGTCGGCTGGCTGCAGCTGGTGGCCCCCGTTGTCATGGGCAAAGCGGCCTTCGACAAGCTGCCCGCAGACCAGCAGAAAGCGCTTCTGGATGCGGGCATGCAAGCCGGCAGCTTCGAGCGCCAGTATTACGTCAAGAGCGATGCGGAGAAACTCGAGAAGCTGAAAGATGCGGGCGTGACGATCACCCATCCCGACACTGCCGCCTTCCGAGAGGCCGCGGCCGGTGTGAAGGAGAAATATCTCGATGATGACCGCAAGAAAGAACTCTACGAGATGATCAACGCGGTCAACTGATCCAATCGCGAGGGGGTCCGCCCCCTCGCCTCCCACTACCGGAGGTCTGCCCATGTCATGGCTTGCCAATTTCGTGCATAAGCTCAGCGGGGCCTTGCGCCTTGTCGTTTCGGGGATCGTCATCGTGCTCTTGGCCGTGATGCTGGTCTCGGTCCTTGTTCAGGTGGCAGGGCGCTATCTCTTCAACTATCCGATCTCGTCCGCCTCCGAGATCGCGACCTTCGCGCAGATCCTTCTGGTGCTGTTCGGGTCCGGCATCGCCCTGGCCCGCGGCCAGCATGTGGCCATCGACATGCTGCCCGCCATGCTGCCGCGCAATGCGGCCCGTCTGGTGCTGGTGGCAATCAATGCGGTCATCATCGCCTTTCTGGCGGTGCTCTGCTACGGCACCCAGCCGCTGATCGCCTTCGGCAAATTCCAGACATCGCCCGCTCTGGGCCTCCCGATGATGTATATCTACATGACCATGCCCGTCGCGGGTATCTACATGATGATCGAGGCACTCGATGCCTGCATCCGTCGCTGGAACGACCCCTTCCCCCGACCCGATGTTCCAGCGCTCGACGAGGCCGCCTGATGATTGTCATTGTTATTGCCTTCGTAGCGCTTCTGTCTCTGGGCGTGCCCGTGGTTTTCGTGCTCGGCGCCTCAGCGGTGGGGTCGTTGCTGCTGACCACCGATATTCCCGTCTCCATCGTCAGCCAGCGGATCTTCGCGGGGCTTAACTCCTTCACGCTGATGGCCATCCCCTTCTTCGTGCTGGCGGGGCTGGTGATGGATGCAGGCGGTATCTCGCGCCGCATCGTCGATTTCGCGACCGCGATGATGGGCTGGGTCACGGGCTCGCTGCTGCAGGTTTCCTGCCTTGCGGCCACGGGACTTGCCGCCATCTCGGGTTCGGGCTCTGCAGATGTGGCGGCCGTCTCGGCGATCATGCAACCCGCGCTCAAACGCAAACGCTATGATGTCGATTTCGGCGCGGTCATCATCGCCTCGGCCGGGGCAATGGCAGCCGTCATCCCACCCAGCCTGACCATGGTTGTGCTCGCGGTGATCACCAATATCTCGATCGGGGCACTTTTCATGGCAGGCGTGGTGCCGGGGCTGATATGCATCGCGCTCCTGATGCTCAACGCCTATATCCATGCCAAGCGCGGCGGTCCGCAATATCTCGAGACCGAACGCTTCAGCCTTGCCCGCCTGCTCAGGGCCGGATGGGCCGCGATCCCCGCGATGGTGATGCCCGTTATCATTCTGGTGGGCATCCTGGGCGGTGTTTTTACCCCGACAGAGGCCTCGGCGGTAGCCGCCTTCTACGGGCTATTGGTCGGGATGTTCGTCTATCGCGAACTCAAACTCTCGGATCTGCCCGCGCTGTTCCTGCGCGCGGCCTCGATCGCGGCCTCGGTCATGCTGATCATCGGCACGGCCTCGGTCTTTGCATGGCTGATCGCAAGCAACAACGTCCCCGCCCTGCTGGGCAACTGGCTGCGCGAGGTCTCCTCGAGCCCTGCCGTCTTCCTGCTCCTTATGAATGTGCTCCTGCTGTTCATCTGTATGTTCATGGAAACCATCGCGGCCCTTCTGATCGTGGTGCCGGTGCTGACACCGGTGGCGCTGTCACTGGGGATCGATCCGGTGCATTTCGGCATCGTCATCATCCTCAACTGCGCCATCGGCACGGTCAGCCCGCCCTACGGGATCTCGCTCTTTGTCGCGGCGAATGTGGCCGAGCGCACGGTTATACAGGTCACCCGCAAGATGTTCTGGCCGTTCCTGTCGATGCTGGCGGTGCTGGCCCTGATCACCTTCGTGCCGGCCGTGCCCCTCTGGCTGCCCCGCATATTGGGGCTGGTGCAGTGACTGGGGCCAACTGCCGATAATCGGATCTTTACCACATCCCTGTTAGATGGACATGTTGTGTAACAGTGTCAGGAATAACGCGTGAACCGTCCGATCAGCCCCGAAATGTCAGCAACCTTCCGGGCCGATATTCAGGGCCTTCGGGCCATCGCCGTTCTGTCCGTCACCCTTTTCCACGCCTTTCCCCATGCCCTGCCCGGCGGTTTCGTCGGGGTGGACATGTTCTTCGTGATCTCGGGCTTCCTGATCGGCGCTCTTCTGCGCCGCGATATCGCCACGGGCCGCTTCTCTCTGGCCGAGTTCTATCGCAAGCGCATCCGGCGTATCTTTCCGGCGCTCTTCGCGATGCTGCTCGTCTGTCTGGCCGTAGGCGCCCTGATCCTGAGCCCCGAGAAGTTCGAGGAACTGGCCCGCAATGCCCTCTCGGCCACGATCTTCCTGTCGAATGTCGATTTCTACCGCTATAGCGGATATTTCGACACAGCGGCCGAACTGCGGCCCTTGCTGCATACATGGTCCCTTGCCGTCGAGGAGCAGTTCTATCTGCTCTTCCCGCTGGTGCTCTGGCTGGTGATGCAGCGCGCCGCCCGCCATCTGGCATGGATCACGCTCCTGAGCGTGCTGGCACTGCTGGGGCTGTCGCAATGGTCGCTCGACCATCCGACCGCCGCCTATTTCCTAACACCGTTCCGCGGCTTCGAGCTGCTGGCCGGCGCGCTGATGGCCTACGCGCCCGTCCCGCCCGCGCGTCTGCGTCCGGTCCTCGCAAGCGCGGGTGCGGCTCTTGTGCTGGCCAGCCTGATCCTTCTTTCCTCCAGGACCCCCTTCCCCGGCCTCTGGGCGGTGCCGCCCACTCTCGGGACGGGACTGATCCTCTGGGCAGGGCGCGCAGGCACCACGCGGATCGCGCTCTGGCTCTCGCATCCGGTGCTCGTATTCTTCGGCGCGATCTCCTACTCGCTCTATCTCTGGCACTGGCCGATCATGGCCTATCTGCGTCTTCTGTCGCCTGAGGAACCGACCATCTGGGTCATGGGGCTTTCGCTTGCCGCATCGGGTCTGGCGGGCTGGCTGAGCTACCGCCTGATCGAGCAGCCCTTCGCCCAGATACCGACCACACGCCCGATCCTGCGGGCGGGCGTCTGCGCGATGCTGGCCCTGATCGCCGGTTCAGGCTGGATCTGGTGGCAAAAGGGCATGCACCAGCGTTTCACGCAGGCCGAGCTACAACTATTTGCCGGAGCCGAAGATTACAGCCCATGGCGCGCAAGCTGCCATAAACACCTACCCTATCGGGACACCTGTATATTGGGGTCGGGCGACACCCCGCCCGAGATCGCGGTCTGGGGTGACAGCCACGGCACCGAACTCTCGGCAGCCCTCTCGCACGACCGCGCGGTGCGCCAGATCACCGCCTCGGCCTGCCCGCCGGTCATCGGCATCGACATGCCTCGGCGTCCGGATTGCCGGCGCGCGAACAAGGCGATGCTGGCGGGGCTCGTGGCAGACCCCACCATCTCGACCGTCCTTCTGGCCACCAATCGCGCGGCCTATCCCGAGAATCTCGCGGGCATGGCAGAAGGCTACCGCGCCGTCGTCGAGGCACTGGTTGCGGGCGGCAAGGAGGTGATCCTGCTGGGACAGATTCCCAATCCCGATCTGGATGTTCCCCAGATTGCCGGCTCCTACAAACTGCTCGGACGCGATCTGGCGACGCTCAGCATGCCCGCGCATCCGCAGATACCGATGCTTGTGTCATGGGCCGGACAGCAAAAGGCCCTTGCGCGAGAGCTGGACCTTCAATGGATCGACCCGACAGCCAGCCTGTGCCGTGACGGGATCTGCCCGATGACCGAAGCCGACAGCGTCCTCTATTTCAACCCTACCCATGTCAGCATGGCAGGCGCGGAGAAGATCGCGACCCTGATCCCCGCACCCGTGCACCGGACCATCACAGCGCGCTAGCCGCGCCCTGGTCTTGCCCCACTTGAGTGATCCATTTTTTGGGATAGTTTATCCCGTATTATGGAGGACGACTTGGATGGCAGGCAAATGCGAGAAGCCGGAAGCTATCGTCCTGAAGCTGCGTCAGGTTGAGGCCTGTGCCAGGGCCAAGGCGCGAAGCTGGCGGATGCGGTTCGCCAGATTGGTATGACCCGAACCGGACCTATTACCGTTGGCGACGTGAGTATGGCGGGATGAACCGCGATCAGCTCAAGCGACTGAAGGAACTCGAGCAGGAGAATACGCAGATTAGATGGGCCGTGTCGGATCTGACGCTCGACAAGCTGATCCTGACGGAGGCGGCAAAGATGAGGGGCGTGTAGCAAACCCTCCAGTGGAGGGTTTGTAGCCCCGAACGCGCAGCCCTTCGGAGCTCGCAGCAATGTCGTCAGTGCATCGACCATGTCCGGCGGGAACTCGGCAACTCCGAACGCCGTGCTTGGTCTGGCCCTTGGGCAGCACCGGTCGACCCAACGCAAGATCCCGCTCGGGTGCCTGACGGCCTATGCGACTTCTCGTCGCGTTTGTCGTGAGGGGTTGCGTTTGAATATTCCGGTTATCTGCGTTGGTAACATCAATGCGGGCGGGACGGGGAAGACGCCGACGGTTATGGCGGTTGTGCAGCTCCTTCAGGCGCTCGGTCACGCACCGCATATTGTTTCTCGCGGGCATGGTGGGCGGTTGATTGGTCCTGTGCGGGTTGATGCGCGTGTGCATGATGCCTCGGCTGTCGGGGATGAGCCCCTTTTGTTGTCGTCCTTTGCGCCTGTCTGGGTGTCGAAGGACCGTGCGGCGGGCGGTGTTGCGGCCTGTGCTGCGGGGGCGGATGTGATTGTGCTTGATGACGGTCACCAGAACCCTGCGCTTGTGAAGGATCTGAGCATTGTGGTTGTGGATGCGGGTCGAGGTTTTGGGAACGGGCTTTGCCTTCCAGCGGGTCCGTTGCGGGAGTCTGTATCTGCGGGTCTTTCGCGGGCTGATCTTGTTGTTTCGATCGGGGAGGCTGCGGCGCAAGAGCGTTTTGCGTCGCGCTGGGGCGCTTATCTTCCCTGCCCTCATTTTACTGGCCACCTGGCCCCGTTGCCGACGGGTATGGACTGGCGTGGATTGCGGTGTTTGGCGTTTGCGGGGATTGGTTATCCAGAGAAGTTTTTCGATACGCTACGAGGCTTGGGTGCGTCGGTTGTTCGGACGGAGTCACTTGGTGACCACCAGCCTTTCACGGCTGCGCTGTTGTCGCGTCTTTTGCATGATGCGCAGGCGGATGGTTTACAGCTTGTGACGACGGAGAAGGACGCTGCGCGTTTGCCTTCATCCTTGCGTGGTGAGGTGCTGACATTGCCTGTGCGTCTGGAGATTTTGCAGGCGGAGGCTCTTGATGCCCGTCTTCATTCGCTCTTCTGAGCGGATTTTCCGTTCTATTTTTGCTGTGTCAAGAATGCGCGAAGCCGCCTCTGATGAGACGGCTTTTTATTTGGTTGCGGGAGTAGGATTTGAACCTACGACCTTCAGGTTATGAGCCTGACGAGCTACCGGGCTGCTCCATCCCGCGTAAGGATGTGTCTGATTGGGGGGGTATCGTTATAGAGATGATTGACGCTCTTTATTAGGTTTGGCGGTGACCTACTCTCCCACGTCTTGAGACGCAGTACCATTGGCGTGTTGGCCCTTAACGGCCGGGTTCGGAATGGGACCGGGTGTATAGCCAGCGCTATGACCACCAAACCGAATAAAGAGCGTCCAAGTCAAGTTGTGTTCGTATGCATGATTTTGATCTGTAGGAGTGTCTGTCTACTACTGGATCAAATCAAGCCAATCGGGCAATTAGTACTGGTCAACTGAATGCATTACTGCACTTACATCTCCAGCCTATCGACGTGGTGGTCTTCCACGGCCCTCAAGGGATACCTAGTTTTGAAGGGGGCTTCCCGCTTAGATGCTTTCAGCGGTTATCCTGTCCGGACATAGCTACCCAGCACTACCGTTGGCACGATAACTGGTCCACCAGTGGTCCGTTCACCCCGGTCCTCTCGTACTAGGGGCAACTCTTCTCAAGTATCCTACACCCACGGCAGATAGGGACCGAACTGTCTCACGACGTTCTAAACCCAGCTCACGTACCTCTTTAAACGGCGAACAGCCGTACCCTTGGGACCTGCTCCAGCCCCAGGATGAGATGAGCCGACATCGAGGTGCCAAACGGTGCCGTCGATATGGACTCTTGGGCACCATCAGCCTGTTATCCCCAGAGTACCTTTTATCCGTTGAGCGATGGCCCTCCCACTTGGGACCACCGGATCACTATGGCCGACTTTCGTCTCTGCTCGACTTGTCAGTCTCGCAGTCAGGCAGGCTTTTGCCATTGCACTCAACGACCGATTTCCGACCGGTCTGAGCCCACCTTCGCGCGCCTCCGTTACTCTTTGGGAGGCGACCGCCCCAGTCAAACTACCCGCCACACAGGGTCCCGGATCCGGATAACGGACCGCGGTTAGACATCAAGAGTGCGAAGGGTGGTATCTCAAGGATGCCTCCACCGGAACTAGCGTTCCGGCTTCAAAGGCTACCACCTATCCTGCACATCACAATCCTGATGCCAGTGTGAAGCTGTAGTAAAGGTTCATGGGGTCTTTCCGTCTAACCGCGGGTAGTGTGCATCTTGACACACAGTTCAATTTCGCTGAGTCCACGTTTGAGACAGCGGGGAGATCGTTACGCCATTCGTGCAGGTCGGAACTTACCCGACAAGGAATTTCGCTACCTTAGGACCGTTATAGTTACGGCCGCCGTTTACCGGGGCTTCAATTCAGAGCTTGCACCCCTCCTTTTAACCTTCCGGCACCGGGCAGGCGTCAGACTGTATACGTCGCCTTACGGCTTCGCACAGCCCTGTGTTTTAAGTAAACAGTCGCCACCCCCTAGTTTGTGCCCCCCACCTATAGTTGCCTACAGATGGGGCCTCCTTCTCGCGAACTTACGGAGGCATTTTGCCGAGTTCCTTAAACGTGGTTCTCTCAAGCGCCTTGGTATTCTCTACCAGTCCACCTGTGTCGGTTTCGGGTACGGTCTTATAGAGAGGCTATTTCCAGGGACCTGTAGGCTGCCCGACCAATCCGATAAGGTCGAACAACGGTTCAGATCCGTCACCATCTCACGGCCCAGGAATATTAACCTGGTTCCCATCGACTACGCCTTTCGGCCTCGCCTTAGGGGCCGGCTTACCCTGCTCAGATTAGCTTTAAGCAGGAACCCTTGGACTTTCGGCGACAGGGTCTCTCACCCTGTTTGTCGCTACTCATGTCAACATTCTCACTTCTGATCACTCCACCGGATGCCTTACAGCCCGGCTTCACAGTCAGAACATTGCCTCCAATACTCCCGAAGGAGATAAGGAGGCAGCGTTCTATATCACAGAACGCTCCGCTACCACGCACTTCACAGTGCATCCAAAGCTTCGGCTCGTGGCTTGAGCCCCGTTACATCTTCGCCGCAGGACCTCTTAACTAGACCAGTGAGCTGTTACGCTATCTTTAAAGGATGGCTGCTTCTAAGCCAACCTCCTGGTTGTTTTGGAAGTCCCACATGCTTTCCCACTTAGCCACGAATTGGGGGCCTTAGCTGTTGGTCAGGGTTGTTTCCCTCTCCACGACGGACGTTAGCACCCGCCGTGTGTCTGCCGATCAGTTCTTCCCGGTATTCGGAGTTTGCTTAGACTCAGTAAGGCTGTGGGCCCCCATCATCCATGCAGTGCTCTACCCCCGGGAGAATACAATCGACGCGCTACCTAAATAGCTTTCGCGGAGAACCAGCTATCTCCGAGTTTGATTGGCCTTTCACCCCTAGCCACACGTCATCCGGACCCTTTTCAACGGGTGTCGGTTCGGACCTCCAGTTGGTGTTACCCAACCTTCATCCTGCACATGGCTAGATCACTCGGTTTCGGGTCTGATCCCACGAACTCGACGCCCTGTTAAGACTCGCTTTCGCTGCGCCTACACCTATCGGCTTAAGCTTGCTCGTAAGACCAAGTCGTTGACCCATTATACAAAAGGTACGCCGTCAGAGCTCGAGGCTCCTCCGACTGCTTGTAGGCGTCCGGTTTCAGAAACTGTTTCACTCCCCTCGTCGGGGTGCTTTTCACCTTTCCCTCACGGTACTGGTTCGCTATCGGTCAGTAAGGAGTACTTAGCCTTCGAAGGTGGTCCTCCGATCTTCAGACAGGATTTCACGTGTCCCGCCCTACTTAATTCGTCCCGTTGAGCTTCGTATACGGGGCTATCACCCATATTGCTGGACATTCCAGACCATTCTACTCACTCTCAAGGCTCGGCTGATCCGCGTTCGCTCGCCACTACTAGCGGAGTATCATATTGATTTCCTTTCCTCCGGGTACTTAGATGTTTCAGTTCCCCGGGTTCGCTCTTAAAACCCTATGTATTCAGGTAATAAGTCCCTGGTTATGCAAGTTGTAAGCTACCGAAGT
>NZ_CP155823.1:625000-797500 GCF_045348365.1 Thioclava sp. 'Guangxiensis' | reverse complement strand
AACCTCATCTTCCGAATGTCTATCGCTTCAACCGCCCCAAACCGTCTCTCTCGATCCCGTCTGCCGCGGCCTCCGCGCCCCGCTGCGTCGTCTGCCGCTGCGGTGAAGCGGTATTTACGGACAACACCCAAACACCGCAACCCCTTTTTCAACGAAAATCATAAATTCATACAAAAATTCAAATAACATACTGATATGTATATAGTTATTTCGATCAGTTTTATGACACAGCCACCATCCTGACACACCCGCCACACCGACACACCGGAATCACCACCTAAGACAATGCCCCCCAGAGGCCCGGTTCACGTCATCTCCGTCTTGAAACCGCAAAACATGAACGCCAATCATAAACCCACCACCATCCGGAACAGACATCGATCACATGACATCTCCTGCCGTTGCGCTCCGCCGCCCGCTTCTTTGCGATATTTCTGCCCGTGCGACGCTCGGCATCTCGGAGGAGATCAGCCGGATGGCGGGCGCGTCGGTCCGCAGCCGCGCGGAACTCACTGCCGGAGAGGCCGAAGCCTGGTTCCACCGCCTCCAGCTCCAGCCCCATGGACAGGTGATCCTCCTCGGCGGCGAACTTGTCGGCGAGATCCGCTTCGACACGCTTAATCCCCATGACCGCCGCGGGCGGATGGCTATGGAGCTCTACCATCCCCGCCATATGGGCCGTGGCATTGGACGGCAAGCACTCCGCCTTTTTCTGGATCACGCCTTCGGGACGCAGGGGCTGCACCGGATCGACCTGCGGGTGCTGCCCTTCAATACACGCGCCATCCGTTGCTACGAAGCCTGCGGTTTCCGGTATGAGGGCACCGAACGGGAATCGGCCCTGATCGACGGGCAATGGCATGATGACCATATCATGGCGCTTCTCGAACAGGAGTATCGCGCCCACGCCGCTGACCGAAAGACATGAAAAAGGGGGCACGCGCCCCCTCTTCCCTCCAGTCTTTAATTCAGCCCTCAGCGTGGCAGGCGGCCCAGCTCCTGTATCTCGAGGGCGTGCGTCTCCCGCATCAGCAGCGTCGCCACGGTCGCGATGAGCCCGGTGACGGAGGCCATGATGGCCACGGGGACCCAGTTATCGAGATGCGGCCCCGCCAGCATGGTCGCGATGGTCGGAGCGAAACCGCCAAGCGCGAAACCGAATTGCGTCCCGATTGCCGTGCCCGACATGCGCACCCGCGTCTCGAACTGTTCGGAGAACATCGCATAGGCCGAGCCGGAATAGGCCGCGTAGATCACGCCCGACATCAGGATCCCACTGGCAAAGATCATCGGCACATCACGCTGTGCGATCGACCACAGGAACGGCCAGATCAGCGCCGCAGAGCCCAATGTCCCAAGGATGAAAACCGGACGCCGTCCGATACGGTCGGCCAGACGCGCCCAGAGCGGGATCGCGACGATGGCAACAATATTGGCCAGCACGATCACCCAGAGCATCGTCGAACGCTCGACCCCCATGGTCTGCACCGCGAAATTGAGGCCATAGATGGCCGAAAGGGTGGAGGTGATCGAGGCGAAAGCGGCGAAGAGCACCTTGAGCACATCCGGCAGATAGCCCAGACGGATCAGCACCCGCAGCGGGTTTTCCGTCTTTCCGCTCCCGGTCTGCCGGTCCTCGAACACTTCCGGCTCGGGCACGGCGCGACGGATCCACCATGCGATGGCCATCA
Source organism: Thioclava sp. 'Guangxiensis' (assembly GCF_045348365.1). Classification (NCBI taxonomy): domain Bacteria; kingdom Pseudomonadati; phylum Pseudomonadota; class Alphaproteobacteria; order Rhodobacterales; family Paracoccaceae; genus Thioclava; species Thioclava sp. 'Guangxiensis'. The sequence continues at coordinate 795,809 of NZ_CP155823.1, read as the reverse complement.
CGACGACGCTCAGCAGGAACGGCACCCGCCAGCCCCAGCTGAACAGCGCCTCTTCGGGCAGCGCCGAGATCGGCAGGAACACTGCCACCGCGAGCACCTGACCCGCCTGCGTCCCCGCCATTGTCGAACTGGAGAAGAAGGCACGGCGTCCATGCGGCGCATGCTCGAGCGTCATGGAGCTCGCCCCTGCCCCTTCGCCCGCGACCGCAAGCCCCTGACACAGGCGCAGGAAGACCAGAGCTACCGGCGCCCAGCCACCCACCTGTTCATAGGTCGGCAGCAGCCCGATAAGGAACGTGCAGACCCCCATCCCCATGAGCGTCAGCAGCATGACCGTCTTACGCCCGAAGACATCGCCGATATAGCCCATCATGAACGACCCGAGCGGGCGGGCGATATAGGCGATGGCGAATGTTGCCAGCGACAGGATCGTGGCCAGCGCGGGATCATCGGACGCAAAGATGATATGGTTGAACACCAGTGCCGCCGCACTGCCATAAATGAAGAAGTCATAATATTCGAGCGCTGATCCGATCCATGCCGCGACTGCGGATTTTCGGGAATTGGCGGATGTGGGCGCGGGCGCCTCTACCTCTATATTGGTTGTTGTATCCATTCTCTCCTCCTTGGACCTGTGGCGGATGTGCCTGCACAGTGCCGGGCGGGTCGGTCAGCTCCGCGCATATTCCTATCGGCCACCCGTCACAACCGCCTCCGACGCAAGTGACGGCAGCGGTTCGCGGTCAAAGCTGCGAATTACCCCAGAACAGCTGTAATGCAGTGTCGCGCAGCACCTGGCGACGCGCCGTTTCATCGGGGAAATAGCGTTCCACCAAGGGCCGCAGGGGGCCGTAATCCACCCGCTCCGGCACCCGCAGGAACGGCCAGTCCGACCCCCAGACGCAGCGCTCCGGCCCGAAGGCCGCGATCAGTGCCCCGATGAACGGATCAGCAGCTTCAAACGGCCATGGAAACGGCGCAAACTTATGTTGGCCCGAGATCTTGATGGCAGTCCGTTCGCGCGCGGCCAACCCCAGAAGGGCCCTGAACGCTGGCGCATCGAGCCCCGCATCCAGATCGGGGCGACCGCAATGATCGATCACCACCTGCGCGGGGCTTGCCGCGATGATCGGCAGCGCATCGAAAATACCCTCGCCCGCAAACTGGATATCGAGCACCATATCGAGATCGGCCAGACGGCTGGCCATGGCGCACCATGCGGGCACATCCACCGGCCCCATCGCCATCATGCAGGCCACGCCCGCCACGCCTTGCGCCTTAAGCACGGCGAGATCCTCGCTCGACATATCGGGCGATACCATCGCAATTCCGCGCCAGAGCCCGCCCGATTGCGCGATCGCCTCCAGCAGCGCGCTATTATCGGTGAAATAGCCCGAAGTGGGCTGCACCAGAAGCGCGCGTTCGACACCATGGGCCGCAAAGACCGCGCGCAATTGCGCAAGCGTGCCGACCTCGGCACCTTCGGGATGATAGGGCGCCTGCGGATGATAGGGAAAACGCGCGGGGTCAAGAATATGCAGATGGCAGTCGATCAATCCGGCCTCAGGCATCAACCCTGGCCCCCAGCACCGCCATCGCACGCAGGACGCATAGCTCGTAGCCCTGAATGCCGAAGCCCGCAATTACGCCATCGGCACGCTGGCTGATGAAGGAATGATGGCGGAAGCTCTCGCGCTGGTGGATATTCGATATATGACATTCTAGGACCAGACCCTCGAAGGCATTGAGGGCGTCGAGAATGCCCACCGAGCTGTGGCTATAGGCGCCGGGATTGATGACAATGGCCTCCGATACCCCGCGCGCCTCATGGATCGCATCGATCAGCGCGCCTTCATGGTTCGACTGCAAGAACCCGATCCGCGCGCCAGCGGTCTGCGCCAATGCGGTGCAATTCGCCTCGATATCGGCAAGTGTGTCATGGCCGTAATATTCCGGCTGGCGCATGCCCAACAGATTGAGATTGGGCCCGTTGAGCACCTGAATATGAATTGCCTTGGGCATAATACCTCCTTCGCCGGTTATCCGGCGGGAGAAGCTCTCGCGGCGGGTTTCCCCGTCTACAGCCCTGCTCCTCCCAATGATCCGCCGCGTCGCGGCGCACCCTCCTCGATCTGTAAGCGCCCTCCAGCGCCACGTTCTTCCCGTCCCGAAAGAGCCCGTTCCTCTTTCGGGCAACCCAGCTATATTTGGCACATCTCGGGCATACAAATACCGAATGCCCCCGAGATCATAACCCACAAGTTATATTTAATTCAGCCTAGCCGAGAGACATTCGGAGCATCCTGCAAGCGAAGGATTGATTTGATTGTAAAGTTTTAAGAGCTTGTCCAATATGCAGAGGGAACAGGCTTGCCAATATATGACTGGAATTCACAGTTAAGTGAGACAAACGGTCTATCTAACGGCAAAGGCCCCGCGCTGGAAAAGCGTGGAGCCTCCATAACCATGAGGAATGGGGCTCAGCCAGAGACGCGCAAAGCGGTCCGACCATTGTCACGGTCATATTTCGCGACCTGCTCGGGGTCGAGATCGACACCGAGCCCCTTGCCCTGCGGCAGATGGATCATGAAATCCTTATACTCGATCGGCGTCTGCAGGATCTCGTCGGTCAGCAGAAGCGGCCCGAACAGTTCCGTCCCCCAGCGCATCTGCTCGACGGTCGAGAAGAGCTGCATGGCCGCGGCGGTCGAGACCCCCGCTTCGAGCATGGTGCCCCCGTAAAGCGCGATGCCGGCAGCCTGCGCGATGGACATCACCTCGGAGGCGCGCAACAGCCCGCCCGATTGTCCGATCTTGATCGCGAAGACATCGGCCGCCCCTGCCCGCGCGACACGCATGGCATCAAGCGGCCCTTGCAGCACCTCGTCGGCCATGATCGCCACCTCGAAGCCCTCGGTCAGCTTTGCCATTCCCTCGACATCCGTCATCCGCAGCGGTTGTTCGATAAGTGTCACACCAGCCTCCTGCAGGGCACGGCAGCCATAGCGGGCGTCTTGCAGGCTCCATGCCTGATTGACATCGACACGCACCTCGCCACGGTCGCCCACCGCTCTGGCAATGGCCGCGACATGGGCCACGTCCCCTGCCACGTCGCGCTTGCCGATCTTCAGTTTGAAGATCCGGTGGCGGCGGGTTGCCAGCATTTCCTCGGCCTCGGCGATATCCATCTCGCTATTGCCCGAAGCAAGCGTCCACGCGCAGGGAAGCGCCTTGTGCTGCGCACCACCCAGCATCTCGTGCACCGCCATATCACGCCTGCGCGCGAACCCGTCCCACAGCGCCATCTCCAGCGCGCAATGGGCGATCGGGTTTCCCTTGGCAACCTTTTCCATCAGGACCCGCGCCGCATTCAGGTTGTCGGCATCGAGCCCGATCAGCGCGGGTGCCAGATAGGTATCGATGGCCGAGCGGATGCTTTCGGGGCTTTCGGCGCAATAGTTCAACCCGCCGATCGTCGTCCCCTCGCCAATGCCCACAGACCCGTCGGAGAACCGCATCTCGACCAGCACAAGCGCCTGCGAGAGCATGGTCGTGACCGACAGCACATGGCCGCGGATGGTCGGAATATCCAGAATGCGGGTGGTGATCTTGTCGATCGTTACCATCAAGCCTCTCCTTATTGCGCAGGCACCGGCTGGCGCATTTTGGCCAGACCCTCGACAAAGAACGGACGGAAGCCATCGGGATGTTCGGACATCGGGAAATGGCCGACCTCGGGCATGACGGCAAGCGTCGCACCCTTGATAGCAGCGGCGGTGCGCTTGGCATCTTCGGGGGTGCAGGTCAGATCATAGGCACCGACAATGATATGCACCGGTGTCCTCTCGGTATCGATATCCTTCAACCGCCCGATCAGACTGTCATCCCTGGTGTAGAAGCTCAGATCGCCACGGAACACGCCCGGCCCCGATTGCTGGAACATCCAGAGCGTATTCCAGCGCTCGTTGAGCGGTGCGAAGGGGCTGATATTGGTCGAGACCAGCGCAGCTCCCATCTCGCCACCATGCGCATCGGGGCGGTGGAACCAGTCGATATCATACCATGCCGGCTGGAAATCCGAGGCTTCAATGGCGATGAAGCCCGCGAAGGTATCGGCATGGAGCGCCGCCAGCTGCAAAGCGATCCGCCCGCCCATCGAGGTGCCCGCCAACACGGGCCGCTCCAGCCCCAAGGCTTCGACGACCTTGAGAATGGTCTCGATATAGGCTTCCGTCGTAAGAAGATATTCCTCGGTCTGGAAGCCTTCGGGCGGCAGCGATTTACCATGCCACGGCATGTCAAACGCGATAATGCGGTGATCGCGTGTGATCTCGGCATCATTCATGATATGGCGCCATTGGCGGGTGTCCGCGCCCGCCGTGTGTAGACAGAGCACGGGCACCCCCTTCCCTGCCTCTTCGAAATAGATCCGGCGGTTAGTCCCGTCCGAGAGTGTGACCGTCACATAACGGCCAGTGATGGCTTCGATACTCATAGCTTTATTCCCTCGGTGGGGCGCGGTAGCGCCATGAATTCCTTGAAGAACCGCAGATTCTTTACCAGCGCCAGAATATCGCCGGTGATCCGGCCACGACCGATCTTCACCAGACCGAAAATATCGTGGAATCCGGGCGCAGGGCGGGCCTTCCAGAATTCATCCAGCGCCGCGCGATCGGTGCTGAACGCGAAGCGATAGGGGATTTTCTTCGAGGGCCCCGGCTGGATCTTGACCAAAGAGCCCTTCTCGAAGCTCAGGTAGAACTCCTCGCCTTCCACCTCTAGCAGGACGGTTTCCGAAAACAGTGCGCCCAAGCGCATCAGATGGGGGCTGGCGTTGTGCCGCCGCGCCATATCTTGCAGAGTCTCTATCATATCCCCTCCTCGAAAGTGCTTGGGCCACAGGTTCGGGGATAACGGGACAGCGGACAATACCGGCGGGGGTATCGACTGATACCGCGACATCGAGGCAACCACCACACTTGAAGATCGGCCATAGGGGCCTAAAACTGGCCACCCTACCAATGCCCATAAGAGTAAGGACAGGCTCCATGTCCCCCGAAGAGAAAAAGACCCGCGAGGATCTGGCCGCCTGTTACCGGCTGGCCGCCAAGCACCGGCTGACTGACCATATCTATACCCATATCACCGCCCGTGTGCCGGACGAGGAAGGGCATTTCCTGATCAACCCCTATGGCTGGCTCTGGGAAGAGATCACCGCCTCCTCGCTGGTGAAGATCGACACCGAGGGCAACAAGGTCGATGGCAGCCCGCACCGGGTCAATCCGGCGGGGTTCACCATCCATTCGGCGGTGCATATGAACCGCCATGATGCCGCATGGATCATGCATACCCATACCCGCGCAGGCGTCGCAGTGTCCTGCATGGAAGAGGGGCTGATGCCGCTCAACCAGATCTCGCTGCAATTCCACAACCGTATCGCCTATCATGATTTCGAGGGCATTGCGCTGGATCTGGCGGAACGTGAGCGGATCGTGCAGGATTTCGGCACCCATCCGGTTCTGGTGCTGCGCAATCACGGGCTGATCGCTACGGGGCGCTCGGCCGCCGAGATGTTCTCCAACATGTTTTATCTCGAGCGCGCCTGCGAGATCCAGATCGCGGCCACCTCGTCGGGGCGCCCGTTGCGCCTCATCGATGATGCGATGGCCGATCACGTCTATCAGCAGACCGTGCAGATGCTGGAGGATGACGGTGATCTGACCCTTGAATGGGACGCCCATCTGCGCTCGATCCAGGGCAAGGGCACGGATTACCGCCTCTAAGGCGCGCACCCTGACGGGAGAGATCGCAATGCACTACCGGAGCTGGCTCACGCAGGAACTGTCCCTGACTTACCCTATCCTTATGGGCGGCATGATGGGACTGGGCCGCGCCGAACTGGTGGCGGCAGACCTGCCGAATTGCTGGAGCTCCTGAAACCTGCGGGAGTTAAGGTCTTACATAAGGTGCCCACCACACGCCATGCGCTCTCGGCCGCGCGCATGGGGGCGGACGCCGTCATTCTGATCGGTGCCGAGGCCACCGGCCATCCGGGCACCGAGCTTATGGGAAGGTTTGTCCAAACGGCCGCGGCACTCCGCGCTCTTCCGGTTGCCGTGATCATGGGCGGCGGCATAGGGCATGGAAGCCAAATACTTACCGCCCTCGCACTCGGCGCAGCGGGGGGTCTTGTCGGAACCCGCATGATGGCGGCGAGGGAATCCGTTCTGCATCCCGGGCTGAAGCAGCGCGTGATTGACAGCGACGGCAGCGACACACGGATCATCCACCGCATTTTCAATCACCACCGCCGAGTCATGATGAACGCCACGGTCGGTCGAATCCTTGAAAGGGAAGAGGCCGGGGGCAGTGAGTTCGAAGCCTACCGGCCCCTTGTTTCAGGACCAGCTGCACGAGAGGCGCAGAATGGTCTGCGCCACTTGGGCGGTCCGGTTTGAAAGTTAGTGCATCGTGGGCCTTTGATCTATGGGCACGATGCTTTCGGGCGCTGGTGGGCGATCGCCTTGGGAACTCTGCGGGCGCAGCGTGTTGTACTGCTGGCGCCAGCGTTCGATTAGGATCTGGGTCTCTCTTGAACCGAACAGAACACCTCCCCATCCAGCAGTTCGTCGTGAAGCCTGGCGTTGAAGCTCTGTTCATAGCCGTTTTTCCAAGGCGATCCCTGATAAATAGCAATCTTCGCAAATTGTCTCCTCATGGCGCGTCGGGCAGCTTGGCAGGACCAAGTTGGGGATAAAGGTCTCCCGGCCCGAGGTTGGTGACAAGGGTTTGACCTCCCATATGCGTCATGATGCCCCAGACCGCATTCAGCGCGGTCTGGACAGCACCTTCAACCCATGCGGGCGTCCAGCTGACACCGTCGCCGGCCAGAAACAGCCCGCGTTGGGCTTCGGGCATATGCTCCTGCATGAAATGGCCATAGATGCGGTGGTTATAGCGGTAATGACCGGGCAAAGCGCCCTTGAAAGCGCCGAGGAAGTTCTCGTCCGCCTCCCAGCTGACGCAGATCGGCGCGCCGCGGATATGGGAGGCGATATCGACATCGGGATAGATCTTGGCCAACGCCTTCAGCGCCAGATCCACCCGTTTTTCGGCCGGAAGCGGCAGCACCTTCAGCGCGTCGGTCATCCACGAATAGCTCAGACAGATCACGGCGGGCTTATCCGGCCCGTTATCGAAGAAATAGGTGCCACGGGTATGACGGTCGGTCAGGGTCATCGACATGACGGGCCTGCCCGTCGCATCTGTATCGTTCCAGAAGGGACGGTCCACCATAACGAAGGTCTTGGCCGCCTGCATATAGCGGGTGCGGTCGAGCGCCATCCATAGCTTCTGGTCAAAGAGGCTCTCCTCGACCTCGATCGCGGTGGTCAGAAGATGGGTCTGGCAAGTGCTGAGCACCGCAGCATAAAGCGTCTCATTGCCCCATTGATCTCGCAGCAGGATGTCCTTGCCCGCCCGCGACAGCGCGGTCACGCGCGAGCGGGTCGCGCCGCCATTAAGCGAGGATAGCGAGGTGCCCTCCGGCCAATGCGCGCATTCAGGCGTGGCCCGCCAGAGCCTGTGCAATAGCTGCTCGACCCCACCTACCACATAACGCTGGTGGTCATCGAGCTCCAGAAGGTTCACCCGCAAGATCTCCAGCATCGAATTGGGGAAATCGCTATCCCAGCCACCAGTGCCGAAACCCACCTGCCCGAACATCTCGCGATGGCGGAAATCAAGCGCGCGGAAGGCTTCGGAATGGGTGACGAAATCATAGAAGGTGCGCTCGTCCCATTGCGCAACCAGCGGATCCCAGAGCGCCTTGATCGCGGCGGTATCGCGCTGTCGCACGGCCTCTTGCAGGGCCTTGAAATCCGACTGGTCTTCCAGCGCCTTGGTATAGGCCTGCGCGATCTCGCGGTAGATCTGTGGCAGATCGTCGAGGGAGCGCGCAAAATGCGTCTCGCCTTCAAGATCGATCACGGTCGAACCGGCAGCATCGGTCAGCGGGTTCGGGAAGGGGGCGGTTTCGCACCCCATGAGGTCCAGATAATGGTAGAAAGCGCGCGAGGAGACCGGAAAGCGCATCCCGCCCAGTTCGGCCACCACACCATCGCTGCCCTCGAAGACCTGCGAGCGGAGCCGCCCGCCGAATTGCGCGGACTCATAGATCACCGGTTTCAGGCCCAGTTTCATCAGCTCATAGGCTGCGATGATCCCCGCAGCGCCTGCGCCGATCACGGCGACTTCCGCGCCAAGGCTTGCCTCGGGCAGGCTGCCCAGCCCTGCGGGATGGCTGATCCAGCTGTCATAGGCAAAGGGGAAATCGGGTCCGAAAGCACTGAGGGTTTTCATGAAGATCTCCGTTCGGGTTTTAGCCGCCAAGGGAATAGACAAGGGCGATCAGGCAAGCCCCCATCGCGCCACAAACCAGCACAAACCGCAGGTTCCAGCGATGGGCCACATGCGCGGCCGAGACATTGCAGAACCGCGCGACGATCAGGTTCATCGCGCTGATCGGGTTGACGCAGATCGCCAGTGCCCAACCGATACACAGTGTCAGACCAAGCGCAAGCGGATGCGCCTGACCGAGCGCCGATGCACCGAAGATTTGCGCCGCCAGCACCACCATGATCGAATTTGGCAGATAGAGGGCGGCAGCCAGCGGGATCAGCACCAGCAGGATCAGCAGCGTGGGCAGGCTGGCAAAACCGGCGCCGGACAGAACCGCCCAAAGCGGGCTCGACTGGATCGCCAGCGACAGTGCCGCTCCGATGACATTGGCCGAAAGAAACAGCGCGCCCTCATTGCGCAGATCGCCAAGGGCACCCAGGGCCTGGGTAAAGCGCTGCGGTCCCGCCTCCGTCTCGAGCGCAAGCCAGAGAAATGCGAAACAGGGTAGCACAATCACCGCGCAAAGCGTGAAACTGAGGCCGCTGGTATGGTGCAGCGCGATAGAGGCCCCCAGAAGCGCTGCGGCAATAGCCAGAACAGCGGCTATGGCTCGCGGGTCTCGGGTGTCGGTGGAAGCGCCGCCCAAGCGCGCGGCTGCGGGCAGAAGCGGAAAGCGTGTGGTCACTGCCATCACAGCGACCGTAAAACAGAAGGCCAGACCGACAAGGGGCAGCGCAGGGACATTCGCCACCCCTGCGGTGACAATGGCAAAACCCAAGGACATGGGCGACCAAATCGACACCAGCGCCGCGCCGCGCATGGCGGCGATCACCATGGCCGCAGCCCCGTCCGCGTCCTTCTCGGACCGGCGCGTCAGATCGCCGATCATCGCGATAATACCCACGTTGAACATCAGCGCCATGAATTGCGCGCCCACCAGAAGCGCTCCATAGCGGCGCTTGGGCGGCACCGAAAGCAGCGTCCGCGCGGCGGCCTGCGTGATCGCGGCACGTTTGACAGGCTGGCGCAAAAGCCCCAGCACCATCATCAGCGCGGCGAAGCCCGTGCCTTGGATCACCGCCGTGTAAAGCGCAGGTGCCCGTTCTGGGGTAAGCAGGCTTACGCACAGCAAAGCCGCACCGGCAAGCCCTGCAAAGACCCGCGCCAGAGGCAGAAGCCGCCCCCATTGGGTGGCAATCCACAGCACGGCCAAGGCCCCCGAAAGCGCCTTGAGCTGCGACAACCCCAAGACCGCACCCGCAATTAGCGTGCCCAGAAGCCCCAGTTGCAGCCAGACCCCAAGCCCGAGGGTTGCAGGGCGCGCGATACTCATGGCCGGACCAGCCCCGCACAGGCTTTGGTGATGCGGGCCATGGCCTCGGTCAGCTCGGCCTCGGAGGTCGCATAGGAGATCCGGAAGTAGGGTGACAGGCCGAAGGCCGCACCGGGCACCATGGCGACATGGGCGGCTTCCAGAAGCCACGCACAAAAATCGCGGTCGCTTTTCAGCGTTTTGCCTTCGGGCGTGGTAGAGCCAAGCAGCCCTTCACAGCTGGCAAAGGCGTAGAAGGCGCCTTCGGGTTTGCGGCAGTAAAGCCCCTCGATCGCATTGATCGCATCAACCACCAGATCGCGGCGGGCGCGGAAGCTTGCGCAGCGTTCGGCTAAAAGGTCTTGCGGGCCGGTCAGTGCCTCGAGCGCCGCCGCCTGTGCGATAGAGCATGGGTTCGAGGTAGACTGGCTCTGCACCACGGTTATTGCACGGATCAGCGCCTCGGGGCCTGCGCCATAGCCCAACCGCCAGCCGGTCATCGCATAAGCTTTGGACACGCCATTCACGATCAGCGTGCGCGCCTTGATCGCGGGTGACAGGGCGGCGGGGCTGACAAAGGCGAAATCATCATAGACAATATGCTCGTAGATCTCGTCCGAGAGCAGCCAGACATGCGGATGACGTTCGAGCACTTCCAAGAGCTTCAGCGTCTCGTCCACGCTATAGGCGGCGCCTGTCGGATTGGAGGGCGAGTTCAGCATCAGCCAGCGGGTTTTGGGCGTGATTGCCGCCTCCAGCTGTTCGGGCGTCAGCTTGAAGCCAGTCTCGCCCGAGCATTGCACCGTCACCGGCACGCCGCCGCAGATATCGACCATCGCGGAATAGGTGGTCCAATAGGGCGTGGGGATCACCACCTCGTCGCCCGCATCGAGGGTTGCCATGAAGGCGTTGAAGATTACCTGCTTGGCGCCTGCGGTGGCGATCACCTCGGCGGGGCTGTAATCGAGCCCGTTCTCGCGTTTGAACTTTTGCGCGATGGCTGCACGCAGGGCGGGGGTGCCGGCAAGGGGGGTGTAGACCGTCTGGCCGGCAAGGGCCGCGCGATGGGCGGCCTCAATGACGTTGTCGGGCGTGGCGAAATCGGGCTCGCCCGCGCCCAGCACGATGACCGGATGGCCTTGGGCCTTCAGCTCGGAAGCCCTTGCGCCGATCTGAAGAATTTCCGAGACTTTCTGCGCGGCCAGCCGTTTGGCGGGGCGGAAGGTGGGTTCTGTATCAAGCATCGAGCAATCCTCAGACGATCTGGTTGACCAGGTCGCTGCGACCATCCCAGAGCCGTTCAAGGTTCTGTTCAAGAAGCGACAGCACATTCAGCTCGTAGCGGCGGGTTTCGCCTGCGGTATGCGGCGTGACCACAACGTTTTCCATCTTCCAAAGCGCGCTCTCGGCGGCCAGCGGCTCTGCGGCAAAAACATCCAGCCCCGCCCCAGCAATCTTGCCCTCGGCAAGTGCTTTGGTCAGCGCCGCCTCATCGACACAGCCGCCCCGTGCCACATTGATCAGAAGCGCCGTGGATTTCAGAAGCGCGAGCGCCTCGGCGTCGATGATATTGGCGGTCTCTTCGGTCAGCGGACAGCTTAGCACCAGCACATCCGCCTGCGGTAGAAGTGATTTGAGGTCGGTGAAAGCATGGACCTCATCGGCATGGCCACGGCCCTTGGCCGGATCACGACGCACGCCGATGACCTTCATATCGAAAGCTTTTGCGATCTTGGCAATCCGGTCACCGATGCCGCCGGTGCCGACGATCACCATGGTTTTTCCCGGAAGCTCGTCCTCCCGCAGCATCGGGTCGCGTTGCTCGGGGCGCCAGAAAGCCTTGTGCTGGTTGTCGCGCGCTGTGGCCAGGCGGCGGGTCAAAGACAGCATCAAGCCAATGGCATGTTCGGAGACTGCATTCATATTCACGCCCTGCCCCGAGGCCAGACGAATGCCCTGCGCGGCAAAACCCGCCTTGTCATACTGATTGGTGCCCGAGCTGACAGACTGCAGATATTTCAATCGTTTGGCATGGGGAAGCAGGTCGTTTTTCCACATCATCGAGGTCACCAGAACATCGACGTCGGGGATCACTTTCAGCAGGTCGTCATAGGTGCTGACCTGAAGGGTCTCGATCCCCGGCGCCTGACGGGCAAAGATCGGTTTCATGTCATAGGCGCCATGGGCGAAACAGATTTTGATCTGGTCCATCGGCGGGATTAGAGCGGTGATGGGGCTATGGTCCGTCATTGCAGAACTCCATTCAGAAAGGTGCGAGAGATCGGGCCACGACGCGCGTAGCCTGTTGGGAGGTTTGTTTTTGGTTTGGGTATTAGCCGAAGCGGCTGATGGAATAGGGAGCGGCGTCTATTTCGGGCCGCTTGTTTTCAAGGAGATCGCCCAGCAATCGGGCCGTCGCTGGTGCGGTATTCAACCCGACATGGCCATGACCGAAGGCATGAAAAAGCCCTGAACAGCGTCGCGAGGGACCGATCACCGGCAGACCGTCGGGCGTCGAGGGGCGGTTGCCCTGCCAGCGCCTCAATGCGCCTTCCGTCACCTTGAGGTCGGGATAGGTCGCCTTCAGATGCCCGAGTAGCACATCCGCACGGTGCCAGTTGGGCGGCGCCTCCGTCGATGACAGCTCGACCTGCCCAGAGGCACGCAGCCGGCCCGCCACCATTGTGTTAGCCATTTTGCCATCACTCGGCATCACCGGACGGGACGGGGTCACATTTGGATCGACGACCTCAATATGATAGCCCCTTTCGGCCTCGAGAGGGACCTTGTCGCCCACGCTTCGCGCGATGTCGGCGGAATGGATGCCCGCTGCCACGACGGCCATATCGCAGGCTAGGACTCCACCTTCGTGACGGACTCCCGTCACCTGTCCGCCTTCCTGCACGATACCGGTTGCGCGACGCGTGACACAGTCTGCACCCAGCTTGCGTGCATAGGCGATTATCGACGCCGTATACCGGCCCGGATCGGTACATTGCCCCCCCTCAGCGACCAGAACACCAAAGCGGTAATGGTCGGACAGGGTCGGCTCCAGCTCTTTGAGCTCGGCATGCCCGAGTTCGCGGCAGTTCACGCCCAACTCGCGGCGCAAGGACCATGTCGTTGTTTCGGCCTCGAAGGCTGCGCGGTCGGGAAAGACATACAGCAGACCGTCCTGCCGGATCAGATCGGCATGACCGATCTTCTGGGCGAGAGCCTGATGCCGCGCGACACCATTCTGCAGCAAAGCATTCAGCGCGCGGGCGGTGTAGCGTAACTTTGCCTGCGTACGACCCGCATTCAGGAAGCGCCACAGCCATGGCATCAGACGCGGCAGGGAAAGCGGTTCAATAGACAACGGGCCGTTGCGGTCGAAAAGATACCCCGGCACTTTGCGCCACAGGCCCGGAACCGACATCGGAATGATGGATGCAGGCGAGATGAAGGCACCGTTGCCATAGCTTGCGGCTTGCGGACCGCCAGGCTGATCCGGCTCGAGGATCGTTACGCGGTAGCCGCGCTCGACCAGTTCAAGCGCAGTGCAGGCTCCGATAATCCCACCTCCGATGACGGCGATATGCTTTTGATGTTCCATCGCACGAGCGATCCTTCTTGAATGACGCGCCTGCCTTCAGGCAGCCGGTGTCGTTATCCGGCGGCACAGGCCACCGGATCCCGGTATAAATGCAATGTTCCGTGCGTCAGGCCGTCGCGAGCACGCGCGCATTGGCGTGAACCGATGCGTCGGTCACCTTGATCCCAAGCCCCGGAGCTTTGGGGACGACCACCGCACCTGCCTGATTGGGGATACGCTCTTCCAGCACATCCTCGGTCAGAACGTGATGGGGCATGTAGAATTCGCACCCCAATGACATGCCGGGCGTCGCGGCGATAAACTGCGTCCCAGCCGCAAGAGCGATGCCGCCTTCCCACAAAGTGCCGCCATAGCCGGGCAGTCGGTGGGCATCGGCAATCGCCATGATCCCCTGCCCCTTCAAGAGGCCACCCGCTTTCATCAGCTTGACCGAAATCGCATCGGCGGCTTTCATGCGTATGACCTCGAGAAGATCGTGCGCATCGAAACAGCTTTCATCCGCAAGGATCGGCGCATCAAGCTTTTCACGGAAGCTGGCCATCGCCGCCAAGGCGTCTCTTGGAACGGGCTGCTCGATAAACGTCGGGGCGAATTGCGCGACATCGCGCAGGGTCGCCATGGCACCAAAGGGCGCAAGCGCCTGATTATAGTCAAGCCGCAGGTCGATCCTGTCCCCAAATTCCGAGCGCATCGCCTCAAGATGCGCCATATCGACGGCATGTGGTTTCACGCCGGTCTTGACCTTGAAGATCGTGTTCCCCTCGGGCACCATCTTCTTCATGCGCTCCATATCCGCATCGAAATCTGGATCCGCAATCGAGAAGGATAGCGGGATCGTATCCCGCACCCGTCCACCGAGAAGCTCTGCCACCGACAGGCCCGAGCGCTTGCCGAGAATGTCGAACATCGCCATCTCGATGGCCAGCTTTGCCTCGCCATGACCGATAATCCGACGGTCCATCGCAGCCATCAGTCCACGGATATTCGACAGCGGCCAGCCGATCACAAGCTCGCGCAGATAAACGTCTATTGCGGCAAAGGCCGCCTCGGATGTGCCGGTGAACACTTCCCACGGCGCAGCCTCGCCCCAGCCTTCGATTCCGTCCTTCGAGACCAGACGCAGCAGCACACGTTTGACAGTGCCTTTCACATCCCCCACGCCCTGCTGGCGCGCCATCATGATCGGGCTTTCGATCAGATAAAGGTTCAACGTCGCAATCGTATCGTCGGAGCGCGTATCGGGCGCCATCATCTGTTCCAGAACCGTCATCGGTCAGTCTTTCTTTTGTTCTGCATGAAAATGCGAAAGGAAATTACGGGTCGCCTCTTCCCGCGGTGTATCGATCACCTGCCGCGCAGGCCCGTCTTCGACAACAACCCCGTCACGCATGAAGACGACGCGATCCGCCACCTCCCGTGCAAAGGCGATCTCGTGGGTGACGATCACCATCGTCATACCTTCACGCGCCAGTTCCTTCATGGTGGCCAAAACCTCACCTACCAGTTCGGGATCTAGCGCCGATGTTGCCTCGTCAAAGAGCATCACCTCCGGCTCCATCGCAAGGGCGCGGGCAATGGCGACGCGCTGCTTTTGACCACCGGACAGGGTGTTAGGCATCTGCCGGGCCCGATCTGCAAGCCCTACCTTCTCAAGCTGGGCCATCGCCAGCTTTTCGGCTTGGTCACGCGACATCTTGCGCACCTGCATCGGGGCCTCGATGATATTCTCCAGCACGGTCAGGTGACCGAACAGGTTGAAGCTCTGGAAGACCATGCCCGTGCGTGCCCGAAACGCCGCAAGGGCTTTGGCACGGGGAACACGTGCGCCCTGGCCGAAGCTGAACGCGGTCTCGCCAACGCGGATGGCACCATCATCGGGGATCACCAACAGGTTGATACAGCGCAGCAGGGTCGATTTTCCTGAACCCGATGGCCCGATCAGCGCAACCACCCCCCCCGGCTCGACGGTAAAGTTGATATTGCGCAAGACCTCCAGATCCCCGAAGCTTTTGCGCAGGGCGCGGACATCGATCATCGGCTCGTCGCCCGAAGCGGCAACACGGCTATACGCGGTCATCAGCGATTACTCCCGAATTTCTTCTCGCGGTGGCGGACATAGATGGTCAGCGGCAGCAAGATTATGAAGTAACCGGCGGCCACGGCAGTATAGGTTTCCAGAGGGCGGAAGCTGTCATGCGCCGCGATCTGCCCCTGATAGACAAGGTCGGGTACAGCCAGAACAGATACCAAAGACGTATTCTTGAACTGCAGAATCGACTGGTTCATGAGCGCGGGCACCATACGCCGGACTGCCTGTGGCAGGATGATCCGGCGCATCGTGCGGGCGGGCGTCATACCAAGTGCAAGCCCTGCCTCATTCTGCCCCGTATCGATCGAAAGCACCCCGCCGCGGATAATTTCGGAATAGAACGAACCGCCATAGCAGGACAAAGCAAGGATCGAGGCCGTAATCGGGGTCAGCTCCAAGCCCGTCAGGATCGGCAATGCGTAATAGCACCAGATCAGTTGCACAAGGATGGGCGTGCAGCGAAACAGCTCGATCACTGCGATAGACACACCGTTTACAAAGCGGTTTTTGAGCAGCATTCCGCCCGCGCCCAGCAATCCGACCAGAAGGCCTCCGGCCACCACGGCAACCGTCAGGGCGCAGGTAATGCCAAGACCTTCCAGAAAGAGCCAGCGGTAGGTCCATAGAATGCTGAAATCCCACTGATACATGTCATTCTCCGATAAAGCCCGTTGACAGACAGGCGTTTGACCACGACGCGGCCGTGTTCTTCCCGCCAGATGCGACGGGAAGAACAATTATGCTTAGATGCTGAAGCCGGGCGGGAAGTCTTTCTCGGTGACACCAACAAGACCCATGTTCTTGATGATCGCGTCCTTGACGAAGCCATTCTCGCGATGTTCTTCGATCCACGCATTCACGAAGTCCTGCCACGAGGTATCATCTTCGCGGCGGTAACCTGCATTCGACGTCGTGGAATCGACCGGATCAGGGATCACCAAGGTGCCGATCGAGGGATTTTTCGACACCAGTGCCAGTGCCAGAATAAGCACCAGACATTGGGCATCGGCACGACCGGTCATGACGGCGGCAGTCGCGTCGGATTGCGTTTTCAAGCGAACGACGTTTGCATCGGGCAGATGGCGGGTAACAGCCGCATCATGCGAGGAGCCTGCATCCACTGCAATCGACAGTTCTGCCTTGTCGAAGTCTTTCCAGGTTTTGCCCTCGACACCCTTTTTCGTCACCAGCGAAAACGCGTTCTTGAAAACAGGTCCCGAAAAATCGATCACCTTCTGACGCTCGGGGGTCGGGTTAAGGCCAAAGAAGACGTCAAGTTTGTTGGCTTGGAGTTCCAATACCGAATTGCCCCATGTCGTCTCGGTGATATCGAGCTTTAGACCCAGATCATCCGCAAGCTTTTGACAGATATCGATATAGAAACCGCGCCATTTTCCGTCAGTGACGCCCTTTTGATAATAGGGCGCTCCGTCGGCAATGCCGCCGATACGCAGCACGCCCGATGCCTTAACTCGCTCGAGCGAACTTTGCCCTTGAGCAAACGCACCCTTACCGGCAACCAGAGCACCGGCCGCGCTTGCGCCAAGCACGGTGGCAAATCTCCGTCGATTCATCATCTCGTCGTTCCTTGTCCTGTTGGTGACAATTCCCATGGCTTTTGATCATGATTAAATAGAGGGCAAAAAATGCCACTAAAGATGAAGATATGACCGAAAGCTGGAGCACATAGAAGTTATAGTCTGTTTTTTAAGCAAGAGTCTTATTGTTTACCCTGCACTATACGAGTTACATCGAATTCTACTGGAGTTAAATTTCGTAATTCTGGCTTTCGTATGATCTTTACTCATGATGGAAAATGGTTAGACGGTTCATCCCATCCCTTGCCGACTTGCAGGCCTTCGAAGCGGCCGCGCGTAATCTTAGCTTCACTAAGGCGTCCGACGAACTGGGCGTCACCCAAAGCGCCATCAGTCGTAATATTGGCAATCTGGAAAAGTATCTGGGTTCCGCGCTCTTTAATCGGGCAGGACCACGCCTTGTTCTTACAGAACTTGGCTCAAGGTACTATTCTGATATCCCGAAGATCCTAGATCACCTCGAAGAAGTATCCATCGATGTCGTCAGAGGACGCCGCGCCCAAGAAGCGTTGCAGATAGGCGCCACGCCCACGATGATGACCCGCTGGCTCATGCCAAGATTGCCGGAATTCCTACAACACCATCCCGATATCAAGGTTGAACTACGTATTATCAATGACGCCGAGGACTTTGCTGAAACGAAGATCGATGTCAGCATATTACGCGGCGCCGGCCAGTGGCGGAATACGCGTGCGATCGAGTTATTTCCTGAACAACTCATCGTCGTCTGCGCGCCAGATATGCTCAAGACGATAGCACATACCCGTATATTCGACTTTGACACTATGCCCGCACTTCAGAATGCATCAAGGTCAAGCTTATGGCTTCATTGGCTCAGACTGAGCGGTACAGACATGACTGGAACCATTCAGGGGCATCGCTTCGCCAATAGCGACATGCTGATAACAGCTGCGCAAAAAGGTCTCGGCTTTGCGGTAATACCTGAACATTACATCTATAATGAGCTCTCTGAAGGCACCCTTGCAGCACCATTCGGCGATGCCTGCTCTTCCGGTACTGGATATTGGGTCACCGTTCCCGAAAGAAAATGGGACGACACTCGCGTTCAGCTATTTCGCCAGTGGATATTGAATTACGTCAAACGTGAAGGCCGAAATAGGGCTCAGAGTCATTGAGTTCGTCTGCCCTGGTCTTTCCCCACTGAAGTGGTCCACCTTTTGGGATAGTTTATCCCGTATGATGGAGGACGACTTGGATGGCAGGCAAATGCGAGAAGCCGGAAGATATTGTCATGACGCTGCGTCAGGTTGAGGTTTTGCAGGGTCAAGGCGCGAAGCTGGCGGATGCGGTGCGCCAGATTGGCGTGACCCAACAGACCTATTACCGCTGGCGCCGTGAGTTTGGCGGGATGAACCGCGATCAGCTCAAGCGGTTGAAGGAACTCGAGAAAGAGAACACGCGGCTTAGACGTGCCGTGTCGGACCTGACGCTCGACAAGCTGATCCTTACGGAGGCGGCAAAGATGAGGGGCGTATAACAAACCCTCCGGTGGAGGGTTTGTAGCCCCGAACGCGCAGCCTTATTAGGCCTTCGCGTCGTCGTCAGTGCATCGACCATGTCCGCACGGCGCTCGCCATCTCCGAACGCCGTGCCTGTCGGGCTTTGGGACAGCACAGATCGACCCCACGCAAGATCCCGCTCGGTCGTCAGGACGAAGCCTTGGCTCGACCGCTGACATCACTGAACTGGCACGTCAATACGGACGGTATGCTATCGCCAGATCGCCGGTTTGTTGAATCAAGCGGGATGGTGCGTCAATCATAAGCGGGTCGAACGGATTTGGCGACGCGAGGGGCTTAAAGTCCCGCAAAAGCAGAAGAAACGAGGGCGGCTCTGGCTAGCGGATGGCTCCTGCGTGCGGCTGCGGGCCGAGCGGCCGAACCGCGTCTGGTCCTATGATTTCGTGCAGGACCGGACGGCAGACGGGCGGGCTTACCACATGCTCAATATCGTCGATGAATTCACCTAGGGGCGGTGCTGGTGATACGTGTCAAGAGCCCGCGCGACAGTGTTGCCGTGCGGGCTCTTTTCGGTCTGGGCACGCTCGTGGGCTCATTGCGGCGCTTGAGCCCCCACCACCAGCAATCGACGATCTCATGGGCCCCTCCAACTTTCGAGGCGATGGCCGGTGCTGCTCGCCCGTCATCAGGCGCCGCGGCAGGTGCAGGATGGCTAACTCCTATAGTTCTATATAGAAGTAATTGACTCTCGGTCACATCCAGCGTAGAGCGACACTGGGAGAGAGTATTATGTCCGATAAAATGCCAAATACCGCAGATCGCCGTCTGCCGGCTTATTTGCGCCTGCGCGATGAATTGGCGGCGCGTATTGCGGCGGGGGAATGGGACGCATCAGAAATGCTGCCCTCGGAAAACGCACTGACCCGCGAGAGCGGCCTGTCGGTCGGGACGGTGCGAAAGGCCGTGCAACAACTGGTTGACGAGGGTCTTCTGGAGCGCCGTCAGGGCGCGGGCACGTTTTTGCGCAAACCCGCCTTCGACAGCAGCCTGTTCCGCTTTTTTGCCCTGCGCGATGGGGAGGCGCCGTCGACTATCCCTGTCAGCCGTCTGATCGCACGGACCCGCGCCACCGCGCCCGAAGCGGTCGCCCGCATCCTGGGCACCAGCGACTGTGTCAGGATCGAGCGGGTACGCCTGTTGCAAGACATCCCGTGGCTGTCAGAAGACATCTGGCTGCCGCGCGCCCGCTTTGACGGGATCGAAGCAGTGCCCGAGATGGAGATCGGACCGCTTCTCTACCCCTTCTACCTTGGCCGCTATGGCCAGTTCATTGCCCGCGCCGAGGATGAGGTTCGGTTTGGAAAAGCCACGGAAATTGCCGCCGAACGGTTGAACCTGCCTGCGGCCGCCCCTGTTGCCCTGATCGAGCGCACGGCATTTGCGCTGGATGGGCAGGCTCTGGAATGGCGTCTGGCCTGCGGCGCGGCCGATCGTTTCCGCTACCGAAGCCGGATCAGCTGACCCACCCGAGATCCCCCTTCCCACCCCGCCCTGATCTCGCAGGCGGATGCCTGCTGTTCCAAGCGAAGAGATGACAAATGCCAGACAAGACGCCCGACATCACCGGTATCGACACCCATGCGCATATTTTCTCTCCCGACCAACCCATGGCCGAGGGACGCCGCTACACCCCGGATTACACCGCAAGGCTGGAAGACTGGCTGGCACATATGGCCGATCACGGCCTCAGCCATGGTGTCCTGATCCAACCCAGCTTCCTCGGGACCGATAACGGGCTGATCGCCGAGGCCATCAGCCAGCATCCGCATCATCTTCGCGGTGTGGCGGTGGTGGATCCCGAGATGTCCGAAAGCGCTCTGGCGCGGCTTGATGCGCAGGGGTTCGTGGGCGCGCGGCTCAACCTCGTCGGCCGGCCGCTCGAG
Organism: Thioclava sp. 'Guangxiensis'; assembly: GCF_045348365.1. Lineage (NCBI taxonomy): Bacteria > Pseudomonadati > Pseudomonadota > Alphaproteobacteria > Rhodobacterales > Paracoccaceae > Thioclava > Thioclava sp. 'Guangxiensis'. The sequence goes on along the minus strand of NZ_CP155823.1, from coordinate 775,391 downwards.
GCCTATGACAGCGCGCAATGGCAGCGATTTTTCCGGCGTCTTGCCGATCTGGGCTGGCAGGTCGAGATCCAGCGCGCCTTCGAGGATTTCGCCACCATCGTCCCGCCCATCGCGACATCGGGCGTGGCGGTGATGATCGACCATTTCGGCTTGCCCAAAGGCGGTATCCGCCCCGAGGATGCCGCGCATCGCGCAGTGCTCGAAATGCTGCGCGCCCATCCGAACGCCTATGTGAAACTTTCGGCGCCTTATCGCAGCGCGCAGGATGATGTTGCCGCCCACCGGTCCTTCGAAGCATTACGCGAGGCCTGTGGCGGTGTGGCACGCTTTTGCTGGGGCAGCGACTGGCCTCATACGCAGCACGAAACCGCTGTCAGCTATGACGACCAGATGACGCGGTTTGCCGCGCTCGTCCCCGACGCGGATGACCGCGCGCGCATCCTAGTCACAACACCCGCGGACCTGTTCCGCTTTAGCAAGTAACCATCGACGAGAGAGGGAGGAACCATGAGCCTCGTTGTCGTATTGGCCATCGTGGCCGCTATTGCCTTGGGATATAAAACCCGCATCAATATCGGCCTCTTCGCCATCGCCTTCGCCTATCTGATCGGCAGCTTCGCCATGGGCATGAAGCCCAGCGACATCATCGCGATGTGGCCGCTGAAAATCTTCTTCGTAATTTTCTCTGTCTGCCTGTTCTACAGTTTTGCCATGATCAATGGCACGCTCGAGAAGCTTGCGGGCCATCTGCTCTGGGCCTGCCGTGGCATGCCGTGGCTGCTGCCCTATGCCATCTATCTGACCGCGACGGTCATCGCAGCTATGGGCGCGGGCTATTACACGGTTCTGGCCTTCATGGCGCCGATCACCCTGATCTTGTGCCGCCGCACCGGAATGGACCTGATCCTTGGCGGCATGGCGGTGAATTATGGCGCGCTTGGCGGTGCCAATTTCATGTCGAGCCAGTCGGGCATCATCTTCCGCGGCCTGATGACCAATGCGGGTCTGGACGATAACAGCGCCTTTATCAATGCCGCAGCCATCTTCGGGGCAACCTTCGTATTGCCGCTGGTGGTGATTACGGTGCTGCTTTTCCTGACCGGCCGCCACCGCGTGATTGGCGGAACGGGCGATGCCTTCACCCGCCCCGAGCCGCTCGACAGCCGGCAGCGCGCGACCCTGTGGCTGACGCTTGCCATGATGGCCATCGTGCTGGCCGCGCCGCTTGCGCATCTGGCCTTCCCGTCCTCGACAATGGTCACCTATATCAACTCCAAGATCGATATCGGGCTGATTGCCAGTATCTTCTCGGTCATCGCGCTGCTGATGAAGCTGGGAGACGAACGTAAGGCGATCGCCTCGCTGCCGTGGGGCACGCTGATCATGATCTGCGGCATGGGCATGCTGATCTCGGTGGCGATCAAGGCGGGCACAATCGACCAGCTTGCCGGCTGGATCTCGACGACCATTCCGGCCCATCTCGTGCCGCTGGCCTTCGGGATCGTGGCTGCGATCATGTCGCTCTTCGCCTCGACGCTGGGCGTAGTAACACCTGCGCTTTTCCCGATGGTCCTGCCGCTGGCCGCCTCGCTGGGGCTCAGCCCGATGCTGATGTTCACCGCCATCGTGGTGGGCGCACAGGCAACGTCGATTTCGCCCTTCTCCTCCGGCGGTAGCCTGATCCTCGGCTCGGCTCTCGATGATGAAACGCGCGGATCGCTCTTCACGCGGCTTCTGCTCCGTGCAGCGCCTTTGGGATTTGTCGCAGCGCTGGTCTGCAACCTGATCCTGACTTTCGCCTTCTGAGGCCAAACTCAGCAGGCTGCGGCACGGCGCAAGTGCTGTGTCGCAGCCTGACTATGGCATCGGCCCTGAGCCGTTGGCGGACCCACGATGCTCGCAACCTCGACATCTGCCGGTTGTTCAAGAGCATAGAGGATGGCCCGGACGATCGCTTCCAGGGCCATTCCGATCTCGCCAATCCCGCTGTCGCTCCTCTCCCTGACCGAGGGGTTCGATATGGTCAGTGCCTGCGTGACGCGGCAAACGCGTCTTGGGGTTGGGCGCTGTCATTCCCGGCAAAGAACCGGTTGGAGTTCGTGGCCGTGCAGCGGGGAAGGTACGGGACGTCGAGGGAAGAACGCGCACCGAACCCGATGAAAGCCAAGGATGTCTGTCTTATCGGGACGATGGATTAAGCCGTCTCAGGTGCCCCGGCGCTCACGCCACAGGACGGACGGCACCTCTTTGAAGATCACCGTAAGGACTGTGTCCGACTCGGCGGGAACGCGTTGGTTTTGATCGGCGGGACGGTCAGCTTCTCAGGGCCGAATGCCGACTTCCTGTTGGATATTGTGCCGGACTTCATGCCGGTTCAGCGCCGCACCGCTGGGGCCGAAACCATCTCGACCCTCCTGTCGCTCATGTCGCAGGAGATCGAGCGAGGCGCGAGCGGCTCTATGATCTTGGGCGCACAGCTGGCAAACCGCGCCTCGGGCGGGCCTATCAGCCCCCAAGATCAGCCCCTTGACAATCATCGCCATGGCCACCGTCCAATGGGTCAGCCACACCAACGGATCCCAGATCTCGGGTGCCAAAGACTGATGCCGCGGCATCAGTCGCTTTCCTTGATCTTGACGACATCGCCCGAGGTCGGATCGATATAGACTTCCCAATGGGCTTTGTCGGCATCATCACATTCGGCTTCGATCATCCCGTCTTCCGCGCCGAATTTTGTGACGGTGCAGCCGGCATCCGCCAGCGCGACACTGGCCGCCTCCGGCGTCGTGCCAATATGATCGCCGATGGCGGGCATGGTGCAAGCAAGCATGGGAGCTGCGATGAGGGCAGTGGCAAGCAAAATCGTTTTGGTCATCAAGGTTGTCCTCCGAAAAATCCCGTCCGTCCGGATGGCCTGGGGATGCCTGACGCCCGCTGCCCCGACCGCCCGTAAGCGGCTGCTTATGATCATAAGCAAAACCCGCCGGTAACCGAGATTGCGGCTTTAAGGCGCTGGATGGAGGCCTTGCGCGCTGATCGGCGCCGCATGCCGCACCAGCGCGGGTCAAACAGACCAGCCTCAGAAAGCGGGGCGCCTCAGTTCGAAATGTGATCCCCGATCACCGGCGCGGCAACCCGCGAAGCGACAGCACCGACCACGCCCATGAAAAGCAGTGCCATCAGGACAAATCCCAAGCCAGCGACAGCCACGGCCCGCATGATCGCGCGCTTCTGACCGAGCTGAAGAGCATTTCCGACATCCGGCGCCGCTCCAAGATCGGAGAGAAAAGGGGGGGGGGGCGGCCGGCAGGTGTCGATCCCCCCTATCCCGACCGCAGCCCCATCGCCCTTATCCACCATGCGCCACGGGCGCCAGTTTTACAATTTCGAGGTGCTGCGGCAGCTTCAGGCAGAAAATCGCGCCCCGATGGAAGCCGATCCATATGGCCGTGCGGCCCCGCGCAAACCCCGTGGCGACCGCCCGCGATCTCGTTGCGGCCATCGACCGGGCGGCGACGCCCAAAACATAGGTCCGGCCTAGATCTTGCATCTTTGTTACAAGTCGGTCAGCCCTCTGGTGATCTGGAGAAGGGCGCGGTAAGGCGCTGGGGCGATGCCCTCGCATTTTTCTTCCGCCGATCGAAAGGGCCACTTAGGACATCCTGTCCGTCGTCGAATGATTTGGAACAAGCGGCCTGATACTGGAGCGGAGGGCTTGGGTTTATCGGGTTCAGGGTACGCTGCTTGACGTTTATGGTTCAAGCGGCGGTTTTGGATGGTTTGCAGTTTGATGCGTCTCCTTTCAGCAAGGATGGTTTCACCGCGCCGGAAGGAGACGCCGGCTGGGGTCAAGTTGCTGATGCTCTCGTGGTATCGGTGATTGTTGTAGTGATTGATGAGGGCTACGATGGCGGCTTCAAGTTCGCCCTCCATGAAGTAGTTTCTAGCAGGATGCGGTTTTTCAGGGTCTGGTGCCAAGGCTCAATCCTGCTCTGGGTCTGCGGATGCATCGGCGCACCATGAATATGCTGCACGCCTTTGTCTTCGAGGTATTCCGCCAGATCCCCCGCAATATAGGATGAGCCCACTCAGCAGCCTAGGCTTGTGCAGCACCTTGGCGCTGTCGCAGCCCGATGCAGCCAACGCGATGTCGAGTATATCACTCGGCCATTGTTCTTGAACCAATGGCGAACAAGGCCTCGTCATCCTCAGCCCGCATGCTGGCGCAGAGTTTCCAGCCGATGACGTAACGCGAGTAGTCGTCCAAGACCGTGGACAAATAAAACCAGCCCCAGCCGATGACTTTGAGGTAGGTAAAGTCGGCTTGCCGCATCGGGTTGGGCGCCATGTTCCTGTCTTTGAACTCATCGTTCCGGCTGACCCTCGAACCAATGGCGGGCGGCCCTCACCCTTGATAACGACATAGGCGGGGCTGGTGATTAGGTGACCTGCCCCCCGCGAAATTTCTCACCGTAATGTAGAGTCTGCGCCAACCCTGGAGGAGCAGACACATGCGAAAGAGCCGCTTCACCGAGACGCAGATAATCGGGATGATCAAGGAACAGGAGGCCGGAATGCCGACTGCGGAGGTGTGCCGCAGGCACGGCCTGAGCACGGCCACGTTCTACAAACTGAAAGCCAAGTATGGCGGCATGGAGGCTGCGAGGCTAAAGGCCCTTGAGGACGAGAATATCAAGCTCAAACGTTTGCTGGCTGACACCATGTTGGAGAACGTCGTCTTTAGAAACCTGCTAGGAAAGAACTGACGACATTGATCAAGCGGCGAGATGCGGCGCGTCCTTGGTGATGTGGGATCATGCCATCTCGCAGCATCGGGCGTGCAGGCTTGTTGGTGTCGACCCCAAGACAGTCGTAAGCGGTGTCTGCGCCCAACGCGGGATCAGCTTGACGAGGTGAAGTTCCAGGGAAGTAGCTCGTCGGTCCTGTTGGCCTGGTGACCGGCGGCGATGGCTTCCAAGGCCGCCTTAAGATAGGCGAAGGGCTCCACCCCGTTGATCTTCGCGGTGGCGATCAGGGAGGCGATACGGGGCCAGGTGCGACCGCCTTCGTCATGCCCGGCGAAGGGTGCGTTCTTTCTCGTCAGGGCAATGGGGCGGATCAGGTTTTCGACGGCATTGGAGTCGATCTCGACGCGGCCGTCGCGGAGGAAGGTCTGCAGGCCGGCCCACTGGCGATGGATGTAGGTCAGATTTTCGCCGAGGCGCGACTTGGCCGAGATGCGCAAGCGCCGTGTCTGCAGCCAATTACCTAACTCGGCCACGAGGGGCGCGCTGCGGGCCTGACGGGCCGACAGACCTTGGCCCGGGCTCATACCCCGGATCTCGGCCTCAATGCGGTAGAGCTTGGCGATACGCTGAAGGCCTTCAGCGGCGATCTCCGAGCTGTCGCGGTCGAAGACTTCCTTCAGCTTCCTGCGTGCGTGTGCTCAGCAGTGGGCAACCGTGATCGGCGCGCCGCCCCTGCGGGACGGGCGCGTCAGCCGGTCACAACCGGTGTAGCCGTCGAGCTGCAGGATACCGTCGAAGCCCTGAAGGATCTGTTCCGCGTGGGCGCCGGCTCGGCTGGGCTGATAGGTGAAGACGACACCGGGCGGGTCTTCTCCGCCCCATCCGCAGTCGTCACGGGCCAGGGCCCAGAGGTGTCCTATCTTGGTTCGGCCGCGTCCGGGGTGAAGAACCGGAGCCGTGGTCTCATCCATGAACAGCTTTTCGGAGGATTTGAGATGCTCGGTCAACCGATCGATCACAGGGCCAAGGTGGAACGCAGCCGTCCCGGCCCAATCAGCTAGGGTGCTGCGGTCGATCTGGATGCCGGAGCGGGCAAGGATCTGGCTTTGTCTGTAAAATGGCAAATGGTCCGCAAACTTCGAGACCAGGATATGCGCGATGGCCCGCTCGGTCGGCAGCCCAGCTTCGATCAGCCGGGGCGCCGCAACAGCTTGCGTGACCCCGTCCGGGCAGATCCGACAGGCATATTTCGGGCGGATGTCGACCAAAACCCGAAGCTGCGCCGGAATGATGTCCAAGCGCTCGGTGCGGTCCTCGCCGATCCGGTGCATCCGGCCGCAACCACGTCGCCATCGTCGCTTGGACCGATGGCGCGACAATGGCGACCAATCAAGGCTCGCAGGCTCAAGGACGCGCTCGATGCGCGGCAAACCTGCAGGTAGATGGCCGAGGTTGCGCTGTCGTGACCGGCGCGGCGTCGTGGTGGATGGCGCAGCCTGTTCCTTGCGGGTCTCGACCTCGGCCACGGCTGTTTCCAGGTCTTCAAAGGCCAGCTGCCGATCGTCCTCGCTCAGCTTCTCGGACCGCTTGCCATGCACGAGATGCTCCAGCCGCCGGTTCGCTTCCTTTAGGGCGCCATTCTCCTGCATCACCGCCAGAACGGCGGCGCGCTGGCTCTCGGGGATCACGGACAGGTCGATGGGCGGGGCGCTGGACATGGGCGGATTATACTGCACCAAATGCGCCAAGGCCCTGTCATTCAGCAGGCTGAGTCACTCTGCCACAGCCGGTCGGCGCACCTCCAGTGACCGCACACGGCGCCTGTCCAGGCCGGCAAACAGGGCTTTGAATTGTGCCTTGTTCAGTGTCATGGCCCCGTCGCGGAGTGAGCCATTGTCCGCCAATGATGGTGTGGATGGCCCCACCAAACGGCATCGCGATGTGCCAGGGTGGGTCTGAGTACAGCCACCGAAAGGAGCCATCCATGGAACAGCCTATCACGATCGGCCTCGATCTGGCCAAGAATGTCTTTCAGGTTCATGGGGTCGATACGACCGGCAAAGTTGTCTGTCGCCGCCAGTTGCGGCGGGCGCAACTGCTGCTGTTTTTCTCGCGGCTTGAACCGTGTGTTGTGGGCATGGAAGCCTGCGCCGGGGCGCATTACTGCGGGCGGGAAATTGCCGCGCTGGGGTGTGAGGTCCGTCTCATGCCACCCGCTTACGTCAAGCCTTATGTGAAGCGAGGCAAGACAGACGCGGTGGACGCGGAAGCCATCTGCGAAGCGGTCACGCGCCCGACGATGCGCTTTGTGCCAGTGAAATCGGCCGAGACCCAAGCCGCTCTGCTTGACCATAAGACGCGGGATTTCCTCGTACGGCAGCCTACGCAGATCATCAACGCGATCCGGGCGCATATTGGCGAGTTCGGCATTGTGGTGGCAAAGGGCATCCAAAACGTTGAGCGTCTGATCGCTGCCGCTCGAAACATGCCGGAAGCCGCACGAGCTGCCGTGGATATGATGGCCGAACAGCTTCAGGGCACGTGAGGCATCGGATCGATGCGGTCACGGCACGGATTGCTGAGAGCCAAGCTGATGATCCGCTGGCTCGGCGTTTGGCAGCGGTGCCCGGAGTAGGAGCTATCTCTTCCAGTGCCTTTGCCGCGACGACGCCAGATGTGAGTGCGTTCCGCAGTGGCCGAGATTATGCGGCTTGGCTAGGCCTGACCCCACGCGCACATTCCAGCGGCGGCAAGGAACGACTCGGGCGGATATCAAAGGCCGGCAATCGATATCTGCGACGGCTGCTATACTTGGGAGCTATGGCTAGGATTAGTGCGCGGCGCGTCCGGCGAACGACACCCACGAATGCTACGCCCGACTGGCTGGACCGAATGCTCGACCGCAAACCGGTGAAGGTGGTCGCAATCGCCCTAGCCAACCGTATGGCACGCACGATCTGGGCGCTGATCCAACGCGGTGACAGCTATCGGGCGAGTTTGGCATGAAATGATCAAGACCGGCCACCCGCACTGAGCGGGTAGCCCAGGAGATGGTGAGGCGCAGCGTGAGGTGATGGCATAGGGACGGTAACAGCGGAACGGAACACCCAGTTCGGACCGAAGCGCCTTTGAGCGCGTGCCATTGATCGGGACCTGTCCGCCGGCTGACTTCATCAAGGCGCGCAGCTATGATGCTGCAAATTGACGCCGTATACATGGCCGCGACCGACCGGAATGCCAGACCCAAACAAAGCTCTTGCCAAGGGGCCATCCATACACGGTCCGAGCGACGATGGCGAACGGCCAGGTGAAGGTGCTTTCCTCCAAGCGCTTGTAGGCCATGACTAGGCCGCTGCCGTCCCAGAACAGGATCTTCAGCCGGTCGGCCCGCTTCGAGCGGAAGACGAAGACCGTTCCAGTGAACGGATCTTCCGCCAGTGTAGACTGGACCAGCGCCGCAAGGCCGTCATGGCCTTTGCGGAAGTCGACCGGCTTCGTCGCCACCAAGATCCGCACACCCTGCGAGGGCATCAGCATGACTGCGCCTCCAGCGCGTGAACGATCTCCGCAATTCGGGCGTCTCGCACATCCTGGCCGAGTTCAATGAGGATCGAGCCCCGGACAATCCGGACTGGCGCCTCGGCACGGGGCCGCTCCGGCTCAGAAGCAGCCGTGGTCTCTTCCCGGACGACCAGAGGAGCGAAAACCGGCTCATTGATCTAGTAGCGCGCCGCGACACCCGAACACCGTCACCCCAAGCTCCAAGGTCTCGGAGACGGCCTGCGCCTTAACATGATCCGGCCGACGCCTCTCGCCGGAGGCGAAGACTTCAACACCCAGCGCCGTGAGGAACGAACTCTTTGCGAGCATTGCGAAACGCACTCCTTTTCTTCGGATGCGTATCAACTCGCAATCACTGGTCCCGTCAGCAATGTGGGGCGGCGACACCGCTTACAGACAGTCCGGCGTGAACGCCCGCCGGACTACGCAGATATCCGCAAGGAGATGCAGGGGATCGCCGCCACGCGGCGCAGGTTCGGCTAACGCCGGATTGGCGTCCTGCTGGAGCGCAAGGGCATGAGCATGAACCACAAGAAGCTCTACCGGATCTATCGCGAGGAAGAGCTGTCCGTGAAAAAGCGACGCGGCCGCAAGCGAGCGCGTGGCGCAAGGACCCCTATGCCATCGGCCGCGGGCGTCAACGCGCGCTGGTCGTTGGACTTTGTATCCGACAGCTTCGGTGCCTCGCGGAAGTTCCGGATCCTCGCCGTGATCGACGATTGCACGCGCGAATGCCTGTGCCTCGCGGCAGACACCAGCCTCACTGGGGCAAGGGTTGCCCGAGAGCTCAGCGCCCTTATCCGGGTCTACGGCAAGCCCGGCTGCATTGTCAGCGAAAACGAGACCGAGTTCACGAGTCGGGCGAACTTGAAATAGGCCGACGAGAATAGCGTGTCTTGGTGCTACATCGATCCGGGTAAGCGTCAACGGCAGCCTGCGGGACGAGTTGCTCAACGAGGAGATCTTCGACAGCCTGGACGACACACGGAGGAAGCCGGCGCTCTAGCGCTACGACCACAATACGGACCGCCCGCATTCGTCCCTGGCCAACCAGACGCCACAGAAAGCGCGCCGGACGGGGAACCAGAATACCCAAATCCAACCTGCGGATTCTCGTTATGAATGAGTGTCCGGCAGGGGGCAGGTCACAGGGTCGAAGCCGAGACAGTTGCTTATCTCGTCGCCAAGGGAACAGGCGTCTCACCGCGAAGCGAAAATTACCTCGACCAATACCAGGGGGCCTTCGATGGGTTGGACCTGCATAGAATCATGAGGGTGGCCAGTGAGGTCGAGAAGGAACTGGACCTTCCATTTCCCAGAGTGTGGCTATTCCAATGATGTTCGAGCCCCCCCATTCTGCGCGACCCGCCAAGAATGTGGACACGTCCGAACGTCCACAACGGGCTACTCCCGTCCGCGTTATGGGACGCCGCGTTCGACAGCGGCCTTTTCACTTTCGAGGATGACGGAGTCCCGGTATAATCGGATCAACCTGGTGAGCAGGCACGTTTCAGCATGCATGCTTCGACCAATTTGGCCCTGACAGCTGATCACAAGCGCTCCCTTGAATGGCACAGCTCCGAGGTCTTCAGGACCTTGCCATTTCAAGCGAATAAATAGGCCATCGGTTCGGAGGACCCTTGGCCCCGCTAACCCGTTGGGCCGAGTGTCCTAGTCGAACATATCCATATCGCCGGGAAAATTGGAGCGCTTCTGCATGAGAAGGTCGTTAAGCTCGGCAAAGATCAGGCGAAGCGCCTGGATCAGCGGCAGAACCCTTGCGTCCTCGATACGGTAGATCACGGAACGGGCTTGCCGCATGCCGACAATGAGATCCGCATCCCTCAGGATCGACAGTTGTTGGGACAAAGTAGGCTGGGGAATACCGAGATCCTCCTCGAGCTCAGTGACGCTGCGCGGCGCGTCCATCAAGTGGCACATCACAGCCAGCCGGTTGGGGTTGGCGAGGTGCTTCACAAGCTCGCTGGCTTCCTCGACACTGTGACAGACTCTTTCAGGCTTGCGTTTACTCAAGATATTTCTTTCAGAAATTATAGAATGACTGATGAGGCAAGTATCCGCCCCTCTCCATCATAGCCTTGCCGGCGCGTTCAAAAAAGCGAAATTTTAGAGCACGCACTACAGGTTGGAGTCCTGATTTGCTGAAAACTTAACCGGATATCGCATTTTCCTCTACAGTAACCCGGATTGCAGAGGCAAAGTTTGACAATGGATCGCACACCTAATCAATTAATAAAAAGATAAACTATTATTCTAAATCACCCCTACCCGACTTGATCCTTGAAGGAGCGGAACTATGCTGAAAATCGGCGTGCACCCTATGAACCTGCACCTGAGGCTCGCGCAACTCTGGCCCGGGCTGTTCGATGGCGCGAGCGTCGAGTTCCACAGCTACGTCGAAGGCCGGGACACGGGCGAACTGATCGCGAAGAATACGATCGCGGTCGGCGGCACCGGCTCCACCCCGCCTCTCATCGCCCAGTCCGAAGGCAAGCCCGTCATCTACCTTGCCGCCTCGGCGCCCCGCCCCGCGAACGGCGCACTTCTCGTCGCGCCCGACAGCGAAATCGCCGCAATGGCCGATCTGAAAGGCAAGCGCGTGGCCCTGATCGACGGCTCGTTCCACACCTATTTGCTTGCGCGCTCGCTCGAACAGGCAGAGCTCGGCCTCAAGGACGTCATACGCTGTGAAATGTCGCCTCAGGACTCTCGCAAGGCTCTAATGAAAGGCGACGTGGATGTCTGGATCGCCATGGCGCCGATGATCGAACAGTCGATCGAAAGCGGCGAAGCGAAGCTCCTGTCCCTTTGCGGCGCGACGATCCCGAACCGCTCGGTGTTCTGGACCCTCAGGGACAGCGAGGCCACAGATGCCGAGCTCGAAGCTTTCGTCGCGGGTCTCGTCCAACTGGGCAAGAACATCGCGGCCGATCCGGAACACGCAGCATCCCTGTTGGCGGGCGAGCAAGCCGACGGCAAGGCTGTCGCGACTTGGAAAAGCGTCATCGTCGGCCGCGACTGGACGATCGTCCCCGCGACCCAATGCCTTGTCGTCGAGCAGCAGCAGGAAGCAGACACCTTGCACGCTCACGGTGATTTCAGCACCCGGATCGAGATCGAGAAATTCCGCCCGATGGCTACGACCGTCTGAACGGCGAGCAGAAGGGCAAGACTGTAAAGTTGGAGACAAATATGAATGTGCTTTGGTACATGTGCGCCCCCGACGGGCACTACCCGTGGAAACCAGAAGGATCGCGAACCGTAGACTACGGATATTATAAGCAACTTGCGCAGGCCTATGACCACCTCGGCTACACGGGCGCGCTGTTTGCCACGGGCGCGCATGACGTCTGGGTCCTCGCATCTGCGATGATGGCCGCCACCGAGCGGCTGAAGCTTTTGTGTGCGGTCCACCCGGGCGTCGTCGCCCCCACGCTTCTGGCCAAGATGGCAGCGACCCTTCAGGAATTCTCCGAAGGACGGACGCTTCTCAATATCGTCTCGGGCGACGCCAAGATGATGGGCGCCTATGGCTTCACCATGAGCCACGACGAGCGCTACGAGATGGCGGACGAATATCTCACCATCTACAACCGGCTGATGAAGGGCGAGAGCGTCACGCAGGATGGCCGATATTTCCCGACGGTCGGCGCGAAACTCGCGCTTCCCGTGAGCGGGGACACCGCACCGCCGCTGTGGTTCGGCGGGTCGTCCGACAAGGCCATCGATGTCGCGGCCAAACACGTCGAGACCTACTTGAGCTGGGGCGAGACGCCCGAGCAGATGAAGGAGAAGGTCGAAAAGGTGCGCGCCAAGGCCGCCGAATATGGCCGCGAACTGACCTATGGCGTGCGCTTGTACGTGATCGTGCGCCGGACAGACGAAGAAGCATGGGCCGCAGCGGCCGACATGTACGACCAGATGGATGCCGCCTCGATTGCGGGTAACCAGAAATTCGTGGGCGGCACCGACTCCATCGGCCAGCGCCGGATGAGCGCCATGCATGGCGGGATAAAACCGGACAATCTGCGTGACCTCGAGGTTGCCCCCAACATCTGGGCCGGTATTGGTCTGGTGCGCCCCGGCCCCGGGAGTGCGATCGTTGGTAGCCCCGACACTGTGATCCGCACGCTCGAGGAATTCAGGAAAGCCGGCATCGACACCTTCATACTGTCCGGGATGCCGCTTCTCGAGGAAGCCTACCGCTTCGGCGAGCTGGTTCTGCCGAAACTCGACGTCAGTCGCGAAGACCCGAAGCCCGCGCGCAAGCAGTTCACTTGGAACACGCTGTTCGATCGCGATCTCGACGCAAAAGTCAAGCAGAACGCGTAAGGAGAGTCACATGGGATCGAGCCTGATTTCGAGCGATAGCCTTTCATTGGGGCTGGCCAAACCGGCACGTCGCCTCCTCGCGATCCTCGAACATGTTTTCGGAGGAGTGGTCGCCTTCGGGCTCGCCCTTCTGCTGGCTCTCGTGCTTGCAGGCTTCGTGATGCGCTACGCGTTCTCGTCTTCTATTCTGGGTGCCGAGGATGCCGGCAACTGGCTTTATGTGGCGATCACGGCCGTCGGGGCGCCTTTGGCGCTTCGTTCGGCCCTCGCCATGCGTCTCGACATCATCCACGTGCGTCTCGCCGACCGTCCGCGGATGGTCGCGGATGTCGTCGCCGAAGCGCTAACCCTGCTGTCGGGCCTCATTCTCGCACATGGCAGCAGCACTGCCGCGCGGATCATGGGCGGCACCAACGCAGCGCTCGGTCTGCCACAGTGGGTGCCCTTCGTGGTGTTCGGCATCGGCGGCGCACTTGTCATGCTTTTCGTCGCGCTGGACCTGATCGCCAAGGGCCGTCCCGAAATCCTGATCGGCGCTGCCGCATTGGCGAGCGTCCTGTTCTGGTGCGGGCAACAGGGCTTTCTCCTGTCGCTGCCCCTCGCCCCCAGCCTCGCGATGGGGTTGATCGTCGTCCTGGGCCTCGTGGTCGCGGCTCCGCTCCCGCACGCCTTCTTTGCGGCAGCCTACCTCGTCATCCCGCTCGGTAGTGCCCTACCCGAACCCGCGCTCGTAAACTCGGCGCTGTCCGGCATGATGAAGTTCCTGCTTCTCGCAATCCCGTTCTTTCTGCTTGCAGGCATTCTGCTGACGAAATCGGGCGTCGCCGGACGACTGGTGCAGTTCGCGGATGCGCTCGTCGGACACCATCGCGGCGGTCTTGCCCAAACGACCCTCCTCACAAATCTGCTCTTTGCAGGCGCGTCTGGCTCCTCGATCGCTTCCGCTGCCTTCGGCGCAAAGATGTTCCAGCCCGAACTTCAAGCCCGCGGATATGCTCCAGAAAAGGCCGGAGCGATCATCGCTGCAACCTCGGTGCTAGACAATGTTATCCCGCCCTCGATCGCCTTTCTCATCATGGCGACTGCTACCAACCTGTCAGTCGGAAAACTGCTGTTTGGCGGGCTGTGGGCCGGATTGCTGCTGGCGATCGCGCTGTTCGTCGTCATCCGTCTCACCTGCCACGACACGCCGGTGAGCGCGCGCAGCGACGGGCGGACCCGCGTCACGCTGGGACTGCGGGCCATTCCGGCCTTCGGACTGGGGATCATCGTGGTCTTCGGCATCCGCCTCGGCTTCGTTACCACGACCGAGGCCGCAGCTGCCGCTGCCTTCTACACCTTTCTGTTGAGCCTGTTCTACGGCCTGAAAACGCGCGGCCTGTACGATGCTTTCCGCCAAGCCGGCACCGAAGCGGCGGCGATCGCGCTTCTCATCGCGTCCGCCGCGCCCTTCGCGTTCCTTCTTGCAGTCGACGACATATCCGGAGCAATCGGCGCCGTCGCGGATCTGCTCGGCAGCGGCCCCGTCGCGGTCCTCGCTCTCTCGGTCGCCATCCTGTTAATTGCGGGCCTCGTCCTCGATATTGGCGCCGCCATTCTGCTGTTCGCGCCGCTCCTTCTGCCGCTCGCCACGGCCACGGGCCTCGATCCGGTTATCTTCGGCGTCATCATAGTCGTGAACCTTATGATCGGCGGCCTCACACCTCCTTTCGGTGTGCTGATTTTCGTCGTCGCAGGCGTGACCCGCATCCCGACTGCCGCACTGTTCAGGTCAGCCCTGCCCCATGTCCTGACCCTCGCCCTCGCCCTCTTTGCCATCTGCCTCTTCGCACTCGTGCAGGCAGGCCTCTTCTGAGCCCACAAGGCACGCACGCATCAATTAACCAGCCCAAATGGAGACCTCCTAGTGACCAAATCCTTGATCAACCGCCGTGGCCTTCTCAAAGGCGGAGCTTACGCCGTTGCAGGGGCGCTCGCGGTCCCTGCCTATGTCCGCCGGGCCTTTGCCGCGCAGCAGATCACGGTGGCCTCGCTCATGGCAGAGGAAAAGCCTGAAACCCTGATCTGGCACAAGATCGCCGAAATCGTCGAAGAAGCGATGCCCGGTGCCTTCGCCTTCAACATCGTGCCGAACGCAGCCCTCGGCGCAGAACAGGAAGTCGCGCAGTCTGCCAAACTCGGCTCCGTGCAGGCCTCACTCTCGACCATCTCGCTCATGTCGAACTGGGTGCCGGAAACCCAGATCTTCGACCTGCCGTTCCTGTTCCGTGATGCAGCCCACGTCCAGGCCGCCAGCGAAAGCAGCGTCGGCGACGAGCTCAAGGAAAAGCTCGCAGGCGAAGGTTTCGTGGTGCCTGCCTTCATCAACTACGGCGCGCGTCACTTGCTGACCAAAACCCCGGTCGCGGGCCCCGCACCTCTCGCGGGCATGAACATGCGCGTGATCCAGAGCCCGCTGCATACCAAACTTTGGCAATCCTACGGGGCGAACCCGACCGGTATCCCGATCGTCGAGACCTACAACGCGCTTCAGACCGGCGTCGTCGATGCGATGGACCTCACCAAAAGTGCCTATGCCGGCTTCAAACTCTACGAAGTCGTGCCCTATCTCACCGAAACCTCCCACATCTGGGCGACCGGCGTGGTCTATTACTCGCAGATGTTCTGGAGCACGCTATCGCCCGAGGCCCAAGAGGTTCTAGCGGCCGCTGCAGTCGAAGGAGCGGCCTATTTCAACGATCTCATCGTCGCTGACGAAACGAGTTCGATGGAGCAGGTCACCGCAGCCGGTGGCGAAGTGGTCCAGCCGACCGAGGTGAAGGCCTGGGTCGCCGGAGCGCGGCCCGTCTGGGAAGACCTCGCCCCCACAGTGGGCGGCATGGAGAAGATCGAAATGCTCTACGGGCTCGCCTGATGCTCGAAACACCGATGAGCCTGGGGGGCATGGTCACTGCCCCCCACCACCTTGCCGCCCATGTCGGGCGGGATGTCCTGCGCGATGGCGGCACGGCGATCGAGGCCGCGGTCGCTACTGCCGCGGCACTTGCGGTGGTCTATCCGCATATGACGGGGCTTGGCGGGGATGGGTTTTGGCTGATTGGCCGCGGCGGTTCCGAGCCTCCGCGCAGCCTGCACGCGACGGGACGGGCTGGGCGAAAGGCCGTTCCGGGACTCTACGAGAAAAACGGTCTGAATTCGGTGCCATGGCGTGGCCCCCTCGCCGCCCTGACCGTTCCAGGAACTGTATCCGGATGGGAGGCAGCCCTCGCGCTCTCCGCACAATGGCAGCCGCCTTTGCCACTTGAACGGTTGCTCGAACCCGCGATCCACTATGCCGAAGCGGGGTTTCCCGTCACCCGCAGTCAGGCCCGTCTTTGCACAGCCAAACGTGCGGAACTGGTCGATGTTCCGGGATTTTCCGATGTCTTCATGCCCCAAGGCAGGCCGCCGGAAGAAGGCGAGATTTTCCGCCAGCCCGCCCTTGCCCGCACCCTGCGCCAATTGGCTCGCAACGGCCTTCGCGATTTCTACGAGGGCGAGGTCGCGGCCCAGCTTGCCGCCGATCTCGAGGCCACGGGCAGCCCGGTGACCGCTGAGGATCTCGCCACGCATAAGGCCGAGTGGCTCGAGCCCTTGGCCCTCGAGTTGCCGCACGCAGGCGCTACGGTCTGGAACACGCGCCCGCCGACCCAAGGGCTGGTCTCGCTCATGATCCTCGGCATCGCCGACCGTCTCGATCTGGGGGTGGAAAGTTCGTTCCGACATGTTCACTGTCTTGTCGAAGCCAGCAAACGTGCATTCGCTGTGCGTGACCGCCACATCGCCGACCGCACGACCGTGCCCGCACCCGAACAGTTTCTCGCGTGCGAGTTTCTGGACCGAGAAAGGCGCCTGATCGACACCGCCCGCGCCGCGACTTGGGGCGAGCAGACGCATCCTGGCGACACGATCTGGATGGGCGTCACGGATCATGCCGGGCGCACCGTAAGCTTCATCCAGTCGCTCTATTACGAATTCGGCTCTGGCCTCGTCTCGCCACAGACCGGCATCACGCTGCAGAACAGGGGTGCCTCTTTCCGGCTGTCAGGAAACTGGAACATGCTCGCGCCGGGCCGCCAGCCCTTCACGACGCTCAATCCGGCAATGGCCGCGTTCCGGGACGGCCGTCAGTTGACCTATGGCACTATGGGCGGCGAAGGCCAGCCGCAGACGCAGGCCGCGATTTTCACGCGGCTCGCTCGTTTCGGACTGCCACTCCAAGAGGCCGTGACGGCCCCGCGCTGGTTGCTGGGCAAGACCTGGGGCGAGGGATCGCTGAGCCTCAAGATCGAGAGCCGATTCGACGACGACGTCATCACCGCCCTGCGCGAAGCGGGCCACGATGTCGAGGTGACAGGCCCATTCGAGGACTTCATGGGTCACGCGGGCGCCATCCTGCGCCAACCCGACGGAGTGCTTCGCGGAGCAACCGACCCCCGCTCGGATGGAGCGGTCTCTGCGATTTGAATTCAAGGATTGCACTTGAACGGGCAAAGGATACGGACAATGCGACATCTCAAACGCATCGCCATCGATGCCTACATGCTGCTGTTCGGCATAGCACTCGCGGGGGCCTTCCCACCTGCGCGAGGCGCAGCAGCAAAATAGCTTGGCACCATCAGCTTCTGGGCGGTCGCCCTGCTGTTCTTCCTCTACGGCACGAAACTCGACACCAAAGCGGTGCGTGCGGGTTTCCTGAACTGGCGATTGAAGGGTCCTACCTACGCGGCGACCTACCTTGCCTTCCCGGTGCTGAGCCTTCTGGTCGTCGCAATCTTCGGATCGGTCCTGAGCCCCGAATTGCAGATGGGCCTCCTGTTCCTCTCGATCCTTCCTTCGACGGTTCAAAGCTCCATCGCCTTCACCTCGATGGCCCACGGCAACGTGGCTGCCGCAATTTGTGCGGCATCGGTGTCGAACATCGTCGGCGTCATCCTGACACCGATGCTCGCCGCCGTCGTCATCCATTAGGGCGGCGAAGGCGCATCCCTCGACGCGATTTTCAAGATAGGCCGCCAGATCATCGCGCCATTCGCGCTCGGCCAGATTCTGCGTCCCTTCGTCGGTGCATTCGTGACGCGGCACCGGATGTCCGCGATGCTGGTCGATCGGGGAGCCATCCTTCTGATCGTCTACGCGGCCTTCAGCGCGGGCACCGTCGGTGGCCTGTGGGCACAGAACCTGCTGGCGCAGCCTGATCGCGCTGGGAATGATCGTTCTCGTTTTCCTCGCCCTGATCTTTTGCGGTCCCACAAGAGCCTCGCGAGCGGGCACAGGTCGTCTTGGAAATTCGACCAGTTTGCCGCGGTGCTAAGCTATAGAATTGGTTTGATTTCAGGCGGCAACCTTCAGTTTCGGAGATCGTCTATCTTAGGCCTCGTCCGGCGTCATGATCCCATGTGATGAGTGCGGGCGTCTTTCGTTGTGGTAGCAGATCCCGTCACCGATCCCGTCCTGGGCCTCGGAACCGGTTTCGAAGGCGTTCAAGTAGATGCATTCGTATTTCAGGGATCGCCAGAGCCGCTCGATCCTCCGGTTGTCGATCCAGCGCTCCCGACCATCCATCGAAATTTTGACCTTCACATTGCGCAGCACGTCAGTGAAATCGATGCTGGTGAATTGCGAACCTTGATCGGTGTTGACTATCTCCGGGGTGCCGTATCCGGCCAGCGCTTCTTTTAAAGCCTCGACGCAGAACCCCGCGTCCATGCTGTTCGAGAGTCGCCAGCTCAGCACCTTCCGGCTGTGCCAGTCCATGATGGCCACGAGATAGAGAAATCCTCGGCGCATGGGAATATAACTGATGTCAGCACACCAGACTTGGTTGGGCCGGGTGATGGGTAAGTCTTTCAGAAGATATGGATATATCTTGTGCTCCGGGTGTTCCGTGCTGGTCTTCGGTTCCCGGTCAGATCGGCACCAAACGTATGAGCTTCATCAGTCGCCGCACACGATGCCGCCCGCACTTGTGTCCCTCGCGAGCCAGGTGCCGGGCCATTTTTCGGGCTCCTTACCACGGCGTCTCGAGAAACTGCCGGTCGATGATTTCCATGAACTTCCGGTTCTCGGCGCTTTCTCCGTGCGGCAGGTCAGAAGAGGGTTGAGCGCGCCAGTGACAGCAGGCTGCATGGCCGCCGGACACTGAGATCGGGACGGTCTTTCTTCACCGCTTTTTGCCTCCAGTGCCGAGGATGAGACTTGAGGCTTCCGACAAAAAATCCCGTTCCACGACCAGCTGGCCGATTTGGGTTACAGCTTTTCGACCTCTGCTGCCGATATCGTCGGCTCCGCGAACGCCTGGCCGTTGAAGCCCTGTGGCATGTTCTCAATCGCGGTCCGTTTCCAGCCGCTGATCATCGTGGGGTGGATGTCATACTTCTTGGCGAGTTCGGCCGTCGTCAGTTCCTCGCGGATGGCTTCCAGAGCCACCTGCGTCTTGAACTCTGCCGAATAGCGTTTCCGTTTGGTCATTTCTGTGCGTTCTTCCTCAGGCGCTACAGCTTAGCACCTGGTCCGAAATCCCGGGACCACCTCTGCGCGGCAAGGCGGCTTTGCCGCGCACCCCTGATATGCTCGTGAGCGTTCAACGGACTGCTGAGACCACGACCTCGATCAACACATCCTTACCTAAATTAGCCACACCAATGGTGGCGCGGGTGGGCAGCTCGTCGGCCGCGAGCCAGTCGAGCCATGCCGCGTTCATCCCCTCTTTCTGGTCGAAATCGGTAATATAAAGCATGGCAGTGACGAGCTTCTCCTTGGAAGAGCCGACTTCTGCCAGAAGCGCGTCGATCTTGGCGCAGATCTGGGCGGTCTGGCCTTGCATATCGAGACCTAGATCATCGGCGATCAATCCACCGAAATGCAGCATTCCATCCACTTCGACGATGCGGTGGTTAATGCGGGTTTTCATATGGCGGGTAATGGTGGTCATGCAGATATCCTTCCTATGGAGCATGAATGCGCGGCACTGCCTCAGGCAAAACGCGCGATGGAAAACGGAGAAATCGGGGCCTGTGTGTGGCCGGTGGCGATCAGTTCGGCCATGATATCGCCCACCCCTGGCCCCATCTGGAACCCGTGGGCCGAAAAGCCGAACGCGTGGAACAGACCTTCGTGGCGGGCCGAGGGGCCGATGACGGGAATATCGTCAGGCATGCGCCCCTCGACACCCGACCAGCTACGCACAATGGTGGCCTGCCGCATGATCGGGAACAGGTCCATCGCCGTCTCGGCGGTGCGGCGCAACTCGGGGAAAAGGATCTCGGACTGATTTTTTGTGGCATCGGCGCGCCCGCGCCGTCCGCCACCGATAACCACGGTGCCATTCGGCATTTGCTTGAATGACAGGGGCCGTCCCGCAGCCCCTACCACAGCATCGCAAAAATGCGGCAGGCGGGCGGTCACGATCATCATCGGCGCTATCGCTTCGACGGGGGCATGCTCTCCCAATCGGGCCGCCAGAGCCCCCGCCCACGCGCCCGCACTATTAAGAAGCTTCGGCGCGCGAAACGCTCCCGCATCTGTCAGAGCCACCCAGTCCCCGGCATCGCGCGTGACATCAGTGACGGTGAGGCCCTCATGAAAACGCACCCCCAGCTTTGCGGCTTTCTGGCGAAAGGCAAAGGTGGTCCAGTAAGGCTGGGCAAACCCATCGGTGAGTGAGGCAAGTCCCCCCACTGCATGATCGGCCACCGCCGGAAGATAATGGCGCAGCTCGGAGCGCGACAGGATGGTTTCATGGGTAAAGCCCATGCCGTTCAGATCGGCGACACGGGTGCGCAGCCGGTTCAACTCGACCTCCGTCTCGGCAACCTTGATCTGGGGCGCCACCTGAAAGCCGGTATCATCGTCCAGTAGATCGCCGATGCCGTGCCAGATCCCCATCGAATGCTGCGAGATCGGCACCTCGGCATAATGGCGCCCAAGCCGGCGCACGCCACCTGCATTCACCCCCGAGGCATGGCGCGCCACGCTGTCTTTCTCGATTACGATCACATCCAGCCCGCGCTTGGCCGCAAAAAGCGCCGCCGCGCAGCCATGCAACCCGCCGCCCACCACCACCAGATCGGCTGTCCGGCCAGTATGAGGGGTCATCTCACTACCTCGGGCGTGTCAGGTTCGGGGGCAAAGCCCGCCAGTTCCGACAGTTGCAGCGGTTTCAGCGGCGGGCGGATACGGTAATAATCGGTGACAGAGGGGCTTTCGCCCTTGGTGGCCGCGATCACACCCGCCACGGCCAGCCCGCAGATCCGACCCTGACAGGGGCCCATGCCCGTGCGCAAAAGCGATTTTACCTGATTGGGGCCGGGGGCGCCCAGACGCACGGTCTCGCGGACACTGCCTGCGGTCACTTCTTCACAGCGACACAGAAGCACATCATCGGCTGGGGCCAACACCTCCGGCGCGGGGGCATAAAGAGTTTCCAGAAGCGGCCGCACCGCGCCGTCACGTTCCAGCGCTGCGCGCAGGCGGGTCAACCGGCCGCCTTTCACCTCACGGCCCAAGGAACGCGCGATCTCAAGCGCCACCAGACGACCTTGAAGTGCGGCCGAAGCCGCCCCCGCAATCCCTGCACCATCGCCTGCCACATAGAGCCCCGCGACACTTGTCTGGCCCGCCGCATCGAGCGTCGGGCGGAAGCAATGCTGCGACGCATCCCAGTGGTGCGCGGCGCGCAAGAGCCGCGTGATCTGCTGGTTGGGCACAACACCCTGATGCAGCGCGATCGTGCCGCTATCGATGCGGTGGCTCTTGCCGCCAGAGGTGAATTCCAGCGCCTCGGCGGCACCGCTTCCCATGATCGCAAGATCCTGCGCATGGCGATAGATGGGCACGCCCGCCGCGCGCACGGCCTGCATCAGACGTAAGCCCTTGGTCAGATAGGTGCGCGCTTTCAGAGCCTTGGGCAGATGCTTGGCCGCCGAGAGCATCCGGCCCTTGGGGATATTTTCGACCACCGCTTTGGGCGGGCAGCCTGCCGCCACCATCTGCTGCGCCAGTAGCCACAATAGCGGCCCTGAGCCTGCCAGCACCGCATCGGGCTGCACCACACCAGCCGATTTCAGCAGGATTTGCAGCGCGCCTATAGTGGTGACACCGGGCAGGGTCCAGCCGCGCATAGGCATCGGGCGTTCAAGCGCACCAGTCGCGGAGAGGATCGCCCGTGGACGTATCTGCGAGGAGGTCCCCTCTTGCGAGACATCAATCATCAGATCGGTGCCGATATTCCAAACAGATGCACCGGCGCGATAGGCGGCAGAACTGGCGCGGAATGCCTCGGCCAAAGACCGGCCCGCGCTGTAATCTGCGCCTAAGATCGCCTCGCGCTTGGGCGTTACGGTTTCGATACCGCGATAGATTTGACCACCCGGACGGGGCTGCTCATCCAGCACCACGACCGAGAGGCCGGCCTTTGCAGCTTCGGTTGCGGCAGCCATGCCAGCAGGGCCTGCACCAATAACGGCCAGATCGACAGAAACGGCGCTCATAGCGTCACCTCCGCAGCACCCACCTGACGGCGGACCTCTAGACCCTCGCGCACTTCGGTCATGCAAGCCTGCCGGTTGGGAACGCCATCGATTTGGACCAGACAGTCAAAACAGGCCCCCATCATGCAATAGATCCCTCGCGGCGCGCCCGAGACAACACTATCACGTAGGTTGCGGATACCGGCGGCGGTCAGCGCGGCGGCCACGCTTTCACCAACCTGCCCCTCGACGGGCTGTCCCTCAAAGGTAAAGGTCACGAGGCGGCCGGTTTCAATGCGCCGAGGCGTGGACGGTGCCATTGGCAAATCTCCTTGAATGGAAAGCGTCGAATTCGGGGCCAAGCGCCCCTTGTGCAAGTGCAGGAGCCAGCGCCAACGCATGCGCTCCCGCGAGGGTTACGCCAGAATGGCAATTGACGGAAAACACGCCCGGATGTGTCTGCGATTGCTGGTAAATCGGGCAACCATCGGGGGTAAGGATACGCACCGCCCCCCAGCTACGCACGATGCGCAGCTGCGCCAGAGCCGGAAAACAGCGGATGGCATGGCGGGCCAGATCGCTCATCACGCTGGTACGACTTGCGGTGGAATAGCCGGTATCCTCGTGACTATCGCCCATCATGATCGTGCCTTCGGCTGTCTGGCGTAGAAGATGGGTGGGCATCGGCATCAGCGATCGGGCGCGCTCTGTCACGAGGATTTCGCCCTTTTCGGGGATCAATGGCAGATCAAGCCCCACCATCGGCGCCAGCCAGCGATTGCCATGACCTGCCGCAAGCACGACCTGCGCGCCACGGAAACGCCCCTTGGCAGTGGAAACCGCGTAGCCTGTGCCGTCCTTTTCGATGGTCTGCGCAGTGGCCTCATTGACATAGCGCCCACCCCTGATCTGAATCGCCTTGTGCAGCGCGCTTAACAGGTGCAGGGGGCTGGCGTGGCCGTCATGCGGGGAATAGGCCCCGCCCAGCACATCAGGCCCTAGGCCCGGAAAGATCTCATCCATCTGCTGGCGGTCTAGCATCTCGGCGCCATAGCCCAGATTGCCGTTATAACCGCTCATCCGTTCGATCTGTTCACGCTTGCGAGCCAGTTCATCCTCGGAAAGGCAAAAACTCAGCCCGCCCGGTTTGTGATAGGCGGGCGAAATCCCGCTATCCTGTTCCAACTCACCTGCAAACTCGGCCCAGACATCGGCCGAACGGCGCGACCAGCGGGCGTATTCGGGCATAAACTCGCCCTTGGAGGACACCCAGACCAGGCCGAAATTCCCGCGGGAAGCACGTAACGCCACATCACCTTCATCAAGCATGATCACGCGTTGGCCCGCCCGCAAAAGCCCGTAAGTCATAGCCGCGCCAACTAACCCGCCACCGATGACGATGGTGTCGACGGACTTATCTTCGATAGTCATTTCTTTCCCTCTCCGATCAACAACCGGTCAAGCCCGTAGATGCGATCGACGATAATCATCAGGACCACGGTAAAGATAATGGTGACGGTCGAGACCGAGGCCACCAGCGGATCTGTCGTCTGCGCGATATAGGAGAACAGGCGCACAGGCAGTGTGGTGGTGGACGGGTTCACGATGAAAATCGTAACGGTCAGCTCGTCGAAACTGGTGATAAAGGCCAGCACCCAACCACCAACGATACCCGGCACAATCGAGGGCAGAATGATCCGCCGGAAAATCGTCCAATCGCTGGCGCCAAGTGCCGCTGCGGCTTTCTCTGCGTCGCCATCAAGCCCCGTCACCGAAGCCAACACCAGCCGCAGGATGTAGGGAGTAATCACAATCACATGGCATAGCGTCAGTCCGAAGAATGTCCCCGAAATACCGATCATCGACATGAAGCGCAGGAATGCGATGCCAAGGATGACGGTGGGCACCATCAAGGGCGACATGAAGAAGGCCAGAAGCGCCTCGCGGCCCTTGAACTTCTGCCGCCCAATCGCCAAAGCTGCAGGTACGGCAACGACAGTGGCCACTGTTGCGGCCCAGAAACCCAGCTTGAGGCTGATCCATGCGGCAGCGATGAAATCGGGATTGTCCCAGATGGCGCGGAACCAGCGTAGCGATAGCCCCGAGGGCGGGAACTCCAGAAAGCCCTCGGGCGTCAGCGACACGCCAATCACCACAATAATCGGGGCCAGCATGAACAGCGCAAAGAGCCCCATGAAGACCTTGGCGAAGATACCGTTATGTCTCATGCGTGGGCCTTTCCAAGACGGGCCTCGATCAAGCGGTTCCAGCTGACCATGATCACCAGCACCGACACCAGAAGCACAATCGCAATTGCCGCGCCCAGCGGCCAGTTGAGCGTGTTCATGAACTCGTCATAGACCACGGTCGCCACTACCTTCATGCGCCGCCCGCCTAGAATGGCCGGTGTGGCAAAAGACGAGGCAGAGAGGGAAAAAACGATAAGCGAGCCCGACAGAACCCCGGGCATTGCCTGTGGTAGCACCACGCGGCGGAAGGTGGTCCATGCGCTGGCGCCCAGGCTCTCGGCGGCGGCTTCTGTCGAAGGATCTCGCCGTTGCAGCGCGGCCCAGACCGCAAGGATCATGAAAGGCACCATTACATGCACCAGCGCCAGCACGATGCCGCCGGACGTATACATCATCTTGATCGGCATATCGATCAGCCCCCAGTCTTTCAGGGCGGTATTGATGACGCCACGATTGCCCAGCAGGATCGCCCAACCGAGCGTGCGCACCACTACCGAGATCAAGAGCGGCCCAAGCACGACAAGGATCATCACAGAGCGCATCCTTGACCCCATCCGGCTCATGAAATAGGCCATAGGGACGCCGATCACCGCGCAGATCAGCGTCGTTACCAGCGCGATGGCAAAAGTGCGCCCGAAGATCTCCCAGTAATAGCTGTCACCGAAGACGGCGACGTAGTTATGCAGACTGTAATCAGATCCGATGCCTTTGTAGAAATCGAAACTGTGCAGGCTGAGAGTGAAAGTCATGATCAGCGGCACAAGCAGCATCGTGCCAAAGAGCAAAAGCGCCGGTGCGCTTAGCGCCCATGCGCGACGGGTGGGGCTATGGCTCATAGGCTTAGCCCCGTAACCGGCCGGCCCTCGGCTGGCAGAATGCGCAGATGCGCCTCTTCCCAGTCCAGATGCACGGTCTCGCCCAGATCGGCCACGGGCTGGCCGGAGTTGGGGCGCAGCACCATCAGCGCGCCGATCATTGTCTCGACCCGCATCAACCATTGATCACCAAGGAAAATCCGTTCGATCACTGTGCCGGAGAGCTTGCCATCCTGAGGCCCTAGAGTGATCCGCTCTGGGCGCATAGCGATTTCAACAGGGCCGGTCATGAGATTGACGGCAGGCCCGTGCAGCGTAAGGCCACCACAGTCCAGTACCGATCCCTTCTCTGAGGTTGAAATCAACTTGGCCGGTAGATTGTTGCTTTTGCCGATAAAAGACGACACGAAGGAATTCTTCGGATGTTCGTAGACATCAAAAGGCGCGGCATCCTGTTTCAGCTTTCCCTTTTCCATCACGATCACCTTATCCGAAAGTGCCAACGCCTCGGACTGGTCATGCGTCACCATCAGTGTGGTCACGCCTGCCTCGCGCTGGATGCGGCGCAGTTCTAGCTGCATCTCCTCGCGCAGTTTGGCATCAAGGTTGGACAAAGGCTCGTCAAGCAGCAGCAGTTCCGGCTCGATCACCAGCGCACGCGCCAGTGCCACCCGCTGGCGCTGTCCGCCCGACATGGCGCGAGGATACCGATCAGCCAGATGGCTCAGATGCACAAGATCAAGCGCGGCCGTCATACGGCGTTTGATCTCGGGTTTCGGAGTTTTGCGCATATCCAGACCGAAGGCCACATTCTCTGCCACGGTCATATGCATAAACAGCGCATAAGTCTGGAACACGATGCCGAGCCCGCGCTTGCGCGCCGGAATGCTTGCGAGATCACGGCCATTCAGCGTGATCTGGCCGTCCGAGACATCCTCGAAGCCCGCGATCATCTGTAGCGTGGTGGTCTTGCCGCAGCCCGACGGCCCCAGTAGAGACACGAAACTTCCGCGCTCGACGGAGAAGCTGAGGCTGTCAACAGCGGTGATCAACCCGTAGCGTTTCGTGAGATTGGTCAGTTGGAGGAAAGCCATCGGCCTGTCACCTCTCTCTTGTGGTTGGCCCTGCGGACGTGCCCTCAGGGCAAAGGCACCGGCGCAGCCGTCGGGCCGCACCGATGATGGTCACGAAGGCAAAATCAGCGCTCGACCTCGCGCGCCCAGCGTGCTGTCCATGCCTGACGCTCGGGGTTGATTACGTCCCAATCCACGGTCTTAAGGCTTTTGATCTTGTCGCCATAGGGCAGACTCTCGGCAAGTTCGGGCGGCAGCTCGGCCTTTTTATTCACCGGACCCGCGCCCATCGCATCGGCGATCTTCACCTGAATCTCGGGGTCCAGAAGATAATCGATAAAGGCCTGCGCATCATCGGGGACATTGCTCTGCACCACAGGGCACGCCGCCAACATCAGTGCCACTGCGCCTTCCTTCGGATAGGCAAATTTTACCGGGAAGCCGGTATCTGCCAGCGACTTGACGCGCCCCGACCCCCAGATCGACAGAGCGATTTCGCGGTTCTGGAACAGCTCAGACATCCGTCCCGAAGAGGGCTCGAAGACCAGAACATTCGGCGCCACCTCATCGGCCATGGCTTTGAAGCCCGGATCGATATCACTCTCGCTACCGCCCGCATCACGTGCAAGCATTACCAACGCATGCAGACCGTAGGTATTTGAGATCGGCGGGATCGACAGGAGTTGGTCGTATTTGGGGTCTTTCAGATCTTCCCAGCTCGACGGCGGCGCCCAGCCCTTTTCCTTGAACAGCTCGGCATTATAGGCAAACCCTGTCGCCACAAAACCGATACCCACGGAATTGCCGCTGATCTTGGCAAGGTCATAGACGTCGCCCATGACCGGCGCGTCCTTCATCGGGGCGCAGAAACCAAGGGCATCAGCTTGATACATCGGACCGTCATCCAAGATCACCACATCCAGTTCCTGTGCCGATTTCTGCGCTTGCAGTCGGGCAAGGTTCTCGGTCGAATTACCCGGCACATAGGCAATCTTCACATTATGGGTTTTCTCGAATTCCGGAATGATCAGCTGTTTCATCAGTGTCTCGAAAGAACCACCATAGCCCCCCACAGTGAGGGTGGGTGTATCGGCCAGAGCCATGTTTCCGACAAGCGACATCGCAGCGGCCAGAGCCACAGTTTTGTAATTTTCCATGATTTCCCTGTTGAATTGGTTATATTTATTGAACCCATGTTTCATTGGGTTTTGCCGTTAATCAAATGAGTTTATATGCAAAGGCTATACCATTTTGTTATGAGGATTTCATGGCTCGCCCGAATATCAAGCAGATCGAAGCTTTCAATGCAGTCATGAAAGGCGGTTCGGTGACACGTGCTGCCGAAGTGCTGTTTCTGTCGCAACCGGCGGTCAGCAAACTCGTACATGCGTTCGAGGCGTCCTGCGGGCTCAACCTATTTCTGCGCGGAAAGGGGCGGCTGACGCCCACGCCAGAGGCGCGGCGCCTTTTTGCGGAGACCGAGAAATTCATGTCAGGTGTAGAACGGGTGGAGATGGCCGCCCGCGCGATCCGAGATGCCGAGCGCGGCGATCTGACCATCGCGGCCTTTCCCGCTCTCAGCTTACGGATGCTTCCACGGGTCGCGGCGCGGTTCCTACGGGAGCGGCCAGAGGTGGATCTAACGCTCCTGACCCGCAACTCGCCCGAGATTGCAACTGCGATGCTGTCACGGATGACAGATTTCGGAATCTCGCTGCTGCCAACTCGCGAACCCGGATTGCGTTGCCGTCCGTTTGCCGATGTCTCTATGGTTTGCGCGCTACCGCCCGAGCATCCGTTAGCCGCAAAACAACTGATCGATCTACGAGATCTCGACGGAATACCCATGATCAATCTGGGCACCGATGATCTGTCGCGCCGCGTGCTCGACGAGGCACTGGCGCACATGGGCAGCAATCCACAGCAATCAGTAAAGGTGGAGATGGCCGATGCCGCCTGCATGCTGGCCGCCCATGGTCAGGGTGCGGCCATTGTCCCTTCTCTCGCGACCCTCGGATGGGAGAAGAACGGGCTTGTTTTCCGGCCGCTTGCGCAGGAGGTCAAGATGACGGTGTGGCTCTATACATCTGCATGGGAGCCCCTGACAGCGCTTGCGCAGCATCTTCTCGGCCAGATCCGTGAGGAAATCACCGAGGTCGAGACCATATTTCGCCAATATCCCTCCGCCTCCTAACAGCGACAGAGGGACTTGTCTGTAGGTTCAGCCGATCATTGCGAGGAACGCGTCGATGCCGGCCTGCGCGACCGCGCGGTCCTGATCGGGGGTGCCCGAGGACACGCCGATCCCGCCCACGACCTCGCCATCTACGATTACCGGCAGGCCACCGCCCACCACCATCAGCCGGCCCCCGATGGCCGAGCCGATCCCGTAGGCGGGCGCGCCCGGCTGGCTGGCGGTGCCATAGTCATGGGTGGCCTTCTTGGCGCCCGAGGCGGTGTAGCTCTTGTCGATGGCGATGATTGAGGAGGTGACCTTGCCGCCATCCATCCGCTCGAAGGCCACCAGATTGCCGCTCTCGTCGGTGATGGCGATGCACATCGGCACACCGATCTCCTCGGATTTGGCGCGCGCGCCCGCGATCAGCACGCGGGCATCCGCGATATCGACACGTTTGAGAGTAATCATATCCGTTTCTCCTTGTCAGGCCACGGCCTTGGCGGCGCGGCGGGCGAGATGCAAGAGCGGCTCGGTATATCCCGAGGGCTGCGAGGTTCCCTCGAAGATCAACGCGCGTGCGGCATCATAGGCCGGACCCGCATAGGCGGGCGCCATCGGGCGATAGGCCGCATCTCCCGCATTCTGGGCATCCACCTTCAGCGCCATGCGCTGCAGGCTGTCTTCCACCTGCTCGACCGTCAGCAGGCCATGGAGCAGCCAGTTCGACAGATGCTGCGCCGAGATCCGCAGCGTCGCACGATCCTCCATCAGCCCCACATCATGGATATCGGGCACTTTGGAACAGCCGATCCCCTGATCGACCCAGCGCACCACATAGCCGAGGATCGACTGGCAGGAATTGTCGAGCTCGCCCCCGATCTCGGCCTCGCTCAGGACCCGCTCGCCCAGAAGCGGCAGCGTCAGCAGGGTCTCGAGCGCAGGCTCCTCGGTCTGTGCGATCTCGGCCTGACGCGCGGCCACATCCACCAGATGGTAATGCAGCGCATGCAGCGTGGCCGCCGTCGGGCTCGGCACCCATGCGGTGGTAGCCCCTGCCATCGGATGGCCGATCTTCATCGCGATCATCTCGGCCATCATATCGGGCTTGGCCCACATGCCCTTGCCGATCTGGCCGCGTCCCGTCATCCCCGCGCCAAGCCCTGCAAACACATTGCGCGCCTCGTAGACATCGAACCATGCGGCCGCCTTCATCTCGGCCTTGGGCACCACCGGCCCCGCATAGGTCGAGGTGCGGATCTCGTCACCGGTGCGGTCGAGGAAACCGGTATTGATGAACACGCAACGCTCGCGCACGGCGGCGATGCAGGCGCGCAGATTGGCCGAACTGCGGCGCTCCTCATCCATGATCCCGAGCTTCACGGTATTGGGCGCAAGCCCCAGAACCTCTTCGACGCGACCATAGAGCGTATTGGCAAAGGCGACCTCTTCGGGACCATGCATCTTGGGCTTGACCACATAGATGGAGCCCTTGCGCGAATTGCCGACGCCCTCACGCGCCAGATCATGCAGGGCCGCCGCCACGGTCACCATCGCATCCATGATGCCTTCGGGGGTGGGCGCGCCCTCGAAGAGCACCGCGTCCGTATCCATCAGATGGCCCACATTGCGCACCAGCAAAAGCGCCCGCCCCGGATGGGTAACCGGCTGCCCCTGCGGGTCCAGATAGGTGACATCGGGAGCCATGCTGCGGGTCATCTCGCGCCCGCCCTTGGTGAAGCGGGCCGACAGGTCGCCCCTCATCAGCCCCAGCCAGTTGCGATAGGCCGCGCATTTATCGGCCGCGTCCACCGCCGCGATACTGTCCTCGAAATCCTGGATGGCGGTCATCGCACTCTCGGCGATCACATCGGAGATCCCCGCCAGATCGACCGCGCCGATCACCGTCGAGGCATCGATCACGATACGGATCAGCAGGCCGTTGACGCGCAGCATGATATCGCCGCCTTCGCTATAGCCGGCAAACTGCGCCGCATCCTCCAGCGTGGTGACCCCGGTCTGCGTGGTCACAGCCAGTGCGCCATCCACCACCTCGAGCGCGGTGACCGAGGCCCATGAAGCCTCCGCAAGCGGCGCCACCTGATCGAGATGCGCGCGCACCCGCGCGATCACCTTGCCCCCGCGCACGGCGTCGAAGTCACGGCCTTCGGGCGCCCCCTCGATCGCATCGGTGCCGTAGAAGGCGTCATAGAGACTGCCCCAGCGGGCATTGGCGGCATTGATCGCGAAGCGGGCATTGGTGATCGGCACCACAAGCTGCGCCCCCGAGACCTTCGCGATCTCGTCATCCACATTCCCGGTGCTCACCTCGAACGGCGCGGGCGGCTCGACCAGATAGCCGATCTCGCGCAGGAAGCCCAGATAGGCACTCTGGTCGTGGGGCTGGCCCTTGCGGGCGATATGCCACGCGTCGATCTGCGCCTGAAGCGCCTGACGACGTGCCAGAAGGGCCGCATTCACCGGCATCAGATCGCGCAGGATCGCGGCATACCCGGCCCAGAAGCGGTCGGGGGTGATATCCCTGAGGATCTCGGTCTCGGTCAGATGGGCCAGTTCGGCATCCACGGCAAGACCGTGGCGGGTCACATAGGGCATGGGGGTCTCCTGTCTTTGCTCCTGACTAGCGTTCCGGCGCAGCGCGCGATAGAAATGGAAAAATACTTTTCACGATATGGAAAAGAGATGGGCCCGATTGCCAAATCCGAGACACAGGGGGGCGTGCAATCCGTCACGCGGGCACTCGATCTGATGCGGGCGCTGGCGCGCGAGGAAGAGGGCCGCCGCGTCAGCGATCTGGCAAAGGAGACGGGGCTTGCGGTCTCCACGGCGCACCGGCTGCTGACCACGCTCGAGCTGTCGGGATTTGCGCAATTCGACAGTGCCACGATGCTCTGGCATGTCGGGCGCGAGGCCTTTGCCGTGGGCGCGACCTTCGGGCGGCGGCGCAATTTCGTGGCCCCCGCCCTGCCCTTCCTGCGCCGCCTGCGCGATGCCACCCGCGAGACCGCCAATCTGGGGATCCTCGAGGGTGACCGGCTGGTGACCGTCTCACAGGTGGAAAGCCGCGAGATCATGCGCGCCATCTCGCCGCCCGGCGGCACCGCGCCGGTCTTCTGCTCGGGGATGGGAAAGGCGATCGTGTCGACATGGGAGGAGGCCCAGATCCGCGCGCTGATCGGGCGCGTGGGCCTGCCGCGGATCACCGCCCGCAGCCTCGCCACCCCCGAGGCGGTGCTCGCGGATCTGGCGGCCTGCCGGCAGCGGGGCTATGCGGTGGATAACGAGGAACATATCACCGGTCTGCGCTGCGTGGCCTCTGTGGTATGGTCGGCGCAGGCCGAGCCCGTCTGCGCGATTTCCATCTCGGGGCTGGCCGCACGCCTGCCCGAGCAGGATCTGGACCAGATCGGCCAACTTGTCCGGCAGGCCGCACACCAGCTGACACAGGCTTTGGGCGGCACAGCCCCCGAGGCAGTGGTATAACATTTTCACATATCAACTAAATACATTGCTATTTGCATTATGATCGGATGCGCCCCCTGATAGGCCCAAGAACATTCAAGCAAGGCGCGCGACGTGGAAGACCTCGGAACATTCGATGTAGCTGTAATCGGCGGCGGGCTGGTGGGCACTGCCACAGCCCTCGGCATGGCCGATTTGGGCGCGAGCGTTGCCATTCTGGATGCAGGTGACATCAATTTCCGCGCATCGCGCGGCAATTTCGGGCTGGTCTGGGCCCAGAGCAAGGGCGCGAACAGCCGCGATTACGCCACATGGACACGCAGCGCTGTGACCGCATGGCCGTGGCTGCAGGACGAATTGCGCGCACTGACCGGCGTCGAAACCGATCTACAAAGCGGTATGGGGCTGCATCTTTGCCTGAGCGAAGAGGAATACCACGCCCGCGCCAAAATCATCGAAGGCGTTGCGGGCCATAATATTGCAGGCGATGATACCCGTATGATCGACCGCCAGCAGGTGGCCGAGATCATGCCTCAGATCGGCCCAAAAGTGTATGGTGCTTCGATTTCCTCGCTTGATGGCGCCTGCCAATCGCTTTCGCTTTATCGCGGCCTGAGCGAGGGGGCACAGGCCAAAGGCGCGAAACTCTTCCCCAATACGCCGGTCACGGCGATCCATCCGTTAGATGACGGCTATGAGGTCATCGCGGGCGTACGCAGGCTGCGCGCCACCAAGATCCTACTGGCGACGGGCGTGGCCAATAACGAACTGGCCGCCCCTTTCGGCTTTCCGCCCATGGTACGTCCGCAGCGTGGCCAGATCCTTGTGACCGAACGCGCCAAACCGATGCTGCCCTGTGTCACCTCATGGCTACGCCAGACCTCCGAAGGCACGATCCTGATCGGCGACACAAAGGAAGAGGTCGGACTGGATGACCGCTCGACCGCGCCCTCGATGATGCAGCTTGCCCGCCGTGCAACCGATGCCCTGCCCGAGATCGGCAAGCTACGTATCGTGCGCTCATGGGGGGCACTACGGGTTTTGAGCTTTGACGGCCTTCCCGTCTATGACGAATCCCCCACCCATTCCGGCGTTTTCGTGGCTACCACCCATTCCGCTGTCACATTGGCCCCCGCCCATCGTGGACCTCTGGCGCAATGGATCCTGAACGGCCAGAAACCGCCCGAATTCGCGTCCTTCGGGGCGCAGCGTTTCAATAAATAAAAAAACAAAGACCCAACAGGAGAATGATATGAAAGGCAGCCTTACCCTTGCATCCGCATTGGCCCTTGCCACCTTTACAAGCGGTGCCTATGCCGCTGATGTGACGTTGAAATTTGGCGGTATCAATCCCCCTGATGCCCCAGTCACGAAAGCCTCGAAATGGTTCGCGGAAGAGGTCGACAAACGCACTGAAGGTCGCGTGCATGTCGATTTCTACGAGGGCTCGCAGCTGGGCTCTGGCCCGCAGCAGATCGAGGCGATGGCCGTGGGCGCACAGGACGGTTATATCTCCTCCGGCTCTAACGCCTCGAACCTCGTAAAAGAATATGGCGTTATCGACACGCCGTTCCTGTTCAAAAGTAAAGAACACTTCCTGAAGTTCATGGACTCGGACATTGCCAAGGGGCTGAACGAGAAATTGCAGGCGGAATATAACGTCCGCATTCTCGCAACCAATTGGTTCCGCGAGCCGCGTGTCTTCCTGACCAAAGATGCCTGCGTCACCGGCCCCGAAGATATTGCGGGCAAACGCTCGCGCGCGCCGAACCTGCCGATGTTTGTCGAAGGCTGGAAGGCCATCGGCACCGTGCCGGTCACCGTTTCTTATGGCGAAACCTATATGGCCCTGAAGCAGGGTCTAGCAGACATGACCGAAAGCGCTGGCGAGCAAGTCTACTCCTCGAAATTCTACGAAGTTCTTCCCTATGTAACCGATGCACAGATGATGTATCCGCAAAACTCGGTCTATATCGCCGAAAGCTCCTACGAACAGCTGTCGGATGAAGACAAGACGATTGTCACCAAAGCGGCCGAGGATGCGGGCGATTACTTTGTCAAACTGGTGCAGGAGGCGGATGCGCCTAATCGCCAGAAGATGAAGGATGCGGGTGTCACATTCTGCGAACTCTCCCCCGAGGCACGCGCAGCGTTTCAGGAAAAAGTCTCCGTCGCGGTACCTGAATTCGAGGCCAATGGCCTGATCCCCAAAGGCTGGTGGGATAAGATCCAGGCGATGCAATAAGCCACAGATAACAGGCGGCGGGCGGATGCGCCCTCGCCTTCCCTTTGACCATTGAACGGGATCCGCTGTGACAACCCTTCTTACCCTGCTTCAGCGCGTCTTGCTGGTGCTGTGCTGCGCTCTGGTGGTCGTAATCATCGGCGCGCTCTCGGTGCAGATCGTCTCGCGCTACGTGTTCAACGCACCGGTGCATATGACCGATGATATCGCCGAAATCTCGCTGGTCTGGCTGACCTTCATGGGCGCAGCCATCGTCTATCGTGACAAAGGCCATATCGGCGTGGAAATCATCGCCAGTATGAAGAACGCCGCGATCCGCCGCGCCGTCCATATCAGTCAGCATGTGCTGGTGGTGGCCGTGATGGTGGAAGTGCTCTTCCACGTCCAGCACCTCTATCCGCTGATGTCGCGCCTTGAGGTGGGAACAGTGCCCAAAACCTTATGGACCACGAAATTCACCCTGATTCTGTTACCATTCGGCGTGGGCGCGGGCCTGACCATTCTTTTTGCGCTGGAAGGGATCTGGCGCGAGATCACGGGCAAGGCTCTGCCGGTGAAAGGAACTGCCGAATGACCACGATCATCTTCCTCATGCTTTTCTTCGGACTTCTGGGGCTGGGTCTTCCGGTGGCCTATACAATGCTGGTGACCTCGGCGGTCTATATGCTGATCGCGGGCCTGCCCGACCTGCAGCTGACATTGCGGGCCTCGGGCGGGGTCGAAAGCTTCTCGCTGCTAGCGATCCCGATGTTTCTTTTTGCCGGCAACCTGATGAACGGCCTGGGCGTTACCGAACGGATCTTCAACTTTGCGGGCGTTCTGGTGCGCCATGTAACAGGCGGCCTTGGCCATGTAAATGTGGTGGCTTCAATCCTCTTCGCGGGCATGTCCGGTTCGGCTGTCGCCGATGCCGGCGGGCTTGGCGCGGTCGAGATCAAGGCGATGGAGCAGAACGGCTATTCCACGCGCTTCTCGGCCGCGGTCACCGCCGCTTCCGCCACCATCGGGCCAATCATCCCGCCCTCGATTACGCTGGTGGTCTATGGGTTTCTGTCCGAGGAATCCGTCGGCAGGCTGTTTCTTGGTGGCGCGCTCCCCGGTCTTCTGGTTGGGCTGGCGCTGATGGCCATCGTTTATGTGCTCGTGAAGACCGGCCGTGAGAGCGCGCCGCGACTGCCGCGGGCCTCGGCAGGCGAGGTGGGCACCGCCTTCCTCCGTGCCCTGCCCGCGCTGATGGCACCTGTCATCTTGCTGGGCGGCATCCTTGCGGGAATATTCACACCGACCGAGGCCTCCGTGGTTGTGGTGATCTATATCCT
This sequence comes from Thioclava sp. 'Guangxiensis', assembly GCF_045348365.1. Lineage (NCBI taxonomy): Bacteria > Pseudomonadati > Pseudomonadota > Alphaproteobacteria > Rhodobacterales > Paracoccaceae > Thioclava > Thioclava sp. 'Guangxiensis'. Next base: position 739,860 of record NZ_CP155823.1, on the reverse strand, counting down.
GATTATCGGCTCCATTTCGCTGGGGTTTGATCTCAGGACCATCCTCAAGTCGCTGGAAGATACCGCGCGCACTACAGCTTCGACGCTGTTCATCATCGCGGTCTCGGCCGTCTTCGGTTGGATCATCTCGATCCAGCAGATCCCCGTTCAACTGGTTGATGCGATGCAGGGGATGTTTGTCTCGAAAGAGGCCGCCATTGCGTTGATCATCATCATCCTGCTGATCGTGGGGATGTTCATGGAGGTGCTGGCCGCATTGGTGCTTCTGACCCCCACCCTTCTCAATATCGCACATAGTTTCGAGATCGATACTGTGCATCTGGGCGTGATGGTTGTCGTGACCATGATGATCGGCACAATCACCCCGCCTGTGGGCCTTGTGCTCTATACCGTGATGAATGTCGCCAAGATCAAGATGGGCGAACTCGTGCGCTCGCTCCTGCCCTTCTATCTTGCGATGGTCGTGGCCGCGATCCTGGTCGCTTTCATCCCACAAATCACCCTTTTCCTGCCAGATCTCCTGATGCCTGTGGCGCAGAAGTAAGTAATATAAGGACGCACTCTCATGTATCGTATCGGCTTTGATGTCGGCGGAACCTTCACCGATTTCACCGCAATCGACACGGCCAGCGGCGCAGCCACCCATTTCAAGACCTCCTCGACACCGCATGACCCGTCGGAGGCTATCGAAACCGGGCTTCGCCATTTCGTCGAGGATCTGGGCATCCCCGCGACCGAGTTTGAGTTCGTGGGCCATGGCACGACGGTCGCCACCAATATGGTGATCGAGCGTCGCGGCGTGCCCACAGGCCTGATTACCACCAAAGGCGCGCGAGACGTGCTGGAGATCGGGCGCCAGACCCGCCCGCATCTGTTTGATTATTCGATTACCAAACCGGAGCCGCTGGTCGAGCGCTATGTGGCGCTCGAGGTTAGCGAGCGTCTGAATGCCGATGGCGAGGTGCTGATGCCGCTGGACGAGGCCGAGGTCATCGCCGCTGCCCGTGCGCTGCGCGCAGCGGGGGTTCAGGCAGTGGCAATCTGCTTCCTGCATTCGTATCGCAATCCCGCCCATGAACGCCGCGCGGCCGAACTGGTGCGCGCCGAACTGCCCGACGCCTATCTCTCGATCAGCTCCGACGTGTTGCCCGAGTTCCGCGAATTCGAGCGTTTCTCGACCACCGTGATCAATGCCTATGTCGGCCCGCGCATGGACCGCTATCTCGAACGGTTCATCTCCCGCCTAGAAGACGTCGGCTTCGAGACCGGACCCCGCACGATCCATTCCAACGGCGGGCTGATGTCTATCGACACGGTTCGCGCCTTCCCCGTGCGCACCTGCCTGTCGGGGCCTGCCGCTGGAGTGGTGGGGGCGGCCAAGGTCGCCATGGCCTCGGGCTTCCCCGATATCGTCACCTATGACGTAGGCGGCACATCGACCGATGTGTCGCTGGTGTGCGGAGGTCGTCCGGCATTTACCACCTCGCGACTGGTGGCCGATTATCCGGTGCGCTGCCCGATGCTGGATATCAATGTGATCGGCGCGGGTGGCGGCTCGATTGCCGCGCTGGATGATGCGGGCGCACTGAAGGTCGGCCCACGCTCGGCGGGCGCCTTCCCTGGCCCCGTGGCCTATGGCAAGGGCGGCACGGAACCCACCACCACCGATGCCAATCTGGTATTGGGACGGCTGGATGCAGATACGCTTCTGTCAGGTCGTATGACCGTGGATAAGGACGCTTCCCGAGAGGCGATCGACCGGCTGATCGCCTCGCCTCTCGGGATCTCCGTCGAGGAGGCAGCGCTTGGCATCTTGCATATCGCCGTCGCGAATATGGGCCGTGCAATCCGCGCGGTCTCTACTGAAAAAGGCCATAGGCTGTCAGATTTCGCGCTGTTTTCCTATGGTGGTGCGGGACCGCTGCATTCCTCGGCTGTCGCCGTCGAGACCGGTATGAAACGGGTGATCGTGCCCGCCCAACCCGGCACGATGTGCGCCCGTGGGATCCTGCTGTCAGATGTAGGTTTCGACTTCGTGCGCACCGGCGTGCGCACCGCCTCGGAAACCGGCTGGGCCGAAATCGCCCGCGAATTCCTCGAGATGGAAGCAGACGGGCAGGACTGGCTAGCCAATGAGGGCATCCCCCCCGAAGCGCGTTCGATGGAATATGTGGTCGATGCGCGCTATGACGGGCAGAACCATGAGGTGCAGGTCGTACTGGCTGAAGGTGCCGAGTTCGCGCAATTCGTCGAAGGTTTCCTTGCCGCCCACCGGCAGGAATACGGTTATGATATCGACGGACGCGCCATTGAGATTGTGAACCTGCGCCTGTCGGTCACCGGTGCCTCTGCCGCCCGCCCCGAAAGCGACTATGCCGCCGAAGACGGCGATCCGGTGCTTGGCACCCGTCAGGTCTATTTCGGCGGCGGCTGGTTCGAAACCACGCTTTACGAGCGCGCGAAACTTCCCGTCGGGCAGAAATTCGTAGGCCCCGCTATCGTGCAGGAAATGTCCTCCACAACCATCGTCGAACCGGGCCAGACACTCTATGTCGACCCTACCGGCACCATGATCATTGAGGTCTGAGCCATGACAGAACAAAACCGCCCCGCCCTTTCAGACCCCATCGCGATGGAGGTCTTCACCAACCGTCTGCTGGCTGTGGCAGACGAGATCGCAACCTCGATGATCCGCGCCTCATTCTCTTCCAATATCAAGGAGCGCAAGGATTGCTCGGTGGCGCTCTTCTCGGCCGACGGGCGGCTGATCGCGCAAGCCAGCCATATCCCGCTGCATCTGGGCTCGCTCATGGGGTCGGTGGGGGCCGTGCTTGAGGCTTATCCCGCCGAGACCATGGTCGAGGGGGATGTCTTCATCTGCAACGATCCCTATGTTGCTGGTGGCACCCATACGCCCGACATATCGGTAGTTACTCCTGTCTTTACCGGCGGGCGTCTACGTTATTTCACCGCCAATATCGGCCACCATTCCGATGTGGGTGGCACCGTGCCGGGCTCTATCCATGGTGGGGCGCGCTCGATCTTCGAGGAAGGCCTGCGGCTGCCGGTGATGAAACTCTTCCGCGCGGGCGTTCTGGACGAGGATCTTCTGCGGCTGATCTCGCTCAATTCGCGCGCCTCTGAAGAGCGCTGGCTTGACATCAAGGTGCAGGCCTCAGCCAATGAGCGCGGTGCGCGACTGATGCGGGAATTGGCCGACACGCTTGGCGCAGACAAGATTGATGCGCTAGTCGAGGATCTCTTCATCTATACCGCACAGCGCCTGCGCAACCGTATCATCGAGATGACCGATGGCAGTGCCAGCTTCCGCTCGAAGATCGAAGGCGACGGCGTGGACGAGACCGAAGTCCCGATCCAGGCCAATGTCACTGTGAAGGGCGACCGGCTGATCGTTGATTTCGAGGGCACCGGCCCGCAGGCCAAAGGTGGGCTGAATGTGGTGGCCTCAGCACTCAATGCCTCCGTATATTATGTGGTAAAGACCCTGCTTGATCCTTACCTTCTGCCCAATTCCGGTATGTTTGAGGGGGTCGAGATCTCGGCGCCCAAGGGCTGCCTTCTCAACCCCGTCGAGCCTGCGGCCACCGGCGCGCGTTCGATCACCTGCAACAAAGTAGTGCGCGCGCTGATCGGCGCCTTCTCGCAGCTTCTGCCCGAAGACCGCGCACAAGCCGCAGGGCAGGACATCGTGCCGGTCATGGTCTTTGCGGGCAAACGCCGTGGCCGTGAAGAGGGCTATGTCTATCTGGAGTCCATCGGCGGCGGTGCGGGCGCCCGCTATCAAGGCAACGGGATGGACGGGATCCATGTCCATGTGACGAATTCTTCGAACCTGCCGATCGAGCCTTTGGAGATCGAATATGATCTGGTGGTCGATGAATATGCGCTGGTCGAGGACAGCACGGGCGCAGGCAAATACCGTGGAGGTATGGGCATCGCGCGTCAAATTTCGGCTCCCAATGGAGGGGTGATCTTTACCGCGCGCTCGGATGGGCACCGCGAAGGCGCACCGGGTGCTGCCGGTGGCACCGAGGGCCGCGTTGCACATCTGGTGCAGAATGCTGGCACCGATCGGGCCCGCGAACTTAGCCCGATGATCTCGGGGCTGCCGCTGGGCCCGGGCGAGACAATTCGTCTTGAAACGCCGGGGGGCGGGGGCTTCGGTGACCCTGCAGCCCGCGATCCGGCAGCCCTTGGCCGTGACCTGCGGGACCAGCGGATTTCCAAAGCCTATGCCGAGACGCTTTACGGAGCGGCTCTCGTTGCAAAGGCGCTTGGCCAACCCGCATAGTTTCCCACCCCTCACAAGGGCACAGGACCATCGCCTTTCGGGGCGGTGGTTTTTTATGCCCTTCATGAATGTCTGCGCAATATAGAAAATTGGCAGAGCCAAATCGCACGCGGGCACGGCACATACCGCTGTAAAAGCACATAAAAATCCCCCTTCCACAAGGAAAGGGGGACAACAGGGGACTTCGTGTAAAGTCTATTTGGCAGCGATGGTTGTCACTTCGACCAGCGTGCCTTTGGACAGTTCCGCGCCGCCGATATAGGCGCGCACGGGAAAGTTCTCGGCCGAGAGCCACTCTGTCCATGCCGCGTTGAACGCATCCTTTTCTCCGAATGCGGCCGAAAAAATGGTGACCTGCAGAAGCTTGTCTTTCGACGTTCCGGCCTGAGCCAGAAGGTCATCGAGCTTGGCAAAGATTTCTTCCGCCTGCCCTTTCATGTCCTTAGTTTTATCGCTTGCGACGAGACCGCCAATATAGACAGTATCGCCATGTTCAACGATGCGATGGTGGATCTTTCCGGGAATATGGCGCGTAATCATTGCTTCTTCTCCTTGAATTGTCGGGGGTAGTAAGACAGCCGCATTATGGGCTGTCGGGATTAATGGCGGCCAGCTCGGAAAGGCTGAGCGGCTTCAGCGGCGGACGGATGCGGAAATAGCCCGCCTGATCGGGCGCGATCCCGCGCTGGTTTACGATCATCTGTGTCACTGCCAGCCCACAGACACGGCCCTGACAGGGGCCCATGCCCACCCGAAGGAAGCTCTTGAGCTGGTTCGGACCAGGCGCATTGGCAGAAATCGCGGCACGCAAACGCCCTGCCGTGATCTCCTCACAGCGACAAATCAGCGTATCATCCTGCGGGACCAGTGCCTGCGCGGCAGGCGCGTAAAGCGTCTCAAGGAAGGGGCGTATACGGGCATCTCGCGCGAGGGCTGTCCGCAAGGGGACTGCATTGCCCGCGAACTTTCCAGCCGCACGGGCAATCCCGATGGCCGCAATCCTGCCCGACAGCACTGCCGAGGCCGCGCCAAAGATACCGCCGCCGTCGCCTGCCACATAGAGCCCCTTGCAGCTCGTCTCGCCCCAGTCATCCAGCACCGGACGGAAGCAGTGCTGCCCGGCATCCCAGTGGTGGTCACAACGCATCAGACGTGTGATCTGCGCATTGGGGATAACACCGTGGTGGAGCGCGGCACTGGTGGTCAAGATCCGCTGTCTGCGGCCCCCGCTGGTAAAGCTTACTGCCTCGAGCGCGTCTGCCCCTTCAAGGGTGATATCGCGCGCGTCCTTATGAATGGGCACACCCGCACGGGCCAGCACCCGTTTCATGGCAAGCCCCTTGCGCAGATAGCCCAAGGCACCAAGCGCGCGCGGCACATGCGGCAAGGCCTTGCGCCAGTTCTCTTTTGGCACAGTCTCGACAATAGCGCGCGGCGGTTGGCCCGCCGCCACCATCTGCGAGGCGATAAGGTAGAGAAGCGGTCCCGCGCCTACCAGAACCGCATCGGGCGCTACAACGCTTGAGGATTTCAGCAAGATCTGCAGCGCGCCTGCCGTCGTCACCCCGGGCAGGGTCCAGCCCGGCAACGGCATCGGACGCTCCAGCGCACCGGTCGCCACAAGAAGCCGCGTGGCATCGACAGTGTAGGAGCCTGCCGGCCCCGAGACAGAAAGCTTAAAGCCCGGCTCCAGCGCCTCGATATGCCAGACGGTGCTGGAGGGGCGATAGTCGCAGCCACAGCCCTTGAAAACGTCATATTGCACACGGCCCTTGGCGTAATCGGGGCCAAGGCTCCTCAGACGCTGGGACGTGGCCCGTGCGATATCGCGCCAGATTTGGCCGCCTGCGTCAGCCGCTTCGTCAAGAACGAGGACCGACAGCCCCAAGGCACACGCCTCAATGGCGGCGGCCATTCCGGCAGGCCCTGCACCGATGATACACAGATCGATTGTGGTGGTCATTTTGCCGCCCCGTTCTGCACGGTTACGACCATGCCCTTGGTCGCCTTGACCATGCAGGATTGTCGGTTGGGTATGCCGTCAATGGTGACCAGACAATCGAAACAAGTGCCCATCCCGCAATACAGCGCTCGCGGCACACCGCTCTGCGGAGTGATGCGGAACACGCCCTCGCCCGCCGCTAGGAGGGCTACGGCCACGGTATCGCCCGCTTGGGCATCGATGGCGCGCCCCTCGAAGGTAAAGCGCACAGGATCGGCGAGCGGCGTCAGCCGTTTAAACATCGGAAAAGGCCCTTGAATAGCAGTGTTTAGCCTATTCTCCTTGCTTCGCTCGCCATAAATCAAATAATAATAATCTCCACCCTTATGCGGAAATATTATGGCCTACCTCTCCCAACGTGCCCTCGAAGCCTTCCAAATTGTCCTCGAATGCGGCTCCGTCTCGGGAGCGGCCGAAATCATGAATGTCTCGCAACCCGCCGTTAGCCGGTTGATCCGCGATCTTGAGGAGCGCACGGGCCTGCGGCTCTTCACCCGCTTCGGTGGCAAAATCGTGCCCACGCCCGAGGCCCATGAGCTGGCGATCGAGGTAAACCGCTCTTTCGTGGGACTTACCGCAATCGAGAAAAGCGCGCGCGATATTCGGCTGGGGCGGCGCTCGACCGTCTCGATTGCCGCGATGCCGGCACTGGCGCATTCGATCCTTGCCGATACGTTGGCCGATCTCCTGCCCCATCAGCCCGATTTCCGCGTGACATTGAACTCGATGCAGACCCACAATGTCATCAGGCAGGTCGCCAGCCGCCAGTGTCAGCTTGGATTTACCGCCCCTACCCGCCATGCCCACGACATCGATCTGATCCGTAATGTTCACCTGCCCTATGTCTGCCTGATGCCTGCAGGCCACCCCCTCGCCGCCTGCGACGTAATCCGGTTCGAGGATTTTGTTGGCCACGCGGTGATCGGATATCACGACACGACCGCCACCGGCGTGATGATGGAGCGCGCCTTCAGCCAGATGAATACTCCGCCCGAAGTGGTGGTGCGCTCACATCTGGCGACACTGGCCTCGCAGTTGGTGCTGCGTGGTCTGGGGGTCTCGGTGGCCGACCCCTGCACCGGACGGCTGCACGCGGCTGCGGGCGGGGTGACACGACCATTCGAGGCACGGACCAGCTTCGGCTTCTCTATCATTCGCCCGCGCGGCACGCTTCTCGGCCGCGATCTGGACGCGTTTCTGGACGCGTTCGACCGCCAGCTCGCAACCTATATGTCTACCACCTGAACGGAGACGGATACGCCTCTAGACTCAGGACCCATTGATTTCGGATGCATGGCATGATTCAGGATTCGCAAGGAGACCTGAACGATGAGCGATCTTTAGTGGCTAAGCGACGCCCAGATGGAGCGTCTGAAACCGTTCTTTCCCAAGAGCCATGGGAAGCCCCGCGTCGATGACCGTCGTGTTCTGAGCGGCATAATCTTCATCAATCGCAACGGGTAGCACTGATGTGATGCGCCGAAGGAACATGGCCCGCCGAAGACCCTCTACAACCGGTGGAAGCGCTGGAGCGACAATGGCGTGTTCGCCAGGATCATGGTGGGCCTGGCCGCCAAGCGCGCCGATCACAAGACGATCATGATCGATACGACCTATCTCAAGGCACACCGCACGGCGTCGAGCCTGCGATGCGCGTTCGGGTATGTCGCATCAATCATCACCGTTCGAGTGTCGGCCTTCCCAGACGCCAGCCCTTCCATGATCCGAGCGAAGACACCCATCCGGCTCCACCACTTCCAACGATTGTAGAGTGTCTTGGGATGGCCGCATTCCTTGGGCGCGTCGCACCACCTCAACCCATTGCGATTAATAAAGATAATCCCAATCAACACGCGCCTATTCTCGACGCGAGGCCGCCCGCGGCTTTTCGGAAAATAGGGTCGAAGGCGCTCCATCTGCGTTTCAGTCAGCCAGAACAGATTACTCATGACATTCAACTCCGGATCAATCAAATCCAGACTCAACCGCAAAAGTTAATAGGTCCTGACCCTAGCCCCTCTATCATTATTAGGGATCTCGGCCCTATCCGGACATTTATCGGGCTGCTCTATCCGGCGGTGCAGTTCGCTGAACCCGCCATTGTGGCACTATGCGGCACGACCCAGTTGCTCGACGTCAGCATTGCGGACACAGCTGCTAATCGGTCCCGCTTGCAAACGAGGGTCTGGCGCTGTTCGACGCCCCCGCTGAAAATTTTCTTGAATTGGCCAGAAAGACTGCAACTTACAAATAGGAAACGAATGACTCCTAAAAAAGGTAACTCTATGGGTCTCACACCAGAAACACGCCCTCGTGGCAGACCTCGAGCCTTCGACGAAGACCGCTTCCTCGATGCATCAATCGCATTGTTCAGCGCTGCAGGCTTTGCCGGGGTCAGCATGTCCGATCTGAAGACGGCGTCCGGGCTGACGACCGGCAGCATTTACAAAGCCTATAACGGCAAGGAGGGCGTCTTCGCCTGCGCGCTGGCCCGCTACATCGCCCTGCGCGAAGCCGAAATCGACGCACGCCTGAGTGCCGAGTCAGATGCACGGCAGAAGGTTGCCACCCTGCTACGGATCTTTGCCGCGTTGAGCCAGGGCCGGGATGGGCGTCTAGGCTGCATGGTCGTTTCCGGAGTGGCTGATCTGGACCTTGTCGGCGATGCAGCGACGATACTGCGCAATCAGCTGGCGACGCGACGGGACCGGCTGGAGCAGCTGATCAACGAGGGGCACAGCGACGGCTCGATTTCAAAAGAAGTCGACCCTGCCACGACCGCCGCCTTGCTGCTTGCCATGCAACAGGGTATGCGCATCTTGGGAAAGGTCGAGCTCATGGAAATGGACAGCGGGACCCTTGTCGCTGGCGCGCTCCGGCTTCTCGGGCGAGCCTGATGCCGTTTCTTATCCTCTCTGCCCTGCTGGCAGGTGCCATGCTACCACTGCAGGGCGCCTTCAATGCCAAGCTCGCGCGCGCTCTGGGATCGGCCTTCTGGGCGGCCGGCATCTCTGCGCTACTTTCGGCTTTCCTGTTGTTCGGGGCAGGCATTTACCTGACACGCGGATTGCCCCGAACGGTTGACCTCGTTGCGCTGCCACTCTGGGCCTGGGCGAGCGGGATCTGTGGCGTCATCACGCTGGCGGGGATAGCCTTTGCGACGCCGCGCTTTGGTGCCGCTGGCATGGTCGCGCTCGTGATCACCGGGCAAGTCGTGTTTTCGCTTCTGCTTGACCGCCTTGGAATGTTCGACATGTCGCAACATCCGCTGACCCTTCAACGATTTCTGGCCGACGGCATGTTGCTCGGTGGTGCGGTTCTCATTCGATAGGACTTCCCATGACATCGATAACACTTTCCCCCGCTCCCGAAGGCTTTGCGCAACGTTTCAAGCCTGTCGATGGGCTGCGCTTCCACTACGTCGATGATGGCCGCAAAGATGCGCCCGCATTTGGTCTTGCCCCACTGAAGTGGTCCACTTTTAGGGATAGTTTATCCCGTATGATGGAGGACTACTTAGATGGCAGGCAAACGCGAGAAGCCGGAAGATATCGTCATGAAGCTGCGTCAGGTTGAGGTCTTGCAGGATCAAGGCGCGAAGCTGGCGGATGCCGTGCGTCAGATTGGTGTGAGCCAACAAACCTATTATCGCTGGCGGCGTGAGTTTGGCGGTATCAACCGCGATCAGCTCAAGCGACTGAAGGAACTCGAGAAAGAGAATACGCGGCTTAGACGGGCCGTATCAGATCTGACGCTCGACAAGCTGATCCTGACGGAGGCGGCTCGGGGAAACTTCTAAGCCCTTCGCGTCGCCGACAGTGCATTGACCATGTCCGGCAGGAACTTGGCGTTTCCGAACGCCGTGCTTGGTCTGGCCCTTGGGCAGCACCGCTCAACCCAGCGCAAGATCCCGGTTAGTCGTCAAGATGAAGCTTTACTGACGGCTGACATCATTGAACTGGCAAGGCAATACGGACGGTATGGCTATCGCCAGATCACTGGCTTGTTGGTTCAAGCGGGATGGTGCGTGAACCATAAACGGGTCGAGCGAATTTGGCGACGCGAGGGGCTTAAAGTCCCGCAAAAGCAAAAGAAACGCGGGCGGCTCTGGCTGGCAGATGGCTCTTGCGTCCGACTGCGGGCCGAGCGGCCGAACCACGTCTGGTCTTACGATTTCGTCCAAGACAAGACCGCGGACGGGCGAGCCTACCGCATGCTCAATATCGTCGATGAGTACACCTAGGGCAGGTGCTGGTGATCCGCGTCAAACGCAAGCTGAACTCGGTCGATGTCATCGATGCGCTGACTGATCTGTTCATCCTTCGCGGCCCGCCGGAGTTTATCAGGTCAGATAACGGCCCTGAATTCATTGCCACCAAGCTGCGCAACTGGATCGATGCGGTGGGTGCCAAAACGGCCTATATCGAGCCAGGATCGCCCTGGGAGAATGGGTATGTGGAGAGCTTCAATGCTAGGCTTCGCGACGAATTGCTTGATGGGGAGGTGTTTTATTCGCTTAAAGAAGCCCAGATCCTGATCGAACGCTGGCGCCAGCATTACAACACGCTGCGCCCGCATAGCTCTTTGGGATATCGCCCACCAGCACCCGAAAGTATCGTGCCCGTAGACCAAAGGCCCACGATGCACTAATTTTTAAACTGGACCACTCAAGTGGGGCAGACCAAGGGGATTACCCCTATGGGTTTGCAAGACCATTCGCAAACGGATAGATCTGTTCGTAAGTTTTCAAAACGTGGAAATATGATGAAGCCCGAGGGAACTGCCAAATCTGTCACACGCCCTCGACGCACGCAGGCCGAGCGCTCGCAGGAAACACGTGCAAAAGTTTGTGATGCAGTCCTGCAGGCACTCGCCGAGCTTGGCTATGAGCAGATTTCAACGCCGCTGATTGCAAAGCGGGCCTCAGTATCACGTGGCGCCCTGACACATCAGTTCCCCACGCGGAATGATATGCTCGTTGCAGCATTCGAAACACTGGTGAACAGTTGGCGCACAGGGTACCCTTTCGGCCTGGACCCCGAGTGCACCCAGCTAAGCGTCGACGAGCTTATCGATGCGCTATGGGAGAATATCTTTGCAGACGGGCGGTACATAGCCGCGATGGAGCTGATGCTGGCCGCACGACAGGATAATGAACTAGGCCATGTGCTGCGTGACATACTGGTCAGTTGGATCCGCAAACGCGATCGTATCACCGTGCAGCTTGTCGGTGGCGATGTCGAAGATGCGGAAGCCGATCTGCATGTTCAGTTACATCTTTCGGTTCTGCGGGGCATTGCTATGCACCAGAGTTTCGATTCCGATCCAGACACCGCAAGCAAACTGATCACGCTATGGAAGCAGATCATCCGCAAGGCTTCATCGGCTTGAATAGCATTTACGAGCAGAATTGCCCGTAAAATAATCAGTATATAAACTAATTTTTACAGATGGTTACGGGATAAATTGTCAATCAGGCATTTATCCTACGCATTTTCACATGCCAGGGCTTGATTTACGAACAGAGCTGACTGCATGATGCAGACAGAGATGTTTGTAAGTTATAATATCTACGACACGAAGGAATGCCCGCCTAACGGGCCGCAACAGGGACGAACCATGACCTATAGAACGCTTCTTGGAACGACACTGGCAGCTGCACTCGCCGCGGCACCCGCGCTTGCCACGAACTGGGATCTGTCGAGCGAATATCCCGCAGGTTCGCTGCAAGGGCAGACCGCCGATTTCTTTGCCAAGGCCGTTGCCGAAAAGACCAATGGTGCGCTGGAAATCACCGTGCATCACGGCGCAGCCCTGGGCTACAAGAGCGTCGATAACTTCGATGCGGTAGGCGACGGCGCATTGCAGGCGGCCTCTTCGGCCTTCGTATTCTGGACCGGCATCGATCCGATCTTCCAGCTATCCTCCCTACCCTTCCTTGCGCCCACTTCCGACGATGTGCATGCGCTTTATGAACTGGCCAAACCCGAATACGAGAAGGTTCTGGAAGATAATAACCAGATGCTGCTGCTGGCGACCCCCTGGCCGTCCTCGGGCCTGTGGGGCAATAAGGCCTTTACATCGATCGATGACCTCAAGGGCGTGAAGGTCCGGACCTATGATGTTGCCTCCACCGAGACCATGAAAAGCGCAGGTGCCTTCCCGATCCAGATCTCCTGGGCGGATGTGCCGGCGCAGCTGTCGACCAATGCGATTGACGCGGTGCTGACCTCGCCCAATGGCGGCGTAGGTGTGCAAATGTGGGAATTGCAGTCCAATTTCACCAATGTGAATTATGCCTCCTCGCTTCAGGCGATCCATGTGAATATGGATGCGTTCATGGACCTGAGCGAAGAAGAACAAGCCGAAGTCCGTGAGGCCGCCAAAGAGGCCGAAGACTACGGCTGGGGCCTTCTCGCCGATGCGACTGCCAAGGATTTCGAGACCATGCGCAGCCATGGCATGACGGTGACCGACACGATCTCGCCCGAGTTCTCTGCCGCGCTCACCGAAGCGGCCCAGCCCTTCATCGACCAGTGGGTCAAAGATACCGGCACTCGTGCCACCACGATTATGGACGCCTATAAAGCCCGCTAAGCGCTTTGGCCTCCATTGCAGATCCCGCGCCCTCCCCCTCGTGCGGGATCTGCCCGAACTCTTCCCCCGACTTGCGCGGGGCTCTTCCCCGCGCCTCTTTTATGACCGGAGCCGCCATGCAGCGTTTCTATTCCGCCATCTATAGTATCAGCCGTCTGGCCGCCATCATCGCTGCCTGCGCACTGGTCTATATGGTTGGCCATATCGCCTACGAGATCGTGCTGCGCAGCTTCTTCGAGACCTCGACCTTCGTTCTGGATGAATTCGTGGGCTACGCCGTGATGATCTGTGTGATCTGGTCGCTGGGCTATGTTCTGGAACAGGGCGATCTGATCCGCGTGGGTCTGGTGACCAACCGTTTACCCGAACGTGTGCAAGAGCTGATGTCCGCCGTCTCCGCGCTGGTAACCTCTGCCGCAACCGCGGGGCTTGCATGGATGTTCTGGATCCGCGTGGCGCGTGCCTATAAACGCGGCACGGTGTCGTCTTCGGTGGCGGCTGTGCCTATGTGGATCCCCGAGTCCGCGATGACGGTGGGGCTGGCCCTCTTTGCGCTGGCAGCTCTCTCCTATGGGCTGCGCCATATCACCCGCCACCCTTCGCCCGCGCCGCAAGTGCCTCTGGCCACCCCTGTCGAGTAAGCTCCCATGGATACCCTTCTCACCGCCACCATTACACTTGTCTTCCTGCTGGCTTTTCTGGGCTTTGGCGCATGGGTCTTTGTCAGCCTTGCGCTGGTGGCCACGAGTGCTCTCTATTTCCTGCACGGGATGGATCTGTCGCGGATCGGCTCGATCGCGGCGGGCATCATCTACCGCTATTCCTCCAGCTGGGAACTCTCAGCCATTCCGATGTTCATCTGGATGGGCGAGATCATCTTCCGAACCGATATCTCGACCCGCCTGTTCCGCGGGCTGGCGCCTTTTGTCGATTATGTTCCGGGGCGTCTGCTGCATACCAATGTGTTGGGCTGCACGCTGTTTGCCGCTGTGTCAGGGTCATCGCCTGCCACCACTGCCACCGTGGGCCGGATCACCACCCGAGAGCTGGGCGCGCGCGGCTATGATGACCGCATGTCGCTGGGCTCACTGGCAGGCGCCGGAAGCCTTGGCCTTCTGATACCGCCATCAATCGTGATGATCGTCTATGGCATTCTGGCCGAGCAGTCGATCTCGCGGCTTTTTGCGGCGGGCGTCCTGCCGGGGCTGATGATCACCGCTCTCTATTCGAGCTACATCATGCTCCGCGCCAAGATGAATCCTGCTCTCGTGCCGCTCACCCGCGAGAAACGCCGGCCGGTAGACTTCCTGCGCGCTCTTTGGGATCTGACGCCGCTGGTGGCGCTTATGACCATCGTGCTGGGGTCGATCTATAGCGGGATCGCCACGCCCTCCGAGGCGGCCGCCGTAGGCGTCATTGCCGCGATCTTCCTGACCGCGATCACCGGACAGCTATCGCTGCGCTTGCTACGCGAAACCCTCATGGGTGGCCTACGGACCTCTACCATGGTCTGCTCGATCCTGATCACTGCGGCCTTCATGTCCACCGCCATCGGCTATCTGCATATCCCCGCCGATGTAGCCGCAGGTATCGCAGCCCTCAAGCTGCCGCCATGGGGCCTCTTGGTGGTGCTGTCGTTGTTCTACCTTGGTCTCGGGTTCTTCCTTGATGGTACCTCCATCGTGGTGATGAGCCTGCCGATCTCGCTGCCCTTGGCGCTACAGGCGGGATTTGATCCGATCTGGTTTGGCGTCTACCTCGTCTTGATGGTCGAAATGGCACAGGTCACCCCGCCCGTAGGATTCAACCTTTTCGTGCTGCAGGGCATCTCGGGCCGGTCTATCGGCTATGTCGCCCGCGCCGCTTTCCCATTCTTCGTTCTGATGCTTGTGGGTGTCGCGCTTCTGGCCGTGTTCCCGCAGATCGCGCTCTGGCTACCGAACTTCTTCTACGGATAAACAATGACTTCCCAGATTGACCTTTCTCCCCTCATCCGCGCGAGCGCGCAGATGGGCCAGCCCTTCACACTCTATCGCGCAGTGCAAGAGATGTGCGAGACGCGCTTCGGCTTCCGCTTTCTGACGGTGCTGAAAAACCTCCCCGGCACGGGCAATGTGATGCGGATGCATTCGTCAGAGGCGGACTACCCGACCGGAACCCTCAAACCCATGGGACTGACCGAATGGGGCAAGATCGTGCTGGAGGGCGGGCAGCCATGGCTGGGCAATTCGGAAGAAGATGTCCGCTGGGCCTTCCCCGATGCCGAGCTGATCCTGTCGAAAGGCTGTGAAGCCTGCGCCTGCGCGCCCGTCATCTGGGCGGGGCGCTGTGTGGGCGTTCTGTCACTGAATGCACCGCGCGACACCTATTCGCCCGAAGATATGGACGACATGACCCTGATCGCACAGTGCCTTGCGCCCGCGCTGATCTGACATCCCGAAAGGACAGACTATGACGACCCTTCTGATCAAGAACGCCCGTATCGTTGACGGCACCCAGACCGCCCCCACCGACCCTATGCAGATCGCCATCGAGGATGGCCGCATCAAAGAAGTTGCCTCAGAGGTCAGCTTCACCGCCGCCGAAGAACTGGACCTGAACGGGCTGACCGTGATGCCCGGTTTGATCGACTGCCACGTCCATACCATCGCTTCGACGGCCAATCTTGGACTGAATGCCTCGCTGCCGTCTTCGCTTGTGGCGGCACGGGCTTCGACGCTGATGAAGAATATGATCATGCGCGGTTTTACCACCGTGCGCGATCTGGGGGGGGCTGATCGTGGCCTGCAACAGGCTGTGGAAGAAGGTCATTTCACCGCACCCCGCCTTGTGATCTGTGGCAAGGCGCTCAGCCAGACCGGTGGTCATACCGATTACCGCGGCCCCTATGACAACCGCGATGTCAGCTGGTATGCGCAAGCGCTTGGTACGCTTGGTCGGATCTGCGACGGCAAGCCGGAACTGCTGCGTGCGGCCCGCGAAGAGCTGAAGAATGGCGCGCAATTCCTGAAGGTCATGGCCGATGGCGGCGTCTCCTCGCCGTCTGATCCGGTGGGCTATCTGGTGTTCTCGGTCGAGGAACTCAAGGCTTTGGTCGAGGTAGCAAATGGCTTTGGCACCTATGTCGCAGCCCACCTCTACGACGACAAGGCCATCATCCGCGCGCTTGATTGCGGCATCACCTGTATTGAACATGGCAATCTGATTGGCGACGAGACCATCAAGCGTGTCGCCCGCGAAGGGGCGGTCGTCGTGCCCACCAATATCACCTATGACCTTCTGGCCCGCAAAGGGGCAGAGTTCGGCCTACCGCCCGAGTCTGTGGCCAAAGTGGCCGATGTACGCGAGGCGGGGCTGGAACGTGTGGTCAAACTGCATGAGGCGGGCGTGACCATGGGATATGGCTCGGACCTCTTGGGCGGTATGCAAACCGAGCAATCTGGCGAATTCCCGCTGCGCGGGCGCTACATCCCGGCAGATGCGGTGATCCGCTCGGCCACGGTGGATGCGGCCAAAGTGCTGCGCATGGAAGGCGAGGTTGGCGTCATTGCCGCCGGAGCCCATGCGGACATCATTGCTGTGGATGGCAATCCGCTTCAGAACCTCGATCTGCTGACCGAACAGGGTGCGCATATGCCTCTGATCATGCAGGGCGGTCGCGCCATCAAAAAAGCCGCATCGCTTTAAGAAAACGCGGGCGGCCCGAACCGCCCGCATGTTCCAACATCGGAGATCCCTCATGAAAAAATTCCTGACCACCACGCTTCTGGCTGGCCTGCTAGCAAGCCCCGTCATGGCGAAAGACTTCATCGCCAATACCTTCTATGACGCGCAGCACCCGCTGGCGAAATACGGCTATACCGAATGGGCCGAAATCGTGAAGGATCTGTCCAAAGGCGATCTGAACCCGCAAGTCTTTACCGGAACCGTGCTGCTGGCACCGCGCGCCTCGCTGCAGGGGATCCGCGACAACGTCGTACAGGTGGGCCACCATGCTGCGATCTATACGCCTTCCGATCTGCCGGTCGCCAATGCCGTCCAGGAGCTGGGTTTCAACTACTCCGATCCGGTGGCGGCCATCTTCGCCGTGGCGGATTTCTCGATGCATGACGCGACCCAGCTTGCAGAGTGGAAAAAGCAGGGGATCGTCTATCTCGGGGCCTATGCTACCCCGCCCTATATCCTGATGTGTGCCAAACCCGTGCGTAATTTGGCCGAACTCAAGGGTAAGCGTATCCGCGTGGCGGGATCGGCCGTGTCGCAATGGGTCGAGGAAGCAGGCGGTGTGCCGGTCAATGTGCCCTCCTCCGAGATGTATACCGGGCTTGAACGCGGCACGCTGGATTGCGCAACCAATGCGGCCAACGATCTTGTAGACCGCTCGCTGATGGAAGTCGCCAAATACACCACATTGTTGCCGACCGGCATGTATTGGTCCGGCCCGAACTGGGGTTATAACCCTGACTTCTGGGCAGGCCTTACGGCAGATGAGCGTAAGGTGCTGATGGAGGCCTCGGCGCGGTCGATGGCGCGGACAATCATCAATTACAAGGCACAGGCCGAAGCAGCGCTCGTCACAGCCAAAGAGAAAGGCGTGGAAGTATACGAACCCGAAGCCGATCTGAAGGCCTCGGTCGAAGATTTCCGTAAGAAGACCCTCGAAGAGGTCTACGACAAGGCACAAGACACCTACGGTCTGACGAATGGCAAAGAGGTCATCGACGACTTCCGTGCCACGATGGACAAATGGACCGCGCTTCTGGCCGATGTCGACACCACCGATGAGGATGCGCTGACCGATCTGGCCATGAAGACCATCTATGGCGATCTCGACCCCGCAACCTATGGCGTAAAGTAACCCGCGCGGGCGGGGCTTCCCCCGCCCCCGTCTCTAGGAGGTGCCGAAGATGCATGCCCTGATCCGCTGGCTCAACCGAGCCGTCATGTCCCTTGCCTGCCTGTTCATGGTCATCATGATGGCACATATCACCATCGAGGTGGGGCTACGCTATTTCTTCGGCGGTCGATTGATCGGGACGCTTGAGGTGGTGTCCTATTACTACATGGTGGTCATCGTTTTCCTCTGCCTGGGCTTTGTCGAGCTGCGCGGTGAACATATCCGTGTGGATCTGTTCGCGCAGATGATGCCCAAGGGCGTACAGCTTGCGCTTTATGTACTGGCCTGTGTGCTGGGGCTCTGGTTCTTCGGCTTGCTGTTCTGGCAATCGGCGAAGGATGCGATCGGCGCCACGACCCGCGCCGAAGAAGCGATGAGCAATTTTACCTTCTACATCTGGCCCGCCCGCTGGGCGCTACCGATAGGCTTTGCCGCAATCTGGCTGGCCGTGCTGTCAAACCTTTTCAAATCCATCGCCCAGAAGCGCGCGCTGTAACGAGGCCCCCTATGAGCAATCTTGATATCGGTATTATCGGGACCGTCGTCGCGCTGGTTCTTATCGCGGTGCGCGTACCCATCGGCCTTGCGCTGGGGTTGGTCTCCATTGTGGGCATCTCGCAGATGTTCAACATGAATGTGGCTTGGGGCATGATCTCGGCAACGCCATTCGACTACGTCGGCCAGTGGGAACTTTCTGCCGCGCCCATGTTCCTGCTCATGGGCTTCATCTGTTCCTCGACCGATATGACGCGCGGGCTGTTCCTGTCGCTCAGGCTCTATCTGTCGCGTCTACCCGGTGGTCTGGCGATCACCTCGGTAGGGGCTTGTGCGTTCTTTGCTGCGGCATCGGGTTCGTCAGTTGCCACCGCCTCGGCAATGTCGCGTATGGCCGTGCCGGAGATGCTGAAACAGGGCTATGACCGCGGACTTGCCACCGGTACGATTGCGGCCTCGGGGACGCTGGGGTCGCTGATCCCGCCCTCGGTGCTGCTGATCCTTTACGGCGTCTATGCACAGGTCTCGGTGGGACAACTGTTCATGGCGGGCTTCATCCCCGGCATCCTTTCGGCGCTGGTCTATATGGCGATGATCATCACCCGCGTGAAACTGAACCCCGCGCTTGCAGGTATTGCGCCGCCGCCGCCCACAAATGAGGAACGCCGCGAGGCGCTGCGTGATGTCTGGCCGCTTCCCACGCTGATCCTGCTGGTGCTCGGCGGCATCTTCTCCGGCGCATTCTCTCCTACCGAAGCGGGTGCCCTTGGTGCCTTCTTCGCCGCGATCATCGGGGCCGTGCGCCGCAAGCTGACATGGAAAGCGACCGTCGAGGCCGTGACCCAAGCAGTGATCTCTACCGGATCGATCTTTATCATCCTGATCGGATCGCTGTTCTTCACGCGTTTCCTTGCGCTTTCGGGCCTGCCCACGGCGTTTTCCAACGCAATCCTTTCGGTATCCGACCAGACGTGGTGGATCCTGTTGGCAGTGGTGGTGATCTATCTGGTGCTGGGGATGCTTATCGACTCGATCGGGCTGTTGCTGCTTACACTGCCCATTCTGGTGCCTCTGGTGCAGACCACGGGGATCGACGCAATCTGGTTCGGTATCATCGTGGTAAAGCTGCTGGAAATCGGGCTGGTAACGCCGCCTATCGGGCTGAATGTCTATATGATCAACGGGGCACTCAATAATCAGGTGACTCTGCCCGAGATTTTCAAGGGCGTATGGTGGTTCATCATGATGGATATCTGCACGCTCATACTGCTCATCCTCTTCCCCGCCCTTAGCCTCTGGCTACCTTCTCTGGCTTACTGAAAGTGACGACGATGACTGACAGACCAACAATGATGCTCACCGGCGGCTCGCGCGGAATTGGTGCCGATATCGCGCGCGCCGCCCAAGCCGCAGGTTGGCATATCTGCCTTGGGCTGCGTAATCCGACAGCCATTCCTGAGGGGCTTTCCTCCGACCATCTCGACAGTTTCGTCTATGACGCAACCGACCGCGCGGCAGAAGCAGAATGGGCCCAAGCCGTCATCGAACGGCATGGCCGCATTGATGCAATTGTCGCGAGTGCAGGTCTTTTCACGGCCGAAAACATCGTCGAGGCCTCCGAGGAAGAGGTCGATCTTCTGCTTGAGGTCAATCTGCGGGCGCCACGCCGCCTCGCTATGGCCGCATGGCCAGCGCTGCAACGCTCGGGACGCGGGCGTGTGGTGATCCTCGGCTCGCTTTCGGGGAAAAGGGTCGCATCAGCGGGATCCGGACTCTACTCGGTCAGCAAATTCGCGGCGGTCGGGCTGGCCCATGCCCTCCGTTATGAAGGCTGGGATGCTGGTATCCGTGCCACCGCTATCTGCCCTGGGCTGGTCGCGACAGATATGGGCGAAACCGCCGCCAAGGGAGCACGCCCCACCGCCGAAATGACCCAACCCGAGGAAGTAGCGCACCTTGTGATGGAGGCCATCGGTCTTTCCAATACCGCTTCGGTGCCCGAAATCCATATCAATTGCCGGACAGACGGAATCTTCTAGCAGTTTTTGTCTGCGGTCATGCAACCTAGGGTGGCTTAGTCTAGCGCCGCTGGTCTTTTCCCGCTGAATTGGTCCATCTTTTGGGATAGCTTAGCCCATATGATGGCGAACGACTTAGTGAGGTGGTCCCCATTTTTTGGACAGTTTTTCGGCGGCGCTAAGCTTGCCTGTTGATCATGCTGCCGCCTTCAGATCGAGACCTTGATGAGCCGCGAAGCGTGTTCTGCCACCGAGTGTCGAATGGGGGCGCTTGGTGTTGTAGAAGGTCATCCACTTCCCGATACCGTGCCGGGCTGCGGTGCCGGTTTCAAACGCGTTGAGATAGACGCATCCGTATTTCAGCGACCGCCAGAACCGTTCGATCATCACGTTATCCATCCACCGGCCTCGCCCGTCCATCGATATCTTCACAGTGGCGTCTGACAGGATCTTCGTGAAGCGCGGGCTTGTGAACCGACTGCCCTGGTCTGTGTTGAATATCTCAGATTTTCCATGCCGTTGCATGGCCTGTTTGGTCTTGCCGCACTGAAGTGGTCCATCTTTTGGGATAGTTTATCCCGTATGATGGAGGAGTACTTAGATGGCAGGCAAACGCGAGAAGCCGGAAGATATTGTAATGAAGCTGCGTCAGGTTGAGGTCTGTGCCAAGGTCAAGGCGCGAAACTGGCAGATGCGGTTCGCCAGATTGGCGGTGAGGCATGTGCCCGCCACTGATCTGCCCCACTTTAGTGGTCCGGTTTAAAAGTTAGTGCATCGTGGGCCTTTGGTCTACTGGCACGATGCTTTCTGGTGCTGGTGGGCGATAGCCCAGCGAACTGTGCGGGCGCACCGAGTTGTAATGCTTGCGCCAGCGTTCGATGAGGATCTGAGCCTCTCTCAGCGTATAGAACACCTCTCCATCCAGTAACTCGTTGCGAAGTCTGGCGTTGAAGCTCTCCACATACCCATTCTCCCAGGGTGACCCCGGCTCGATATAGGCTGTTTTGGCCCCCACCGTCTCGATCCAGTTGCGCAGCTTGGTCGCGATGAATTCGGGGCCATTATCTGACCTGATAAACTCCGGCGGACCGCGAAGGATGAACAGGTCTGTCAGCGCGTCGATGACGTCGACTGAGTTGAGCTTGCGTTTAACACGGATCACCAGCACCTCTCGGGTGAATTCGTCAACGATATTGAGCATGCGGTAAGCCCGCCCGTCCGCTGTCCGGTCCTGGACGAAATCGTATGACCAGACGTGGTTTGGCCGCTCGGCCCGCAGCCGCACGCAGGAGCCATTCGCCAGCCAGAGCCGCCCGTTTTTCTTCTGCTTTTGCGGGACTTTAAGCCCCTCGCGTCGCCAAATGCGCTCGACCCGCTTGTGGTTGACGCACCATCCCGCCTGAACCAGAAGGCCCGTGATCTGGCGATAGCCATAGCGTCCGTATTGCCGTGCCAGTTCGGTGATATCGGCCGTCAAAAGAGCTTCATCCTGACGACCAACTGGGATCTTGCGCTGGGTCGACCGGTGCTGTCCAAGCGCCCGACAGGCGCGGCGTTCGGAGATGCCGAGTTCCTGCCGGATGTGGTCGATGCACTGGCGGCGACGCGAAGGGCTTAGAAGTTTCCCCGCGCCGCTTCCGTCAGGATCAGCTTGTCGAGCGTCAGATCCGACACGGCCCGTCTGAGCCGCGTATTCTCTTTCTCGAGCTCCTTCAGCCGCTTGAGCTGATCGCGGTCCATCCCGCCAAACTCACGACGCCAACGGTAATAGGTCTGTTGGGTTACGCCAATCTGGCGCACCGCATCTGCCAGTTTCGCGCCTTGACCCTGCAAAACCTCAACCTGACGCAGCTTCATGACGATATCTTCCGGCTTCTCGCGCTTGCCTGCCATCTAAGTAGTCCTCCATCATGCGGGATAAACTATCCCAAAAAGTGGACCACTTCAGCGGGGCAAGACCACCACTGGTTCGAGGGCCATGCCGAACCAACAAACCTACTACCGCTGGCGTCGTGAGTTTGGCGGGATGGACCGCGATCAGCTCAAGCGACTGAAGGAACTCGAGAAAGAGAATACGCGGCTCAGGCGCGCCGTGTCGGAGCTGACACTCAACAAGCTGATCCTGACGGAAGCCGCAAAGATGAGGGGCGTGTAGCAAACCCTCCAGTGGAGGGTTTGTAGCCCCGAACACGCAGCCCTTCTAAGCCCTTCGCGTCGTCGTCAGTGCATCGACCATATCCGCTCGGCGCTCGGCATCTCCGAACGCCGTGCCTGTCAGGCGCTTGGGCAGCACCGGTCGACCCAACGCAAGATCCCGCTCGGTCGTCAGGACGAAGCCCTGCTGTCCGCTGACATCATTGAACTGGCACGCCAATACGGGCGATATGGCTATCGCCAGATCACCGGCTTGCTGCACCAGGCGGGATGGTGTGTGAACCACAAGCGGGTCGAGCGGATTTGGCGGCGCGAAGGGCTTAAAGTCCCGCAAAAGCAGAAGAAACGTGGACGGCTCTGGCTGGCGGATGGCTCTTGCGTCCGGCTGCGGGCGGAGCGTCCGAACCATGTCTGGTTCTATGATTTCGTCCAAGACAAGACCGCGGACGGGCGAGCCTACCGCATACTCAACATTGTCGATGAATTCACCTAGGGACGGTGCTTGTGATCCGCGTCAAACGCAAGCTCAACTCGGTCGACGTCATCGACGCGCTGACCGATCTGTTCATCCTTCGCGGTCCGCCCGGGTTTATCAGGTCAGATAACGGCCCCGAATTCATCGCGACCAAGCTGCGCAACTGGATCGACGCGGTCGGGACTAAAACGGCCTATATCGAACCGGGGTCACCCTGGGAGAACGGCTACGTGGAGAGCTTCAATGCCAGGCTTCGTGACGAATTACTGGATGGGGAGGTGTTTTATTCGGCTCAAGAGAAGCCCAGATCCTGATCGAACGCTGGCGCCAGCATTACAACACGCTGCGCCCGCATAGCTCTTTGGGATATCGCCCACCAGCACCCGAAAGCATCGTGCCAGTAGACCAAAGGCCCACGATGCACTAACTTTCAAACCGGACCACTCAAGTGGGGCAGACCAGAACAACGACAATATATTCTACCTCATCGTATTATATTACGAGGATCTACTCAGGGTTTGGTCGGCAAAACCTAAGGGACTGCGCCTTTCGACGCTCGGCCGACGATGCACCAATGTTCAAACCAGACCACTTGAGTAGGGCAGACCACTTGAACTCCCTCTGAAGGAGGCCATTAGCGCTCCGGGTTGACGGTTCTGCACTATATCAGCGGAATTCATCGTCAATTTTCGACCAAACCGCTGCAACCAAAATCAACCAAAACTATAAACGGCTATTTTGGTTGACCGCTATACAGGAAGTTGCAAGGTCTGGGATGAACAGTCTGGAGATCACGATGCCCGAAGTGCTGCGCCCCATATTTCCCGATGCGACCGAAATGGCGCGGCAGGTCCGCAATGGTGACGTCTCGCCAGAGACGCTTGATCGGCGCGCCCGCCAGCGGCTAACGCAGGTTGACGGACAGCTGAATGCGATGGTCCATATGATCGACGCGCAGCCCAATCCCTCGGCCGTCGGTCCTTTCGCCGGGGTGCCCCTGCCGCTGAAAAACATCGGGATCGCCGTCGAAGGCTCGCAGATGAGCCTCGGCTCTAAACTGTTCGAAACGATGGTCTGCACTGCCGATAATACTCTGGCGGCGCGTCTCAGGAAAGCCGGTTTCTTGTTTATTGGCCGGACCAACACCCCGGAACTGGCCCTATCTTTCACCTCTGAACCCGCCCTGCATGGTCCGTGCCGTAACCCGTGGGATTTGGGCCGCACCGCAGGCGGGTCTTCGGGCGGGTCGGCTGCGCTGGTGGCCGCGCGGGTCGTGCCTTTGGCGCAAAGCTCGGACGGAGCGGGCTCAACCCGCGTGCCTGCGGCCCATTGCGGCGTGTTCGGTTTCAAACCCAGCCGGATGCGCAATCCGGTGGGCCCGACCCATGCCGAAAGCGTGGCGGGCATGTCCACGCCGCACGCAATTTCGGTCTCGGTGCGCGACAATGCGCGGATGCTGGATGTCAGCCACGGCGCCGACATTGGCGACCCCTATGCTGCGCCCCCGATAAGCGAAAGCTTCGAGGCCGCTATGAACCGCCCCCTTGGTCGGTTGCGCATCGGGCTGCAAGTCACGCCGCCAGAAGGGCATCACTTTGACCCCGAATGCACTGCTGCAGCCCGCTATGCCGCAGATCTACTACGAGATCTTGGCCATGAGGTCGTCGAACTGACCCCGCACTATGACAATGCCGCGCTCAAACGGGCTTGGCGGGTCATTGGCGGGGTCTCCTGTGCGCAATCGGTCGATCAGGTCGCTCGGGCCAAAGGCATTGCTGATCCGGATGCGCTGCTTGAGCCGGTCAACGCCGAATGGATCGCCGAAGGCCGCAGGACCAGTGGCGTGGCCTACCTTGAGGCCGTGCAGGTCCTGCACCGGACCAGCCGCGATATGGGTGCCTATTTCCAGCAGGTGGATGCCTATCTCTCGCCGACAACCGCCCAGATCGCACCGCAGATCGGCTATCTTGCCGGCGCAGGGATGGGGCTTGATGCTTTCTATGACCGCTTCTGGGCCCATGCGCCGCTGACGGCGGTGTTCAACGCCTCGGGCTGTCCGGCGATGAATGTGCCGCTTTACTGGACCAAGGATAATCTGCCCGTCGGATGCCAGATCGGCGCGGCTTTTGGCGCAGACGGGCTTTTGTTCCAGATTGCGGCACAGCTGGAAAAGGCCGCGCCTTGGGCGCACCGCCTCCCGCCTATGGCCAAAGAGATGCTGAGCGGCGAAACCTTTGCCGAGGCTGCCAGATGACACCTCCCCCCCTACGGAGCATCGACCCGCAATGGATGACGGCGACCCAGATCTCGCACGCCGTCCAGTCAGGCGCAATAACCGCCCGCGCAGTGACCGAGGTCTTTCTGGATCGCGCCAGTCAGATGGAGCCGGAAATTGCAGCCTTTGCCCATCTGGCGCCCGAGGTTGCGCGCGCCGCCGCCGACCGTATCGATGCACAGCCGCACAAAGGCCCCTTGGCCGGGGTCCCCTTGGGGATCAAGGATGTCTTTGACACCGCCGATATCCCCACGGCCTATGGGTCCGCCGCTTATGCAGGTCACCAACCCCGCGCCGATGCCTCTGCCGTCCATCTTGCGCGGCGCGCGGGCGCGGTTGCCTTGGGCAAGACCGTGACAACCGAATTTGCCACCATGTCGCCCGGTCCGACGCGTAACCCGCATCATCTGGCCCATACGCCCGGCGGGTCATCCTCGGGCTCTGCGGCAGCACTAGCGGCAGGCAGTTGCCTTTTGGCCTTTGGCACCCAGACCTCGGGATCGACGATCCGCCCTGCGGCCTATTGCGGGGTGGTGGGCGTCAAGCTTGGGCCACGCAGGATCGACCGCACAGGCGTCAAAACCTTGGCGGAAAGCCTCGATGTTGTGGGAATAATGGCGCGCAATACATCTGATGCCGCGCTATTTGCCGCCACCTGTGCCCGCAGGCCGGATTGGCTGATCCCCATCGACAATCGCGTGCGATATGCGCTTTTCCTACCCGATCAGCCGGGAGAAACGATCTGTGACCGCTATGCGGCGGCACTGGAAGACACGGCCTCTACCCTTGGGGCTGTTCCTCACAAACAGCCCGGCTGGTGGGCGGATCTCGGGGCCGCGCAGGAGGCCGTTTTCGCTTGGGAGGCCTCTGCCGCACTGGCCTATGAGCGCGACTGCCTGAACGATCTTCTGACCCCGATTACCCGCGATTTTACCGCCCGTCATCAGAAGATCGCCAATGCACAGGCCTATCAGGACGGCCTAATACGGCGCGATCAGGCACTGGAGGATCTCGAGGCGCTCTTTGGCACTACCGATCTGTTGCTCACGCCTTCAGCCCCCTCTGCCGCCCCCGAAGGGATAAGGTCCACAGGCCCTGCCGATTACAATATCCGCTGGACGCTCCTCGGGCTGCCAAGCCTCAGCCTGCCCATAGGCTTTGACCGGAACGGGTTACCCTTCGGCATGCAACTGGTGGCGCGCCCCGGACAGGACCACCTGCTGTTACAAGCAGCGATCCGTATTGAGACAGAGCTGACGGCAAAGGGCCTGCGCCCTGCTCTCGCCCTGCAAAGCTGAAGCGAGACCCTGATTTGAGACCTGTTCTTCGCGATTTCACCGATGCTCCAAAGGCCCTGCGTCATCTGGCACTGCTGCTCGTCTTCGGGGCGCTCGCTGTGGGAGGACTGGCATGGGCAAAGTTTCCGGCGGCCTTACTACTGGGGCCTGTCTTGGTTGCGACTGCACTTGGCCTCAGAGGCACCCCTTTACGCGTGCCGAATAGCTGGCACGAGATGGCGCAAGGCGTGGCGGGATGCATGATTGCGCATTACCTGACGCCCGAGATCCTTATGCGCGCGGTGTCGCTCTGGCCGTTTGTCGCGCTTTTCGCTGCGATGACATTGGTTCTGGCCTGCCTGGTCGGGCTGGTATTGGGACTATGCACCAAGGTTGGTAAAGAAGAGGCAATCTGGGGTTTCCTGCCCGGCATGGCAGGGGCGGTCATCGCCATGAGTTCGGAGCGCGGGCTCGACAGCCGGATCGTGGCCTTTATCCAGATCATCCGGCTTATGACTGTCATTCTTGTGATGTCCATCGTGTCGCGTCTGCTTCTTGACGACACAAGCGGCATAGCAGCCGCGACCAATGGCGCGGCCCATTATGGCGTATTGCTGACGCTCTTTCTGGCTACGACTGGGCCGCTTGCGGCGCGATATGCGCCCATTCCTGCGGCAGCGACCATGGTGCCACTGGTCCTCGCCTCTATCTTGCAAGGGGGCGGCTGGGTCGATCTGGCACTCCCCCCTTGGCTGCTGATCGGAGCATATTTTCTGCTGGGCACACAGGTGGGGCTGCGCTTTTCACCCGATACGCTGCGCACCGCCGTTAAGATTTTCTGGCCCGTCGCGCTGTTTTCCTTCGGGCTTATGGGGCTTTGTGCGGTATCGGGCATAATCCTTGCCCGCATTGCCGGAGAAACCGTTCTTACCGGCATTCTGGCGACCGTGCCGGGATCGATCGAAACCATCGCCATTATCGCGGTCAATGCCAATGCGAACCTGTCTTTCATCATGACGATGCAGGTGGTGCGCCTTTTTGCGGTCGTACTGGCGGGGCCGCCATTGGCGCGGGCGCTGAGCCTGAGCATCCGGCAAGGGCTGCGCCGCTCCAACGCGCCCCCACAAGACAGCCCGCCTGCGGAATAAAGCTAGCGCGTCAGTCCGGCCCCGATCATCAGCTGATGGATCGAGGCCAGATGACGGCGCATACCGCGTTCGGCCGTATCCGGATCGCGCCCCGCGATGGCAGCAATGATGGCCCGATGTTCATCGGTGTCGCTATTGGGCCGCAAGTTATGCCCCGAAGCCGCACTCATCCGCACCTCGCCCTCGATCTGGCGCAGCATATCGTACAGCTCATGCGCCAGCGCATTGCCCGAGGCCTGCGCAATCAGCCGATGAAGATCCCCCGCGCGGTCCTTACCGCCCTTGTCGATCTGGTCGGCGATCTTCTTCATCTCGAGGATCATATTCGGCGTCGCCCGCAGCGCGGCCAGACGTGCCAGCGTCGGCTCGATCATCATCCGCAGTTCGATCACCTCGATCGGGTTGGTGTTGCGCACGATATCCTTGGCCCCCGCCCGACGGGATTTGCGCGGGTTGCGCGGACGCGGTTGCGGCGCATCGCCTGTATCACGCAGAAAACCCAGAGCAATCCGGAGTTGGTGACGCTTGACGCCCAGCTGCTCGGCCAGTTTCCGTTCTGCCGGGAGCCGGCCTGTTTGGGCCAGCACCTCGCGGATCTGGTCCATAAGCTCTGCTTGCGAGGGCGTCGGCTCGGCGCCTGTGGCGGCCTGCGTATCATCCCATTGCCCGCTTTGATGTTCGTCCTGGTCCATCGCTACCTCGTCCCCCTAAGTTGGTCGATCCTACCATTTAAGACCAAGATCCATCAACCAGCATAGATGGTTGATGGGCATTCAAGAGGAATTAGGCATCAACCGCTGGACGAAATCGGCAATCTTTCAAAATTGCCCGCGTTTTCGGCGGAGCGTGGCGGAAGACAGATGAAAACTTCACCTATGATAGAGCCAACCAAATCAACCAAAAATAAAATATATCTATTGGTTGACAAATGAACGCACCCAAAATCTTCATAGGTCATGACCCGAAATTCCGTGGTCGACCGCCCTTTTCATCCGGCACAGAAGGCAGAAACTGCCCATGCCAACGACATATCTCATCAACAGGGAATTACACGCACCATGATCCCCCGCAGAGTGTTTCTCACCGCTGGCAGCTTCGCTTTCGCAAGCCTTCTTCCGCTCGCCGGCTGGGCCGAAGATATCAAGACCATCGCGATCGTGACCCCCGAACAGGGCACCGATTTCGGCTGGAACCAGCAAGGCGTCGAGGGCCTGCAAGCCGCCGCCGAGGCCGCTGGTATCGATCCGATCGTGGCGCAGGGGCTGGGCTACGGCAATATCCGTCCCACGCTGCGCGAACTGGCCGATGACGGTGCGCAGCTGATCGTGGCGCATGCCTCGGGCTATAGCACCGAGGCGGTCGAGGTCGCCAAAGAGATGAAGGTGATGGTCGCCGCGGCCAATATCCAGTCCGAGCCGCCCTATGTCGCCAATTACACGCTAATGGCCGAAAAAGGCGCCTTCCTTGCCGGGGTTCTGGCCGCCAAGACCACGAAAACCGGCAAGATCGGCATCGTGGTCTCGTCGGAAAGCCCGAACTGGAACGCGCAATCGGCAGGCTTTGCTCAGGGCGTGCGCTATGTCTCGAAGGATATCGAGCTGCGTTATGCGATCATCGGCCCTGCCGCCTATGCCGATGTGGCGGGTGCACGCCGCGTGACGGAAAGCGTCATCGCTTCAGGCGCCGATATCATCTTCGGTCAGGGCAATGGCTCGTCTTTCGGGATGATCCAGGCAGTCGAGACGACCACTGCCCCCGGCTCCGACAAGACATGGTTCATCGATGTGATCGGCGACAAGACCTCGCTCGACAAGGGCAATCTCCTGTCTTCTGTCATCTGGGACATGTCCCCGATCTTCGGCGATATGATCAAGGATGCGAATGACGGGAATTTTGGCAAGAGCTCCTACGCGCTCCGCCTTGAAGACAACTCGCAGCGCCTGATGAAAACCTCCCATATCCCCGATGATGTATGGGCCGAAATCGAGGCTGTGAAGGCGAAGATCATCGACGGCTCCGTGAAGGTCGATCTGGTAACCGATCCAGAGGCAACCAAAGCTCTTATGAGCTCCACGCTCAGCGCTGCAAACTGATGGATGGCGTGCCGATTATCGCGCTCGAGGCCGTAACAAAGCGCTTTCCGGGCGTGGTCGCCAATGACCGTGTCAGTTTGGGTTTTGCGAAGGGCGAGGTCCATGCCCTGCTGGGCGAGAACGGGGCGGGAAAATCCACCCTGATCTCGATGCTGGCAGGCGTGCAGCGTCCTGATGCCGGGCAGATCCTGCTGGATGGCACCCCCATCCGGCTGAGATCGCCCCGTCATGCGCTCGAGTTGGGGATCGGCACCGTCTATCAGCATCGGATGCTGGTTCCGACACTTACCGTTGCCGAGAACCTGCTTCTGGGAAGCCCGTGGTGGCAGCGCCCGAACCGCGCGGCCATCAAGAAGCGCTTCATCCGTGATGCGGCGGCCTTCGGCATTACCATCGATCTTGATACGTTGGTGGGTGATCTGTCGCTGGGCGAACAGCAGCAGGTGGAGATCATCCGCGCCCTCTGGCGCGGCGGGCGGCTCTTGGTGCTGGATGAGCCCACCGCCATGCTCTCGCCGCAAGGCGTGCGCGAGCTTGGCCAGATGATGCGGCGCATGGCCGAGCAGGGCGTGTCGATCATCTTCATCACCCATCACCTGAACGAGGCGCTCGATTATGGCGACAAGGTCTCGGTCCTGCGCGGCGGTCGCTGTGTGGGCGGCATCAGCGCACAGGATTTCCGCACCCAACCCCGTGCGGAACTGATGGAACAGATCGTACAACTGATGTTCGGCAATACGGTAGCCAAGGGCTCGCCGCCCCTGCGTCGCCCTGCAGCGACGGGCCAGACCCAGCGCCGGATGCTGGAGGTCCTGCATCTGTCCGGCGAGGGATTCGAGGATGTCAGCTTCGATGTGCGCGCGGGCGAGATCTTCGGGATC
Source organism: Thioclava sp. 'Guangxiensis' (assembly GCF_045348365.1). NCBI lineage: Bacteria > Pseudomonadati > Pseudomonadota > Alphaproteobacteria > Rhodobacterales > Paracoccaceae > Thioclava > Thioclava sp. 'Guangxiensis'. Next base: position 709,236 of record NZ_CP155823.1, on the reverse strand, counting down.
GCGGGCGTTGATGGCAATGGCCAGACGCCCTTGGCCCGTGCGATTGCGGGGCAGGACTTGGCCCGTTCGGGCGAGATCACACTGGACGGTTTCGCATTGCGGGCAAAAACCGTGCGCGAGCGTCACCATGCGGGGCTGCGCTACGCCACCGATGACCGCAATGGCGAGGGCACCGTGCCCACGCTGCCGATCACGTTCAACCTCCTGCTGAAGGATATCGGGCAGCAGCCCTTCTGGCGTCGCGGTATCGCCGATATGAAAGCCATCGACGCGCATGGCCGCGTGCGCATGACCGAATTCGACATCCGCGCACCCTCCGGCCAGACCCCGATCGGCAAGCTCTCGGGCGGCAATATCCAGAAGGCGCTGCTGGCGCGCGAACTCGAGGGCGCCCCCAAGGCAATCATCTATAACAAACCTACCCACGGGCTGGACCTGCGCAATATCGAGGCCACCCGTGCCCGCATCCGCGACACCGCCCAGAACGGGCTGGCCACCGTTCTGGTCTCGACCGACCTATCGGAGATTATCGCGCTATCGGACCGGATTGGCGTGATGTCGCGCGGGCGGCTGGTGGGCATCATCCGCAATGGCCCCGAGGCTGATCCCGAAAGCATACGCGCCGCTGTGGGCCGCCTGATGGCGGGTATCGGCGATGAGACCCAGCGAGTTCCGGAGACGGCAGCATGAGTGACACGACAGATATCCCCGAGAAATCCGCCAGACCGAAGCAGTGGCGTGCCAGCCCTCTTCTGATGGTGCTGGGGCAGACGCTTGTGCCGATCATCCTTGCGCTGGTTGCAGCGGGGCTGGTGCTGGCGATGCTCGGCTCGGATCCGCTGGCCTATTATGGCTATGTGGTCGAGCGCGGCCTGCTAAAGGCCCGCGGGCTGCAAGCCACGCTGGAACATATGATCCCGCTTCTGATCCTCGGGGCGGCGCTGATCGTCAGCTTCCGTTCGGGGCTGTGGAATCTGGGGATCGACGGACAATATCTTTTGGGCACGCTGACCGCAGGCGCATTGGGACCGGTGTTGCTGGGCGCTATGCCGATGCTGCCTGCCCTTATGCTGACGGTGCTGGCGGGCGCCGTGGTTGGGGGCCTCTGGGCGCTACCGCCGGCATGGCTCAGGGCGCGCTACGGGACCAATGAGGTGATCTCGGGCCTGATGATGAGCCTGATCGCCACCTCGCTGTCCTCGGCGCTGATCAAACTCTGGCTGAAAGACCCGAATTCCCTCGAGCCGCAGACCCTGACGATCCCTGTCGACAGCCGCCTGCCCTCGCTGGGCGGCACCGATATCGATATCGGGCTGATCCTTGCACTGGGGGTCGTTCTGGGCGTTCACTTGATGATGACCCGCACGGCGTTGGGGCTGCGCTTCCGCATCCTTGGCCTCAACCCCAAGGCGGCGCTTCATGCGGGCTTTGGCGGGCCCCTTCTGGCGATGTCGGTCCTGTGCCTGTCGGGTGCGCTTGGCGGGCTGGCGGGGGCTGTGGAGCTCAGCGGTGCACTTGGCAAGATGCAAGCCAGCTGGAACCCTGCCTATGGCTTTGCTGTGGTTCCGCTGGTGTTTCTGGCCCGGTTCAACGGGTTTGCCCTGATCCTCTTTGTGTTCGCCTATTCGGTGCTGGAAATCGGCGGCGCCTCGGCGGCGACCCGCATGAATGTGCCACAGGATTTCACGTTGGTGCTAGTGGCCTTCGTGCTGGTCTTCCTCGCTCTGGCCGAGCTTCTTACCCAAAAGCGCAAGGGACAGTAACATGGGCGCACTTCTCTCCGAGACCTTCCTGACCGCCCTTCTGTCGGGCGCCGTGATTTCGGCGGTGCCGCTGATCCTGGCGGCATTGGGTGAACAATTCTCCGAACGCGCGGGCGTGTTGAATATCGGGCTAGAGGGCATGATGCTAGGCGGAGCCTATGCGGGCTTTGCCGCAACCCTTGCCGGTGCGGGCATCTGGGGCGGCATGTTTGCGGCCCTCCTGTGCGGCGCATGTATTGGGCTCATCATGGCGGTGCTCTGCGTTCGGCTTGGAATGAACCAGATCATTATCGGCATCGCCATCACACTGGGCGTCACGGGGCTGACCGCTTTGATGCATAACGTCTATTTCGCCCGCACCTATCCGCGCCTTGATGCGGCCCCCACCATTGCCCTTCCCGGACTGAGCGATCTGCCGGTGCTGGGAGGTGCGGTTTTCACCGCTCATCCACTGACATGGCTGGCCTTGCTAGCGCCGCTGGGCTTTGCGCTCATCTACCGCAAGACCTATCTCGGCCTCGATCTGGCCGCCGCCGGCGAGCGCCCCGATGCGCTCGATAGCGTGGGCGTCAATGTCACCGCGATCCGCACCAGCGCCGTCATGGTCTGTGGCGCGATGGCAGGATTGGGCGGCGGCTTCATGGCCGTGATCGGCTCGGGCATTTTTGTCCCGCATATGACGGGCGGCGCGGGCTATATCGCCATCGTTCTGGCCATGCTTGCCCGCGCGCGTCCGCTTTGGGTGCTGGGCGGCGGTCTTCTGTTCGGACTGTGCCTTTCCGCCACCACCGCGTTGCAGGTGGGCGGCATCGAGATCCCCACCGACATCATCCAGATGCTGCCCTTCGTGGCGGTGATGATCGTCCTCATCCTCTTTGGCCGGAATGCGCGGATGCCCGCGATGCTTGGCCAAGCCTATCGTCGCGGCACCCGCTAGGCGCCGCCCCATTTTCAAAGGAGATCTTCCATGAACCAAATGACCGAAGCCAAACCGGCGAAGAAACTTCGCACCGGCGCCGAATATAAAGAGTCCCTCAAGGACGGACGCCGCGTCTGGGTCGAGGGAAAAGAACTGGGCAGCGTCTATGACGCGCCGCATCTGGCCGCAGGGATCGATCTTCTGGCCGAGATGTTCGATGACCAGTTCACCCCCGAATATGCCGAAGCCACGACCTATTACGAGCCCAAGCTCGGCGCCATCGTCTCGCGCTCGTGGCAGGCGCCGATGAGCCCCGAGCAGCTCGTCGAGCGCCGCATGATGATCGAATATACCGCCAAGAAAACCGCAGGCACCTATGGCCGCCCGCCGGATCTCGGGCCCTCGATCGCCATGGGGCTCTGGGCCTATCTGCCAACCTTCAAGGCCAAGAAATCGACCTTCGAGGGGATCAATCCCGATTTTGCCGAGAATATCGAGCGCTATATGGAATATGGCCAGCTCAACGGGATCACCTGCGCCGAGAGCCTGACGGGCCCGCAGAATGACCGCTCGCAGCCTCTGGCGCAGGCCGCCTCGCTCTTGCGCGTCACCGGCGTCGAAAAGGGCGGCGTGCGGATCTCGGGCGCGAAATCGGTGGGCTCAATCGCGGCGCAGACCAACGAGATCTTCTTCACCAACCTCGCCTATGAGGGCACGCCCCCCGAGGCCTGCATCTGGGGCTCTCTGCCGATCGGCACCGAGGGGCTGAAGCTTGTCTCGCGCGAATGCCTGTCCAATCCCGGAGCCGATCCGCATGACCATCCGCTGAACTACAAGGGCGAGGAAGCCGACCAGCTGGTGATCTTCGACAATGTGTTTGTCCCCGAAGACCGGATCTTCAACCTGGGCGATCAGGAGCTGGTGACCTATTACGGCAAGACCACCAACTGGGCGCATTGGCATATCCTGTCGCGTCTGGCGGTGAAGGCCGAGCTGTTCGTGGGCTGCGCTCAGCTGGTGCTCGACATCCTCGGGACCGCCAAGTTCCAGGCCGTGCAGGCGCTGGTGGCCGATATGATCCAATATGCCCAGACCCTGCGCGCCTTTGTGCTCGCCGCCGAAGCGCAGGCCAAGCCCACCGAGAATGGCGTCTTTGCCCCCGATATCCCGCTCCTGACCGCGGGGCGGATGTATTCGATCCAGCATTACCCCAATATCATCCATACGCTGCAGGAGCTTTGCGGTCAGGGTCTGGTGATGCGCTTTGGCAAGAAGGCCTTCGAGAACCCCGAGATCGGCCATCATCTGGTCGAACTCCTGCCTGGGCATGGGGTTTCGGGAATCGAGAAAGAGCGGGTGATGAACTTCATCTGGGATCTTACGACCTCGTCCCATGCGGGCCGTGTGGCGCTGTTTGAAAACGTCAACGCGACCCCCGCGCCTCTGCTGCGTGCGCGTCTGTTCAATGAATATGACCGCTCCGAGCATGTGAAACTGGCGCGCAAGCTGGCGGGCATGGACTGATGTCTGCGCCCGATGTGATCGAGGCTTTCTACGCGGCCTATAACCGCGCGGATGCCTCGGCCGCCACCGCCCTTCATGCACCCGATGCGGTGCATGAAGAGGCAGCCTCGGGCAAATCGCGCCAGGGGCTTGCGGCTATCGAACAAGGAACAGCGGGCTTTCTGTCCATGCTGGAGGGGCTGCGTTTAGCCCCCGCGACCCGCATCACGGCAGGGCCAAAGGTGGTGGTGACCTATGTCATGACCGGACGGATGACCCGTCCCATCGGGCCGTTCGAGGCCCATGGCCAAGTGATTACATTGGAGGGCGCACATGTCTTTCACCTTGAGGATGGCAAGATCCGCAAGCTCACCGATTACTGGTCGCCCGAGGCCTTCATGGCGCAGATCCGTGCGGAACATGCGTCTGCTTGACCCCGTTTTGGCCTTAGCCCTTATCCTTCCGATGCCCGCCTTGGCGGGCGGGCTATATGATACCACACGCCCCGATCTTCCGGACTGGTTGCGCAGCCATAACTATCTGGCCGCACCGGACGCCCCCGCAAAGGCCGCGCCTGTGGATGTGGAAAACCGATCAAGTGCGCCGGTTTTGTGCCAGATCACGCTGGCGCATTGGTATATGATCCGCACCGATCCGGTCCCTGCGGGCGGCTCCGAGACCCTGCCCTTCCGCTTCGAGCCACAAAGCGGCACGGTGTCTTGGCTGAACGCGGCAGGGGAAGATATGGCCGTTGAAGGGCTCTCCTGCGGAACAAGCGCCCAGATCGACGCCCGCCCCACGGGCCTGCCGTTCCACCGGATCGTGGCCCAAGCCCGGATACTGACCTGCACATCACAGGGCTGTGGTGCGCAGTAACCTTACAAGCGGGCAGACGCCCCCCAGCTGATCGCCGCCGTCTGCGGCGGCAGATATCCCGTGATCCGGCGGTCTTTCGTTATCTCGACGGTCACCTGCCCCAAACCGGCGGCGCGTCGGCTTTTTGCCTGAACACTATAGATGCCCGCAGGCGGCAGAAGCTGCGCGGGATTGGCCTGATATCGCCCCGCCCCCACACAAGCCACCGGCACGACCCAAGGCTGGCCCAGCAAAGCCACCGCCTGCGGCACCTGCCCCGCCGCAATCAATTGGCGCACCAGAGACGAGGACACCCGCACCCCACCTTCGCTCACATCCTCGACCACATCAAGCAGGTAGCCCCAATGCCGCCCCGAACGCTCTAACAAGTCGACATCGCCCTGCCGCCCCGCACCAAAGCGGAAATCCTGCCCGACAACCACGCGCGAGACCGCGAATTCCGCCACCAGAAAACGCTCGACAAACGCCTGCGCGGAAAGGCCCGCAAAGGCGCGGTCAAACCGCGGGGTCCAGACCGTGTGGAGCCCCTCCTCGGCCAGCCGCCCGTAGCGCGCCATGCCGCAAGAGAGCCGGAACGGCGCCAGATCGGGAGCGAAAAGCTGTTTGGGATGCGGCTCGCAGGCCATAATCGAGAGGCTCCGGCCCTCTCGGGCCGCGCAGGTCTTGGCGCGGTGCAGCAGTGCCTGATGGCCCAGATGCAACCCGTCGAAATTACCTAAAAGCATCACCGAGCCGCAGAGGGGCTGGGGCAGTGGCGCATGGCCAAGATGCAGATGGGGAAGCCGCGCATCGGACGCGGCCACCCCCAGTGCGGGCTCAAAGCGAAGCGAGCCAGCGATCGGTTTCGTCGAAGGAACAGATACGAGCATATTTCTTCATCATATCGTAGAGATTGGCGAAATGGGGACTTTCATGCAGATCGGCCACGCATTCTTCGGGCACCACCACGCGGAAACTGCGCGAGAGCGCATCGACCACCGTGGCCCGCACACAGCCCGAGGTCGAGCCGCCAGTGACGATCACACTATCGATGCCGTGGAAGGTGGCGAGCGACTGCAGATGGGTCTCGAAAAAGGCCGAAGGCATCTTCTTGTTCAGGACGATATCGCCCTTTTGCACATCCAGCCGCGGGTCAAGCGCCGCGCGTGGCGAGCCGAGCTTGATATTCTGCAGACTGTTGGGATTATCATCGCGCGTACCGAAGATGCCGCAATCGGCGCCATCCTCGTAAAAGCCCACATAGGTCCAGATCACCGGCAGGTTCAGCCCGCGCATCCGGCCCGCCAGCCGGTTGACGTAATCGCATTGCGCGGGGTCGGTCTCATAGGCGGTGATATAGCTATCCGGCTGCGTGTAGGCGCATTGCAGATCGACATTGATCAGCATCGGCTTGTTGCCGAAATCATAGATCAGGCGGTTCGGGTCGTCGCGCAGCTCGTAAAACATCTCGCGCGCGGTCTTGTTGGACAGTTCCATAGGTACTCTTTTAATGCTGGGTCACGGGGGAATATTTCATCTCGGCCACGGCCATGCGGCCATTGTCGACGATGGTCTGACCATCGAGCTTCAGCGTGGCACGGCGCAGCGGGATATCCAGATGGCAGGCGGTATCATTATTGCCGCCAAGCTCGGTATTGGGGCCAAGCGAGAACAGCACATTGCCATAGTAACTGAGCGAATTGACCCCGATCTCGGTCGTGCGGGTCGCGGAAATCAGGTTGTTATACCATTTGGCAGACCCCAGCAGCCCCCAGCCGATATGGCTGATCGCATAGGCGCGCGGGTCGTCGAAACTGTCCATGAAATCCGACATCAGGGCGGCGTCCATGCCCTCGCCATCAATCTTCGTGACATAGCCATCCTTGATGGTCAACTCGATCTCGCGCTCGACATGGCGGTTCTTGAAGGCCACGATCACATCGCCGGGCATGATGACAACTCGGCCATTAACGCGACCATCGATCCCCTGGCTCAGCACCTGCCCCGTGCCCATATGGTCCCAGCGGCCGGGCGTGTCGGTATAGCCATATTGCGTCATCACCCGATACTGGCCCAGATCATAGGTGACATCGGTGCCGTACTCCGAGGTGATATGCATCTGGCGGGCCTGCCCCAGTAGTTTTTCGCCATATTCCACACGGGCGCGCAGCGCGGGGGACGGGAAGTTGTTGACCAGCACATCGAAAGGCTCATGTACGAACAGCATTCGCGTGCCCGAGGCACAGATCTCGTTCTGCTCATGGCTGAACAGCATCCCCATCAGATCGATCACCAGATCAGCCTGTTTGAGCGCCTCGATCACGGGGCGGTTTCCGGCGATCGCCGTGCGCCCCACCGTTAGCCGCATCTCGCGGTAATCACGGCCCGCGACGTTGATCTGAAACGCGCTCGCGCCCAGTTCTTTCGCGGCCAGCAGGAAGGCCGTCGCGTAATCGGCGCGGATATCGGCCTCGGAAAGAACGATGACGGTTTCTTCGGGCGTCACCTTGCACAGCTCCAGCTGCGTGGTAAACAGCTTCACCATTTCAAGTTGGGTTGGCATAATTCGGGTCCTGCATCTATCAAGCTTGCGCCATGATTGAGAGCCTGCCCCCGCCATGTCAAACCACGAAATCAACCATATTTTGGTTGAATGTGAATTGGGCAAAGATACTCCGGTCAAGCAGGGAATCCTGCATTTAAAATAGGCAAAAAGACTCATTTTTAAGATAAAAAGCATCCTATAGGTCAAAGGATGCGCAACCAATGAATCAACCAAAATTGAAATTTGTTATGACGATAGCCGCGCTCAAGGGTGGCTTCAAACCATGCCACATCTTAAGAGGCCCGCTGAAATGTCGACCACTTCCCAGTTGCGCACCGAAACGACAGAACCGCTGGGCACAGCCACGCCACCGCGCTTCCTTCCCGATCAAGCCCAATTCCGCGCGGCCATGCGGAGGCCCGTCTCGACGGTTGCCATTGTGACCGCTGGCGCACGGGGCGAACGGGCGGGCGTGACGATTACGGCCGCCTGTTCTTTGTCGGATAGCCCACCTTCTGTCCTGATCTGCATCCACCGCGACTCTGCAGCGCTTGAGACGATCCGTAAATCTGGCCATTTCGCGCTGAATTTCCTGTCTGCAAAGCAGACAGAACTGGCCAATCTCTTTGCGGGCCGTTCGGCTTTGCGAGGCGATGCCCGTTTCAGCGATGAAGACTGGGAGCTTTTGGAAAGCGGCGCACCGGTAGCAAAAAACGCCCTGACGGTTTTCGATTGCATCTTGGCCGAAGAACTTCCCTCCCCGACCCATGCCATCCTGATCGGCAGGGTCGCAGGTATCAGTGCATCTTCGGAAGATCCCGCACTGCTTTATAGCAATGGCAGCTACCAAGCCCTCGTACAGGAACCCGCAGAATAATCTCTTTCGCGGCGCAGTCGCCGCTACGCCGCGAAAGCCTCGACTGGCATGTCAATGGGCCTTGATGATGCAATCGCCGCCTAGGCCATCTCTGTGCCAAGCTGCGTCTGCAACAATCCACAAAGGGAGCGGTCATGTCAGAAATTATTACATTAGGACTGGATCCGGCGAAGAATGTGTTTCAGGTCCACGGCTCCTACTGCAAGGGTCGCGCAATCGTGCGCAAGAAACTCAAAAAGATGCAGGTGCTTACTTTTTGGCAACTTGTCACCCTGTTTGGTGGCGATGCAGGCGTTATCACGTTAATCGGGTCGCGATTGCCTCCTCGCTGTTTGCTACGGAGGTCACGGCGATGCAGACAGCTTCCATCAGCTACAAGCGGCACCGGTTCCCGCCTTCGATCATTGCCCACGCGGTCTGGCTCTACGATTTGTTCAATCTAAGGCCGAGAAGATGATGTTCGAACGTGACATTGGTCTTGCCCCGCTGAAGTGGTCCATCTTTTGGGATAGTTTATCCCGTATTATGGAGGACGACTTAGATGGCAAGCCTATGCGAGAAGCCGGAAGTTATTGTCATGAAGCTGCGTCAGGTTGAGGCCTGTGCCAGGGCCAAGGCGCGAAGCTGGCGGATGCGGTGCGTCAGATTGGTGTGACCCGAACCGGACATATTACCGTTGGCGACGTGAGAATGGCGGGATGAACCACGATCAGCTCAAGCGACTGAAGGAACTCGAGAAAGAGAATACGCGGCTCAGGCGCGCCGTGTCGGATCTGACACTCGACAAGCTGATCCTGACGGAAGCCGCAAAGATGAGGGGCGTGTAGCAAACCCTCCAGTGGAGGGTTTGTAGCCCCGAACGCGAAGGCCTTCTAAGCCCTTCGCGCCGCCGCCAATGCATTGACCACGTTCGGCAGGAACTGGGTGTTTCCGAACGCCGCGCCTGCCGGGCGCTTGGGCAGCACCGGTCGACCCAACGCACGCCCCCGCTCGGTCGTCAGGACGAAGCCCTGCTGACCGCTGACATCACCGAACCGGCACGGCGATACGGACGGTATGGCTATCGCCAGATCACTGGCTTTCTGCACCAGGCGGGATGGTGTGTGAACCACAAGCGGGTCGAGCGGATTTGGCGGCGCGAGGGGCTTAAAGTGCCGCAAAAGCAGAAGAAACGTGGACGGCTTTGGCTGGCGGATGGCTCTTGCGTCCGGCTGCGGGCGGTCCGCCCGGGTTTATCAGGTCAGATAACGGCCCCGAATTCATCGCGACCAAGCTGCGCAACTGGATCGACGCGGTCGGGACTAAAACGGCCTATATCGAACCGGGGTCACCCTGGGAGAACGGCTACGTGGAGAGCTTCAATGCCAGGCTTCGTGACGAATTACTGGATGGGGAGGTGTTTTATTCGGCTCAAGAGAAGCCCAGATCCTGATCGAACGCTGGCGCCAGCATTATAACACGCTGCGCCCGCATAGCTCTTTGGGATATCGCCCACCAGCACCAGAAAGCATCGTGCCAGTAGACCAAAGGCCCACGATGCACTAACTTTCAAACCGGACCACTCAAGTGGGGCAGACCATGGTGCGCTCGAAGAGCTTCACCCCCAGCTTGTGCTCAAGCTGCGCCACGGTCTTCGTAACCACCGGCTGGCTCATATTCAGCATCTCCGCGGCACGGTTGAAATTGAGCGTCTCGGCCACCCGCAGGAAACAGCGCAGTTCCTTGATTTCCATTCCAGCCTCCGATTGATGCAATTAGCGAATATATAGCGATATCCAATCAGAAATTAAACATCACTACCTGACGCATATATGAGAAGCGTATCGAAGATTGCAAGCAAAGGGGCATGATGACAATGCACCGCAAACTTATCATTCTGGGCTCGGGCCCTGCCGGCTATACGGCAGCGATCTATGCTGCACGCGCGGGGCTGGAGCCGCTTCTGCTGACCGGCCTGGAACAGGGCGGTCAGCTGACCATCACGACCGATGTCGAGAATTATCCGGGCTTTGCCGATCCGGTTCAAGGGCCGTGGCTGGTTGAGCAGATGCGCGATCAGGCCAAGGCCATGGGCACCGAGATCGTGACCGATATGATCACCGAAGCCCAGCTTCAGGATGGCATCCGGCTTACCGGCGATGCCGGAACGACCTATACCAGCGATGCGCTGGTGATCGCGACAGGTGCCAAGGCACGCTGGCTGGGATTGCCGTCGGAGGCAGCCTATCAGGGCGGAGGGGTCTCGGCCTGTGCGACCTGTGACGGCTTCTTCTATCGTGGCCGCCGCGTGGTCGTGGTGGGGGGCGGCAATACGGCCGTCGAGGAGGCGCTGTTTCTGGCCAATATCGCCGATCATGTGACGCTGATCCACCGCCGCGACAGCCTGCGCGCCGAGAAGGTGCTGCAAGACCGCCTCTTTGCCCATCCCAAGATCGAGGTGCAATGGCATAGCGAGATTGCCGAGATCACCGGCACCGAAATGCCGAAGGTTGTGACCGGCGTCACCCTGCGCGACACGCGCGATGGCAGCCTGCAATGCCTTGCTACCGACGGTGTCTTCGTGGCCATCGGCCATAGCCCCGCGACCGAACTGTTTGCCGGTCAGCTGGATCTTAAGCCTGGCGGTTATCTGAAAACCGCCCCCGATAGCACCGCCACCAATATCCCCGGTGTCTTCGCCGCAGGCGATGTCACCGATGACCAGTTCCGGCAGGCCGTGACGGCTGCCGGTCAGGGCTGCATGGCGGCACTGGAAGCCGACCGCTATCTGGCCGGTCTGCCCTTGAGCGTGCCCGAAACAGCCTGACCCAAACCCGAAAGGAAACGACTATGTCCAATGATGTAACCAGCCTGAATGTCGCGAATTTCTCCGAATTCATGGATAGCCCCGGCCGTGTGAAAGTGCTGCGCTTCTGGGCCACTTGGTGCCGCCCCTGTATCGCGCTCGAGCCGGTCTTCAACGAGGTCGCCACCGAGATGAAGGATAGCGCAGGCTTTGCCGAGATCGATATCGACAAAGCCCCCGAGATCGCTGGCACTTTCGGTATCCGTTCGGTGCCAACGGTTGTGGTCATGAAAGACGGCCAGCCGGTCGATATGGTTGTCGGGCTGAATCCGAAGGACCGCTACACGCAGGTCGTCAAGGCGGCCTCCTGATCCCCGAATTTCCCAGAAAGGAACTAACATGTCCGATATCAAAATGACCTCGAGCTGGACCGGCGGGTTCAAAGGCGAAGGCAAGATCGAAGGTGAAGGCTGGAATGTCGGCATCGGCATCCCGACAGATCTAGGTGGCTCGGGCGCGGGTGCTGACCCGAAATCGCTCTTCACCGCCTCGACGCTGGCCTGTTTTACCGCGACCCTGCGCGCGATCACCGAAAACAAGAAGGTGCCGGTGAAGTCCATCGACGTCGAGACCTTTGCCGTGGCGACCGATAAGGAATTCTCGATCCATCACCGTGCCAAGCTGGTGATGGAAGCGAATGCCACGGCCGAGGATTTCTCGGCGGCCGAAGCGGCTGTCGCGACCGCAGACAAGGTCTGTGTCGTCGGCAATCTGGCCAAGAAGGCGGGTGTGATAATCGAAGTCACGCCGGAGATTACCGCTGCCGCGGATGCCTGAAAGCATGTGGGGGCTTTGGCCCCCACACTCTGTAAAAGGGCCGATCAAAGGTCCGAGCAAAGGAATGAGTAATGGCAAAAGTCGAAATCTATACCACCCCGTTCTGCGGCTACTGCTCGCGGGCGAAATCGATCCTGAAAAGCAAGAAGGTCGCTTTTAGGGAAATCGATGCGGTGTCGCGGGAGAAGCGCCAGAAGATGATCGCACGCGCGGGCGGCGCACATACAGTGCCCCAGATCTTTATCGGCGACATCCATATCGGCGGGTGCTCGGAACTGATGGCGCTTGAGCGCAATGGCAAGCTGGATCAGCTCCTCCAACTTGATTAATCGCAAATCGATATCAATCTGACAGGTAAGAAAGAATTTATCAGCTGCTCCACTTGGCGCTACGTCTTCTGCAAAGATGGAGGAGTGAGTCATGTTTACCGATATAGTTCTGTTTACGCTCGTTGTGGGCATCGGGTCGACAATTGCCTTGGACCTGTGGGGTGTGTTCACTGGCAAGATTGGCTGGATGCCCGGTACGCATTGGCCCTCCGTCGGGCGTTGGATACAGGGGCTTCCCGCAGGACGCCTCGTCTTTGACGGATCCGATACCCGCCCGTTCACCAGCTCCGAGGCCGCAACCGGCTGGATCTTCCACTATCTGATCGGTCTGGGATATGCGCTGGTTATTCCACTGGTCTGGGGGACTGACTTTATTGCAGCGCCGACATTCTTGCCGTTCTTCTGGATTGGCATTGTCATCAGCACCCTTGCAGGTCTTGTGATCCTGATGCCGGGCATGGGCGGTGGTGTCTTCGCGCGCAAACTTCCCAACACCGCAGGCATGATCGCCTATGTTCTCGTAGCCCATGTAGTCTTCGCCATCGCGCAGTATCTGCTGGCGCTAATGCTGAGCTAAGCGCAAGCTTCATATCGTGATCGGCCTGTCGTTTTAAGAGCCAGTTAGATAGCGGACGTTCAAGCAATAGGATGCGAACGGCGGCAATGGGCCGTCCGTGAAGACGGCCCACGCCATTAGATTTCGATAGCCAGCGCATCCTCAATCTCAACGCCAAGGTATCTGACAGTGCTGTCCATCTTGGTGTGCCCCAACAGAAGTTGGACCGCCCGTAGGTTGCCGGTCTTCTTGTATATCTGCGTGACCTTTGTTCGCCGCATCGAATGCGTGCCATAGGCGCTGGCTTCCAGGCCAATGGATGTCACCCAGTCACGGACAATACGCGCGTATTGGCGGGTCGAAATGTGAAGTCGTTTATGAAAGCGCCCGGGCCAGAGGTATTCGGAGCCGACCATGAGCGGCTCCCGCATCCAATTTGCCAGAGATACACGGGTGCCTTCATAAATTTCGAAACGCGCAGGTTTCTGCGTCTTGCTCTGCAAAACCGATGCGCATTCCTTGATTTGGCCGGAGGCCATGACATCGACCACTTTCATCTTCACTAGGTCGCAGCCGTGCAGCTTGCTGTCGATGGCAAGATTGTAAAGGGCCAGATCGCGATAGTTTTCGGCCAGCTCCAGCCGCACCCTAGGTGTTTGATCCCACGGTTTGATGGTGTGATCCTTTCGCAGGAATGGAAGAATGCCATATGGGACAATTTCGTCTCGGAAGCGCCACGACCACGCACGCGGTCAGAGCAGCAATACAGCGATCGCAAGCTTCGATCGCGACGCTGAGCCGGGAGCTGGGGATCAATCCAAAGACGGTTGCGAAGTGGCGCAAACGACAGACGGTAGATGATCTTAAGACCGGCCCGAAGGAGCCACGTTCGACGGTCCTTACGGAGGCTGAGGAGGCAGCCATCGTCGCGTTTCGGCGCCACACGGCTCTGCCGCTCGATGACTGTCTCTATGCGCTTCAACCATCCATTCCGCACCTGACACGCTCAGCGCTGCATCGCTGTCTGCAGCGACATGGCATTTCGCGCCTGCCTGATATCGAGGGCGACAAGCCAAAGCGGTCGAAGTTCAAACGCTATCCAATCGGGTTCTTTCAAATCGACATTGCCGAGGTGCAGACTGCGGAAGGAAAGCTCTTTCTATTCGTTGGCATAGACCGAACGAGCAAATTTGCCGTAACCCAACTCGTCGAGAAGGCGGATAGAAAGACGGCCTGGGAATTCCCGCAATATATGCTGGAGGCCGTGCCATATCAGGTCCATACCATTCTCACTGACAACGGAATTCAGTTCGCTGAGCAGCCCCGGAACCGGAACACTGCTTATTCCCGCCCCATGCGTTTCGACATGATCTGTGAGGGCGAGACATTGTCCGCCATTGGTCCGAGGACAATGGTCGAGCGGGATCGAGCACCGGCTGACCAAGCCCAACCACCCTTGAACCAACGGACAGGTCGAACGGATGAACCGCACCATCAAGGAAGCGACCGTGAAACGCTTCCACTACGACACCCATGAGCAGCTGCGGACGCACCTTGCAGACTTCATGGCGGCTAACAACTTCGCTCGCAGGCTCAAGACCCTCAACGGGCTCACACACTACGAATACATCTGCAAGATTTGGACTTCAGAGCCGGACAGATGCATCTTGAACCCGATCCACCAGATGCCGGGACTGAACACGTAGTAACGGCATATCTACAGGTCGCTTCGTTTCCCGGCAGGCTTACGGCCGAGATCTTGCCCGTTCATGCCGTCTATATGGCCCGGACAGCCGGTCTCCGACGGCTCGGGGTTTTCTCGATTGGATAAGTGAAAGGTGCGGGTAATTGTCTGTGCTGCCGAAGACTTTTCGCTCATGCCAAAACTCAATCTTTCTGAAGCGCGCCCGGCAGCGACAAAAGCCGCGCCGGGATCAGTTGGCGCAGTTCTGTCAAAAGAGGAGGCGATCAGGATTTTCCCGGATCAGGTCTCGTCAGGGAGCAGAACCATATGTTGCGGACCGACCAGACGATATTGCCGCTTCGGCGGCAGATAGTCGAATGGTCGGATCGGCGAGCGGGCCTCCGTGGGCGGAGCCACACGACGCTGGCCCTTGCGGGTCGGGTCGGGTAGGGGCACCGCCTCGATCAGCCGGCGGGTATAGGGGTGTTGCGCATTGCCGAAAATATCGGCGCGGGTGCGGATCTCGACCAGTTCCACGAAATACATCACCGCCACACGGTGGGCGATACGTTCGACCACGGCCATGTCGTGGCTGATGAAGAGATAGGCGAGATTGCGCTCCGCTTGCAGATCCATCAACAGGTTCGATACCTGCGCTTTCACCGTCACATCCAGAGCCGACACGGCTTCATCCGCGACGATGAAATTGGGATCCAGAGCCAGAGCCCGCGCGATTGAAATCCGCTGGCGCTGACCGCCTGAGAATTCATGCGGAAAGCGGTTGGCGACGGCGGCGGGCAGCCCGACCTTTTCCAGCAGCTCAGCCACATGTGTGCGGGCCTCGGCTTTGCGCATCAGCCCGTGGCTGAGGATCGGCTCCATGATGGCGTCCCCCACCCGAATGCGCGGGTTGAGCGAGGCGAACGGATCCTGAAAGATCATCTGGGTGTTGCGCCGCAGTTGGCGCAGGGCGGCACCTCGGCTGGCATCAATGGTCTGGCCGCCGATCTCGACGCGCCCGTCGGTGGCCGGTTGCAGCCCCATGATTGTACGTTCGATGGTCGACTTGCCACAGCCGGATTCCCCCACCAGCGCCAGCGTTTCCCCCGGCGCAATGGTAAAGGACACATCTTCCACGGCATGCACGCGGCCATCGGGCAGATCGAAGCGGACCGACAGGTTTTCGACCCGTGCTGCAGGCGGCGCTGTGGTCTCGGTCACCGGGGCCATTTCGCGGCCTTCGCTGGCCTTGCCTGTGGTCGGATCGACCTGTGGGAAGTGGCGCGGGGCAAGACTGCCCGCCATAGACCCAAGGCGTGGGATCGAGGCCAGAAGCGAGCGGGTGTAGGGCTCTTTCGGTGCTGCAAACACCTCTTCCGTGCGCCCGGTCTCGATCAGATCCCCCCGGAACATCACGACTGTGCGGTCGGAGACCTCCGCCACCACGCCCATGTCATGGGTGATGAACAGAACAGCCATCTGCTCGCTTATCTGCAATTCGCGGATCAGTTGCAGGATCTCGGCCTGAATGGTCACGTCCAGCGCTGTCGTCGGTTCATCTGCGATCAGAAGCTTGGGCTGACAGGCCAGCGCCATGGCAATCATTACGCGCTGACGCATACCGCCGGAGAACTTGTGCGGGTATTCGTTCAGACGGGTGCGGGCAGAGGGAATGCGCACCCGTTCCATTAGGCGCAGCGCTTCGGCCTCTGCCTGCGACCAGCTCATGTCACGGTGCAGAACCAATGCTTCGGCAAGCTGGTTGCCGACGGTGAAGACCGGGTTGAGCGAGGTCATTGGCTCCTGAAAGATCATGCCGATCTCTCCGCCGCGCACGGAGCGCATCTCGGATTCCGAAAGTTTGAGCAGGTCGCGCCCGGACAACAGAATTTCACCCCGGCTGCGGGCGGTACGTGTGGGCAGAAGGCGCATCGTGGAGAGTGCGGTGACGCTTTTGCCTGATCCGCTTTCGCCGACGACGGCCACGGTTTCACCGGCATGCACATCGAAAGAAATGTTGCGCACGGTGTCGACCCAGCCGTCAGGGGTGCGAAACGCGGTGGTCAGATTGGTCTGCCCCACTTGAGTGGTCCAGTTTGAAAGTTAGTGCATCGTGGGCCTTTGGTCTACTGGCACGATGCTTTTTGGTGCTGGTGGGCGATATCCCAAAGAGCTATGCGGGCGCAGCGTGTTGTAATGCTGGCGCCAGCGTTCGATCAGGATCTGGGCTTCTCTTGAGCCGAATAAAACACCTCCCCATCCAGTAATTCGTTACGAAGCCTGGCATTGAAGCTCTCCACGTAGCCGTTCTCCCAGGGTGACCCCGGTTCGATATAGGCCGTTTTAGTCCCGACCGCGTCGATCCAGTTGCGCAGCTTGGTCGCGATGAATTCGGGGCCGTTATCTGACCTGATAAACCCGGGCGGACCGCGAAGGATGAACAGATCAGTCAGTGCGTCGATGACATCGACCGAGTTCAGCTTGCGTTTGACGCGGATCACCAGCACCTGCCCTAGGTGTACTCATCGACGATATTGAGCATGCGGTAAGCCCGCCCGTCCGCTGTCCGGTCCTGGACAAAATCATAGGACCACACATGGTTCGGCCGCTCGGCCCGCAGCCGCACGCAGGAGCCATCCGCTAGCCAGAGCCGCCCTCGTTTCTTCTGCTTTTGCGGGACTTTAAGCCCCTCGCGTCGCCAAATCCGTTCGACCCGCTTATGATTGACGCACCATCCCGCTTGAACCAACAAGCCAGTGATCTGGCGATAGCCATACCGTCCGTATTGCCTTGCCAGTTCAATGATGTCAGCCGTCAGTAAAGCTTCATCTTGACGACTAACCGGGATCTTGCGCTGGGTTGAGCGGTGCTGCCCAAGGGCCAGACCAAGCACGGCGTTCGGAAACGCCAAGTTCCTGCCGGACATGGTCAATGCACTGTCGGCGACGCGAAGGGCTTAGAAGTTTCCCCGAGCCGCCTCCGTCAGGATCAGCTTGTCGAGCGTCAGATCTGATACGGCCCGTCTAAGCCGCGTATTCTCTTTCTCGAGTTCCTTCAGTCGCTTGAGCTGATCGCGGTTCATCCCGCCAAACTCACGCCGCCAGCGATAATAGGTTTGTTGGCTCACACCAATCTGACGCACGGCATCCGCCAGCTTCGCGCCTTGACCCTGCAAGACCTCAACCTGACGCAGCTTCATGACGATATCTTCCGGCTTCTCGCGTTTGCCTGCCATCTAAGTAGTCCTCCATCATACGGGATAAACTATCCCTAAAAGTGGACCACTTCAGTGGGGCAAGACCAGTAGACCAAAGGCCCACGATGCACTAACTTTTAAACCGGACCACTAAAGTGGGGCAGATCAAAAAACCGGCGTAGTTTGGCACGTGGCCGACAATAGATTTATCGACCCAATAAACTTCCAGGGCTTCCTCGACTGAACTCGGTTCTTTGTCGAACTTCACATTGCCTCCTTGGCACAGCCGGTTATCGCAATCACCCAAGGTCCCGCTTGTAAACTAGAAACCGGCGGGGTCTTGCGCAAGTGGTTGGATAGCCGCCCTGCTCGACCTGACCAGTCCAGCCGCTTTCAGAATCTGCCCTTCCTGTCAGCTGTCAGCGTACCGATGGATCCGCTCAGCGTTGCCCCTATGTCCGCTTATGGTATGCGTTGACAGAGTCGGTGCGGAAGCGGCGAAGGTCGGCTCTCCGCCCTTCTGGCCGCATGCTGCACTGCGTTGATTATCTTGCGACCTCTGGCAAACTTCGTGAGTGCATGCCCTTGGTTAACAGATAATTTGCCCAAACGTCAGCTTCGCGAAATCAGACTGCCCACCACCAACGGCAATCAACATCCGCAAGGCAAGCAAACTTCGCCTAAAGCTAATTCAGATGTCCAGATAGCAGTTTTCCCCGAACAAGTTGCCAACTTAGGGCGAATAAGTTCCAATTTAGGGAGAACGTCACATTTTCAGACATGACTGGGGCGGTAGGATTTCCTGACAACTAGTTGGTATTTATACAAGATAATGAAATTATAAGGATATTGTATCAACCGGTGACGCGAAAAAGAATTACTGTGCACCACTGTGAATCTCAATCAGCCGGAACCGGTTTCAAATTTCAGCTTAGAGTTTATAACCTCTCTGGCTAAGATGTAGGAAGCCCGCCAACTGCTCGAATTAATCGAAGTTGAATGTTCTACCGATCAAGATTTAAGCCTCCAACAGCATCCTATTCGCATGCTATCACTCCCAGACAAGCTACGCCTAAAAGGCATCGTCAGATCGAGCGAACACGCGGACTTCTAAGGATAGATGGTGAACAAAGAACAGATGACTATGCCGGACCGTCAGGAGAAACCATCGGAGCGTGCCTATAATGCCATCCGGACAGCGATATTGTCCGGCGTCCTCGCGCCTGGCGAGCATTTGCGCGAAGAACGTCTCACCCATCTCACTCAAACCAGTCGCACCCCGATACGCGAAGCCTTACGGCAGCTGGTGACGGATGGTCTGGCCGCAGAGCATAATCGCCATCGCTATGTTGCGGATTTCAGCGACACCGAGATCAATGTCCTATTCGATATCCGCGCCCGGATGGAAGGCTACGCCGCGGCGATGGCTGCGCGGCTGATATCGACGGAAGATCTTATCGCACTGGACGCGCTCGTTTCAAGAATGGACGCCATCGATCCTCGAGGCGGCAAGCCGTCCGTCGACATGTTCGACGCCCTGAATACGCAATTCCATGAGAAGATTGTCCAATCGACGGGTTCAGTTCAATTGGCCCGTATGGTCAAACCTGCGATGAATGCTCCTGCGATGCTGATCAAGCAACACCTTCTGCATCAGGCCGTTGGCATCTTGGCCTCAAATGCTCAGCATCGCGAGATCGTAAAAGCGCTCCGCGCACGCAGCCCGGAATGGGCAGAGGCCGCTATGCGGGCACATATTCTGTCGACGCGACCGACGCCTGTTAAATGAGAGGCCGCCCGCGCCTGTTGCGATCAACTCATGCGGCAAAAGGCAAAGGCACCAACCGGCTCTCGACGCTTGTGCGCATACCGCTTTGCGCCGCTCTTTCAATAGCAGCCAGAAGACGGTGCAGCTCTACTGCATCGGCAAAGCTTGTGGCGCTGCGGCTACCGCTTTTGATATCCGCTGCCATTCGCTGATAATTCCGTATGAGATTTCCTGGCATCGGTGCACCGGCATGCCCTTCAAACAGCACATCAGGCACGGCGATCGGCGCAAGCTCCTTGTCATCACCACGCGCGCCCATAACTGTCAGAGGCACCATTTGGAGATGTCCGAGCGGGCCGGTGATCCGCAGATCGCCTTCTGTTCCGTGGATATCCCAAGTCAATCCCGGCACGCCTCTGGGCATCCCCCCCATATAATGGATCGAAAGCGGCGCACCACACTCCAGAGTTGCCGCGACAAGAATCTCATCGGGCGTATTCATTTCATGCATCTGGCCTGTTTCAACGGAACGGACATGCGTACGGCGTTGTGTCATCTCGGCGCTTACGCTGCTTACCCTGCCCAAAACATCCTGCACACCAGCCATAGTATGACCGAGCGGGATCGTCAGCATATTGGCGCCCGAGGCATGCTCGAGCATATAGTCGCGGCGCTCGTAAAGGGAAATTGTCGGCCCCCAGTTCAACCCATAGCCGGTCAGTGACGCAGATAGCATTTCGCCGATATAGCCCTCCGCAAGCAACTTGCGCAGCATCAGCACTTCGGGAGCCACACGTGCCTGACAGCCCGCCACCGCAACGACTCCTTTCTTTGCGGCAAGTGCGGCCAGTTCTTCGGCTTCGGCCACAGTTTGGGTCAAGGGCCATTCACAATAGACATGCTTGCCAGCCTCAAGCGCCTGCAGCGCAAGTGAATGATGATGCGGCACCTTTACAGTGATGCTGACAACATCGATCTCGGGATCGGCCACCATCTCCGCAGGAGTCGAATAAGCTTTGGGAATACCCGCACTCTCGGCAGCGGTTCGACTACTTTCGGCCGAGCTGTTGGCGACCCCTTTTAACGTGAAGAGATCCGGCAAGGCGACAATCGCAGGCAAATGAGCGGTAGAGGACCAGCTTAGACCCGGGGCAAGGCCAATCAGCCCAAGAGAAAGAGGCGCGTCGGTCATAGGACATATCCTTTAATGGAAAAGATCTACTATCCATATTTGTATACAAACATCGTCATATCAGAGAAGCCCCAATAGATCTGAATGCTGACTGGAAACGAAAAGCACATATCAATTCCCCAGTGCTCAATTATAATTAATTGTCATTATTATCAGATGTTTATGAATTACTTCCACTGGCGACCAACGGAAGGAATTAGATTTACTCAGCAAGGAAACAAATTTTATGAGGTAACCTCCGTAAGAAAACCGGCACCTAAGCTGAAAATACAGGCGTAAAATAGGTAATACAAATACTGAAATAGTATACAATCATAAGGGCGTCTCATGCAGAGAAAAATACACTCCCATAGCTTAACCGGTCGCCGCATCCTGATAACAGGAGCGTCGCGTGGCCTCGGCCGCGAAATGGCACTCGAACTTGCGTCACAAGGTGTCGATCTCATCCTGCATGGCAGCACATCGTCCCGGTCCCTTGAGACCTGTCGTGAGGATGCGCTTGCCGAAGGCGCTGCAACAGTCACCACCCTGACCTTCGACGTCTCGGACTCCAGCGCTTGTGAAAAAGCGCTCGCCGACATCGGCACCGTTGATGTTGTGATAAATAATGCAGGGCGTAGCCTCCGCCTTATCTCGGAGACATTCAACACAGTGCCGACAAAATTCTGGGAAACGAGGCCAGAAGCATGGGACCACATTATCGCGACCAATCTGAATGGTCCTTTCCATGTTTCCCGATGTGTCGTCCCCGGCATGGTCGAGAGGGGCTATGGCAAAATCATCAATATCTCGACCTCCGATATCACAATGGTCCGCCGCGGCTATGCGCCTTACGGCCCCAGCAAAGCCGGGCTTGAAGCAGCTTCGCGTATCTGGGCCCAGGATCTGGAGGGCACCGGCGTTACGGTGAATGTCTTCCTGCCCGGTGGCGCCGCCGATACCGACCTGCTGCCACCCTCCCCAAACAAGCGCGGAGCCGACGGTAACCTACTACCAGCTTCGATCATGCGACGGGGCATCCGCTGGCTTTGCGGACCAGAGTCGGACGGTGTGACGGGAGCACGCTTTATCGCGCGGCTCTGGGATAACGACTGCCCTGACGATGAGGCCGCTGAAAAAGCGCGGAGCCTCACCGTTGAACGGCCAGCCATCATGTGAGCCATGCCGCGACAAGGTCAGGCGGCCTTGGCTGCCTGCCTCTGCGCAAGCCTTACTGCCATAAACCGGGCGATGGCCGGCCCCGTTGCCAAGACCACAATAAAACGTAAGGTCTGCATACCCATTACGAACGCCATATCGACATGACTTGAGGCCGCGATAATGGCAATGGAATCCGCACCGCCCGGACTTGTCGCAAGATAAGCGGTCAGAGGATCAACGCCCGCAAAGAGAACAAGCCCCGCCGCAAGCATGCCACAAAGGCTCATCAGAAGGGCGATCGACAGCATCAGCCGCGGCAGCGCGCGTGCCGCATGCCTCAGGATGTCGCGCGAGAACCGCAGACCAATCATCCAGCCGATTACAGCATATGCCAATGCAAGGCTCCATTGGGGCAACTCGGGCGTCATCCAGCCCACGCCGGAGGCGATTGAACCGATAAGAAGTGGCAGCAGGAAGGTCCCGGCATTCATGCGAGTCAGCCGCGCCAACCCGACGCCAAGCGCCATCACAATCAATGCCTGCAAGAATGCCATATCCGGCATTGGGAACCATGCAGGATGCGAGAGCACGGCATCAGGGTCCGCATGCACCAATCGCGCCACGATAGACGCACCGCCTGCGACCATACCGACCCGCAGATATTGCATGACAGCGACCAGCCGGATGTCGGCACCGTATGCCTCGGCGAGAAAGATCACCGCTTGCGCAGCCCCCGGAGACGCCCCCCATATCGCGGTGTTTCCCGGCAAGACCTGTTTGAGAGCCAACAGATATCCCAGAGCCGAGGATGCGGCGATCACTGAAACGATCCCGCCCAGAAAGATCGGCCAATCTGCCGCAATCGTTTGCAAGATATCCGCAGGAATCTGGCCCGCGATCATCGTCCCGACCATGGCCTGCGCCAACTCGAAGCCCCAGCGCGGCACCGAGATCGCGCGCGTGCCTGCCGCTACACCGGTGGCGGCGAGAAGAATACCCGCAATCATCGGCCCCAAGAGCAAAGCTGCGGGGATGCGCAAAGCTTCCAAAAGCGCAGCGATGCAAAAGGAAAGGCCTATCAATAAGATCCAGACCAGGCCAGTCGCCCGGCGCGGCATAGACAAGGGAAGCTCGGTCATTATTGGAACAGGTGCCCTCTTAAGCAAATTCTAAGTCAGATAAGGAGGTGAGGAATGTGGCCGCCTCATCTTCGCTAATGACATCCGCATATTTGGCATTCATGTCGAAAAGATTGGCCTCATGCGGCCCAGGGTGGCGGTCCCCGCAGGCATCGGCAACAACGGTGGTGATAAACCCGTGCGACATGCTGTCGACACAGCTTGCCCGTACACATCCAGAGGTCGTCAGCCCAGTGAGGATGACATTATCTATACCGAGAGATGTCAGCATCGGCGCAAGCGATGTACCGAAGAATGCTGAAGGGTATTGCTTGGAAAATACGGTTTCGTCGGCGCGTGGCACAAGGCCGTCAGCAAACGCAGCGGTAGAGCGGCCCTTGATGAAGGCGGGCAATGGTTTGGCCTTCTGCCAGAAACGGCCACCCATCAGACCCCGATCATCCGGAAAATAACTTTCGGTCAGGATCACGGGAATACCCGCCGCATGGGCCAGCTCGCGCAAGCGTAACGCCGAAGCAAGGGCCGTTTTACAGCCCTCACCGCCGTAAAGCGGGCAGTCTGGATCATAATAGGCCTGTGCGAAATCGATCATCAGCAACGCAGGTCTGCGGCCGAAACCGGCTTTGCCACCGTAGGCAAGGGCGTAATTGGCATCGAGTGTGTCAGTCACTGGTTTATCCTCTCAAGATTGGTCTGCTCCGCCCAGACCCAGTCAGGCTTCCAAGCAGCCCCGTCGGGGCGCACACACAAGGCCATCGCACCGCGCAGATGGGCGGGAATGAGCATATCTGACGTTTCTGCCATGGCATCGAAGAGATGATGCCGGAGGCGCGCCGCTTGTTCGGGATCACTGCAAAACTGCGAGGACCAATCCGGACGGGCGAGCTGGGCGACGTTATGCACCGCATCGCCGCAAAAAAGCGCCCTGCCCTCCGGATGGGTGAGCCACAGACCCATCTGGCCCGGCGAATGCCCGGCAAGGTCGGCAGATGAAAGGCGCCCCGACGCGATGGAGATCCGCGTACCGAGATCCGCCCCATCGTCGACCGTTTCCATCAAACCGGCCTCAACGATCGGCAGAACACTATCCCCGATGACCCCGTGACCAGGCATACCGGGGTTTTTGGCCTCCTCCGCCAACCAGTAATCCAGCTCCTCCTTGCCAACCAGATAGCGCGCATTCGGGAATGTCTGCACCCAGCGACCGTCAACCAGCTGCGTATTCCATCCAGCGTGATCCGCATGGAGATGCGTGCAGAACACGACATCGATATCTTCGGGTGACAGCCCGACAGCTGCCAGATTTCTCAGATAAATCGCGCCTTTCCGGTCGTGCCAGTTAGGTCGCTTGGGGCGCTGCTTGCAATCGCCCACACAGGTATCGACAAGGATATTCCGCCCGCCGATCCGGATCAGATGGCTTTGCATCGACAGGATAACCTCGGAAGTTGCAAAATCCACATGATGCGGTTCGAGCCAATCGCGATGCGGCAAGAGCGCGTCGAGAGTGGCTCCGGGAAAGAGAAAGTCGAGCGCCATCCGCCCGGGATCGATATCAACGATCCGTTCGATGGTGATATCTTCGGCAAGTTTCAGCATGGGGGTCTCCTGATGCCACAAAAGTCACAAACGGCCCGGCATATCGCGGAGCAGACGTCCGGCGCCCGCAATCGAACCGCTCCAAGGCGTATGGCGCAGGCATCCCCAAAGCGTCGCCGTGTTCGAGGACAAGACCGGAATCCCAAAAGCCGTTTCGAGCTCCTCAATCAGAGGAAGGGTCGGAAAATCCGTACATGTCAACACAATGGCCTCACTCTCCGCATGGATAACCTCTCTGGCACGCACAAGGATATCCGCGGTCGATAACTGGGCGATTTTCGGAAAATCCGAAGGGCCGTTCTTACCGAGACCGAAGCCCGAAATCGAAAGCGTCTCAATCCCGTGGTCACGCAGGAAGCTCACCTCATGGGCGTTACGCAAATCATCATATGGCGTGACCGCCGTGACCTTGGCTGCACCAAGTGCTCTCAACGCCTGAACGATACTATCCGCCGTCGTGACAACTTGCGTTCCACATGTCTCAGAAATTTTTTGGGGCAGATCCGAAGATGGCGTCACCATGGAGCCTGCCGTGCAGGCATAGGCCACGACATCCGGCTTCATCGGCAAGAGCATGTCGATCGAAGCAAGTAAATCCTTCTCCAGCTCCGCAGCGCGGTCAGGCGCACCTGCGTCCGGATGCAGCTTCATACGGAAGCTATGCGAGGTGACGCCTTCCGGCATGAGACGCGCCCATTCGGCCTCATTGACGGTGTTGGTGGGCGGAACAATCAGCCCGATCCGCCCTTCCGTCGAATAGGTCGAGAGCGGACGGGCCGTCAGGCAATCCGAGACATAAGACATGACGTTCTCCTGAAAACAAACGAGGGTCCGCAAAACGCGGAACTTCAGGGTTTGTGGGATGGCATCGTCGAGAACACATGCGCACGCATGATGGCCTCCGCCCAATCGGGGCTGCGCGCCCTGAAGGCCAGCACCAGCTCGCGATGCTGCTTGTTCGATGCCCTTATGGCGACGGGTTGTTTGAAAATATGCTGTTTGACGAGGGATTCCGTTGTCAGCAATGCCGGCCTCACCATCCGGCCAAGTTGGACCGAACCCGTCGATCTGATGATGAGATTATGAAATTGGGCATTCTTCCGCCTGAAACCATCAACAGATGCCTGCCCCCCTTCCGGATCTATCCCGTCCATCTGCTCCACAAGACGTTCAAGCAAGACAAGATCTTCCTCACCCATATTGCGCGCCGCCAAGGCCGCCGAATAACCTTCAATCCGCGCACGGATATCATACATGACATCCATCTCGGTCTGGCTGAACTCAGACACAAAGCGGTGCCGGTTGCGTTCGGCGGCCAGCCCGTCGGCCACGAGGCGCCGAAGCGCCTCGCGCACGGGCGTCCGGCTTGTTTCCGTCAGCTCCGCCAACGGCTCCTCGCGCAGATGCGCCCCGGGGGGCAGATCGCCCGAAAGGATCGCATCGCGTATCCTGCAATAGGCCCTCTCAGAGGGTTTCACCTTGCGATCCTCGAACATCGCGCGATCAGAACTCTGCCAGAAGCCTACCGAAGCCCTGAACCTTATCGGTAATCCCGTGGCTGCGCAGCGCGTGCCAATAGGTTGCGGTATTGATCGCGATCACCGGTTTACCCAGCCAGAACTCAGCCATCGCACCGACCTTAGCCATCGCAAGGTTCGTCCCCGCCTGAATGATGGCATCGACGCCCAGCTCGTTCACCTCGATAATCGCATCCCGCAGGGTCTGGGGTGTTTCATGGGCGATCAGCATCGGCCCTTTGCACTTGAGCCCCTTAACGCCAGCAACCTCATAGCCATGATCGGTGAAGAACTTGGTGACCTGATCATCACCGATCGGCATATAAGGCGTGATCACGGCGATACGCTTGATATTGCCATAGGCCTGCAGAGCGGCATTACAGGCATCCGACCCCATCGTGACCGGCACACCGGCACGGTCCTCGACCTGCCCTTTGAGCGTATCGGCGCGAGATTTCCCGTCCCAGAAGGTCTCGGCGGACATGCCCATGATCACGCCCTGCGGCTCGCAGGTCATGACACTATCGATCGCGTCCATGGTCGCCGCACGGATGCGCATCACCAGCTCGTTGAAATCCTCGTCATTGGCAACCGGATCATTCGGAATGGTGATCCGTGAGAAATGGTTGGTCACACCAACCGGACGCATATCGTCGAATTCGGGCTGAACGGAGGTATTGGTGGACGGTGCGACGACACCGAATTTCATACGGTAACCGAGGGAATCAGTCATAGGTTCGATACTCCAAATACGGATAGGGGTCAGGCAACAAGATCAAGATCGCGGAGCGACTGGATCATCGAGGCGCGCAGTAGATGGGCGCGCAGCTTGGAGCGGTCGGCCTCGATGGCGCGCAGCTCGTCGTGATAGGCCTCGCGCTTGGCAGGATCGGTCTCCGACATCATCTTGCGATTGCGCGTGGTCGAGGCCTGCACCGTATCCAGCGCGACTTTACGGCGCTGGCGATCATAGCGTTGCATGACCGAAAGATCGGCGCCGCTCTTCATCACGCTGATCAGCTTGTCGGTGAGGTTCATTGCATCGTGGATACCGCCATTCATACCCATCCCGCCCAGCGGATTGTTCAGATGCGCGGCGTCCCCTGCGAGGAAGATACGGCCATGCACATAGTTCTCAGCCACACGCTCATGCACACGGTAATGAGTCACATGGGCAATCTCGTAACGACCTTCTTTGGGCACGACGGTCTGCATACGGCGCTCGATCACATCGGGATCGGACAATTCGGACTCCGGCAAGCTCGGATCGGTCGGCAGAAGAACCCGCCACAGGGAGGGCGTGCGCAGGACAGTCATCCATTCCTTCGGGTCCGAGATATAGGCGATCGGGGCAAGGTCCGGAATGGCATCCTCGAAGCGGAACGTCGTCGAGATATTCAGGAAGATCTCGGGGATGGTCATTCCATCGAACTTCACA
The DNA here is from genome assembly GCF_045348365.1 of Thioclava sp. 'Guangxiensis'. Taxonomy (NCBI): domain Bacteria; kingdom Pseudomonadati; phylum Pseudomonadota; class Alphaproteobacteria; order Rhodobacterales; family Paracoccaceae; genus Thioclava; species Thioclava sp. 'Guangxiensis'. The sequence continues at coordinate 681,594 of NZ_CP155823.1, read as the reverse complement.
CCAAGTGCTTTGCGGATCGGGCTATGCGCGCCGTCGGCGGCGATCAGATAGGCCCCGCGCATGGAGCGGGGCTCCCCCGCCGGATCCTTGTAATGGACAGTGACGCCAAGATCGTCCTGCTCCGCGCCTGTGACTTCATGACCATAGAGGATCTCATGGCCGTCCGCCTCCAGATCCGCGCGTGCCATGCGCGACAGTTTCCATTGCTCGCATTGGAGGCGATAAGGATGGTCGGTATCACCAGAGAGCACACCCAGATCGAAGGTAGCGACAGGTCCGGTCTGGCGATCGCGATACTGCCAGGTCTTGCAAACCAGCCCCTGCTCGATCAGCCGGTCGGTAAAGCCAAGAGGCGCCAGCATATCGAGCGTTGGCGGATGGAACGTTGACGCCCGCAGATCATCAGGCAGATCCGGCGTCTTCTCGAGAATAACTACAGGCAGACCTGCCCGACGAAGATTCGTGGCCGCAACCAGTCCGACAGGACCCGAGCCTGAAATGATAATCGGCAACTTATTTGACGTCATGATATGCGCCTTTTCCCTGTTATGAAGCTCTATTTGTATACATTGCTTGCTCGTGAATTATTTTTAAGCAACTGTTATTTTCGCGCTCCACCGATAAATCCCAGCATCGAAACCTCACGATGCAAATGAAATATATGAATAAAATTTCCTTTTATTAGTACTTTAGATCATTACTCACCGAAGAGGTGAAAATTTCTCACTAACACACTGCATACATCAATCGATCAACTCAAAGCATGAGAGTGCGGCTTTCTCAGCCCGATATCCTCTCCAATGAATACAAAACAGGGATAAGAATATGATCAAAAAACTCTCTTCAATCGTCTGCCTGGTCCTTGGACTGGCCGCAGGAAGCGCGCAGGCACAGGTTTTAAGCTTGGGTACAACTGCGGGTGGCTCCACCGGGCAGGTGGGCACCGCAATCGCTCAAACCGCAACCAATGCCGGGGAGATCCGCGTCATCCCCAAGGAAACCGCAAACACCGCGCAATATATTCCGATGGTTGATGCGGGGGCGGTGGATTTCGGCATCGCCAATTACCCGCAGACCGCCTTCGCCTATTCGGGAACAGGCATGTCTGAAGGTCAGCCCAACAAGAACCTGCGCCTTGTGGCGACAATGATGGACTTCACCTCCGGCATGCTGGTCTACAAAGCCTCTGGCATCAACACCGTCGCCGATTTCAAAGGCCACAAAATTCCGCGCTTCCCCGACAACTCGCTTGGTGACTTCGTCATCCGCGCCGTGCTTGCGACGGCAGACCTAACCTATGACGACGTAACCCCCGTTCCAACAGCGAACTTCCCTGCGATGTTCGAAGGGCTCAAGGACGGCTCACTTGATGTCTCCATCGCAACCGCTGGCGCGGCGCATGTCATGGATATTGAGGCAAGTGGCGGACCTGTGAAATTCGTCAGCCTTAAACCGGAAGACGAGGCCGCTCTGGATTCCGTCATGCCCGGCACGAAAATCTATGACATCACCGGCATGGATGCGGCAGGCGTTGAGGGCACGACCTATATCTTCGGTTACGACTACATGCTCTTTTGCAATGTGAACACGCCCGATGCAGCGGTTAGCGCGATGGCAAAGGCGCTTTACGAGAACAAGAAAGCCCTCGTTGAAAACAGCCCCATGTGGGATAGCTTCGATCCCAAAACCATGGCCCGCGCTAAGGGCATCCCCTACCATCCCGCCGCGATCGCATTCTATAAAAGCGTAGGCGTTCCGGTTCCCACCACCAACTAATTAACATTTCCACGCCCGGCCGGACTGACTGGCCGGGCCATTTCCATTGTATAATATGGGCGCCACACCATGACTCTCACACGCAATGCACTCGCGGTACAACGGACGGCCCTCATTCTTGCTGCTCTTGTCCCGATCCTGGCCCTCGGCTGGACGATGAAAATCCCCACCCACATGGGATTGCTCATTTTCCCCGAACAGATTGCTGCGCTTATCCTCGCCGCATCTTTGGCCGCCGTCTATCTCAACACACTCGGCACGAAGCAATTGCCCTGGTGGCTGGATCTTTGCGGCGTTCTGGCGAGCTTTATAATGGGCGGCTGGGTGTTTATCAGGTTCCAACTCCTATCCGAGAATGCTTTCCTCCATCCGACAGAAGCCACGATCCTCGGCATCCTTGTTCTTGTACTTGTTGTGGATGCGGTCCGACGGGTAATTGGATGGTTGCTGGTCGGCATCCTCGCTCTTTTCATCTGCTATGCGCTCTTTGGCAACCACATGCCCGGCATGCTGGCAGGACGGGCAATGACCGTAAGCGAAGTGCTTCAATTCCTCGCAGCTGACAGCTCCGCCACTTGGGGTAGCTCGCTTCAAGTCGCCTGTTTTGTCGTCGCGATTTTCGTTCTCTTCGGGAGCTTCCTGATTGCGTTGGGTGGCGGTGAATTCTTCACTCAGCTCTCCATGCGAGTGTCCGGCACTGGCCCCGGCGGCGCCGCAAAAATTGCCGTTACCGCTTCCGCTCTTTTTGGCTCGATTTCCGGCAGTGCCGTCTCCAATGTGATGTCAACCGGTGTGATGACAATCCCAATGATGATCCGTTCCGGCATCCCCGCAATCCGCGCGGGCGCAATCGAGGCGGTCGCCTCGACCGGCGGCCAGTTGATGCCACCTATCATGGGTGCTGCGGCCTTCCTGATGGCAGAGATCATTGCCGTCCCCTATAGCCAGATCGTGATCGCGGCCCTGATCCCTGCCGTCATCTACTATCTCTCGGTTTTCCTGCAGATCGACTTCATGTCACGCCGTGACAATGTCGGCACATTGAAGGATGTCACACGGCTTCCGATGCGCAGCTTGCTGGCGCGCGGCTGGATCTCGATCATTGGTTTCGTCGTACTGTTCACCGGACTTTTTGCTATGAACCTCCGCGCAGAGGTCGCTGCGGCATGGACGATCTTCATCATGCTCTTTGCCGCCTTTGCCGCGCAGGTTATCAAGCCCGGCATGGTCGGAGCAATGACGCCCAAACTCGCATGGGATACGCTGAGCAAAACCGGCATGGCGACCGCAGAGGTTATTCTGGTCACAACAGCCGCCGGTATGATCGTTGGCATCCTCGGCACGACCGGTCTCGGTTTCTCGCTCTCCTATCTTCTGCTTGATCTGGGCGGCAACTCGCTTTTTGGCATGCTTCTCTGCACGGCTTTCGTCGCGATCTTTCTCGGCCTCGGATTGCCAACAACGGCGGTCTATCTGCTGCTCGCCTCGCTTGCAGCCCCTGCCCTCGTCAAATCCGGCATTCCCGTCATCAACGCACATCTCTTCGTGTTTTATTTCGGCATGCTCTCGATGATCACACCCCCTATCGCGCTGGCATCCTTTGCTGCAGCGGCCATCTCCAAAGCCGGCCAGATCCGGACAGGGGTCGACTCGTTCAGAGTTGGCTGGGTCGCCTATCTTCTACCGTTCCTATTTATCTATAAACCCGCGCTTCTGATGCAGGGAAGTGTTTGGGGCATTGCCTATGCCATTGTCAGCTCCGTTATCGGCCTGACCCTCGTTGTGGGCGGCGCCCTGGGGTATGCGCGCAGCCCAATTACCGGGCCTCTCCGGCTGGCTTGGATCGTGATCGGCATCGCAAGCATCCTCCCGCTCTCCCACTTGGGCGGCATGGCACTCGATGGAACTGTCACAGTGATCGGATTCATATTGCTGGCATGGCATTTCGCATCATTGCCGCGCTCACGCGTCGCACAACAAGACGCAATCTGATCGCTGACTTTCAGGTTACAGCACTGCTTGTTTCGTAGCTCTCGGCCCGACAGGGTAACCGAGAGCTACGCTTTCTCCGAGAACGGATGACTTGCACCTCGCAGAGAAAGCCCCAGCGAGTTTTCCAACTTGCGCGCACTTAGCCCGCCATTTTAACCAAGTGTTCCCTGCACAAGCCGTGAGGCTTAGGGACATCCCAAAAGTCGAACGTCTGATGGCGGCTGACTTCATCAATACGCGCAGCCATAATGGTGTAAATCGGCTTCGTTTAGATTAGGCGCGACCGACCGAGGGGCCAAAACCAGGCAAAGCTATTGCCGAGAGGCCGTCTATAGATGCGCCGATGGATATAACAACAGACAACAATGCGATTGAGACCCCAGCTCTGCAAAAACAGCGCTTACTCCATAAGAGCAGAAGCAATCCTATAAAGAGCGGCCTCCCCATACCAAGGCCCGACGAGCATGGCTCCCACCGGCAGCCCATCAAGCGCGCCGCATGGCACGGTCAGGGCAGGATGCCCAGTCACATCGAATTGCGAGGTCGACACATTCACGCCCAACGCACGTTGCATAAAATCAATAAGGCTGGTTTCTGCATCAGGGAGCTTCGGAGCAACATAGGGAAGCGTCGGCATCAGCAGAGCATCGACGGTCGATAGGGCCGCGTCATAGGCCGCCCTCATCTGGAGTGATAGGTTCTGCGCCTTGGCGTAGGTCTTCCCGTGTCGCTGCCCCAACACCCAACTTCCTGCCAAAAGCGATATCTGCAAGGTTACCGGAAGCTCTTCAGCCCGTTCGCGCCATCCCTCCATCGCCTCCATCAGTTCGGGAGCATATTGCCCACGCCAATTGAACCCCATGCCGAGACCTTCCATCATCTGACGCGTCAGACCTTCCAGGCCGATCGGCGCCCAGACTTTGTCGGCGATCTTATGTTCGGGGATCGAAACCGACACGACCTCGACACCGGCTTTCCGGAGTGTCTCGGCGCAACCGCGCACCATTTCGGCGACATCCGGTTGCATATGCTCAACGGTAAAACCTTCGTCGAGAACCCCTACCCGCAGTCCCTTTGGTCCACGCCCCATCGCGCCCAGATAGTCTTGCGCCGGCATTCCATTCTGGCGGGGGTCCAATCCGTCAGGCCCTGCAATAACGCCCAGCATCAAAGCATTATCGCGCAAGGTCCGCGTCATCGGTCCTACATGATCGAGCGTCGCCTCGATCGGCATCGCCCCCGTATAGGGCACAAGGCCATGGGTCGGCTTCATGCCGACAATTCCGCAATGGCTCGAAGGAATACGGATCGAGCCACCCTGATCCCCGCCTACAGCCAGATCCACATCTCCATTGGCAACAAGCGCCGCGCAGCCTGAACTCGAGCCTCCGGCAGACCGCGTCACATCATGCGGGTTAAGCACCATGCCGCTCGCCGAGGTAAAACTGGCACCCGACATGCAGAAATTCTCGCAAACTGCCTTTCCCGCAATCGAGGCTCCCGCCTGCAGCAACCGCGTGACAACCGTTGCATCGCGCTTCGGGATAAAGCCTTCGAGGATCGACGAACCATTCGCCATCGGAATGCCTGCCAAGAAGATATTGTCCTTCAGTGCGACAGTCTTCCCTGCCAGCGGGCCGTTTTCTGCCCCCTCACATTGGCAGGTCGCATACCAGGCCTTCAGAGGATGGTCCGGCGTTTTCGCGATAAGGCGCCGCGGGAAAGACGGCTGGGGCACGACCTCCTCAAGGCTTTCACACAGATCATATGCGGCAAAACTGCCCTCCATGATCTCGCCAAACTCTGCCGCCCGCTCTTGCGTTAAAGCCAGCCCGAATTCGGCGCCCGTGGCGATGATTTGCGACACCGAAGGCCTGGGAAAGGATTTGGGCGTGCTCATGGGAACTCCTCGGATACCGATATGGCTCCTGTGTCTGCCAGAAGCCTTCCCTTGGGATATTTATTGAAATAGCAACTATTGTAAATGACAGTATATGATTTTTTCGGGACATGATCATTAACGCAAAATGCCGCCCATTGGGGCGGCACATGATCGTCACCGGCCAACGTGCTTTTACCGAAGATCACCGCTGGCGATGATGTTCAGGTCATACCCTTGGGCTTCAGCCACAAGCACGGAGGCGCGCGTTCCCACCGGCCGCATACCGCGCCCGTTACGGGCAGACCTGCGCGGCAACACCTGACCAAGCCCTTGCCGCAAAAGGCAAAGAGACGAAGACTGACTATTTTCCATCAGCGCTGCGAGCGTATAGATCCCCTCATAGACCGATTGCCCATAGGCATTGATCGGTGGCGGCGTTGCTCCGAACCGTGTGTAATAGCGTTCGAGAAAGGCCCCGTTATTTGCGGAGCGATGCCCCGCGAAATAGCTCGATACGGTGAAGAGGTTTTCGGTCTCGTCGGGGCTGAGCGAATACAGCATGGTTTCGTCGAACCCCGGGATACAGCGCGCGACGCGCCCCGAAAGACCTTCAGCAGCAAACGCACGGTTGAAGGCCACAGAATCGAGCCCGAGAAACATCGGGACAACCGTATCGGCGCGGCTCTCGCGTATCTTCTCGATCAGTAATTCGTAATCCTCGTCTTCCAGATTGTTGAAATGCTCTCCAACAACCTCCCCCCCTGCCTCGGCAATCAAACGCCGCGCAATGGCGAAGCTTTCTTGCGGCCAGCGATAGCGGGAACCACACAGGAAGACTTTCCGCACCGAACGCTTTTCACCCAGAACATTCAACGCCGTACGCAACAGATCTTCCGTCGTCTCACCCGTCGTTATGATATCTGCGGAGCGCTCATTTCCCTCGAATTGCGGCGTGTAGAGGAAAGGAATTCGCCCCCCAAGCGTCTCGGCGACATCTGCCCGCGCATAACTGGGAAACATCCCGATCAGGGCCTCGGCTCCGAGCGCCAGGCTATTCTGCGCGGCAGTCGTCGCATCGGGACCACAATCCCGCACGAAAATTTCGATTTCGCGGCCAAGAATACCACCCTGCTGATTCACTTCGTCCACAGCCAGTTCCGCCGCAGCAACCGCGGATGGCGACCAAAGGCCCGCAGGGCCAGTCTGCGCGACCATAAGACAGAGGCGCATCGGTGAGCTGATCTTATCAGGGCGAGAAGGAAGAAGTTTGCTCATGTCCCCAGACTTGACCAGCCGAAGCCGTTTCACCACGCCATTCACCTTGCAAAACACCTGCCTGTTGAAAGTTGCCCGATTATTGGGCAACGAGACATCAAGCGTACGCTTAATTGACCAAGGATTGAAGCAGCCGACCAAGCTCTGCGCGTTCCGACGGAATCATATCTTCGAAAATTTCAGCCTCGCAGGCCTCAGCCGGTTGTTCGGCGTCACTTTGCAAAGCACGGCCATGCTCTGAAATAAAGACGAGCACCTTGCGGCGGTCATGTGGATCGGGGGCCCTGTAAACCGACCCCGCAGCAACCAGACGATCAATCATCTTGGTCATCGTCGGTGGGTCGACCACTGCCCATGAAGCAAGATCCGACATAGTGCGCCCGTCTTCGCGGGCCAAAGCCGTTAGGATACGGAAATGATCGACCGTAAGCCCTTTTGCCTTAAGAACAGCGCCCAAACGACTTTCCGCCGAGCGATTCACCTGAGCGATCAATCTGCTCAGGGAGAATTCATTTACAGGCATACTCGTCCCTTCAATGCTTTCTATTCCACTTATTGCATTTTCATCTATATCCTAAGGTAGTTACAATCAAGAAAACTCTTCTGGCCGTCATTGCTCAAAAAACAGGCACATTTTACGCCCCTGAAGTTTCTTTTGAGATCGCCCTAATTTTTGATTGCCATTTCAACTATTGCCATGCCACCTAAATATAACGACAGCGTGACATGCCTGTGTAGGCCGGTTTGCAACGCGCTCGCACCAAGAACGAACAAAGCGGAGAGCCATGATGCCGTATGCCCTCGAGGCCGTCTCGATTACCAAATCCTACCCGTCAGATAACGGACGCAATGTCGTTCTGCGGGACATGTCTTTCCGAGCAGCCAAAGATGAGTTTGTAGCTTTTGTCGGACCGTCGGGATGTGGCAAATCAACGCTATTCAACATCATCACCGGACTAATGGCGCCCGATGATGGTGCGATCCTGGTCGATGGCGAGGAAACGACGGGGCGTGTCTCCGAGAAGATCGGCTATGTGCTTCAAAAAGATCTTCTCTTCCCGTGGCGGACGGTCGAGGACAACATCATTCTCGGCCTCGAAATCAAAGGCCACTCCAAACGCGATGCTCGTGCCCGCGCCTCCGAATTGCTCGTCGAATACAAAATGGCTGGCTATGAGAAGAAGCTGCCGGGAGAGCTATCTGGCGGCATGCGCCAGCGGGTCGCCCTGATGCGCACGATGATCACCGATCCTCAGATCATCCTGATCGACGAGAGCTATAAAGCCCTCGACTACCCGCTGAAGATCGAGCTTGAAGGCGAGCTTCTTGACCGTGTCAAAGGTTCGGGCAAAACCGTTATCTTCATTACCCATGACATCGAAGAAGCCGTGACGATGGCGGATCGGGTCTATGTCATGAAAGCGCGTCCCGGTGAAATCGTCGAAGAGATCGAGATTGATCTCGGCACGGATAGCCACTCGATCCCCGAGCGCCGGATGTCACCGCGCTTCAACGAATATTACAACCGGATCTGGAAACGGATCGGCGGTGCGCACGCCTCCGCAGCCTGATCGCAACGCCTCGTCCGCCCGTAAGGCCCCCTCTCCCGAACACCGGAAACTACGCCAATGACCATGAACACCGATGCTGCCTCACGGGCGGCCAGGAAGCCTATGTCCTCACCCTATTCTGATACACTTCCTATGTGGCAGACCCCGAAGGGCCGCCGCTCCATCCTCATCGGCCTACAAGCCGCGATCACGATCGCTTTCCTCGCCTTTTGGGAAATCGGGGCACAGGCGGGCTGGATCAACCGGTTTCTCTTTGCCAGCCCTTCTATGGTCTGGGATATTCTTGTGCAGCGCGCTCTTTCGGGGGAACTCCTCGAGGATGTCTGGACAACCTCTATCGAGACGCTCATCGGCTATGCCGTCGGCGCCATCGGAGGTTCGCTGATCGGCCTCGGTCTGTGGTATTCGCGTTTCCTGTCAGACCTCTCGGCGCCGTTCATCGCAGCGTTGGGCTCCATCCCCGTTCTGGCCGTCGCACCGATGACCATCATCTGGTTCGGTACCGGCATTCTGGCGAAAGTCATGATCGTGGCCTTCTCCTGTGTCGTCGTCTCGCTGACCACATCGTATAAAGGCGCAATGCGCACCGACGAGGACCTCGTCAATCTTATGCGCTCCTTCAATGCCAAACGATCGGCCATCTTCCTGAAACTGGTCGTCCCTGCTGCAATGCCGTGGGTCTTCTCCGGTCTGAAACTCTGCGTGGGCTTTGCGCTCGTTGGTGCGATCGTGGGCGAATACATCACCTCGCAGCACGGCGTGGGTCACATGATCCTACTCGGCTCCTCCAATTTCTCCATGAACATCGTCTTGGCGGGCATCGCCGTCGTGATGGTCATGATGCTGATCTTCAATGCGCTGATCACGGTGATCGAGCGTGCAATCCTGTCGTGGGAAAGGAAATGAATATGAACCGTAGAACGCTTCTTGCCTCGGCTATGGGCATCGCCCTGATGCCGTTCGCCGCTTCTGCACAGGATCTGGAAGATGTCACCATCAACCAAGCCTTCCAATCGCTGCTCTATCTCCCGCTCTATGTAGCGCAAGAACAAGGCTACTTCGCTGATGAGGGCGTCAAGGTGACGATCGAGACTGGCGGTGGTGGCGCCCAATCCTGGGCGGCTGTGATTGGCGGCTCGGCACAGTTCTCGATCCAGGACCCGGTCTTTGTTCCGAAATCGCGCGAGATGGGCGCCGATGGCGTCGTTGTTGCCGGTGTGCAGAACGCCCCGACCGTGTTTATCTTCGGGTCCGACCCCACCTCGCTGCAAGACAATCTCTCTGCCCTCTCTGGAAAGCGCGTGATCACCTCGCCAGAGCCGGATACCACCTGGGCCTTCATGTCCTATCTAATGGAACAAGAAAAACTGACCGATGTTGATATCGTCAACGTCTCCATCGGCAACGAAATCCCCGCTGTCATGGCCGGACGCGCCGATTACGCACTGGCTGTCGACCCGCAGGTCGCTCAGGCCGAGCTCGATAACGGACTGCATTCGGTTTACTCATTCTCGGCCAATCAGGACTGGTATCCCTATGCCTTCTCCAGCCTGACCACGACCCAAGCCTATCTGGATGACCATCCCGAGGCCGCACAAGGTGTCGTTACCGCCTTCGAGAAAGCCTCGCGCTTCATCTATTCGGATTTCGACCGTACCGTGGAAATCGCGCAAAAATACTTCCCGAACCTGTCGAAGGAAGTTGTGACCAAATCGGTCCAGCGCGAGATCGATGCCAAGGGCTATCCCGAGCATGTTCTGGTGTCTGAAAAGGCATGGGAAAACAACATGAAGATCTCGGTCTATGCGGGCACTCTGAAGGAATATCCCTCGGATGCGACCTCCTATGAGGCCAATGTGAATACCGCGCTGGCAACTGCTGCGGCCGAAGCGGCCGATGCCAGCATGAACTAAGACCTGCGTGCCGGGCCCTCCGTCGTGATCCGGCACAGATAAAGCTTCGGGTGCGGGGCATGTCCCCCGCACCTACCCCAATCCCGAAAGTTGCCCGATGTCTCTTCCCGATGAAACCCGCTTGGCCATGCTTGGGCTGAGCAAGGCTGACCTGACCCCAGACCTGTGCCAAGTCGTCACCGACTGGAGCGCACGCTGCGAACGCCTGACGCGCTACGCGAATGACCAGCTCGACCCCTATAACACACCCTTCACGGCGCGGGTCTCGCCTTTCGGTCCTGTGCGCTCCGAAGGAACGAACGGGTTCACACTCGCGAAGGACAGCTTCCTTGTTCGGGATCTTGGGAAGGGGGAGGAGCACTAATGGAAGACGCACTCTCCATCCGTCCGGCGACGACCAATATTTGCGATATGGATATGGTGGACGCAGCCGCTGCCGTCCGCGCCGGAGACTTTACCTTCGAGGCACTGACGAAGGCTTGTCTCGAACGTGCCGAGGCAACTGCCGAACTGCATGCCTGGGAACGGATATTCCCCGAAGCCGCCCTGACCGCCGCTCGTGCGCAGGATCTTCTTCTCGCAGCCGGTTATGATTTCGGGCCCCTGCAAGGCATGCCTATCGGGCTAAAATCGAACATCGCCATTGCAGGCCACCCTCATAGCGCAGGATCGAAACTGCTGGCGCAAACGATGGCGACACAGGATGCCTGCGTGACCGCACGCCTCAAACAGGCCGGTGCCGTGATCCTCGGCCAGACTAACATGCACGAGTTCGCATGGGGTGGCACCACGGCTAATCCGCATTATGGACAGGCCCGCAACCCCCATGACCCGAGCCGCATTCCGGCAGGCTCCTCAGGCGGATCGGGTGCAGCAGTGGCCGCAGGCTCCGCGATGGCGGCTTTGGGAACGGATACCGGCGGCTCGGTGCGCCTGCCCGCCTCAATGAACGGGATCTACGGCTTGCGCCCCGGTGTCGGCCAACTATCGGTCGATGGCATTTTCCCCTTGGCCTTCTCGCTCGATACAGTCGGCCCGATGACCCGCTCGGCCCGCGATGCCAGCCTGCTCTATGACGCGATGGCCGGACACACTGCCGCGACCCCGTCACGGCCTCTGCGCCGCATCGGCCTGCCGCGCGCCTATGTCTACGCGCGGCTGGAAGCACCGGTCGAGGCGGCCTTTACCCGATGGATTGACGCTCAAGCCGCACGCGGGATCGAGATCGTCGATATCGACCTGCCCGATATGGATCTGGCGGTCGATGCGCTGGTGATTGCAGACGCCGCCGAACCCACTGCGGTGCATGACGGCTGGCTGGATCAACATCCCGAGGCTTATGGTGCGGATGTCCGCGCCCAGCTTCTTGCAGGGCGTTCGATCCGTGCGACCGAATATCTCCATGCGCAGCGCTTCCGCGCGGTGTTCCGCAGTCGGGTTCTGGAGGCACTGTCCCATGTCGATGTGATCGCGATGCCGACGATCCCCTTCGTCCCGCCGCAGATCGGTCAAGCCGAAGTCATCCTGTCGGGCCAAGCAGAATCCACGCTAACGGCCAATATGCGTTTTACTGCACTGGCAAGCTGTGCGGCCCTTCCGGCCATCAGCCTGCCTACCGATACGCATGGCGGCCTGCCCATCGGGGTACAGCTGATCGGCCCGGACGGCTCCGAACGCGACCTGATGGCTTTTGCTGCCCAATAACTCATGTCGGCCCTTACCCGTAGAACCCGCCCCATGCGTTCAGCGACCATCCACGCACAACGTGCCTTGCCATTGGGAGCATTGGTGGCCCTTATCGGCATCTGCATCATCTGGGCCGGCAATGCGGTCATGTTACGCTACGCGATCGGGATCGCACATCTACCTCCGATCCATATCGCCGCAGGCCGGTTTATCGTGGTCGCCATCATTCTGAGCCCGCTGTTGCTGAAGCGGATCGAAAACTTGCCGCGCATATTCCTTGCAGGCTTCCTTATCGGTGCCTGTCACTTCGGATTTCTGATGATGGGCTATGCACGGATTACAGCGGTCGCGTCCGCCACAATCCTGCAACTGGCCATTCCCGCCACGGCCTTACTGTCGATGATCTTCCGGCGGGAGCCACTCTCATGGTCGCGACTGGGTCTGGTCGGGTTGGCAACCATCGCCGTTATCATCGCCGTTCAGGGACAGCATGGAGGAAACAGCCTCGATCCCTATGGCATAGCCTATATGGTACTGGCCACTTTGGCGCTCGCTGGCGGTTCCGTCCTGATGGCGGGCTGCGGGCCAGCTCCTGCACTGGTCATTCAGGCATGGACTTCGCTCGGCTCCGCTCTCATCCTGTCGTTAATCGCAACATGGGTAGAACCGAACGGCCTTGCCCAGATCCTTGCACAACCGCTTCTTTCGATAGAAGCGATCGTGTTGCCTGCCATCATCGTGACGGTCATCGCCCATACAGCCTATTACCACTTTCTTCGGAGCCATCCGCCAAGCCTCGTCTCCGCCATGACAATCCTGTTTCCCGTGCTGACGATTATCTTTGGCGCGACGTTTCTCGGCGAGATCCTTAGCTGGCAATTCGCCATCGGGACATTTTGCGCCCTCGTCTTGGTGACATTGATGATCCTGCGGCCCCAACATCCCCGTCTTCAATCCGGCCAAATTTCGAAGGAACTCTCATGAGTATTGATACTATCTCCCCAGAAACAACCGGCACCGGCTCGCTGGATCTCGGCCAACTCGACATCGACACGATCCGAAAGGGTCTTGAGGCCGGCACGTTTACCGCAGAAGATCTGACAAAGGCGGCAATCACGCAAATGAATGCGCTCAATCCGACCTATAACGCGATCATCTTCGAGAATGACGAAGCGCTCGACACCGCCCGCGAGATTGATCGCAAGCGGGCAACGGGCGCGCCGCTCGGGCCACTGGCTGGTGTGCCCGTAGTGGTCAAGGACCCGATGGATATGAAAGGTTTGCCATCGACTGCGGGCTGGCGCCTCCTTTATTCCGGTACTGGCGGCGTCGATCTTCTGCCCGAACGCGACAGTCCTGTTGTTGCACGCCTGCGCGCCGCAGATGCGGTGATCATCGGCAAAACGAATGTGCCGATCCTCAGCTGGACCGGCACCCATGCCAATGACAGCTGGGCCGGCCCCACGATCAACCCTGCCCATAAAGACCGGGCCCCCGGCGGCTCGAGTGCGGGGACTGCGGCCGCCGTCGCGACCCATATGTGCGTCTTCGGGTTGGCCGAAGAAACCGGCGGTTCGATCCAGAACCCTGCATCAGCGCAGGGGCTTGTCGGCATCAAGCCCACCATCGGCCTTGTTCCCAATGCAGGTGTCATCCCCCTTTCGGGCAACCGAGATGTGGTCGGACCGATTGCCCGCACTGTGCGTGATGCGGCCCTGGCGCTGGATGTTCTGGCCGGCTTCACCACCGAAGATCCCAAAACACTGGCAAGCGTCGACAAGATCCCCGAAGGCGGTTACGCCACCAAGCTCTCTCTGGACGGGCTGCGGGGCAAGCGCCTTGGCCTCTACGGACCGGGCTGGCGCAAGGATGCACTCTCCGAAGAGGCCGAAACGCTCTATGCACGCGCCTGTACTGAACTCGAGGCCTGCGGCGCTATTCTGGTCGATGATCCGTTCAGCGGAACGGATTTTGCAAGCCACCGTCAGATTACCCCGGGCACGCCTTTCTTCGACGGACGGGGGCTGGAATCGATCCCCTACGACATGACCCAATATCTTCGCAGACTTGGCCCGGATGCGGCAATCAAGTCATGGGATGCGTTTGTTGCCGCCACCCAGGCCGAAGATGTTTTCGCTCATGGTGCCATCCTTGGATATCTTCACGAGCTTCCGGATTTCAAGAAGGCGCTGCAATCACCGGAAACACCTCCGGATCTTCCCGCCTTCACCGCACTGAAACGCATCTATCTTTCTCTGATCGATCACGTCTTCACCGCGCACGAGCTCGACGGACTCGTATACCCGCAAATGCTCGAAGAACTGCCCGGCCTGAATTCCGATCTTGCCATCCGCGAGACAACCGTGGGCGAACTTAACATCGCGGGCATTCCAGGGGTGACAGTCCCTGCGGGCTATTACGGATCGGGAGCTCCGTTCGAGCTGATATTCCTCGGACGGCAATGGACAGAGCAGACGCTCATCGAATGTGCCTATGCCTATGAACAATCCACACGGCATCGGAAATCCGCTATCTGACAGAGTTTGCGACCCTCTAACAACGTCATCGTAGGGTCGCAAATGCCGCACGAGGCCGCACGATCAGGGATCGCCTTCACGGCTGTCCCATGATGACCAGCCCCTTCACCTCAGATCCGGTCCCGATCACACGCGGCGGTAACCCAATGACCCGCCGAGGTATATCGCTGACCATTGCCAAGGCCCGTTCAAGGGGCAGATCAAGATGGGTCATAAGGTTCTCGAAGGATTGCACCATATCGATATGGGCGCCTGCCAGAGCCCCTTCGGAATTAACAAGGCGCCCATCCCGCACGGAAATCCTCTGGCCATAGAGCTCGAACCAGTCAGGGCCGCCAACCGTCGCCATCGCATCGCTGACGACAAAGGTCGGCGCTGACGGTCCGCGCGCCTTCAGGGCGATACGCAGCATATCCCAAGAGACGTGGATACCGTCACAGATGATCCCGCAGGCCACATCGGAATTGAGGGTCGCCCCAAGAAGACCGGCCTCGCGTGAATGCATCTGCTCCATCGCGTTGAAAAGATGGGTCACACAGTTGACGCCTTGGCCAAATGCCGCGCGGGCCTGTGCGGCTGTCGCACTGCTATGGCCTGCCGAGACGATCGCACCGCTCGTAACCAGTTCATGCAAAAGACTGGAATCGGCCTCTTCGGGGGCCAGTGTGATCATGACCCGAATGGCCGCTTCGCGCAGTGCAGCGACCAGATCAACCGTCTGGCGGTCGAGCGGGCGGATATCGGCGGCCCTATGAGTGCCATGTCGGGACAGCGAAAAATGCGGCCCTTCGATATGGATACCCAGAACGCCCGTGTCTCCCGCCAGTTCTGCGGCCGCCCATGCCGCAGATTCGGTGACCTCTGGCCGATCAGTGATAACTGTCGGCAGAATATCTCCGGTACCGCGCGCGGCATGGGCCTGCGCAATCCGGCGCACCCCTTCGACCGTCGGATCGGCGTTAAGCAGCACACCACCCCCGCCATTCACCTGCAAATCGGTGAAGGGTACGGAGACAAGATGGACCATCTGGTCTTTCCCCACTGAAGTGGTCCACCTTTTGGGATAGTTTATCCCGTATGATGGAGGACTACTTAGATGGCAGGCAAACGCGAAAAGGCGGAAGACATTGTCATGAAGCTGCGTCAGGTTGAGGTGTTGCAGGGTCAAGGCGCGAAACTGGCAGATGCGGTGCGCCAGATTGGCGTAACCCAACAGACCTATTACCGTTGGCGTCGTGAGTTTGGCGGGATGGACCGCGATCAGCTCAAGCGGCTGAAGGAGCTCGAGAAAGAGAATACGCGGCTCAGACGGGCCGTGTCGGATCTGACGCTCGACAAGCTGATCCTGACGGAAGCGGCGCGGGGAAACTTCTAAGCCCTTCGCGTCGCCGCCAGTGCATCGACCACATCCGGCAGGAACTCGGCATCTCCGAACGCCGCGCCTGTCGGGCGCTTGGACAGCACCGGTCGACCCAGCGCAAGATCCCAGTTGGTCGTCAGGATGAAGCTCTTTTGACGGCCGATATCACCGAACTGGCACGGCAATACGGACGCTATGGCTATCGCCAGATCACGGGCCTTCTGGTTCAGGCGGGATGGTGCGTCAACCACAAGCGGGTCGAGCGCATTTGGCGACGCGAGGGGCTTAAAGTCCCGCAAAAGCAGAAGAAAAACGGGCGGCTCTGGCTGGCGAATGGCTCCTGCGTGCGGCTGCGGGCCGAGCGGCCAAACCACGTCTGGTCATACGATTTCGTCCAGGACCGGACAGCGGACGGGCGGGCTTACCGCATGCTCAATATCGTTGACGAATTCACCCGAGAGGTGCTGGTGATCCGTGTTAAACGCAAGCTCAACTCAGTCGACGTCATCGACGCGCTGACAGACCTGTTCATCCTTCGCGGTCCGCCGGAGTTTATCAGGTCAGATAATGGCCCCGAATTCATCGCGACCAAGCTGCGCAACTGGATCGAGACGGTGGGGGCCAAAACAGCCTATATCGAGCCGGGGTCACCCTGGGAGAATGGGTATGTGGAGAGCTTCAACGCCAGACTTCGCGACGAATTGCTTGATGGGGAGGTGTTTTATTCGCTGAGAGAGGCCCAGATCCTGATCGAACGCTGGCGCAAGCATTATAACACGGTGCGCCCGCATAGTTCCCTCGGCTACTGCCCACCCGCACCCGAGAGCATCGTGCCCGTAGACCAAAGGCCCACGATGCACTAACTTTTAAACTGGACCACTCAAGTGGGGCAGACCAGTCTCTCGTTTCGGGTTAATTGAAATCGCAGGTATGTACTCTTGCCATGCCCCACCTGTTCGGACCGGTTCTTGCCATGCATCTGCCCCCAGTTTCGGGGCATTGACCAGACACGTTTCAGAAAAGCGACTGACTGATCATAGCAGATCGTCTCCACGGCAATATCGCCGAAGAACTCCAGAGCAAGCCGCCCCAGAGACCGGATTTTGATCTGCGTCTGTCCCGGCGCCTTGGCAGCCGCCGCCTCGATCGCGTCACAGAGCGTCATCGCCGGCTTCAAAGCCTCTGCCGTAGCAGGTAGGTCAAGGCTTTCAAGGAGGGGCTTGGCAAGCACCAGAGGCTCAGCACAGTCCGTCTCGACTTGCACGGCAATCTCCTTGAGATCCCGCAACAATCGCAACAAAGACCGCGCCAGCCCAGGCTCGGAGAGTTGCTCAGCACGCAATCCGCTCTCGGCTGCGGCTGTAGCCGCCAGAGTACTTGCCGCCGTCCAGTCCCGGGCGCGCATCGCGCTCACCGCGTTGTCTGCCTGTCTTTCGGCCTCGGCGATATAGGCCGCGCTTTCGTCTGCGTCATAGGGCGCATCAAAACGGGTGACCATGGCGGTCAACTCGGCGCGCACAAGGCTACGCTGGACCGACAGGGATTGGCGTTCGCTGACCGAAGTCAGCAGTTTGGAATGGATCATTTTCTGCTCTCTCGCTTCAAATGCGGTGAGCAGGTCCGCCGACCGTTTCACCGCCTCGGAGAGAATTTTGGTGCGAGGCGAAATCGACAAAAATGCAGCCGTACCGGAATCGCACAAATCCTGCGGCCAGCGCTTGCGGAAATAGAAGACCTCGTTTCGGCGGATCAAATAAAGACCCCATCTTCTCGACGCAGTCTGTCCGCGTTTTGGAGAGCGATGTGAATCACCTTGTGAACCACTGTTGCACGAACGACGAAAAACCCCCGAAGCGGAGGCATTTACTTTGTTGATTTTCTTGGATTTTTTTACAGACATGGCTGGGGCGGTAGGATTCGAACCTACGGTGCGCGGTACCAAAAACCGGTGCCTTACCACTTGGCTACGCCCCAACTCTGTCTGTGGGCGGGTATTTAGCTAAGGCGTCGGGCAGGCGCAAGGGGAAAAATCAAAAAAGATTTGTCGCCGCCCGAACTTTCGTGCAGGGAACATCCCATGATGAGATTTGACGCAATAATCATTGGCGCTGGCGCCGCAGGCCTGATGGCCGCAATCGAAACCGGACGCAGCGGAAGGTCGGTCTGTCTGATCGATCACACTGCACGACCTGGCGAAAAAATACGGATCTCCGGCGGAGGCCGGTGCAACTTCACGAATCGCGAGCTCGATCACCTGACAGCCCGCGACCGATTCCTCTCGCAAAACCCGCGCTTTGCGCTCTCTGCACTTTCGCGCTACAGCCCGCAGGACTTTATCAATCGCCTCGACCGCGCGGGCATCGCATGGCACGAGAAACACAAGGGACAGCTCTTCTGCGACGGAAAAGCCTCGCAGATCGTCGATATGCTATGTCGCGACCTGCGCGAGGCCGGTGGGACCCTCATGCTCGAGACGACCGTCGATGCCGTCACCCGCGAGGGCACAGACTTCCACCTCGCCACCTCGCAAGGCCCCCTCACCACCCCCAAACTCGTCATCGCGACCGGCGGCAAATCGATCCCCAAAATGGGCGCCACCGGTTTCGGCTACAAGATCGCCGAACAGTTCGGTCTGTCGCTCACCGACACCCGCCCTGCCCTGGTGCCCCTCACCTTTGCAGAACAGGAACTGGTGAAAACCAAACCGCTCGCAGGGACCGCAACCCCCGTCTCCATCCGGCACAACAAAACCCGCTTCGAGGAAGATCTCCTCTTCACCCATCGCGGCCTCTCGGGCCCCGCCATCCTGCAGATCTCAAGCTACTGGCGCGACGGCGACCCGCTCACCCTCGACCTCCTGCCCGGTCAGGACATCGCCATCCTTCTGGCGGAGCAACGGCAGGAAAAAGGGCGCATGGCACTGCATAACGCGCTGGCCCGATGGCTTCCCGATAAGATCGCGGCGCTGGCGGTGGCCGAGTCGGGCCTCACGGGCCGTCTAGCCGACCAGAATAACGCCAAGCTCGACCACCTCGCCACCTATGTCCATAAATGGCAGATCAAGCCGGTGGGTTCGGAGGGCTACCGCACGGCAGAGGTCACGCTGGGAGGCGTGTCCACCAGAGAGCTCGATGCTAAAACCATGGAAGCCAAATCCCAGCCCGGCCTCTTCTTCATCGGCGAGGTCGTCGATGTAACGGGCTGGCTCGGCGGCTATAACTTCCAATGGGCCTGGGCCTCGGGCTTTGCCGCAGGCCGCGCCTGACCCGTTCCATGCGTAGGAAGGCCGCCCGCGACGGCGGCTTTCCGGATCCGTCCCCGGACAGACCTGCGGGCACCGTATCCTGCATACGGTGCCCGCAGATCAGGCCTGTTTGTAATCATACATGTAGATTTTGCGCAGAGGTTCCAGCACCTCCCAACGTCCGCGCCAGCCGAGCGGCATCATCAGCGCATCGCCCGGTCCGTATTCGGTGGTGCTGCCATCAGGCTGTATCACCTTCAACCGCCCCTGCAGGAAATGGCAAAACTCCGATCCGCCCTCCATCTCCAGATCGAACAGGCCTGCCGTGCACGCCCAGAGCCCCAGCTCGACACGACCATCCGCACTCGTCCAGAGAGACTTGGAGGCTTCGCTCAGCCCTTCGGTCAGAGCCCCATCGAGCGGGGTAAACGCGCCGAGATCAGTGGTCAGCGCATCGGGAAAACGTTGGAAATCGATCATCGAGAGTGTCCTGAAAGCAGAAAAGATAACGCAGTTTCGATGAGCGCGTGCGCCAGCGCAAGCACGATCTGACAGATCAGTCCGCCTCACGCCACCAAGATATATGCCCATGAAATAACCGCAAAAGACCGGTACATAAGCTGTTCGAAAACCCTATAGTCCGGATGACCTGCCAGCCCGAAACTTCTGCACCTACCGGAGCCCATGATGACACCGCTCGCCTATACCGCCCTGTTCTGGCTTGATATCGCCGGCATTGCCGTGTTTGCGGCCTCCGGCGCGCTGGCGGCCGCAAAGGCAAGGCAGACACTTGTGACCTTTGCCTTTTTCGCAGCGATCACCGGCATTGGCGGCGGCACATTACGTGATCTGCTGATCGACGCGCCGGTCTTCTGGGTGCATAACCCTTGGGTTCTTGCCACCTGTTTCGCCGTCAGTCTCGCGGTCTGGAAAACACCCAAGCGGTTCTGGAACGAGCGGGCGATCGACTGGTTCGATGCGGTCGGACTGGCGGCCTATGCGGTTTATGGGGCCGCCAAGGCGCTGGCTCTGGGGGTCTCGCCCCTTCCTGCCGCCGCCATGGGCGTTATCACGGCCTGTGCCGGCGGTGTATTCCGCGATGTGCTGGCGGGCCAGCCCTCCATCATCATCCGCCCCGAAATCTATGTGACGGCCGCCGCCGCCGCCTCGGCAGGATTTGTCATGCTGACATGGGCCGGTTGCCCCTTCGCGATTGCAGGCCCTCTGGCGGCCCTGCTTGGATTTGTTCTCAGGGCGCTCGCCATCGCGCGGGGCCTGTCACTGCCCTCCTATAGGGACTGATCCTATAGGGACTGACGGCGCTCGCGGCGCCTTCCGGCAGTCCCCCGAGCGCGCCCGATCACGCCTTCACCCGCCGGTTATACCGGACCGAGGACAGGAAGGCCAAAGCGATGAACCCCGCTCCCAAGAGCCCCGTCACCAGCTCGGGGATCGGCGTCAATGTCTGCACGAACATGATCACCGACAGCACGAGAATCGACCAGAACGCCCCGTGTTCGAGATAGCGGAACTCGGTCAGCGTGCCGCGCTCCACCAGCATCAGGGTCATCGCCCGCACATACATCGCCCCGATCCCGAGCCCGATGGCGATCAGAAACAGGTTCTGCGTCAGCGCGAAGGCCCCGATCACGCCGTCAAAGCTGAAGCTCGCATCCAGCACTTCCAGATAGAGAAACGCGCCCAATCCCCCCTTGGCCACAGCCCCTACGGCCTCGCGCTTGTCGAGATAGGCGCCCAATAGCTCGACCCCGAGAAAGGTCGCCAGCCCGAAAATGGCGGCAAACAGGAACTCGTCCTGCACCTCCTCGGGCAGCGCGGTCGAGAAGCCCATCATCACCAGAAGCACCAGCACGATCTCGGTGCCCTTCACCGCCCCGAACCGGCGTAACCCCCGTTCGACACCCGCGATCCAGTCGACCTCCTTCTCGGCATCGACGAAATAGCTCAGCGCCACCATCATCAGGAACGCGCCGCCAAAGGCCGCGATCTCGAGATGCGCGCCATGAATGATCTCCGCATATTCCGCAGGTTTCGTCGCTGCCAGACGCACCGCCTCGATCGGCCCGATCCCTGCCGCCACCACCACGATCAGAAGCGGGAAAATGATCCGCATCCCGAACACGGCGATCAGGATCCCCCATGTCAGGAACCGCTTTCGCCATTTCTCGTCCATTGTCTCGAGTTTGTTGGCGTTCACGATCGCATTGTCGAAGGACAGCGAGATCTCCAGCACCGCCAGAATCCCCCCGATCAGCAGGAAGCCGAAAGCGCCCGACAGCGTCGCGCTATATTGCAGCCCCAGCGCAAAGGCACCGGCCAAGGCCAGCACCGTCACCGCAAAGGGCCAGTAAAAGTATTTCAGCACATCAGGCCTCCACATATCGGCCCAGATCCACCGGGCTGACCAATTCCGCATCAGAGAAATGCGCATTCAGATTGTCGACCACAAGCCCCGCCATCGCATCTCTTGTCTCCTGCGTGCCGGATGCGTGATGCGGATAGAGCGTCACATTGGGCAAAGCCACCAGATCGGGGGCGGGTGTAGGCTCGTTGTCGTAGACATCAAGCCCCGCCATCCCCAGACGGCCGTCCTTCAGCGCGGCAATCAGCGCCGCCTCGTCCACCACCGAGCCGCGCGCCACATTGATCAACAGGCCCTCGGGGCCGAGCGCGTCGATCACCTGCCCGTCGATCAGATGGCGCGTGCCCTCGCCGCCTGCCACGATCACCACCAGCACATCGGCCTGCTGTGCCAGCCCCATCAGATCGGGCACATAGTCATAGGGCACGTCTTTCGGGCGGCGGTTCCAGTAGCGCACCTCCATCGCCATCGCCTGCGCGCGCCGCGCGATCGCCTCGCCAATGGTCCCGAGCCCGACAATGCCCATCACCTTGCCCTTCAGCGAGCGGGTCAGCCCCATCGGCCCGCGCGAGCCCCATGTGCCGCTGCGGACCCACGCCTCGCCTGCCACCAGCTGGCGCGAGGCGCCCAGCATCAGCATAATCGCACAATCGGCCACATCATCGCAAAGCGCGGGCGAGGAATTGGTCAGCACGACACCGCGCACGGCCATGCCCTCCAGATCGAACCCGTCAAACCCCGCCGAGGAACAGGCGACGATCTCCAGATCCGGCATCGCGTCCAGAATATCGGGGGTCACCTTGCAATGGCCATCCGTCGTCAGGGCCCGCACGCCCGCGCCATGGGCGGCAAGGAACGCGGCGCGGTCCTGCGCCAGATCGGCGCGCAGCACCTCGTAGCCCTCCTCCAGCCGCGCCATCGCGGCGGGGCGTAGCGGCTGCAATGCCATAACTTTCGATTTGCTCATCTCTGTCTCCATAACGGCTCCTCGCGGCGCGGCAACGCGCCGGTCATATCCATGCTTACGAAAAGAATAAGACGCCATCCGCGCAGGTGCACCCCCTCGTGCCGCTTTTCTCGCCTTCTGTCATCGGCTATCACCGCAACATGACCCAGACAGATGCTTCTTTCGACATTCCCGAGACACTGGCCGCCTGCGCGACCTCCGTTCTGACCACCGCCGATGCGATGGAAAAGACGGGGCGCTCGCGGGCCTATGCCGCCGAATGGTTCCGCCGCCGCAAAGCGGGCGACCCGATGCCCATCGGATCCTGCCCGCCGCCCCTGCAACCCGCCCGCCCCGAGGCCCCTGCCCTGCTCTCGCCGCGCGAGGTGCCGCGCCGGCGTCCGGGCACGACCGCTGGCCGCAAGGCGCTCCTGCATGCGGTGGCCCATATCGAGCTGAACGCGGTGGACCTGCATTGGGACATCATCGCCCGCTTCACCGATGTCACCATGCCGATCGGCTTCTATGATGACTGGGTGCAATCGGCGGATGAGGAATCCAAACATTTCCGTTTGATGAGCGCCTGCCTCGAGACCATGGGAAGCTTTTATGGCGAATTGCCCGCCCATGCGGGGATGTGGCGCGCCGCCGAGGATACCGCGACCGATCTGATGGGCCGCCTGACCGTCGTGCCGATGGTGCTCGAGGCCCGCGGCCTTGATGTGACGCCCGGTATGATCGAGGTCTTCCGCAAGGCAGAACAGCCCGATGCCATCGCAGCCCTAGAGACGATCTATGCCGAGGAAGTCGGCCATGTCGCCTATGGATCGAAATGGTTCAACTTCCTCTGTGGCCGCCATGCCATTGATCCAAAAGACGAATTTCACCGTCTTGTGCGCCATTACTTCCATGGCGCCCTCAAGCCGCCCTTCAACGAGGAAAAGCGTGCCGATGCGGGCCTGCCACCCGATTTCTACTGGCCGCTGGCCGAGGAGGCAGGCTTCACCCGCGATCTGCCCTAGGCCGTCGCCCAGGCCTCCAGCCCGTCCTGCAGCCGCGACACTCCTTGGGTGAGCGGGATCAGATCGGCCTGCAGCGCGTGATAGAGATCCGGCTTACCCTTGAACTGGCCGTCCGCAGGGCGGCCGGTCTCGTCGAGTTCAGGATACCAACCGCCGCGCTTGCGATCCACCAGATGCGCCTCGGCAAAGGCCCAGAGCCTGCGATACCATTCCTCGCCCCGTGCAAAGGTGCCCGTTTTCAGGATGGCCGATATCGCGCCGATCCCCTCGCAAACCGGCCACCAATAGCGCGCCTTGCGGTCCACCTGCCCGTCGAAATCCAGCGTATAGGCAAACCCGCCCTCGCGCCGCCAGGCCAGCCGCAACGCTTCCTCCACAAGGATCCGCGCAGCCTCCGGCAGGTCCTCGTCCACCCGTCCCCGCAGATCCCAATAGTGCAGCACCAGCCGCGCCCATTCCACCGAATGGCCGGGCGTCGTGCCGCGGGGCCGGAACATCGGATCCCCCTCATAGGCGCGGTCCACCGTCCATTCCTCGGTATAATGCTCGGGGATCCGCCAGTTATACTCCGGTGCCAGCCGCCGGATGAACACATCGATGATCCGCCCCGCCCGCTCCAGATAGGCGCGCTCGCCCGTCGCCTCATAGGCTGCCAGATGCGCCTCGGTCGCATGCATATTGGCGTTCATCCCGCGATATTTCGACAGATGCAGCCAATCCTCCGACCAGTCCTCGACAAAGAGCCCCGCGCCCTCGTCCCAGAACCGGCGCTCCAGCACCTCGGCCACATCCCCCAGCAACCGGTCCGCATCGGGATGCCCTGCCCGCTTGGCGGATGCCGCCGCCAGCAGCACGAACATATGGCCATAGGCCATTTTTGTCCCATTCGTCACGCCCGAGCGCACCGCCGCGAAGAAGCCCCCGCGCTTGGCATCGCGATGCTCGCGCCACAAGAACCCCATCCCCGCATCAATCATATCGGCACCCTCGGCAAAGCCGAAAGACAGGCCCAGAGAATAGGAATGGATCAGCCGCGTGGTCGTATGAAGCTCCTGCGGACCGGGGATCGCCCGCCCCTCGTGATCGAGCACCGCAAAACGCCCGCGGCCTTTCAGACTGCCCAGAAAGAACCGCAACTGCCGCTCGGCATCCTCGGCCAGCCATGCCTGATGATGCGGGTCGGCCAGCCACGCGCCATCGCTCTCCATCATCTCGCGCGGTGCAACAGGATCACACATCGAAGGCATCGGGGGACAGCTCCTTCCAGAAGGCGGCAATAGCGCCGGCATTCAGCGCCGACATCCAGCCATGACGCTCGAAATCATCCCGTTCGGCCCCTTCGAGCCGCGACAGGAACAGCCGTTTATCGGCATCACGTTGGGTGGGCGTGCGGCTAGCCGCCAGATCGCGGATCACCGTCAGCTGCCGCACCCGCGCCGACAATGTTGGATCGGGCTCGGGGTTTCGCGGCGAAACCTCCGGCGCATCGGGGCGGTAATCATCCTTTAACGCCGCGCTCAGATAGCCGATGGCGTTTTTGACTGCGCCCTGTCCCGCCACATAATCCACTTTCTGGCGCACATACTCCTCACCATGTTCGGTGATCCATTGCCGCGCCAGCCGGTCCGACACGCCGAGCGCCAGAAGCCGCGCATAGATCGGGCTCTTGCGAAGCCCCTCCCCGTCATCAAGATCGAGGATCGCCAGCTGCGGGTTCTCGCTGATCCGGAACCGGATCTCCGTCACCGAGCGCCCCATCTTCTTGAATTCCGGCGTCACCATGATGTTGGAGGATTTGTTCACCTCGGCCACGGCGGGTTTGATGATCTTGGCGTTGAGATGCTTGAACACCTCGTAATAATCGCTATCGGCCACGCCCATCAGTCGCCGGAACAGATCGAGGCTCCACCAGCCCGAAGACCCCGTCCGCACGAAGCGATAGCAATTCTCGTAAAGCGCCAGCGCATGGCCCGAGGTGAACCGCCGCTGGATATTGAGATTGATCAGCGCGAACACTTTCGGGTCATTCAGTTTCTCGGCAAGAGCGGGCGAATAGGCATATTCGCACACGCCGCCTTTCAGCTTGGCATAGGACAGAAGCGAGCTGATCCCCCATTCCTGTTTGCCCTCGCTATCGAGCATGTCCCATTCGGCCACCGTCTCGGCCAATCCGCGCAGAGACTGTTTCAGCGTATCCATATCGTTCGAGTTATAGCCGATCATCAGGCACAGCGTGCGGGCATCGATCCGGTGCACCTGCTGGCTGATCAGCGTGTCATAGGCATTCAGCAACAGCACGTTCGACAGCTTGCGCTGCAACAGTGTCAGCTTGCCCGAGACGTGGATCGCGGCCACATGTTTCTTGACTGCGCCACGGCGCAGGGACCCGCTCAGGTGGTCCTTCGGAATATCTAGCTCGTTCATCCTGCCCGGCCTTTTTCATGCCTTGTGTCGACGGGCAGAGATTCGCCCGCGCTGATCTGCGATGTAGCCGATTATTCGGCTATGAGGTACCCCATGACAACTCTTTTCTTGGCACCTCTGGGCCATCCCGTAAACGGATACCCGAGGGTCCGCGACGGGGTTTCAGGTACCCGGCTACAGGAGGGATCTGTGGAAAACCCGAGATCCCGTGAATCGGTACCTTTGAAAATGAGGCACTTATCCACAGCCTGAGTCATGATTTGCAACCTGAATCTGGCAAAACAGCGTACATCCCCGAGAATCGGAACCCCTAGCACCGGAATCAGGTACCATCCCCCCTGTATCCGGTCTCCCTTCCTCCTGTATAGCGGTGCCTTAGTATGCCTATGCCGTTGTTATTAAACGCTCTTTATGCCCATAAAGACTCTTAAAAATATCTAAAAGATTCAAAACACCCGTCTGTATGTCCCTAAAATCAATATTTTCAGGGATATAGCGCCCTGCACGATTCCCATTGCGCCCATCATGTGCGATAGTTGCCTGGATATCGCGATAAACAGCGAACATGCTGAGGTTCCATGGCAAGCAAATCTGGTAACGGCAGCCGCACGGATCTGCCCCCGTATTTCAATATAGACCCCGAAGAAGCCGCAAAGAAGCTCTCCGAAAGCATCGACACGGCCCGCTTCGCGCGCGCGGCGGCCTTCGCCTCCCGCGGCCGCGACGATCTGGCCCGCCGCGGCTACGCGCCCGATGGCAAGAAGCGCCTGCGGAAATTCTCGATCTGGGAGATCTGCAAATATCTGATCCCCGTTGCTCCGGCCCATCTCCGGCGTGTGCTCAAGGCCAATCCCGATCTGCCCCAGGGTGACGGGGATAGCGGGTCCAAATGGTTCACGCTCGAGGATATTCTCGTGCTGCGTGAGCATTTCGCCGAAGAAGGTGCGCAGAACCGGCAGTATAAACCTTGGCGCCCTGAAGGTTTACCGGCAAAAGTCGTTGCGGTAGCCAACTTTAAAGGCGGCGTCGGAAAGACCACGACCGCGGCGCATCTGGCTATGTCGGCCGCGCTTGATGGCTATAAGGTTCTGGTCATCGATCTCGACAGTCAGGGTTCGATGACATCGGTGATGGGGGGGCAGGTGGCCGATGAATGGCAAACAGCGTTCCCGATGCTGGCACATGACTATGCCAAGGCGCTGCAGGAGGAAAACCGCATTCGCGAGGCGGGGGGGCAGCCGACCTATCCCCTTGACGAGACGCTGAAAGAAGCACTGGAGGTTTCGCCGCGAAACCTGATCCAGAAAACGCATTGGCCCAATATCGATCTGATCGGGGCACAGCTCAACCTCTACTGGGCCGAGTTCCAGGTCCCGGTCTGGCGGATGCAGCTCCGGAGCTGGCCGCTTTGGGATGCGCTCTCCAACGCACTGGAAGATGGCGGTATTCTGGACGACTACGATCTCGTCTTCCTCGATACGCCTCCCGCACTCGGGTACCTGACGATCAACGCGCTGGCGGCGGCCGATATTCTTCTGGTGCCGCTCGGGGCATCTTTCCTCGAGTTCGACAGCACGGGGCGGTTTTTCGATATGATCTACTCGACCTTTGCCTCCATCGAGGATGGCGAGAACCGGATGCGTCGTGCTGATGGCCTGCCGGAGATCGGGTTCGAATGGGATGCGGTGCGTGCGATCGTGACCCGTTTCGACGCAGCCCAGCAGACCGATCTGGCCAATGTCGTGCAGGCCTATTTCGGGGATTTCATGACGACCTACCGGCAGGAGGTCACCGCGATGGTGGGGCAGGCGGGCGAGCAGGTCTCCGGGATCTACGAGACCGATTACCGAGATTTCAACCGTGACACCTATATCCGCGGCCGGGAAACTTTCGACCGGACATGGGCGGAGGTAAAAGAGGTCATTCTCGGCACATGGTGGCGGGATATGAAGCTGAACGAGGCCGAGCAGAATAGCCAGAGCGAGGAGGGCTGATCATGGCGAAACGGAGAAAACTGATAGCACCGAGCGCGGATGATCTGAGCCGTCTTGAAGACGAGTTTCGCCGCGAAACCTCCTCGCGCAGCTTTACCGCCGCACCGATTGCGCAGGTCGCGGCCGAGACAGCAAGCTCCTATGATCCGCGTCCCGCAGAGGATCGTGAACGGGCCGCGCGCGACCGTAACGATGCCGAAAGCTTCCGGCAGAAGACGGAAGCGGGGCTTGTTATGCTCGAGATCCCGCTCGAGGAGATCGATGCGGATGCGCTGGTGCGCGACCGTGTAGTGCTGGATGCCGAGGACATGCAGGAGCTGCAGATGTCGATTGCCGCCAATGGTTTGCGGCTACCGATCGAGGCCTATCCCCTGGCCGAGGATGGGCGGGGCTTCCGCTACGGGCTGTTGTCGGGCTACCGGCGCTTCCGGGCGGTGCAGGCGCTGCTCGAGCTGACCGAAAAGCCCGCCTATACAAAGATCCGCGCCGTGTTGCGCGACCCCGAGGCGATGGGCGGCACCTTTGCGGCGATGATCGAGGAAAACGAGATCCGCGCCAATTTGAGCCATTTCGAGCGTGGACGGATCGCGGTGATCGCCAGCCAGCAGGGGGCGTTTGTCAATGTGGAGGCGGCGGTCGATGCGCTGTTCCCGATGGCCTCCAAGGGCAAGCGCTCGAAAATCCGTTCTTTCGCGCTGATCTTCGAGGAGCTGGGCGACATGCTCCGCTTCCCCGAGCTGATGAAGGAGCGGGACGGGCTGAAGCTGGCAGCGGCCCTGCGGGGCGGGGCGGAAGCGCGGCTGCGCGATCTGCTTGCGCGTCGCGACCCCGCCAATGCGGCAGACGAGGCGGAGATGGTGCTCGAGGCTCTGGCGCAGCTGGAGCCGGTGGAGGCCGATCCTGCGCGGGGCGGGCGCCCGAAAAAGCCCGCCGCACGCGCGGAACGGGCGCGCGAGGTGCGCAAGCTGACAAGCGGCATCACGCTGAAGACGATATCGGAGGCGAATGGCTGGTCGGTGAAGATCGAGGGCGGGAATGTGGATGGCGAGATGATCGATGCGGTCATGCAAAAGCTGGCCTATCTGCTGGAAACCCCCTGAACATCGCTTCCCGTAAACGGATACCTTTGAGGGCTGCCCATCGGGCGGCCCTTCTTGTTTCCGGGCAGGTCGGGGCAGAAAGAGGTGTGTCCGAGGGCTTGAGGCACCCGTTTACGGTGCCTGCAATATGGCTCCTGTAAACGGGTGCCTATCGGAATATGCGGGCGCAGAAAGAGAACGCGCCGCAGGCGGCGGGCCTGCGGCGCGTGTTGGCGGGGGGCTGCTGGCGGGCTGGACCTTATTCGAGACTGCCGTCGTCGCGGGCCTCTACCTGCTTCATCCGGTAGACCCCTTCGGGCAGGCTGAGCGAGGCGGCAAGCTCGCGCAGTTGCGCATGTGAGAACACGACCCGTTGGACCGAATTCGTCTGTTCATCCAGCTGCTCGACAACAACACAATCCTCGAAGGATTCGATCTTGATGTCTTCTTGCAGGTAGTCCCGTGGATCATCCCCCTCGTCGACAAGGGTGATCACGGTAGCGTCAAATTCGTGCTCGATGGTAAACATGGAGAAAGTCTGGCCGATAAAATCGCGACCCGCCAGCAGAAAATTCGGGCGCATACAGGCCTTGTTTGCAAAATGGGCAAAATAGTCAGGGCAGGGCTTTCCACTTCGGAAGAAGCTGGCTAGGCTGAATTTTGCCCAGTTCACGAAAGGACCCGTCCTCATGCGTTTTCCGGTTTTGCCGCTACCGGCTGTTGCGGCCTGTGTCCTTCTGGCGATGACAGGTGGCGCCGTAACCGGATGCGCACCGGTGACGGGGCAGGGCTCCGATGCCAGCGACGCGTCGATGCAATTTGCCCCGAGCACGGATCTGCTGCCGCCCGAGGTGGCCGCGAAGAATTTCATGACGGCGGCGCACCGGATGGAGCCGGTGATCGAGAGCTATTGCCGCCATCACCAGCTGGCGCAGGTCCATAATTGCGATTTCCGCATCATGGTCGATGATCGCCCCGATCCCGAGCCGAATGCGTTCCAGACGCTGGACGAGAAAGGGCAGCCGGTGCTGGCCTTCAATCTGACGCTGATCTCGCAGGCGCTCAATCAGGACGAGCTGGCTTTCGTGATGGGACATGAGGCGGCGCATCATATTCTGGGCCATCTCGACATGAAGGCCGACGATTCGCAGACGGGGGCCGTCCTGATGGGAACGATCATCGCCTCGCAGGGAGCGTCGAACCGTCAGGTGCGCAAGGCGCAGACTATCGGAGCCGAGCTGGGCGCGCTGACGCGGGCCAAGGATTACGAGCTGCAGGCCGACAGTCTGGGCGCGGTGTTGAGCCTGCGGGCGGGCTATCATCCGCTGAAAGGCATCCAGATCTTCAAGCGGATCGATAATCCGGAAGATGACATCATGAGCAGCCATCCCTCCAATGCCGCGCGCATGGCCAATGTGCGGGCGACGATGTCGCGGTTGAAAAAGCGCAGCTCGGGCGTCTGATCGGGGTCCGCATGGACCTTGGTTCGGGGCGGATATGCGCTAGATCCTTGGCATAAAAGACAAGGAGTTCGGGCATGTCGCGTTGGCGCTGGCATATCAAACAGATTTTCGAGCGTATCTGGGTGCGCGTGACGGCCTTCGGCGTGCTGGGGGTGGTGACCGCATTGAGTGCGGCATGGATGGGGCGATGGGTGCCCGAGGATCTGGGGGTCGATGTCTCGGCCGATGCCATCGAAAGCATTCTGGAGATCATTGCCTCCTCGATGCTGACGGTTTCGACCTTCTCGCTATCGATCATGGTTTCGGCCTTCTCGGCGGCGCAGGGTTCGGCCACGCCGCGGGCGATCACGCTGCTGCAATCGGACCGGCTGACGCAGCATGTGCTGGCCTCCTTCATCGGGGCCTTTGTCTATGCGCTGGTGGGGATCATCGCGCTCGAGACGGGGATCTACGGCAATTCCGGCCGGCTGGTGCTGTTTGCGGTGACGATCGCGGTGGTGGCGATGATTGTCATCATGCTCTTGCGCTGGGTGCAGCATCTGAGCGAGTTCGGGCGGCTGGAGGATACGGCCTTACGGGTGGAGGAGGCCACGCGCGAGGCGCTGGTGATGCGCGCCGAAGACCCTGTGCTGGGCTGTTGTGCATGGGAAGAGCCGCCGGTGGGCAGCTGGGAGCTGATGGCCATGCGCACGGGGCATGTGCTGCATGTGGACCCGGCGGTTTTGCAGGAGGTGGCCGAGAAGCTGGGCTGCCGGATCTGGATCCTGGCGCAGCCCGGGGCATTCGTGCATCCGGGAGTGGGGATCTTGCGCTGTGATGCGCTGCTGGAGGATGCGCAGGCACGGCGGCAGGCCGAGGAGGCGTTGCACGAGGCTTTCACCATCGAACAGGCGCGGTCTTACGAGCAGGATCCCGAATTCGGGCTGCGGGCGATGTCGGAGATTGCCTCGCGGGCGTTGTCGCCTGCGGTGAACGATCCGGGGACGGCGATCGATATTCTGGGGCGGCTGATGGCGGTGTTGGGCGAGTGGGGGCAGTCTCGGCCCAAGGGCGAGGCGCCGCGCTGCCTGCGGGTGATGGCGCGCGAGCTGGACCCCGAGGCGCTGATCCGCAATGCCTTCGATGCGATCGGGCGGGACGGGGCAGGGCAGATCGAGGTGGCGATCCGGTTGCAGGACGTGCTGGCGGGGCTGGCACGGACCGAGCCGCGCTTTGCACAGCCAGCCTGCGCGATGGCCGAGCGGGCCGCCGCTCTGTCGCAGCAGGCGATGGTTCTGTCCGAGGATGCGCAAGCGGTCGCGGCACGGGCCCAGGAGCTGCGCGCGAAACTCTAGGTCTGCGCGGTGGATTTGATCCAGATCAAGGAGGGCTGCGCCTTTGCGGGGCAGGGTTGGTCCGGATTGGGCGGTCATGCGGGTCGCCTTCCCGAAAGGAGACGCAGATGACCGATCCCCGAACCCTCAATATGCATGCCGCACTTGTCGACCGGATGGGCGATGTGGTGGGTGTTGATTTCACACAGGCCAAAGCGCAAGGGCATATGTCTGATGCCGAGTGGAGCCAGACCGTGACCCGCTGCACGCAATGTTCCCAGCCCGGAAAATGTCGGGAGTTTCTGGCCGCGCGGGAGGCGCCCGAGGATCGGGAAACCGTTGCGGCACAGGCCCCCGATTATTGCAATAACCGCAGGCTGATGGGGCGGCTGCAGCGTCTGATGACCGAGGATGCCCCGATTGCGGCCGAGTGAAAGGCCGCGACTGTCGCACCGCCGGCTGATGCAAGGTCGGGCGAAGGGTGGACTTGAGAGAGAGCCTGATGTGGACGATCTGAAAGACAACCTGCATTTCTGGATGCTATGGGGCATGGCACGCCGTGCGGGGGTCGATCTGGCGGGGCTGTTGCGGAGCGGGAGGCTGGGCCATGCACGGTTCGAGGAGATGCTGGCGGTCTGCCGTCGCTGCCGCCACGCCTGCGACTGTCTGGGCGAGCTGTCCTATCTCCCTGCCGGACAGGAGCGCCCGCCCGCCTTCTGTGCCAACGGCCATATGTTAATATTTCTACATGTCTGATAAATAGTGCTTGCTTTTTATTTGTCGGCTATAAATTATGCAGCAAGTGAAAATGACGCCTGTGCAGCACTGACCGGTTTTACGGCCCGGTTTTCCGGGTGCAGCTATACGAGTCGCTTTAATGATTGACGTTGTAATGCCGCGCAGGTCGAGAACCAGTAAGCGCTTATATCCGTTCCAGACTGAGGGTTGACCCAGCGTCGCTGTGCGAAACCCTTCGGAAATACTTCAAAATGAAACGTGGATGGCTCCGCCATGCGCGTGGCGAAGTTCTGCCATGAGTATTATGAAGTATTTCTTTCCTTCCGGACAGGTTACAAAGGTTTCAAGGAATTCTTGAGGCTCCTCCTCCTCCCTGAGCCTCGGGACTATGCGGCGGCTTCCCTCCTCCTCCCTGGAAGCCGCCGCCTCCTTACCCCCCCCTTTACCTACGAAATTTACCGCTCCGACACCGTGAGTTTCCCGTTCACGCGTGCATGTCTCTATCGAGACAGGGACAGACTGCGATTCTGCAACCTTGCGCTGAGATACCCCGTGCCAGCCTTTGTCGGACCGAGAGAAAGAGTATAGCGTGATCAGAGGCTTGATCCTCATATCGGGGTTATGGTTACGCCCGTTTTTCTTCTCTTAAGGTTATACCGTCAGGTTTGTGGCCGATTGGTTTGCAGACGGGATGTATCAAGTGGCTTGGGTGAAAACATTGAAAGCGCGCCTTTACGGGATCGTGCTTTTGGCAGCATTGGCATTGTTCGGCACGTCCGAGCTTCTTTTGAAATTCTCGGTAGATAACGCGTATGACATGCGCGAGCAGCATTTGCGCGATGTGACGCAGACGGCGGTCAGCATCCTCGAGCGGTTGCAGGGGGATGTAACGGCGGGCAGGATGGACCTGTCCGAGGCGCAGGCGCTGGGGCGCGAGGAGCTGTCGAGGCTGCATTTTGCCGATAACGGGTATTTCTTCGGATTCGGCACCGATATGGTCTACCAGTTCCACCCCTATAAGCCCGAATGGATCGGCAAGAGCCAGGCGGGCTACACGGATGTGAAGGGCACCAAGGTGTTTGCCGAGATGGGACGGATCGCGCAGGCCGAGGGCGGAGGCAAGCTGATCTATTATTTCAATAATCCCGAGACCGGCGAGACGGAGGCGAAATTCGGCTATGTGACGCTGTTCCCCGACTGGAACTGGATTGTCGGCACCGGCTCCTATGTCTCCGATATCACGGCCTCTCTGGCGCATCTGCGTCTTCTTAGCCTTGTGACGATGGGCATCATGCTCGCGGCGCTGGCACTGGTTGCAGGCCTGATCGCGCGGGACATTGTCCGCCAGATCACCAATATCAAGGGCCGGATGGAGAGCATGGGCGCGGGTGATACCGAAACGCCGGTGCCCTATACCAATGGAAAATCCGAGATCGGGGCGATGGCGCGCGCCATCGAGGGGTTCCGCGTGGCGCTGATCGAGAAGGCCGAGCTGGACCGGCTGCAGGCCGATGCCGAGGTCGAGCGGTTCCGGGCCGAGGAAGAGGCGATGCACAAGCAGGCCGAGCTGCGCGAGATGCAGGTGGTGGCCGAGCGCGAGGCGCGTGAGAAGGAGGACCGTTTGCGCGAGGAGGCCGAGGCGACCCGTCAGGCGGCGGAAGACGAGCGCAAGCGCCAGATGGACGAGCAGGCGCGTGTGGTGCGCGAGCTGGGACAGGCGCTTTCGGGCATGTCGCGCGGCGATCTGACGGTTGTTTTGCGCGAGACCTTCCCCGACTCCTATGAAGGGCTGCGGCGCGATTTCAACGCGGCGATCGAGAATATGGCGCAGATGGCGGGGGCGATCCGCGCGAGCGCCTTCCGTCTCGAGGCCGAGACGATGCAGATCGATCAGGCCTCCTCCGAGCTGGGACGGCGCACCGAGACGCAGGCCGCCTCGCTTGAGGAGACGGCGGCGGCGATGAACCAGATGTCGTCCTCGGTGTCGAACGCGCTGGAGAATGCCCGGAATGCCTCGGCGGCAGTGGGCCGCACATTGCAGACGGCCAGTGACGGTCAGCATGTGGTGCAGGATACGGTCTCGGCGATGGCCGAGATCGAGAAAAGCTCGGAGCAGATCAACCGGATCACCAGCGTCATCGACGATATCGCCTTCCAGACCAATCTTCTGGCGCTGAATGCGGGGGTCGAGGCGGCGCGTGCGGGCGAGGCGGGGCGCGGCTTTGCCGTGGTTGCCTCCGAGGTGCGGGCGCTGGCGCAGCGCTCGTCGGAGGCGGCACGCGATATCTCGCAGCTTCTGTCGACCTCCGAGGTGCAGGTGCGCTCGGGTGTGGAGCAGACCAACCGCTCGTCGCAGGCGCTGAGCCAGATCGAGGCGCTGATCCGCGAGGTGGACGGGATGGTCCGTTCGATCGAGGCGGGCGCGTCGGAACAGGCGGCAGGTGTGGCCGAGATCACCAATGCGATCAACCAGCTCGATCAGGTGACCCAGCAGAATGCCGCGATGTTCGAGCAGAATTCGGCCGCGGTGCAGGCCATGTCGAGCGAGACGGTCGCGCTGAAGCAGGAAGTGTCGGTGTTCCGCCTGGAGGGCGACGACGAGGCGCCGGTGCGCCACGTCGCCTGAGCGTCTTTCCGTCCTCTCCAATCGCTACGAAAACGGGTCGCATTATTGCGGCCCGTTTGCTTATGTCGTCAGGCGCTGTCTTCGGGCAGGTCCAGCGCGCGGCGGCCGAGCCGGATGGAGCCATCGGTGATATCGGCGCGCAGGCTCGCCACCAGCGCCTGTGCGTCGCGGGCGCGCAGGGCGGCGAGCATCTCCTTGTGACGGTCGATCTTGTAATGGTCGGTGATGCCGCGCAGGACCTGCCGCTGGAATGGACCGAGCTGGAGCCAGAGGCTCTCGATCATCGGTTGCGCCGCCTGATCGGGATTGGCGCAATAGAGCAGGCGGTGGAATTCTTGGTTGAGGCGGGTGAGCCCGTCCAGATCCTGTGCCTGAAGGGCGGTGTCCATTTCGCGGTCAACGGCCTCCATCGCGTCGATCTGGCGGTCGGCGATATGGGGCAGGGCGCGCAGGGCGGCATGGGTTTCGAGCATGATGCGCAGCGCCACCAGCTCCTCGAACCGGCCCGCGGTCATCGGCGGGATCTGAAGGCGGCGATTGCCCAGCACATCGATGCCGCGCTCGGAGCTGAGCCGCCGGACCGCCTCGCGGATCGGGGTCGGGCTGAGGCCCATTTGAAGCGCCAGCCCGCGCAGGGTCAGCTGTGTGCCGGGCGCGATCAGGCCCAGCATCACCGCATGGCGCAAGCGGCGGTAACAGTTGTCCTGCACCGTGTCGCCGGTTTCCATTGGCAGGTCGGGGATCGATGTTTCTTTGGTCATAAGCAGTGCCATGAGTTGACAGACTCACATAATGCTATCACAATTGAGAAAATGCTATCACATTTTGCCGGAGCGATCATGAATAGCCGCGTCAAACACGAGCTTCAAAGCGAAACGGATGTCGAAACCGTCTTTGCCTGTATCTGCGACCTGAACGGGGTGATGCGGGGCAAGCGCCTGCCCATCGATCACGTCGATAAGGTCAAGAACGGATCCTTGCGGATGCCCCTATCGCTTCTGGGGATGGATATCTGGGGCGAGGATATCGAAGGGTCCGAGCTGGTGTTCGACACGGGCGATGCCGACGGGATCGGGGATTATACCGGCCGGCCTCTGAGCCTGATCAGCTGGACCTCGCGTCCTGCGGCCTTCGCGCAGTTGTGGATGGCCAACGAGGATGGCACGCCTTTCCTAGGTGATCCGCGTCGGGCGCTGGCTGGGGTCTGCGAGCGGTTCAGGGCGTTGGGGCTGACGCCGGTGGTGGCGACCGAGCTGGAATTCTATATCGTGGACCCCAGCGAGGCCACGCCGCAGCCGCCCTGTTCGCCGGTGACCGGCAAGCGGCTCGACAGTGACGGGGCGCTCTCGCTTGATGAGTTGCAGCATTTCGACGAGCTGCTCAACGAGATCTATGATGCCTGCCGTGCGCAGAACATTCCCGCCGATACCGCGATCTCGGAAAACGGGGCAGGGCAGTTTGAAATCAACATGATGCATGTCGATGACCCGCTGCGCGCCGCCGATGATGCAGTGCTGTTCAAGCGGCTGGTGCGCGGGATCACCCGCAAGCACGGGTTTGCGGCGACCTTCATGGCCAAGCCCTATGGCGACCGTGCCGGTTCGGGGATGCATGTGCATTTCTCGTTGATCGACAAGGATGGCAATAACGTTTTCGACAATGGCGGCGAGGAGGGCACACCGCTTCTGCGCCATGCCGTGGCGGGGCTGTTGCGCACCATGCAGGAAAACGCGCTGGTCTTCGCGCCGCATGAGAACTCGTTCCGCCGCCTGCTGCCGGGCAGCCATGCGCCCTCGTCGGTGGCATGGGGCTACGAGAACCGCACCGCCGCGATCCGTATTCCGGGCGGGCACCACAAGGCGCGGCGGATCGAGCACCGTGTGGCGGGGGCGGATGCCAACCCCTATCTGGTGCTGGCCTCCATCCTTGGCGGCGCGCTTCTGGGGATCGAGGGCGAATGGCAGCCGCCGGATCCCATCGAGGGCGATGCCTATTCGCTCGATCTCGACCACCTCTCGCTCGACTGGGCCTCGGCCATCGACGCCTTTGCGCGCGGACCGCATATCGAGCAGATCTACTCCAAACGTCTCAAGCGGATGTTCGTGCAATGCAAGCAGCAGGAGCTGCGCCGCTTCACCCGCCATGTGACCGATTTCGAATTCCACAGCTATCTGGAGGCAGTCTGATGTCTGTTTCTTATGCGGGCAATGGTGCCCATACCGGCAGTTATTATGCGGCCTCGGCCAATCCTGCGCCCCTGCGCCCCGCGCTCGAAGGCGCGCAGGAAGCCGATATCTGCGTGGTTGGCGCGGGGTTTTCGGGGCTTTCGACCGCGCTGCATCTGGCCGAGAAGGGCTATCAGGTCACCGTGGTCGAGGGCGCCCGCATCGGCTGGGGCGCGTCGGGGCGCAATGGCGGGCAGATCGTCAACGGGCTGAACGCGAGCCTGCAGAAGATCGGCAAATCCTATGGTCAGGACACCGCGCGGTTTGTGGCGGGGCTGGTGACCGAGGGCGGCAAGATCATCCGCGAGCGCGTCTCGACCTATGGCATCCAATGCGATCTGAAGGATGGCAACGTGTTTGCCGCTTTCAACGACATGCATATGCGCGAGCTGGAGGAAAAGAAACAGCTCTGGGAAAGCTACGGGCTCAATGATCAGCGGATGCTGACCAAATCCGAGATCCGCGAGCATGCCGCGACCGATCTTTATGTCGGTGGCATGATCGACCCGACGGGCGGGCATATGCATCCGCTGAACCTGTGTCTGGGCGAGGCTGCTGCCATCGAGGCCAATGGCGGCACGATTTACGAGATGTCGCCGGTGGTCTCGGTAGATACCAACGCGGCGCGTCCGGTGATCAGGACCGAAAAGGGGCAGATCACCTGCCGGATTCTGGTGCTCTGCGGCAATGCCTATTTGGGCCATGTGGTGCCCGATCTGGAAAACCGCGTGATGCCGGTGTCCACGCAGGTAATGGCGACAGAGCCCTTGGGCGAGGACCGTGCGCGGGCCTTGATGCCGGCCGATACCTGTATCGAGGATGTGCGCTACATCCTTGATTACTATCGGATGTCGGCCGATAACCGGCTGCTCTTCGGCGGGGGCACCGTCTATGGCGGAACCGACCCCAAGGATATCAAGGCCAAGCTCTGGGGCAATATGATGAAGGTCTTCCCGCAGCTGTCGGATGTGAAGATCGATTATGCGTGGTCGGGCAATTTCGCGCTCTCCTTCTCGCGCGTGCCGCAGATGGGGCGTCTGGGGAATGCGACCTATTACGCGCATGGCTATTCGGGCCATGGCGTGACCGGATCGCATACCTTCGGGCGCATTCTGGCCGAGGCGATCAATGGCGATGCAAGCCGCTTTGACGTGTTTGCCAAACTGCCTTGGATCCCGTTCCCCGGCGGGCGGACGTTCCGCGTGCCCTATTCGGTGCTGGGCTCGTGGTATTACGAGATCCGCGACCGTCTGGGTTGGTGACCTTGTTGGGCTTGCGTTTTGGCGCAGGCCCTGACTATCTGCGGCCAAGAGTTATTTCTGGAGGCCGCCCATGATCACCCATCTTGTCACCCATTCCGGCGGTTTCCATGCCGATGAGGTATTTTCCACCGTTATCCTGACGCTGCTTTTCCCGCAGGCCGAGCTGGTGCGCACCCGCGATGCGGGCTGGATCACCCCTGCCGAGGGTCGGGTGATCTATGATGTGGGCGGTGATTTTGATGCGGCCCGCAATATCTATGATCACCATCAGCGCGAGGCGCCCCTGCGCGAGGATGGCGCGCCGTTGAGTTCCTTCGGGCTCATCTGGGCGCAATTCGGGCGCGACTATCTGCGCGGGTTCGGGATTGCCGAAGAGCATCTGGACGAGGTGCATGCCAGCGTGGACCGCAGCTTCGTGATGCCGGTAGATCTGGTGGATAACGGCAAGCTGTCCGTCTCCGAGGCGGGGGCGCTGCAGGCGATGACCCTGCCGGGGCTGATCGAGACGCTGCGTCCGGTGTTTGACGACCGCGACCCCGAGGGCGAGATCAATGCCTTCTGGCAGGCTGTCGGTATTGCGCGGACCTTCCTCGAGGCGCGGGTCAACCGCTCGGCGGCGAAACTGCGCGCCGCTGGCATGGTGGCGGAGGCGATAGCAGCGGCCGGCGAAGGCCGGATCCTCGAACTGCCGATGGGCATGCCGTTCCGTCCGGCAGTGGTGAAGGCGGGCGCCGACCAGCTGTGGTTCGTGGTGACGCCGCGCGGGCCCGAGGACTGGACCCTGGGCACTATCCGCAAGTTCGATGAGGGGTTCGAGAACCGCGCCGATTTGCCGGCCGACTGGGCGGGGCTGAATGGTGCGGCGCTGGAGGAGGCCTCGGGTGTAAAGGGCGCGAAATTCTGCCATAACGGGCGGTTCATCGCGGCGGCCAGCTCGCGCGAGGCGGTGATGGAGATGGCGCGGCTGGCGGTCGAGGATGCGCTGGCCCGCGGGGTTGTGTGAGGGGCGCTGCCCCTCTTGGGGCCTGCGGCCCCAATTCACCCCGGGATATTTAGCGACGCTGGAAGCGGGATCTAGCGCAGGATCGGGGGCTTTGCCGGATCCATGCCGGGGCCTTTCCGGGGCTCGGGCTCTGCGGCGGGGGCCTCTTCGTGCTCGGGCAGATGCAGGACCAGCGCCTTGGCCAGGAGCCGCTGGGCGGCCTCGCTTTCTTCATCAAGGAAGGTGACATCCAGCTCGCCCGCGTCGAGGCCCGAGAAGGTCAGCGCCTCGCCCATGGCCTTTGCAATAGCGGGACGGGCGGATTCGGGGGTGCCGAGCAGGGCCAGGACATGGCCCTTATGGCCGTCCTCATAGGTGACGCCGCCCAGAAGCGCGTGGGTGGCCACGCCCATCAGCTGGTCGAATTTAGCCTCGAATGCCGGAAGCAGGAGCCCCAGGATCGCGGGGGGCAGGGCGGGGGCGTCGAAGCTGACCGGACGGCCGGTGGCCTGCGCGGGGCTATGGGTGAGGGTCTCGCTCAGCCAGTCGAGGGCTTCGGGCGGCAAGAGC
The DNA here is from genome assembly GCF_045348365.1 of Thioclava sp. 'Guangxiensis'. NCBI lineage: Bacteria > Pseudomonadati > Pseudomonadota > Alphaproteobacteria > Rhodobacterales > Paracoccaceae > Thioclava > Thioclava sp. 'Guangxiensis'. The sequence goes on along the minus strand of NZ_CP155823.1, from coordinate 641,331 downwards.
ATGGCCGAGTCGGCGACGCCCAGATTGATGCCGAGGCCGATCTCCTCGCCCACCAGATTTTGTGCGATTATCCGGCCCGGAAGGGCGGCATAGGGCATGGGGTTTGCGGAGAATTCGGCCATGCGCTCTTCGGTATCGAAGGCCAGCACGAAAGCCCCATCCTCGGTCTCGAAGACCTGAGGGCGGATATCCTGACCGTCGGCCTCTTCTTCCAGCAGCAAGAACAGTTCCGCATCGGCGAGCCGGTCATACACGGCCAAGCGCAGCGCATCATTTTCGGGCTGGGCGCTCATTGCGGCATGGGCGCGGTCATAGGGGGTCATGGCAGGTCCTTCATGCAGATGCAGCAGACGGTTTTGACGGAATCCCTATTGCGCAGGGCCGGATATGGCAAGCCCCGAAGCCTGTGGCGAGGCTTCGGGGCTCGGGATCTGCCATCGTGCTGGGCCGTCTCTAGCTCGAGACCTGTTCGCGCAGTACCGAGGCGGTGAGCGACAGCATCAGGTAGATGCCGGCAAAGATCAGGAAGGCCACCAGCGTATCCTCGAAAGCGCGCGGATAGGTGGGCGCATCCGGGGTGATCGGGCGCACCCCCATCTCCAGATAGCGGACCTGTTTGTTGGCCTCGAGACGGGCGGTCTCCATTTGCTGGGCGGCCTGTGCCAGAAGGCCCTGGCGGGTGGCCAGATCGGCCTCGGCGATGCGCAGATCCCCCGAGACGGCCGCGATGGAATTGGTGGTCGCGGTATTCTGGGTCAGCTGCTTGCGCAGGCTGGCAATCAGCGTCTCGAGGCGTCTGATATCGCCCTGCACACCTGCGACACGAGCCGCGTTGGGGCTCGGGTTGTCCTGAAGCTGGCCCAGTTCGAGCCGTTTCTGCTGGAGCTGGGTCTCGAAGGCGGAGACCTGGCTCATCACGAGGCTGCCTTCGGAGGCGGGGTCCAGAACCCCTTGTTTCTGCTGGAGCTCCAGCACTTTCTGCTGGGCGTCGCGGACCTTGGCCTCTGCGTCGTCATAGCTGTCGCGAGCTCCCTGCATCTGGTCGCCGCGCAGGCGCGAGGTCAGCTGGTCCACCTGTTCCTCGGCATAGGAGATCAGGGCCTTGGCAAAGCGCGTCGAGGTTTCGGGATCGGCGGCGATCACCTCCATCTTGATCACGCCTTCCGATGGATCATAGCCGATTTTCACGACCTTCTTGTAAAGCGCGTAGGCTTCTTTGTCGGTGGCGGGCGTGGGCAGCCGTTGCAGCGGATCGATGAAGGATTGCTGGAAGTGTTTCTTGAAACCTTCTTCCTCATCGAGCCGCTTCATCGCTTCCATCGATTGCAGGAAGCTCTGCACCGTCACACTATCCTGATTGGTGGCGAGTTGCGTGCCCGAGAAGAGGCTGCTCATGGAGCCTGCGGCCGAACTGTCGGCCTTCTGGATGACGAATTCGCTCTTGGTCGAATAGGTGGGCGTCGCCATGGCGAAATAGTAATAGGCCGCAATGAGCGTCGGCAGGAAAACGAAAAACGCCAGACGGGTCGCCAGCAGCATCAGCTTGCGCCGCCTGCGGCGGGCAATATCGCGCTGGATGGCGAGGATCTCGCTGGCGCGATGTTCTTCGGTCATTGCTTCGGCGGGCAAATGCGGGGCGGTCGCCACGGCCATCGTGCTGGTTCTGGCGAGGCTGCGTTTGCCCGCAACCGCCGGAAGGTTCTCCGGTTTGTCGGGTTTGACCAGCGACAGGATGTTGGAACGGTCGAGCGGATCGATGCCCTTTCGGCGCAGCAATAGCACCGCCTCGAAATCGGAGGTGGCCTCGATCCCGTGTTTCTGGGCCATGCGGCGGGCAAGGCGCAGCTGGCGGCCGGTCAGACTTTCGCGACGGATGGCCTCTATTTCCTCGTCGAGCGTCTTCTCGCCCTTGTCGAGAACCTGATCGGCATTGGCTTCGGCCTGCATGCGGGCGGCATCGGCGAATTTCATATCTCCGAAGCCATCATCATGCTGCTCGAAGATCGCCGCCGGATCGTCCGGATCTGGTGCGGGGCCTGTCTTTGGCGGCTGGCCCATCATGCCAAGGGCCGCATTGCGCCGAGGAGCGCTGTTCCGTGCGGTGTCGGCTCTGGCGGGATCGGTCTTTGTGGCGGGCGGCTCCGCAGGCGGGGCTTGGATCGCGGCGGGGGGGCGCTGTGTGGCAGTCACCGTCCCGGATACCGTGTCCGCTGCGGGCGCCTGTGCGGGGCTCTGGGCGGGCATGTTCCGTTCGGGCTCCTCCCGCAGTGGCGCGGAACGGGCCTTGGCGCCGCTCTGGATCTCGTGGCGGCGGATGCGGTATTTGGTGGTCCTAGGTTGTGTAGTCATACATCCGCTTCGCTTCTTCCAGAGTGTCGAACATATAGAGCTGGCCATCGCGCAGAACGGCCGCAGTCCGGCAGAATTTTTCCAATGTCTCGGCCTGATGCGAGACGACAATGACGGTGGAGTTCTGCAACCTGTCGCGCAGGATGGTGCCTGCCTTGCGGTTGAAGACCACATCGGTTGTGGAGGGCATGCCCTCGTCGATCAGATAGATGTCGAATTCGAGCGCGAGGAGCAGCGAGAAGGTGAAACGGGATTTCATCCCTGCGCTGAAGGTGCCGACGGGCATATCGAAATATTCGGCGATCCCGCAGAGCCAACGGCAGAAGGCTTCGACGTAATCGGGGTCCAGCCCGTAGAGTTGGGCGATGAAGCGCGCATTCTCGCGGGCGGTATGTTTGCCGACGACCCCGCCCATGAAGCCCAGCGGAAAGGATACACGGCAGCTGCGCCGGATCGCGCCCTCATCGGGTTTCTCGAGCCCTGCCATCATGTTGATGATGGTGGTCTTGCCGGTGCCGTTGGGGGCGAGGATGCCGAGCGAGTTGCCCAGCTCCACACGGAAGCTCGCGCGATCAAGGATGACCTTGCGCTGCTTGCCCGTCCAGAAGGACTTGCTGACATTTTCGAATTCGAGCATTTCCCTCCCACCCCTGGTTGTGACGCTCTGGGACGTCAGGCCCTGTCATACAACTAGCCTAACGTCGTTAACAAAGCTCCTATGATCACAATCGGGCAAGATTATGTCGGGTTAACCAGAAAATATGCGGCAAGACTTTGGCATTGTTTCTGTTTTGGGGATTATAGGGTGGTTTCTGGCAGTGCTTTTCGTAAGGGCGCGATTCGTTCGCGCTTAACGGTCGAGCCTGTCGCGCAGGCGGTAATAGTCGATTGCCAGCGTGCCATAGACGCGGTGCAGCCCGTAGAGAGGCATTCTCGTGACCGTCTTCTGCACCGGCATCGGCAGGGTGCGACCGGTCAGGAAATGCTCGGCAATCCGTTTGCCCAAGGCCGTCGAGAGCGCGACCCCGCGCCCGTTGAATCCAGTGGCGGCCAGAAGGCCGGTCTCGGGCGAAAAGATCCGCATCCGGTGATCGCGTGTCATGGCGACGGCGCCGAACCAGTAATGCTCCATCTCCAATCCCTTGCCATAGAGCCATTCGACCTCGCGCTGGATCATGGCAAATCGCGCGGGGCCCTGTGGATCGGCAAAATCCCCGCGCCCGCCCAGCATCAGCCGGTTCTGCGGCCCGATCCGGAAATAGGTGCCCACGCGGCGGTTTTCCGAGACGGGGGTGCGATGGGGCAGGATGCGGGTCAGTTCCTCGGCACTGAGCGGACGGGTCGCGATCTGGAAACTATTGGCGGGCAGGGTGGCGCGCATCAGATCGGGGTCCAGTTCGGGCGTGGTATAGCGGTTGGTGGCCGTCAGCACGCGGTCTGCGGTGACGGTGCTGCCATTGGGCAGGCTGGCCACCCAGTGGCCCTTGCGCGTGAGGCCGGTGACCGGCGAGCGGGCACAGATCTTCACCCCCGCAGCCAATGCGGCAGCGGTCAGCGCGCGCACCAGTTTCAGCGGATGGATCTGGCCTGCGCGGCGGTCGAGCCAGCCGCCCTTGAACCGCGTGCTACCGGTATAGGCGGCCATCTCGCCCGCATCGAGCCAGTCCACATCGGCGCCGCGCGCCTTCCATTCGGACATGCGCTGTCTGAGCGCGGGTATCAGCACATGTTTGTCACCGGTCTGGATCCAGCCCGTGCGCTCGGCATCGCAGTCGAGCCCGAGGCGCTCCACCAGATCGAAGAGAACCGTGGCCGTCGAGCCGGCAAATTCGGTGGTGTCCTCGCCAAAGAGGCGGTCGAGCGTGTCGGGGTCGTCCTTGAGCCCGGGGATGACCTGCCCCCCGTTGCGCCCCGAGCCGCCCTCGCCCGGCTCATGCGCCTCGAGCAGCACGACGGAGGTGCCGGCCTCGGCCAGATGCAGCGCGGTCGAGAGACCCTGGAAGCCTGCACCGATCACCAGCACATCCGTTTTCAGGCTCTCCTCCAGCTGCGGCAGGGCGGGGCCTGCGGGGCCTGTGGCATACCATAGCGAGGTCATGGACATGGGAGAGGGCCTTGTGATTGCTTTCCTGCCACATGCGCAGGCCCGTTTTGCGATGTCTAGGAGGAAGGGGCGGATTTGTTGGGGCCAGAGCTGTCCTGCCTAATTCGGCGGCAGGGCGCCACGAAAAACCCCGGCCAGTGGCCGGGGCAGTTCGGACAGCGATGCGGCCTGCCTCAGATCTTCTCGCGACCGATGGCGAAGATACAGGCCAGCGTGATCACGGCAGCGGCGGCCATGTAGTAGCCCACATAGGCCAGCCCGTAATTCGACTGCAGCCAGGTCGCGGCATAGGGGGCCAGCGAGGCACCCACGATACCGGCGAAGTTGAAGGTCACCGAGGAGCCGGTATAGCGCACACGGGTCGGGAAGGGCGCGGCCAGAGCCGTGCCGATCAGCCCGTAGGTCAGGCCCATCAGGATCATCGACAGCGTCACGAACAAGAGGATCGCTCCCTCATTGGCCACCATCAGCACGGGCACGAGGAAGGAGAAGGCGGCGATCAGCAGGGTCGTCACGATCAGCACCTCGCGGCGGCCGAACCGCTCGGCCAGCAGGCCCGCGCAGGGAATGGTCAGACCGAAGATCACCGCGCCCCAGAGCTGGATCACCAGCGCGTCGGTGAACGGGATCTCGAGCACCTTGACATTATAGGACAGCAGGTAAGCGGTGCCGATATAGAACAGCACGAAGGTCACCATAGCCACGAAGGTGCCCAGGAAGATCGAGAGTTTGTGTTTGGCAAACAGCTCGAATACCGGCACGGCCACGCGCTCGTTCTTCTCGATAGCCTTCTGGAAGGCAGGCGTTTCGGTGATCGACAGACGCACCCACAGGCCGATGACCACCAGCGCGATGGAGGCGATGAAGGGGATACGCCAGCCCCAGCTCAGCAGCTGCTCCTTGGGCATGAACTGCAAAAGCACCCAGAAGAGGCCCGAGGACAGGAAGAGCCCGACGGGTGCGCCCAGTTGCGGGAACATACCATACCAGTTCTTCTTGCCTTCCGGTGCGTTCTCGGTGGCCATCAGCACGGCACCGCCCCATTCGCCGCCCAGACCGAAGCCCTGACCGAACCGGCAGAGTGCCAGCAGGAGTGGCGCGACGACGCCGATCTGCGCATAGGTGGGCAGGAGACCGATAATGACGGTCGAGATGCCCATCGTCAGCAGCGCCGCGACCAGTGTGGCCTTGCGCCCGATACGGTCACCGAAATGGCCGAAGACGATGGCGCCCAGGGGACGCGCGAAGAAGGCGATGGAGAAGGTCGCGAAAGAGGCCAGAAGGGCGGTCATACCATCGCTGTTGGGGAAGAACAGCGTGGGGAAGACCAGCACGGCGGCGGTCGCATAGACGTAGAAGTCAAAGAATTCGATCGTGGTCCCGATCAGGCTGGCCAGCAACACCTTGCCCGCCGAGTTGGTGGCAGAGGTATTCGCGTCGGCGAAGCCATTGGCTGATGATATGTCCGACATTTTATTTCTTATTCCAGTGTTTATTGTTCGCAAAATTGCCAACTTGCGCGGCCTATCGCAATGAAAGCTTTGCTGTAACCCCTTTATTTGTGAGCATGTGCACATACATCCTGTCAGACACGCGCCTATAGCGGTGGCTGATAGGACCTGCGGAGCTGATCTGCCCTGCTCGAGTGGTCCGGTTTGAAAGTCAGTGTAGCGTGGGCCGAGCGTTGAAAGGCGCAGTCCTTTAGGTCTTGCCGGCCAAAACCTGAGAAGACCCTCGTAATATAATACGATGCGGTAGGATATACTGTCGTTGTTCCTCTCGGAGAGGTGCAGGTTTGTTGTTCATCATGTCGATGAGTTTATAAACCGCGTTTTCCCCGATCTGCTCGCGTGGTTGCGCGACTGTGGTCAGAGGCGGATTGGCAATCGCGGCATATCGAGTGTCATCAAAACCTGTTACGCAGATGTCGCGCGGGACGACCAGCCCTTGGGCGTGGATTTCCGCCATCGCAGCTAGCGCGATGTCATCGGTTGCGCAGATGATTGCCGTCGGTTTCTTCTGCGTGTGCAAAAGTGCAGTCGTAGCGCGACGTGCCTCTTCGATTGTTACGCCAGCGTCGGCGATCCAATCAGGCGACAATTCTATATTCGCCTCTTTCATGGCCAGCTTATAGCCGTTCTCGCGTTCCACAAGAGGCACTGTCGCTCCCGCAACCCCCAGAAATCCGATTTGGTAATGTCCTTGCCCGATCAAGTAGCGGGTCATTTCATGCGCAGCCGAACGGCCGTCGATCTGAAAACGCGGATAGCGGGCAAGTTCGGGGTCGGATGTTTCGCCGCAAACCACGATCGCATAGCTTGCGTCTCCGGCGTCACGCTCAGAATGACGGAAGGGCCAGGGGCTCCCGAGCACGACGATCCCATCCGCTTGGCGCGACGAGATGAAACTGCTTAGATCGTTGCTGCTCAACGGTGTTCCATCGTAGAGTTCCTCAATTCGTACCGTGTAGCCCTTGGACCGGGCGACACGTCCGATGCCGCTGATAACGTCGCCATAAAACGGATCGCCAATCCCGGATGTCAGGACTAGAATCACGCCTGTGCTACCGGTCCGGAAATTGCGGGCGAGAATATTGGGGGAATATCCTAATGTTTCTATGGCCGCCTGTATTTTGTCGCGTGTGGCGGGGCTCACACGCTCGGGTTCATGATTGAAACGCGACACGGTTCCATTTGAAACTCCAGCAAGTTTTGCCACATCGGCGATAGTCACAATGCCCTTTGGTCGGACCGCCGATACCATAATTCTTGCCTCCTGAAATCTAGCTTGAAAACTATATTGACTTTAAAAACGTGCAATGCAAACGTTTTAATAAGATTATAAAAGATCACTTATCCCGACAGGTAAAGACGAGTAAAATGCCTCTGAGCAGATCATATCACCCGACATGCAATGAAAACGTTTTCATAAACCATGGTCGAGTCTAATGGAGCAGGCATCGAACACCGGCAGATGGGGGCTGTGGATCTTTGTTCTCCTCAGCGCGCTCTTTTTTCTTCTTCCTCTTTATGTGATGGGTGTGACCTCGCTGAAGGATATGGCTGAGGTCCGCAATAGCTCTATCTTTGCGCTCCCCCAGCACCCGAGCTTCGCTGCATGGGATCAGGCATGGAATCACGCCTGTTCGGGGCTTCACTGCGAGGGGTTGCGTACTGGATTCTGGAACTCGGTCATTATTACGGTCCCGAGTGTCTTCTTTTCCGTGTTGCTAGGGGCAATTAATGGCTATGCGCTGGCATTCTGGCGTATCCGCGGAGCAGAAGTACTCTTCGCTATCATGCTGATCGGCGCCTTCATTCCCTACCAGCTGTTCATCTATCCTCTCGCCATGTCTTTTGCCTCATTGGGCCTCGGGAAATCGCTCTTCGGTGTTGTCTTGGTGCATGTGATCTTCGGCATGCCGGTGACGACCCTGATTTTCCGGAACTTCTATTCGGGAGTGCCGGATGTGCTGCTCGATGCCGCCAAGATCGACGGCGCTGGATTCTGGCAGATTTTCGGGCGCATCATTCTCCCCATGTCAGTGCCGATCCTCGTCGTGACGGTCATTCTGCAAGCGACGGGCATCTGGAACGATTATCTTTTCGGTCTCATCTTTGCCGGTCAGGGCAACCAGCCGATGACGGTCCAGCTGATTGGTCTCGTTAATACACGCATGGGTGAGCATCCCTATAACGTCCACATGGCCGCGACGATCCTGACGGCCCTCGTTCCCCTTGCAATCTATCTCTTGTCCGGCCGCTGGTTCGTCCGCGGCATCGCAGCCGGCGCCGTGAAAGGATAATCATGCTCGACGCTCAGACTACTTCTGTTTCGATCCGCGACTTGCGCGTGACCTATGGTACGATGCACGTACTCGACGGGCTTAATCTCGACATCGCCGAGGGCGAGTTTCTTGTGCTCCTTGGCTCTTCTGGCTGCGGGAAATCTACGCTGTTGAATGCGATAGCGGGGCTGAACACGGTAACCGCAGGCAAGATCATGATCTCCGGTCAGGATGTCACGCGCGCCGAGCCGAAAGATCGCGGTATCGGCATGGTCTTCCAGTCCTATGCGCTCTATCCGCGGATGACCGTCGCGCAGAATATGGGCTTCGGCTTAAAGATCCGTGGCATGGCCAAGGCAGAGATCGCCGAACGCGTGAACCACACTGCCAAATTCCTACAAATCGAACACCTCCTGAAACGTCGTCCCGCCGATCTGTCCGGCGGACAGCGTCAGAGGGTAGCCATCGGGCGTGCTCTAGTCCGTAAGGCGGATGTTTTCCTTTTTGATGAGCCGCTATCTAATCTCGACGCGCAACTGCGTGCAGATCTGCGCATCGAGATCAAGCGCCTTCACCAGTCGCTTGGCAATACGATGATCTATGTCACTCATGACCAGGTCGAGGCCATGACGCTTGCAGACCGCATCGCGGTGATGAAGGACGGCAAGATCCAGCAACTGGCACCTCCAGCCGAGGTCTATACCCGCCCTGCAAATCTCTTTGTTGCCGGGTTCCTCGGAACTCCCAAGATGAACTTTATTGAAGGCGAGATCTCCTCCGGACCGCAGGGACCTCATTTCACGACGGCTGGCATGAGTTTTGATCTTGATCGGATCTCGAGCGCGCCTCTCGCCTTTACCGGCCCCGCAACATTAGGCCTACGCCCCGAAGATTTCGTGCTCTGTCCAGAAGGCACCGCCGGATCATTAGAGGCAGAGGTCACATTGATCGAGCCACTTGGCTCGGAGACCATCATCTGGGCCACGACCGCCAACGGCACCCAGCTCTCGCTTCGTTTGGGCAGCGCACAAGGCCAACACTTGCCTGCTCTCGGCACACAGGTCTTCCTCCAGCCCGATCTGGTACGTGCCTCCCTCTTCGATACCCAATCAGGCCAGCGCCTGTAACCTACTTCCATCCGTCAGGAAAAATCATGACTTCTCCGCTTCTTTCGTTCCAGCTCTATACCGCCCGCGCGTCTGACTCACTCGACACCCAGCTTGCCGAACTGGCAGCTATGGGGATCACCAATGTCGAGCCTTTTGGCGAGCTTTATGCAGATCTGGACGGGCTGCATTCCATTCTAGCTCAGCACAACATGACAGCACTTAGCGGGCATTTCGACCTCGAGATGCTCGAAGCAGAACCTGCCCGTGCCATCGAGATCGCCCGTCGATTGGGGATGAAAACCATTATCGCGCCTTGGCTCGAGCCCGAAGACCGCCCGGTCGACCTGGCAGGGTGGCAAGCCCTTGCAGCGCGCCTTCTTGCGGTTGGCGACCAGATGCGCGCGGGAGGCTTTATCTTTGCATGGCATAACCACGAGTTCGAATTCGAGCCTTTGCCCTGTGGCACGATGCCGATCGAAGTCATCATGAACGAGGCAGGCTGCGCGCTGGAACTCGATGTTGCATGGGTCGTGCGCGCGGGGGGGGACCCGCTCATGTGGATCGAGCGTTATGCCGAGCGCATCATTGCCGTCCACGTCAAGGATATCGCGCCCGAAGGCCAGAACCTCGATCAGGATGGCTGGACCAATGTCGGCCAAGGCATCGTCGACTGGCCTGCTGTGTGGGCGATGCTTCCCAAAACTGGCGCACGTCTTGCAATTCTCGAACATGACGAACCGAAAGACTGGCTCGATTTCGCGACCCAAAGCTCTGCAGCCGTTCGCCAACTCGACGGAGTTGCAGTGTGAGAGAGAATACTAAACCTCTGCGCGTCGGGGTAATCGGATGTGGAAATATCTCCGATACCTATTTTACAAATGGACCGCTCTTGCAAGACATCGACTACATCGCCTGCGCAGACCTGCGCCCCGAGGCGGCGCGGTCCAAAGCTGCGGCATACGGCATCGAGGCGATGGAGGTCGACGCACTTCTGGCGCGTGATGACCTCGATGTCATTCTCAATCTGACCATACCTGCCGTGCATGCCGAGACCTCCTTGCGCATCCTCGATGCGGGCAAACATGTCTATACCGAAAAGCCTCTGGCGCTTAGCCTAGCCGAGGTCGATGCGATGGAGGCCGCAGCCGCTGCGCGTGGCCTGCGGATTGGTACTGCGCCGGACACGTTCCTCGGCCCCGCGCAGCAACAAGCGCGGGCTCTCGTTGATGCGGGTACAATCGGTGAGGTGGTCACCGGTCTTGCCACCGTCCTGTCGCATGGGATGGAAGACTGGCACCCTTCGCCAGACTTCTTCTACCGCAAAGGCGGTGGTCCTGTTCTCGACATGGGCCCCTATTACATTGCGTCACTCGTCAATATGCTCGGGCCGGTCACGCGGGTTCAGGCCAGTGGACGGATCGGCCGGCGCACACGTCTGGTCACGGCCGACGGCCCTCTCAAGGGGCAGAGCATTCCTGTCGAGACCTTCACCACGCTCAATGCCCTCCTGAGCTTCGAGAGCGGCGCCGAGATTACCTTCCTCGCAAGCTGGGATGTCGCAAATTCTGATCTACGCCCGATCGAGTTGCACGGCACCAAAGGCACGCTCCGGATTTGCGATCCCAATGATTTTGGCGGAATCATCGCGCAGGGCGATCTTGTAGGGGGCTTCACCGAGATAGATACATCGACCCGCGCTTTCGGGGCCAATAACCGTCTGTGGCTGGGCGAGTTTCCATTCTCCTGCTATCGCGGGCTAGGGCTTGCGGAAATGGCCCGCGCGATTTCTGAGGGACGCGCACATCGCTGTGATACCGAATTCGGACGGCATGTGCTTGAGGTTATGCTCGCCATCGAGACGGCAGCCATTGAAGGACGCTCCCTCTATATCAATAGCCGCCCCAAGCGGCCCGCAGCCTTTACACCCGAGGAGGCCATAACCTTCCGTGCAGCGCAATCCGTGGAGGTGCTCCCGTGACCCCACGCACGATGAAAGGACCGGGCCTGTTTTTGGCGCAGTTTATCGGCGCCGAGCCGCCGTTCGACAGCCTTACCGGTCTGGCGCAATGGGCGTCTGGCCTTGGATTCAAGGGCCTGCAGATCCCGACCGGAGATCCGGCAATCTTCGATCTGGCCCTTGCGGCCAGCTCGGACAGCTATTGCGATGATGTGAAAGGGCTGTTGTCGGATCATGGCTTGGAAATCACCGAGCTCTCGACCCATATTCAGGGCCAGCTTGTGGCAGTGCATCCTGCCTATGACACGCTTTATGATGGTTTTGCTCCTGCGGCAAAGCGTGGCAACCCCGCCGCACGGCAGGCATGGGCTGTCGAGAGCCTGATGCTGGCAGCACAGGCCAGCCGTCGGTTGGGACTAGACGCTCATGCGACATTTTCTGGTTCGTTGGCTTGGCCCTATCTCTATCCATGGCCGCAGCGTCCTGCGGGACTGATCGAGGAAGCCTTTGACGAACTCGCCTCGCGCTGGCGCCCGATCCTCGATGCGTTCGATGCTGCGGGAGTGGATCTGTGTTACGAGATCCATCCCGGAGAGGATCTTTTCGATGGTTATACGTTCGAGATGTTCCTCGACCGTGTGGGTGGGCATCAACGTGCCAAGATCCTTTACGACCCCTCCCATTTCGTCTTGCAGCAGCTTGATTATCTAGGGTTCATAGACCGCTATCACGAGCGTATCGGAATGTTCCACGTCAAGGATGCCGAGTTTGTACCGTCCGCCAGTCAGGGTGTCTATTCGGGCTATGCGCCTTGGGTCGAGAGAGCGGGCCGCTTCCGCTCGACCGGAGATGGTCAGGTCGACTTCAAAGCCGTCTTCTCGCGCCTTGCACAATATGGCTTCGACGGTTGGGCCGTGCTTGAATGGGAATGCGCCTTGAAACATCCCATGGATGGCGCCGCGGAAGGGGCGCGCTTTATCGCGGATCATATCATCCGCGTTACAGATCGCGCCTTTGATGACTTTGCGGCCGCAGGAACCGATGCCGCAGCCAACCGGCGACTATTGGGGCTTTCTTCATGAGCCGCCGGATCCGACTGGGTATGGTAGGGGGCGGCGCGGGCGGATTTATCGGTGGTGTCCATCGCATGGCCGCGCGCCTTGACCACCGCTTCGATCTCGTCGCAGGTGCGCTCTCATCGGACCCCGCCCGCGCGGCGGCCTCCGCCGTGGAATGTGGCATCGCTCCCGAACGCAGCTATAGCGATTATCGTGATATGGCCCGAAAGGAAGCTGCCCGTCCCGATGGTGTGGAGGTCGTGTCGATTGTTACGCCGAACCACCTGCATGTACCGGTAGCTTGCGCGTTTCTCGAAGCAGGTATCCATGTGATCTGCGACAAGCCCTTGGCCAGCACCTACGAAGATGCGCAAGCCCTATACGAGGTTCTGGAACGGGCGGGGCGCCTGTTTGTCCTGACCCATAACTATTCGGGCTATCCTATGGTGCGGCATGCACAGGAGCTGGTGACCCAGAATGCCTTAGGTCCGCTGCGCGTGGTTCAGGTTGAATATGCGCAGGACTGGCTTGCTCGCAATGTCGAGCGGCAGGGCGTGAAAGGTGCGGAATGGCGGACTGACGTGGCGCGCGCCGGTCTCGGCGGGGCGATCGGGGATATCGGCACGCATGCATACCATCTGATGCGGTTCGTGACGGGGCTGCGTCCCGAGAGCCTTCGTGCGGAGCTCAGTTCATTTGTGTCCGGACGAAGCCTCGATGATGACGCGCAGGTCATGTTGCGTTTCGAAGGTGGAGCGCGCGGGATGCTTTGGGCAAGTCAGGTCGCCAGTGGACATGCGAACGGGCTCCGGCTGAGGGTCTATGGTGAAAAGGCCGGCATCGAATGGCTACAGGAAGAGCCAGACCGTCTGTCCTTCAGACCGCTGGATGGGCCTGCCCAGACATTTATCCGCGGTGGGCACGGGATCGGCGAGGCCGCTACGGCGGCGACCCGCATACCGGGCGGCCATCCTGAAGGATATCTCGAGGCGTTCGCCACGCTCTATCGCGAGGCGGCAGACAAGATCCTTGCCTTCGAGACAGGAACGCCTTCTCCGGACCTTCCAGGCATCGTCGAAGGTCTTGAAGGCATGCGCTTTATTCTCGCGGCGGTCCAATCTGCCCAGAACGATGGCAGCAGAGTGCTCCTCCACTCGGCCGACGCATAAAAACCGGTCCGGCCATATGGCCGGATTGCCAAAATACCAAAATACATCAACAGGGAACAACATGATGAAAAAGAAGAACATGTCACGGTCACTTTCGGGGCTTACCTCCGGTATCGCGTTGAGCGCGTTCTGCCTTGTTACCCCCGCTCATGCCGATCCGGTCAAGGCACAGGTCATGCATTGGTGGACTAGCGGCTCCGAGGCGTCAGCATTGCAGGTGATGGTCAAAGATTTCAACGCCAATGGCGGTGAATGGGTCGATAACGCCGTGCCCGATTTCGAGAGTGCGCTCGCAGCGGCGACCAGTTCGATCATCGGCGGTAATCCTCCGGATGCTCTGCAGTTCAACGCAGGCACCCAATTTGCCGATCTTGCCCAGAAAGGCTATCTGACTGACCTGAGCAGCTATGCCGAAACCGGTCATTGGGACAAAGCTCTGCCGCCTGCGCTACTGAAAGCCGTGTCCTATGATGGCAAGGTCTATGCAATGCCGGTCGATAACCATGGCGAGAACTGGCTCTGGGTCAATAAAAAGGTCATGGCTGATGCGGGGGTGACGATGCCCGAGGATTGGTCCGGCTTCTTCCCGATGCTCGACACCCTCAAAGCCGCAGGTGTTACACCCATCGCGCATGGCGGTGAAGCGTGGCAAACGCTCGAGCTGTTCTATCAGGTCATGATGTTCCGTGGCGATCTCGACCTTTACAATGCGATCTTGGTCGATGGCGATACCGACAAGATCAACTCACCTGAATTCAAGGCTTTTGCCGAGGACTTCAAACGCCTCACCAATTATATCGACGCAGGATCGCCCGGCCGCAAATGGAATGACGCGACGGCCATGGTCATTCAGGGCAAGGCTGCGATGCAGTTCATGGGCGATTGGGCCAAGGGCGAGTTTACCGCAGCTGGCCTCGAGGCAGGGAAGGATTACGAGTGTCTTCTCGGCCTTGGTGGAAAAGACCACTTTGTCATCAGCAGCGATGTCTTCGTGCTGCCTGCTGCCAAGAGACAGGACAAGAAAGCCGTTGATGATTTGCTGGTCAAAACCATGATGTCCCCCGAGGTTCAGGTCGCATTTAACAAAGTGAAGGGTGGTATCCCGGCACGGCTCGACGCGGATGGAAGCTCGCTCGATGCTTGTGCCTCGAAAGGATATAAAGCCATGCAGGATCCGTCCATGCAGGTTGCAGGACCCGAGATCAGTGCGAGCGCTGACCGCGTCGGGGCCATTCAGGATGCCGTTTCGGAATATTGGAATACGCCTTCGATGAGCGCCGAGGACTTTGCGGCATCGCTCACCGATGCGATCGAAATGACGGCAGAATAAGGATAGTTCCATGGCGGCTCGAATGATAACCCCCATTTTTCGCCCAAGCAGGGCCGCCATGGCTCTTTGGCCCACCTGGATCATCGTGCTGGCCGCCTATGTCGGCACGATGATCTGGACCGTCGGCATTTCCTTCACACCGTCAAAACTCGTGCCAGAAATGGTCTTTGCGGGAGGCAAGCAATACGAGCGTCTCTTCCATGCCTCGCGCTGGATGAACTCGGTTGATAATATGCTGGTTTTTGGCGTGCTTTTCGTAGTCGCCAGTCTTGTTCTGGGCACATTGATGGCCATCGCACTGGACCGCAAGATTGCATTGGAAGGCACGATCCGGACCATCTATCTCTATCCCTATTCTTTATCTTTTATCGTTACAGGTGTCGTCTGGCGTTGGATGATGGATCCTACCCTTGGTATCCAGAAGACTCTGAACGACCTTGGCTGGACGTCTTTCCGCTTTGATTGGGTGGTTGATCCGGACAAGGCGATTTATGCGGTCGTGCTCGCAGCAGTTTGGCAATCGGCAGGGCTTGTTATGGCGCTTATGCTTGCGGGATTGCGTGGCGTGGATCCTGATTTGTGGAAAGCGATCAAAGTCGACGGGATTCCAATCTGGCGTGGTTGCGTTTCCATCGTGCTGCCCACACTCCGTCCCATTGTCGTTACGGCAGTTGTCCTTCTCGGCTTGGGTGTAGTGAAGTCCTTCGATCTGGTCGTGGCACTCACGAATGGTGGCCCGGGAATGGCGACCGATGTTCCTGCGAAATTTATCATGGACTTCCTGTTCCTGCGTTCGAACATCGCATTCGCGTCCGCAGCCGCCACTGTTATGCTCGTGACTGTCGCGATTGCCATCGCGCCATGGATATACGTTGTCTATATTCGGAAACGTTGAAAGAAGCTGTGCTGGGGCCTTGATGCTGTAACCGCCCCCGTCGGTATCTCTGGGCCATCGTGCGGCTGAAACGATCCATAAGGGGAGCGGATATGTCAGAACCTATGGTTGTGTCGCAAGAAATACGGCTTGGCTCGAAACGCCCCTCGCTTGGATATGCTTATCCTGCGAGCGCCGCGATGATCTGGAATGCGTAGGGCTCATCACGCTATCTGCCCTTTAGGGAGGATGTGCGCGGTCCCACGCCAGCGCAAGTGGCGGCGGCTGAGCAAAAGGCTTCGAACCCCATTATCGGGCGCGTAATGGGCATGATAATGCGGTGGTGGTGCTGAAGTGGTCCCCATTTCCCGGACAGTTTTTCGGCGGCGCTGAGGTTGCCTATAGGTCATGCTGCCGCCTTCCAATCGAGACCTTGATGGGCTTTTGGGGGGCATCGAGCGTCGAATGGGGGCTCTTGGTAATCTAGGAGATCATCCGCTTCCCAGTGCCGCTGCGAGCTGGGGTGCCTGTCTCAAACGCGTTCAGATAGACGCATTCGTAGTTCAGCGACCGCAGAAGCCGCGCGATCATCAC